>NZ_DATMGM010000018.1:0-64472 GCF_035555455.1 Pelagibacterium sp. | reverse complement strand
GAAATGGCGGTCGCTGAGCCCGCGTAGCAGCCTGTCGCGTTCGGCCTGATTGACCTCGGTATCGGCGACAAGGGTGAACCAGTTGCGGAAGCCGGCGCGGACATACCAGCCGGCCAGGGCATCGAGATACATCGCGGCGCTGGGCGACATGTGGAAGGTCGAGGGGTTGCACAATTCATTGCGCAGCGCGTCATCGGCGCCCAGAAGATTGATGAACGGAATGGCGCGCTCGTCGGCCCAGGCGCTTAGCAGGCGCGCCTCGGCCTCATCAAAACCACCAGCTAAAGCAAAGACTTCGTCGGAGTCGACCAGTTCCTCGGCGGCGGTGATAACGTCCTCGCCCTGCGCCTCTTTCTGGATAATTGCGAAGTCAAAACCGAACATGCTGGCGTTGAAGGAGAATTCCTCTTCGGCCATGATCGTGCCCTGTTCTGCCGACCGGGCCACGGGCGCCATGAGCGGATCGACGGTGTCGGGTGCGGGGCGGATGATGCCGATATGAACGGGGCCTTCAAGCTGCTGGGCGGTGGCGATCTGCGGCATGAAAACCAGCGTCGATGCGGCGATCAATATGGCGCAGAGCAGGCTGCCTGGGCCGAATTTGCGAGCTGAAACAAGGGTTTGGGAAGCCTGTGCCGCACCCGCGCAGAAGTTCAGAAGCGCTCGCATCGACCCCATCCTCCCTTTTGATCTGTTGCCTCTCTTGGTACGAAACGAGACCTCCAATTGCAACCGTAAATGCCATTTACAGGCGGCTGGCAGGGGGCGGTTTCGCCATCCGCGGGGACATGGGAAGGCGCTACCGCCTCCGATCCTTGCGCCAATGTTGACGAAAAAATGCATGGACTTGTGACAAATTCAGCATCGGGTTGCCTGAAAGATGAGGGCGAGGTTCGGGGGCGTCGCTATTGGCCATTGCCGGTGATGGTTGACCACGCCACGGCGCTCCAGGGGCCCAGATGCAGGAGGTCGCCGTGCTGGGAGGTGTCGCCGGTGGAAACCGGTGGGGCGGTGATGATGCAGGGGATGGCGCAGGCGCTGGCGGAGGTGTTGAGGGCCATGGTGAGCACGCCAGCTTCGAAGATCCAGTTGATGACCAGCGCCGTGCCCGCGCGGTGGCTTTCGGCCTTGCCGAACCGGGAGGCGGTCAGCGGCCAGACGCGCGAGCGTCGCCATTGGTTGAGACTGCGGAAGCGGTCCAAAGCGGCCCGGCGCTCCGGCCTGTCGAATTCGGTCCAGTCGAGCTTGGCCCAAACGAACGTCGCCTGCGCATTGGGGTCGGGCAATTCTCCCTCGCTGACGTTTTGGCCGAAGCTCTCGCGCATCTGGCGATAGCGGCCCGATTGCATGGCTTGGGCTTCACTGGCGGGAAGATCGAGAAAATAGGGGAAGGCAGTTTGCAGATGCGCTTCCTCGCCCATGAAAAACAGGGGAATCTGGGGAGACAGCAGCAGGACGAAATGAACGAAATCGAGCTTGTCGGCCCCGATCCGGTCGGGGAGGCGGCCACTGTCGGCCCGGTTGCCGATCTGGTCGTGATTTTGCAGATAGACGACCAAGGCATCGGGACCCAAGGGGTGGCTGAGCCCGCTGCGATCGATCAGGCCATGGGTGAGACCGTGTTCGAGGATGGACCACGGATCGCGTGAGCCATCGCCATATTGGTTCTTGTCGTCACCGGTGACGAGGAAACTGAATATGTGCTGGAATTCATCATGCCACTGGGCGGTGAACAGGGTGGGGGTTCCGGCGGCACTGCGTTCGAGCCAGCAGGCGGTGTTGTTCATGTTCTCGACAACGAGCATGGCGTCGGGCTTGATGGTGCGCGCGGTGCCGGTGAGCTCGACAAGGCACTGATCGCTGCCCTCGGATTTCATTTCATGAAGCGCATCGAGGCGCAGGCCGTCGAAATCGAACTCGGCCAGCAAAAGGTGGGCGTTTTCGCAAAAAAAGCGCCGCACCATCGGCTGGTTGAAGGCAAGGGCAGCCCCCCACGGGGTGTGGGCGTCAGTGTCGAAGAATTCGGGCGCGTAAAGCGGGATGAAATTCTCGTGGCTGCCGAAATGATTATAGACCACGTCGAGCAGCACGGCGATGCCCAGGGCGTGGGCCCGGTCGATCAGGTGCCGGAGGTCCTCGCGCGAGCCATAGGCGGCGTGGGGCGCAAACAGCAACGTGCCGTCATAGCCCCAGTTGCGGTCGCCGGGGAACTGGCTGATCGGCATCAGCTCCAGGGCGGTGTACCCGGCATCGCGAAAATGTTCGAGACGGGCGGCAAGACCGAGAAAGGTGCCCTCGGGCGAGACCGTGCCGACATGGACCTCGCAGAGGACGGTTTCGTGCCATGGGCGGCGGGTTCGCGGGGATGGAGGGCGCCCGAGCGGGGCACACACGACGCTCCAGCCGGAGGTGCCGCCTTCCTGTCTTCGCGAGGCGGGGTCGGGAAATTCAAGATCGCCCATGCGGAATTTGTAGCGCGTTCCGGGACCGGTGTGCGGCACCTCTGCCGTCCACCATCCGTCGGCTTCCGGCTGCATGGGAACAGCCGGACGATCGGGCATGATGACCGCCAGCCGGGTGGCGCTGGGGGCCCAGAGCCGGAAAGTGGTGGACCTGGCGGAAACAAGGGGGCCGAAAAGATACTGCATGGCGCTCCCTATCGGACTGAAGCCGAAACAGGCCCGGTCGCGTCAGGATGATCCGGGCGTGGCCATCGGCGAAACGGCCATGCCGGACTTTGGTTGCGCGAATGGGCCCCAAGCGTTGCGCTGATGCGATCAGCCGGCGAGGCCGAGCTGGGCGTCGGTAGCGGTGCCGGAATATTTCTGTGGCGGCGGCCAGGGCCTTTGCTGCCATGCGGGCTCGAAGGTGAAGCTCGAAACGGTGCGGCCCGGAACCAGGGCACCATTTCCGGCACCCATGGCGTAGTCATAATAGAGTTTGATGACCTGCTCTTTATTGACCTGCTGGGCGGCAGGATGGGCGAGGCAGGCATCGCGCCAGCGCCGGACCCGGGCAAAGCCGGATTCGGGGAGGTCAAAACCCTCGTAATAATCGAGGAACCAGAAGCGCATGAACATCGGGGTGAAAACGGCTTCCGCGAGACCGAACTGCTCGAACAGGAACGTGCCCTCTGGGTTTTGCCAGACGAGGAAATCGTCCAGACGCTGATATTGCGCCAGCATCGCGTCGCTGAAAGCGGACCGGCGCGCCTCGTCCTGATTGAGGACGTACCGATATCCGGCCCCGGTAAAATCCCCCTCCATGGCAATGAGCATCGCCTCGACGGCGTGTTCATAGGGATCGGCGCGGGCGATCTTGCCGTGGCCGCTGCGCGCATCGAGATAGTCGAGGATGACGAGGCTTTCTTTCAGCACACCCTTGTTCGTAACAAGGATCGGCAGGGCAGTGGAGCCGCGTGTGAGTTCGAGCAGGGCCGGATCGCGCGGACGGGTGATGTCGACGACGCGGAATTTTACGGCATCGACAGCCCCCTTGAGGCTGAGCAGGATTTCCAGGCGTTGTGAAAAGGGGCAGACGGGAATGTGATAGACGACAGGCATGTCGGGCATTGCTGCATCCTCCCTTGGGCAAAGAGTACACCTCGCCGTCCGGCGGTCAACCGGCTGGTGCCAAGGGGGCTGCCGAGCGCAGCAAAAGGCCACGGGTCCGGAGAGCCGTGGCCGAAACACTGTTTGGGCGACAACAGGCGGTTCGCGTTTTTCGCGAAGCGAGACGGAACCGGCTTGTCGCCGTCACCGGACCGGAAGGATTTGCCTTGTTTAAAGCAAGGCCACCGGTTCGAGAGCCTGGATCACCGTTGTGCCAGGTTTTCTCCTTCGGAGAAGGAGCGAAACAGCGGGATGAGCTGCCAGATGGCCGACAATCCCACCACGATATAGACTATTTTTGACAGCATGCTGCCGACGCCGAAAATGGCGGCGACCAGATCGAATTGGAAGAGGCCAACCAGTCCCCAATTGAGTCCTCCAATTATTACGAGGATCAAGGTAATGATATTAACGGCTCGCATAATTCGTCTCCAGCTTGGGTCAGAACACAGTGAAGCTGGATGACTCGCCGGGTGCGAGTCAAGTTCTTTTGCAAATGATGGCAGTAAGTACCACAACCGTCGGGCTGTGGTGCTTGCCTTTATTGATGCTGCCTCGCGGGCCGTGGGCCGTTATTGAGTTTCGGGGGCGGGGTTGACGCTGGAGCGGGGGGCGGGAAGCGGAATGCCCGGCTTGCCCTCGGACCGGTCGCGGTGCAGCGCGGCGCGGGCAAGGGTCATCAGCGTCACCGGCGTGGTCACCGTCACAAACACCACGATCACGATTTCATGGAAGACCGGGCGGCCGCCGATCAGGGTGAAATAGAGCGCGGAGGCCAGCGCCATGCTGACCAGCCCATAGCTGGTGCCCAGGGTGGGAGCGTGAACGCGGGCGTAGAAGGTATCGAACCGGGCCAGCCCGATGCAGCCCATCAGCGTGAGGCCAGCGCCGCTGACGACCAGAAAGGCAAAGATAATGGCGGCCCATAGGGGAATATCGGTCATTCGATCACCTCGCCACGCATGAGGAACTTTCCAAGGGCCGCAGTGCTGACAAAGCCCAGAACGCCGATGATCAGCGAGACTTCAAAAAACAGCGGCGTGCCCACTCTTATGCCCACGGTGAGCAGCATCAGCATGCCCACGACATAGAAGGCGTCGAGCGCAAGAACGCGGTCCTGGGCGCGCGGGCCGATGACCATGCGATAGACAGTGACCAGCATGGCGACGCCCAGAAGGATCTGGGCAATCATGAGGGACCATTCGACCAAAACCAGACTCATGTGAAGATCTCCACGAGGCGCCCCTGATAGCGGTTGCCGATGATGTCGATCCAGGCGGCCTCGTCATAGACATCGAGCACGTGAAGGAGCAGCTCGCCCGCCTCTTCATCGAATTCGAGCCAGATGGTGCCGGGGGTGGCGGTGACGATCACCGCGAGGAAGGCAAGGGCGGTGCGGTCGCGCAGCTGGATGGGCACGCGCACGAAATTGGCGGTTTTCGGCGAGGTGCCGCCGGTGAGGATGATCCAGAGAACGGCGATATTGGAGCGCACGATATCGATAGTGACGACCAGCACCAGCTCGGGGATCAGCCATGGCCGGTGCAGGTAGGGCTTTTCCAGCCCGAGGCGGCGGGTCGCCTGACCGGCGGCAAAGCCGATGACGAGGCCGAGCAGGATCTGCCCGGTCGACACGCTCTGTTGCAGGATCAGCCACAGCGCGACCAGCGACAGCGACAGGATCGGGTGGGGGAAAAGGCGGCTCATGGCAGCACCCCCCGGCCCGGATAGGGCAAGGGCGACGCGGTCAACACCGCTTCGATGTAGCCGACCGGGTTGTGCAACTCAGCGGCGGCGGCAGTGAAATAGGTCATCGCAGGTCCCGCAAACACGGTGAGCGCGAGGCAGACGACGATCAGCGCCGTGATCGGTACGATCTCCACCACGCTGACATTGGGGGTCATGTCCTCGCGGGTCGCCCAGAAGGTGTTGATGCCGCCGCGCAGCATGGCGATCATCACGGCAAGGCCGGACACGATCAGCAGGGTGACGGCGGCCCAGTCGGCTCCGGCGATCGGCGAGCCCGTGCCGCCAGCGTGAATGCCGATGATGCCCGCGAGAATGGCGACCTTGCCGACAAAGCCGGAAAAGGGCGGCAGGCCGGCGAGCAGCAGGGTGCAGGCAATAAAGCTGATGCCGAGCACGGCGAGCTTGCCGGGGATGGGGATGCCGACTTCTTCTTCGTCGGGCAGGACGTCTTCGTCCTCGAAGCCGAACGCTTCCATGGTCACGGCGAGAACGTCGGCACCGGCCATGCGGCCGCGTTCGATGAGTTCGACCAGCATGAACAGAGCGGCCAGGGCGAGGGTCGAGCCGACCATGTAATAGAAGGCGCCCGCGGCGACTTCGATGCCGCCGACTCCGATGGCCACCAGCATGGTGCCCGAGGAGACGATCACCGCATAGGCGGTGAGGCGCGCCAGCCCCTGAGAGGCGAGGACGCCGACCGAGCCGAAGACCAGCGTGGCGAGGCCGCCGATCAGCAGCCAGTTCTGGGCGAGACCCGCCGAGGGACCGGTATCGAGGCCGAACAGGAGCAGCGACAGCCGCCAGATGATATAGACGCCGACCTTGGAGAGGATGGCAAAGACGGCCGCCACGGGGGAAACCGCGGAGGAATAGGCCGAGGGCAGCCAGAAGCACAGCGGCCACATGCCGGCCTTGGCGAGAAAGGCGGTGCCGAGCACGGCGGCGCCCACTTCGAGCAGCATGCGGTCGGCATCGTCGATCAGAGGGACCCGCACCGCCAGTTCGGCCATGTTGAGCGTGCCGGTGACCCCGTAGATCAGGCTGACGCCGATGAGAAACACCGAAGACGCCACGAGGTTGATGGCGATGTATTGCAGCCCGGAGCGCACCTTGGCGACTGTCGAGGCGTGGAGCAGCAGGCCATAGGAGGCGGCCAGCATGACCTCGAAAAAGACGAAGAGGTTGAACAGGTCACCGGTCAGGAACGCGCCGTTGACCCCGGCGATCAGAAACAGGAACAGGCTGTGGAAATGCGGGCCCGCCCCGTTCCAGCGCGCTGAGGCAAAGATCATGGCGGCGGCACCAAGCACCGCCGTGGTCGCCACCATCACCGCCGCAGCGCGATCGGCCACGAGGACGATGCCGAAGACCGGTGACCAGTTGCCGAGCAGGTACACCCCCAGCCAGCCATTTTCGCCATCGGAGGCGGTGAGGACCAGCAGCACGATGGATACGGCCAGCAGGGCGAGCATCGTGGCCAGAACGGCGATGGCCTTGCCCACCCGGTGCTGGTCGCGAAACAGCAGCAACGCGGCAGCGACCGTCAGCGGCAGCAGGACCGGAATGATGACGAAATGTTCGAGAGAAAAACTCATTGGCCAGGCTCCCGTCCATCGACGTGGTCGGTTCCGGTCAGACCGCGCGAGACGATCAGCACCACGAGAAACAGCGCCGTCATGGCAAAGCCGATGACGATGGCGGTGAGCACCAGCGCCTGGGGCAGGGGATCAGTGAACGCTGCGGTGTCCATGGGGATGGAGGGGTCGAGCACCGGCGGCTTGCCGGTGCCGAGCCGACCCATCGAGAAGATGAACAGGTTGACCGCATACGAGAGCAGCGACAGGCCGATGATGACCTGAAAGCTGCGGGGACGCAGGATGAGCCACACGCCCGAGCCGGCCAGAACGCCGATGCCGATTGCGAGAATGAGTTCCATCACGCCTCTCCTTGGGTGGGGACAGCTTCAGGAGCCGGTTCGGTTTCCGCCAGGCCGGTCTCGTCGGGGTCATCGTCGTCGATCCCCGGGCGCTTCTTGGGCTTGCGGATCGACTGGTGGGCGATGGCGACCAGCATCAGTACCGTGGCACCGACGACGAGGGCGAAGACGCCCAGATCGAACAGCAGGGCCGAGGCGGTGGGGACTTTTCCGATGAACGGCACCTCGGTGTATTGGAAGAACGAGGTGAGGAACGGATAGCCGAACACCCAGGCTCCAATACCCGTTGCAATAGCCATCAACAGGCCAAACGCGATCCAGCGCACCGGCAGGACGCGCAGGCGTTCCTCCACCCAGCGGGTGCCGCCAGCCATATATTGCAAAAGGAAAGCCACCGACATGGCGATGCCCGCCGCAAACCCGCCGCCGGGAAGGTCGTGACCGCGGAAAAACAGATAGGCGGCCAGGACGATGATGACCGGGAACATCCAGTTCATGATGACGGCGGCGATGGGCGTGTAGCGTTCGCCGCCTTCGGCCTCGATGTCCTTGCCGCGACCGAAGAATTCGATCAGGCGGCGCTGCTGTTCGGGGCGCTCCATGCTCTCGGGAGCGGGACGGAAGCGGCGCAGCAGCGCAAATACCGAAAGCGCGACGATGCCGAGGACGACGATTTCGCCAAACGTGTCGAAGCCACGGAAATCGACGAGGATGACGTTGACGACGTTGCGCCCGCCGCCTTCGGAATAGGCCAGTTCGAGGAAATAGGTCGCGACGGTGTCGGAGAGTTCCCGCGTCATCACGAAATAGGCGATGGCCGCGGTGGCCAGCCCGACCGCAGCGGCGATCGTCAGGTCGCGGCCCCGGCGGATGACCACCGAGAGCGGCATGTGCCGCTGGTCATGCAGCTCCTGTTTGCGTTGTGGCATCCAGCGCAGGCCGAGCAGGATCAGCACGGTGGTGACGACCTCGACCAGCAATTGGGTGATGGCCAGATCGGGAGCCGAGAACCACACAAAGGTGAGGACGGTGACCAGACCCGCGCCGCTCATCAAAACGAGGGCGACGAAGCGGTGGTATTTGGCCTGTTGGGCGGCCCCCACCGCGCAGGCGATGCCCGCCATCCAGATGAGGGCGAACACCGGGTCGAACTGGACCGCGGGGAAGACGACGCCGGGGATATCGAAGCGCGACGTGACTGCGACGCCGGCGGCCAGCACCGTGAGGATCATGATGCCGATCTGGGCCTGCAACCGGCGGGTGCCGAGAATGGATTCGAGGCTGCGGGCCATTTTCCAGGAAATGGTCACCATGAAGCGCTCGAACATGCGCTGGCCCTTGAGGTGACGCACCAGCGGGGGGCCGTCGAGCTGATAGGCGATCTTGCGGATGGCGAAATAGACCACAACACCGCCCGCCATGGCGATAATGCTCATGAGCAGCGGCATGGAAAAGCCGTGCCAGACCGAGAGGCTGTATTGCGGGGTCTCGCCGCCCATGACGGCCACGACGGCGGTGTGCAGGAACGGGCCGATGGTGATGCCGGGAATGACGCCGACGATCAGGCAGATCAGCACCAGCAATTCGATGGGAATGCGCATCCAGACCGGGGGCTCGTGGGGCTGCTTGGGCAGATCGACCGGGTCGGGGCCGAAAAAGGCTTCGGCGATGAAGCGGATCGAATACACCACGCTGAACACCCCCCATATGGTCGCGACATAGGGCAGGGACAGATCGAGCAGGGTGCCGGTATGGGTCTCGACGGTTTCGGCAAAGAACATTTCCTTGGAGAGGAAACCGTTGAGGAGGGGAACGCCCGCCATGGCGGCGCTGGCCACCATGGCGGCGGTGGCGGTGATCGGCATGAACCGGAACAGCCCCGAGAGCTTGCGCAGGTCGCGGGTGCCGGTTTCGTGGTCGATGATCCCGGCGGCCATGAACAGGGAGGCCTTGAAGGTGGCGTGGTTGACGATGTGGAAGATTGCCGCCACCGCCGCCAGCGGGCTCGACAGTCCCAGCAACAGGGTGATCAGGCCCAGATGGCTGATGGTGGAATAGGCAAGCAGACCCTTGAGGTCCTGCTGGAAGATCGCCGAATAGGCGCCCAGAACCAGCGTGATCAGGCCAGCCGAGCCCACAACCCAGAACCAGATGTCGGTGCCGGCCATGACCGGCCAGAGCAGGGCAAGCAGGAACACGCCCAGTTTGACCATGGTTGCCGAGTGCAGATAGGCGGAAACCGGGGTGGGGGCGGCCATGGCATTGGGCAGCCAGAAGTGGAAGGGAAACTGGGCGCTTTTGGTGAGGGCCCCGAGCAGGATCAGCACCAGAGCGACATCGTAAAGGCCATTGGCCTGGATCGCCTCACGCGAGGACAGGATGACGTCGAGCTCATAGCTGCCGGAAATATGGCCGAGCAGCAGCATGCCGGCCATCAGGCACAACCCGCCGGTCGCGGTGATGGTGAGCGCCATGCGCGCGCCATCGCGGGCGGCGGCGTTGTGATACCAGTAGCCGATCAGCAGGAAGGAAAAGAGGCTGGTGATTTCCCAGAAGATGACCAGCTGGATGACGTTGCCCGACAGGACAACGCCGAGCATGGAGCCCATGAACGACAACAGGAAGGCGAAAAACCGCCGGACCGGGTCTTCGGGCGACATGTAATAGCGCGAATAGAGCATGATCAGCGCGCCGATGCCGGTGATCAGCACCGAGAACAGCCAGGTGAACCCGTCCATGCGGAAGATGAGATCGAGCCCGAGCCCGGGCACCCAGCTCAGGCGATAGCTGAGCACCTCCCCATTGGTGACGTAGGGATAGAGAAAGATGGTGACGCCGAAGGCGAGAACGGCAACGCCAAGGGCGACCCATCCCGACAGGTCGCGATCAAAACGGCCCAGGGCGAGGATGAGCGCGGCGGCGAAAGGGATGCCGACAAGCAACGAAACTAAAACCGGTATATGCATTGGCACCTTTGGTTTGCCTCACCCGGAGACGTCATGCCGTGCCCGGCAAGGCAGCGGCGGTTGATTGTATCGGATGCGCCGGAGCGCTTCGCTGCGATCGGAGCAGACCGGGCGCAAAGAGCGGGACCCGTTTCCGGCCACACTCCAGCCTATATCGATCTGGCCGATCCCGGCATGACTAATATGAATTAATTACGGAATTTACTTCAATCGGGTATTTCGGCCCATTTCGCGCTGCAAATGGCTTGAACGCGCCAGCGGGCCGACGGGTTCACGCCAGTGGCGGAGCCCGGCCCCAGGCAAAGCCGTAGGGAGCCGAAGGCGCGGCGCGCGCAGGGGTAAAAGAGCCTGACGCCAACACGAGGATGCGTGACGCAAGAGGACCGGTTCCGACTGGCAGAAGGACGATGCCGTCATCGGCGGTATCGGCGCATATCAGGCAAAAGGCGAAGCCCGGATCGGCGCGTAGCACGGGCTTGTCGGCGCGCGCGCCATCGATCAATTCACCAGAGGCCGTGGGCAGGTGTTCGGCGGAAATCTGCTGCGCGGCGGCATGAGCCGGCCCGACAAACAGCAGCAGCGTCGCCAGAAGGCGCGCATTCCATGACAGTGTCCGGCGACCGAGCCGAAGCAATGTTCTGGTGCCGAAACGTGTCAATTGGGCTTCCGGGGTTGGCTATTGCACTTTGCTACATACGGGCCGCGCAAATCCTGGTCAATGGCGCATATGCGCAGTGCGGCAACCCGGCATGGGGCAAAGCGTCAGGCGGCTCCGTCGCCGGTGGGGGCCTTTTGCAGGCGCTCATCGGCCAGATCACGAATCTGGGTCAATTCGGTGATGGTGGTTTCAAGGTCCTTGAGCTGGCCGTGCAGCAGTTCGAGCCGTTCATCGACCTTGTCGATCAACAGTCGGACCTGGGCGGTGCGGGTTTCATCGACATCGTAGAGGCTGAGATATTCGGAAATATCGCGCAGGGAGAAGCCGAGGCGCTTGCCGCGCAATATCAGGATCAGCCGGGCGCGGTCGCGGCGGCGGAAGACCCGCGTGGCGCCGACGCGGTCGGGCGACAGCAGGCCCTTGGATTCGTAAAAGCGTATGGCGCGGGTGGAAATGCCGAACTCGCGGGCAAGATCTGCGATCGCGAACAGATCCTGCTTGCCGGCATTGTGCTTGTTCAAGGCACGGTCCTTTCGGATTTGGCGGTTTTTTCGTAGTCCTCGCGCAAATCCTTCTTGGAGAGCTTGCCGATCATGGTCTTGGGGAGTTCGTCCCTGAAAATGATCTCGCGGGGCATTTCGAGCTTGGACAGGTGGTCCCTGAGGAAGGTTTTCAGGTCGGCGGCTTTGAGGGATTCGCCGGACTTGAGCTTGACATAGGCGACGGGGGCTTCGCCGCGAACGGGATCCTTTACACCGATCACATTGGTTTCGTCGACCGCCGGGTGGCGATAAATCGCATCTTCGATGACCCGTGGATAGACGTTGAAACCGGAACAGATGATCAGATCCTTGATCCGGTCGACGAGGAAGACATAGCCGTCGGGATCGATATAGCCGACGTCGGCGGTGCGCAGATATCCGGAGCTGGTGAACGCCTCGCGGGTGGCCTGCTCGTCGTTGAAATAACCGAGCATCACCTGGGGGCCCTTGACGACAAGCTCGCCCCGCTCGCCCTGGGCAACCTCCGTGTCGGGGTCATCGAGGCTGACGAAGCGGATGTCGGTGCCGGGCAGGGGAAGGCCGATGGAGCCGGGTCTGGACGGCAGGCGCAGGGCGGCGCAGGTGACGACCGGGGAGGCTTCGGTGAGGCCGTAGCCTTCGGCCAGCACCGCCTCGGATTTGGCGCCGAACAGCTCGCGGGTTTCGTTGGGCAAGCCCGCCCCGCCGGAAATCGCCACTTCGATGGAGGAGAGCAGTTCGGCGGTGGCTTCGAGCCGGGAGCCGAGCGTGTGCAGCAGGGTGGGGACGGCGGGCAGGACGTTGGGCCGCGTGCGCTTCAGCAGCGCCAGAAAGGGCTTGAGCTCGAACCGCGGCAGCATCACCACCTGCGCGCCCGAGCACAGCGGCACATTCATGCACACGGTCATCGCGAAGATGTGGAAGAAGGGCAGAATGGCGACGATCTTGGAGGGCGGATAGAACAGACCATCCCCCCATTTGTCGATCTGGCTCATATTGGCGGCGATATTGGCGTGGCTGAGCATCGCCCCCTTGGGCACACCGGTGGTGCCGCCGGTGTATTGCTGAACCGCCACGTCGGTCAGTGGATCGATGGCGACGGGTCCGGGTTTTCTGCCCAGGGCGACCAGATCTTCGAAAAAGACCACAGACCGGGCCACCGATGATTGGGCGGGCCGGGCGAGATCGCGGCCCCGGACGAAGGGAAAGAGGAACTTCTTGAGGCCTGACAGGGCGTTGGGAAAATGGGCGACGACCAGGTGTTCGATATGGCCCTGTTCCACCAGCCGGGCGGCGTTGGGGAAGGTCGCGTTGAGATCGAGGGTGATGAGAATGCGTGCGCCGGAATTGGACACGATGTGACTCAATTCGCCCGCCGAATAGAGCGGGTTGCAATTGACCACTATGGCCCCGACCCGCAGCACGGCGAAATAGGCGATGACGTAAAACGGCGTGTTGGGCATCAGCAGCGCGACCCGATCGCCCTTCTTGACGCCGAGTTCGGTTTGCAGCGCGCCGGCCAGCGCATTGACCTGTTCGCCCAGTTGCCGGAACGAGGTGGTGGCGCCGAGGAAGTCGAGCGCTGTGGCATCGCCCATCCGCGCGCAGGAGGCCAGCAATTGTTCATGCACCGGCGTGGTGTCGATCACCGCGTCCCACTCGATGCCGGCGGGGTAGGATTCGATCCACGGATGGGTGAGATAGGCTGACTCGCTCATTGCTCTCCTCCAGGGGGGCGGGCCCTCCTCCAGGGCGGCGCCGGGTCAATCGTGAAAATATGTCACGGCCTGACGTTAGCGTCAAACGTCTGTCGCAAGGGGAGAAGCAGAAAACGCAAAGCCAATTGTGTCGATGCGCCTGATGAAACCAACGGCATTTTGCAAACGTTGTCCGGGGAAAGGGTGCCGGTGCGGGCGCTTGCGCACCGGAAATGCGCAGACTTCCGCAAGAGGCATTAGGTTGACGTTTACGTCCATGGTTGTATTCTGATGTTGCGTTGGGGTGGGTGGAACGGAGCCGCAGCAGGGAGGCTGATCAATGATTCCGGTGTTGATCGTTCTGGGTGTGGTGGCGTTCTTCGTCCTCGCCATTCGCCAATCCCCCCTGTGGCAGTGGGCGCTGGCCGCCGCGGTGATCGGCGTTCTGGCCATGTTGCGCCCGGAATACGGGGTTGCGTTTTCTACCAGTGTTGTCGGCTGGAGCGTGGCGCTGCTTCCCGCGATCATATTGGGTCTTTTGGCGCTGGCCCCGGTGCGCCGGCTGGTGATCACCGGCCCGGCCTATGGGCTGGTCAAAGCGATCCTGCCGCGCATTTCACGCACCGAGCAGGAGGCGCTCGACGCCGGGACGGTGGGCTGGGACGCGGAGCTGTTTTCGGGCCGCCCGGACTGGGACCGGCTGTTTGCCATCCGCAAGCCCGACCTCACCGAAGAAGAGCAGGCGTTTCTCGACGGGCCGTGCGAACGGGTCTGTGCGATGATCGACGATTGGGATACGCGCCATAACCGCATGGACCTGCCGCCAGAGGTGTGGAGCTTTCTCAAGGAGCAGCGGTTTTTCGGCATGCTGATCGGCAAGGAGCATGGCGGGCTAGGCTTTTCTGCGCAGGCACAAAGCCAGGTGGTGTCCAAGATCGCCTCGCGCTCGGTGGCGGCGGGCATCACCGTGATGGTGCCCAACTCGCTGGGGCCGGGGGAGTTGCTGGAGAAGTACGGAACGCCCGAACAGCAGGGCAAATATCTGCAACGGCTCGCCAGGGGCGAGGAAATCCCCTGCTTTGCGCTGACCGGAGCCCATGCCGGATCGGACGCGGCGGGCATGCGCGATGTGGGCGTCGTGACCCATGGCGAATTCGAGGGCAAGCAGGTGCTTGGGGTGCGGCTGTCCTGGGACAAGCGCTATATCACCCTCGCTCCGGTCGCGACGCTTTTGGGCGTTGCCTTTAATCTGTACGACCCCGACAACCATCTGGGCAAAGGTGAGGATGTTGGGATCACGCTGGCGCTGGTGCCCGCCGATCTGCAAGGCGTGGTGATCGGCAGGCGGCATTTCCCGGCGCGGGCGGCGTTCATGAACGGCCCGACCTCGGGCACGGATGTGTTCATCCCCATGTCCTTTCTGATTGGCGGGCCTGACTATGCCGGACAGGGCTGGCGGATGCTGATGGAGTGCCTGGCGACGGGGCGGGCCATTTCGCTGCCGGCCATCGGTACGGTATCGATCAAGGGCGCACTGCGCACCACGTCCGCCTATGCGCGCATCCGGCGGCAGTTCGGCATCGCCATCGGCATGATGGAAGGGGTCGGCGAAGCGATGGCCCGGCTGGTCAAGTCGGCCTATCTGTTTGAGGCGGCGCGGGCGATGACCGCAGCCATCGTCGATGATGGTGAAAAGCCCGCGGTGATTTCGGCGGCGCTGAAATACCGGACCACTGACGAGATGCGTCACCGTATCGATGACGCCATGGATATCCATGGCGGGCGGGCCGTGCAGGACGGGCCCTCGAACTATCTGTTTTCGGGCTATTCCAATGTTCCCGTCGCCATCACGGTGGAGGGGGCCAATATCCTGACCCGGACGCTGATCACATTCGCGCAGGGCGCGCTGCGGGCCCACCCCTATCTGCTGAGCGAAGTGCGCGCGGCGCAAAATCACGACCGGCGCGAGGGGCTGGAGGCGTTCGATATCGCCTTTGCGGGGCATATCGGCTTCATGCTGCGCAATATCACGGCGAGCTGGTTCCACAACATCACCGCCGGGCGGTTTGCCTCGACGCCGGTGGAGCATGAACTCAAGGGCTGGTATCGCGAATTGCATCGCTACAGCCAGAGTTTTGCGCTGGTGGGGGACTGGACGGTGGCGCTGCTGGGCGGCGACCTCAAGCGCAAGCAGATGCTGTCGGGGCGGATGGCGGATGTGTTTTCTGATCTCTATCTGCTGTCGGCGGCGCTCAAGCGGTTTGAAGATGACGGGCGTATGCCCGAGGACGTGGCGGTGATCCACGCCATAGCCTGCGACCGGATCGCAGCGATCCGCAAGGGGCTGGGCGAGGTGGTGGACAATTTCCCCAACCCGGCGCTGCGGTTTGTGCTGGGGGTGTTGCTGTTTCCGCTCGGGCGGCGAGTGCGGGCATCGAGCGACCGGGAGAACTTTCGGCTGGCGCGGGTGGTGCTCGGGCAATCGGTGTTTCGCGACCGGCTGACGCGCGGGGTTTATGTGACCTTCGATCCCGGCGATCGTACGGGAATGCTCGAAGATGCGCTGATCCGGGTGGAAGCGGCGGCCGAGATCGAAAAGAAGTTTTTGAGAGCCATCAAGAAGGGTGAAATCGAGCGGCGGCTGGATCGGGATGCCATTGACGATGCGCTGGCAAAAAATATCCTGACATCGGATGAAGCCGCGATCCTGCGGGCCGCAGACGAGGCCACCGATCGGGTGATCGCCGTGGATGATTTCGCGCCCGACGCGCTGGCGCGGGTGCCGCGCAAGGCGGACGATTACACCGAGGCGGCGGAATGATCGGGCAGGAACGCGGCGCGCAACGCTACGCGCAACCAATGGAGGCGGCGGTTGTCCAAGGCTGATATTCCGCAGACCCGGCACTGGCGGTTTTCCATCGATGTCGAACAGATCGGCTGGCTGACGCTCGATGTGGCCGATGCGCCGGTCAATGTGCTCAGCCGCGAGGTGATCGCGGAGCTGGAAACGCTGGTTGCCTATGTCGAGGAGCAGAGCCGGGCGGGGGACTTGCTCGGGGTGGTGCTGCTGTCGGGCAAGACCGGGTTCATCGCCGGGGCGGATATCAAGGAATTCGACCAGATGAGCGATCCGGCGGTGCTGCCGGAAGCGTTGCGGCGGACCCATGCGCTGTTGCAGCGGATCGAGGATTTGAAGGTTCCGTTCGTGTGCGGGATTTCGGGGTTTTGCGTTGGCGGCGGTCTGGAACTGGCGCTGGCGTGTCACTACCGTATCGCCGTCGATGACGAGACCACGCGGCTGGGCTTTCCCGAGGTCAATCTGGGGATTTTTCCCGGCTTTGCGGGCACCGGACGGTCGATCCGGCAGGCAGGGCCGGTCGATGCCATGCAATTGATGCTGACCGGGCGGATCGTCCGCGCACGGCAGGCGCGCAAGCTCAACCTTGTCGACCAATTGGTGCGCCATCGCGACATGCTGCGCTGGGCGGGCCGCAAGGCGGTGCTGACCAAGCGCAAATCGACACCGGCGCCGTTCGCCAAGCGGGTGATGGCGATCGGGCCGCTGCGGGCGCGCGTGGCAGCCAGGATGCGCGAGGAGACGGCCAAGAAGGTGCGCAAGGACCATTATCCCGCTCCCTATGCGCTGATCGATTTGTTCGAAAAATATGGCGACAACCCCAGGCAGATGATGGCGCATGAGGCCGAGCGGTTCGTGCCGCTGATGAGCACGCCAACCGCGCGCAATCTGCGGCGGGTGTTCTTTCTCTCCGAGAGTTTGAAAAAGCTCGGGCTCAAGGGGAAGGACAAGCCGAAATTTTCGCGCGTGCATGTGGTGGGCGCGGGGGTGATGGGCGGGGATATCGCCGCGTGGTGCGCGTTGCGCGGCATGGCGGTTACCTTGCAGGACATGGATATCGACAGGATCACGCCGGCGCTGGAGCGGGCGAAAAAGCTGTTCCAAAAGCGCCTGAAAACCCGGCAGGCGGTGAATGCCGCCATGGCGCGGCTCGAACCGGATGTGGAGGGCAAGGGTATCGCGCGGTGCGACGTGCTGATCGAAGCAGTTGTCGAAAAGCTCGATATCAAGCAGCAGATTCTGGCCGAAGCAGAAAAGCGGCTGCCGCCGCAGGCGATCATGGCGACCAACACCTCGTCGATCGAACTCGAACGCATTGCCGAGGCGCTGGAGGAACCGGCGCGGCTGATCGGGCTGCATTTCTTCAACCCGGTGGCGCAGTTGCCGCTGGTGGAGGTGGTGCGCTCGACGTTCAACCAAGACGATACGGTGCGCCGGGGGGCTTCATTTGCGCTGGCCATCGGCAAGAGCCCGGTGGTGGTGAAATCGGCACCGGGGTTCCTCGTCAACCGGGCGCTGATGCCCTACCTGCTCGAAGCGGTGGACCGGGTGGAAAAAGGCGAAAACGCTGAACAGCTCGATGCGGCGGCTGTGGCGTTCGGGATGCCGATGGGGCCGATCGAACTGATGGATACGGTCGGGCTCGATGTCGGCGCGTTCGTGGCGCGGGAGTTGGGGCAGAAAATCGCCGATGACAGCCGGTTTGCCAAGCTGATCGCCGCCGGAAAGCTGGGACGCAAGACCGGGCAGGGCTTTTACAAATGGGAGAACGGCAAGCCGATCAAGGAAAAACCGGCACCGCACGCCAATCTCGCGGGGTTGGGGCGCGATCTGGTCCAGCCGCTGGTCGACAGCGCCGAGGTGATCGTCGCCGATGGCGTGGTGGACAGTGCGGACATGGCCGATATCGGCATGATCCTGGGCACGGGGTTTGCCCCGTTCATGGGCGGGCCGATTCAGGCGCGTCACGACGGGAGGGCGTGAGATGGACAGGACGCTGCGCAGGGTCGCTATTGTCGGCTCCAGCCGGATTCCGTTTTGCCGGGCCTATAGCGGCTACGAGAATGAAACCAACCTCTCGATGCTGGCAACAGCGCTGGGCGGGCTGGCCGAGCGATATGGGCTCAAAGGCGAGCGGGTGGGGGAAGTGGTGGCCGGATCGGTGATCTCCCATAGCCGCGATTTCAATCTGGCCCGCGAGGCGCTGCTCGACGCGGAGCTATCGCCCAAGACGCCGGGGACCAGTTTGCAGATTGCGTGTGGCACCTCGCTGCAGGCGGCGCTGATGCTGGGCGCCAAGATCGCCACGGGTGAAATCGACAGTGGCATCGCCGGGGGCTCGGACACGGTGAGCGACAGCCCGGTGGTGCTTGGCCCGAAGATGCAAAAGCGGATGATCGCCCTGTCGCGGGCGCGCACTGTCGGAGAACGGCTGGCGGCCTTCAAGGGATTCAGCCTTGGGGAGATTGCCCCGGTGGCCCCCTCGACCCAGGAGCCGCGCACGGGGCTGTCGATGGGCGAGCATTGCGAATTGATGGCCCGGCACTGGGGCATTTCGCGCGAGGCGCAGGACCTTTTGGCGCTGCGCAGCCACCAGAACGCAGCCGCGGCCTGGGAGGCGGGCTTTCATGACGACCTGACGGTGCCCTGTGCGGGCATCTACAAGGACAACAATATCCGCCCCGATACCAGCCTTGAAAAGATGGCGACGATGAAGCCGGCGTTCGACAAGCGCTCGGGCAAGGGGACGCTGACCGCCGCCAATTCCACACCGCTGACCGATGGAGCCGCCTCGGTGCTGCTGGCCAGCGAGGACTGGGCGCGGGAGCGGGACCTGCCGGTGCTGGCCTGGCTGACCATGGGGGCGGTGTCGGCCAATGACTTTGCGCATGGGGACGGGCTGTTGATGGCCCCGACCCAGGCGGTGTCGGACCTGATGCGGCGGAGCGGGCTTGGTTTTGACGATATCGACCTGTTCGAGCTGCACGAGGCGTTTGCCGCGCAGGTGCTGTGCACCCTCGCTGCGTTTGAGGATGAAGATTACAATCGAGACGTTCTGGGGCGGGAGGAGCCGTTGGGGCCGGTGCCGGTGGACAAGCTCAACATATTCGGGTCATCGCTCGCCTATGGCCATCCGTTCGCAGCAACCGGCGCGCGGATATTGGGAATGACGGCCAAGATGTTGAATACGCAAGAAAAAGACAGAGCATTGATCTCGGTCTGTACTGCCGGTGGAATGGGCGTTGCCGCCCTCGTGGAGCGGGCCAATTAATGCTTGTCAAATCCGCTGGGCCAAGGATAGGCTCGCTGTCCAGATCAACGGGAAGACTTCCCTGTTTAATCTAGCATTTGAGTTGTTCCGTTTGAAAAGAGAACAACCGAACGGCGGGAAATACATCAAGGTAAAAGGAAGGAGATAATCATCATGCATTTCGGAAAGGTCCTCAGGGGCGGCCTACTGTCGGGCCTCATGGCCATGGCAATGTCCGGTTCCGCCCTGGCCGTGACCCTCAATCTGCACAATGGCGGCGACCCGCGCACGCTCGATCCGCATCAGGTGTCGGGCAACTGGGAAGACCGGCCGGTCAGTGACTATATCGAAGGTCTGATGACCATCGACCCCATGGGCGAGCCCGTGCTGGGACAGGCCGCATCCTATGACGTATCCGAGGATGGCCTCGTCTATACCTTTACGCTGCGCGACGACGCCATGTGGTCGGACGGAACGCCGGTGACGGCGCGCGACTTCGTGCTGGGCGCCCAGCGCCTGCAAGACCCGGCCAAGGCCGCCGACTACGCGTATCTGATGCATTTCATCAAGAACGCCGAGGCGATCAACTCGGGTGAAATCGCCGATTTCGATGAATTGGGCGTCAAGGCGCTCGATGACAAGACCGTCGAGATCACGCTCAACGCGCCGACGCCATATTTCCTTGGCGCGCTGGCCCACTACACCGCCTATCCCGTTCCGGCCCATGTGGTCGACGAAGCCGGTGATCAGTGGACGACGATGGCCAATATCGTCGGCAACGCCGCGTATGTGCCGGTCGAATGGGTGCCGGGCTCGTTTGTGCGCTCGGTCAAGAACGACAATTATTACGATGCGGCCAATGTGCAGATCGACGAAGTGATCTACCACATCACCGAAGACGATAACGCAGCGCTCAACCGCTATCGCGCGGGCGAATTCGACATTCTGTCGAGCTTCCCGGCGGACCAGTATCAGCTGTTGCAGGACCAGTATCCGGGCGAGGCGCATGTCGCTCCGTTCCTTGGCGTTTACTACTACGTCATGAACCAGACCGATCCGGCCCTGGCCGACGTGCGGGTGCGCGAAGCGCTGTCGATCTCGCTCAACCGCGAAGTGATCGGGCCCGACGTTCTGGGCACCGGCGAATTGCCCGCCTATGGCTGGGTGCCGCCGGGCACGTCCAACTATGAGGGCGAAGACTATCTGCCCGATTGGGCCAGCGAGGATTACGGATCGCGTATCGAGCGGGCAAAAGGCCTGATGGAAGAAGCGGGCTATGGCTCCGACAATCCGCTGCACCTGCAACTGCGCTACAACACCAACGAGAACCACCGCCGGATCGCCGTGGCCATCGGGGCGATGTGGGAGCAGATCGGGGTGAGCATGGAGCTGTTCAACGCCGAAGTCGGTCCCCACTATGACGCCTTGCAGGCGGGTGACTTCCAGATCGGCCGCGCTGGCTGGCTGATGGACTATGACGACGCGTCCAACATGCTCGACCTGCTCAAGTCCGGCGTTCCGCAGGGCGACGGCATCAACTGGGGCAACAACTACGGCCGCTATTCCAACGCCGATTACGATGCCCTGCTGGCCCAGGCTGCGACCGAACTCGACCTTGAGGTTCGGGCCGGGCTGATGCACGAGGCCGAGGCGATCGCCATGGACGAGTTCGGCGTGCTGCCGATCTACTTCTATGTTTCCAAATGGGTGGTGTCGCCCAGCGTGTCCGGGTTCGAGGACAACGCCGTGGACCGCCACCTCGTGCGGTACATGTCCAAGGACGAATAGGACCCAACCGTGCCACCGGTGATCCCGGTGGCACGGATTCCCACGTGATTTGCCGCCGATAACCTCACGCCGCCGGCGGCTCGCAAGAGACGCAGTCTGCTTGTCGGCATGACGGGAATTTCTGATGCTCACATATGTCCTGCGCCGGATCATCTCTATTGTACCGGTGGCTTTCATCGCCATTACGGCGTGCTTTTTCATCCTGCGTCTGGCGCCCGGGGGACCGTTCGACCAGGAACGCGCGCTGCCGCCAGCCATCCTGCGCAATCTGCGGGCGGCCTACGATCTCGATCAGCCGCTGATCGTGCAGTATTTCCTCTATATCGGGCGCTTGCTGCGCTTTGATCTGGGCCCGTCCATGGTGGTGCAGGACTTCACCGTCTCGCAACTGCTCACGCTTGGATTGCCGTTCACCATCATGCTGGGCATGTCGGCGTTCATCATCGCGACGCTGATCGGCATGCTGGCGGGGATCATTGCCGCCGTGCAGCAAAACCGCTGGCCGGACTACGTGCTGGTGCTGGTGGTGATGATCGGGCTGATCGTGCCCAACTTCCTCATGGGCAGCATCTTGCAGCTGCTGTTCGGGGTGTACCTCAAATGGCTGCCCGCCGGGGGATGGCGGGCGGGCTCGATGGCCCATCTGGTCATGCCGATCACGGTACTGGCCTGGCCGCATGCGGCGCGGATATCGCGGCTGATGCGCGGGTCGATGATCGAGGTTCTGGGCAGCAATTATGTGCGGACGGCGCGGGCGAAAGGGCTGGGGCAGCGGCTGGTGCTGGCGCGCCACGCCATCAAGCCGGCGCTTATTCCGGTGGTGTCCTATCTGGGGCCGGGCCTTTCGTATCTGCTCACCGGATCGCTGATCGTCGAGCAGATTTTCGGCCTGCCCGGGATTGGCCGGTATTTCATCAACGCCGCGCTGAGCCGTGACTACGGGCTCGTTCTGGGGACGGTGATCCTCTACATGGCGATTATCCTGCTGCTCAATCTGCTGGTCGATCTCGCCTATGCCTGGCTCGATCCCAAGGTGAGGTATCGCTGATGGCCGGAATTACCCATAAAGACGAGACCCTGTCGCGTTATGCGGAAGACCTCGCCGGTGAAGGCCCCAAGGGGCGCTCGCTGACCGAAGACGCGTTGCGGCGGCTGTTCACCAACAAGGCCGCGCTGATCTCGCTGATCGTCGTGGCGCTGATCGTGCTGATCGCGTTTATCGGGCCGTATTTCGTGCCGTGGCATTACTCCACCGTCGACTGGACCGCGATCCGCAAGCCGCCCGATTTCGAAAAGCTGCACTATCTGGGAACCGACCAGAACGGGCGCGATCTGCTGGCCCGGCTGTTGCAGGGCACCCAGATGAGCCTGATCGTGGCGGCGGTGGCGACGCTGGTGTCGGTGGTCATCGGCATCGTCTATGGCGCGGTGGCCGGATATTTCGGCGGCCGGGTCGACGCGGTGATGATGCGGTTTGTCGACATCATGTATGCGCTGCCCTACATCCTGTTCGTCATCATCCTCGTGGTGATCTTCGGGCGCTCGCCGGTGCTGCTGTTTGTCGGTATCGGGGCGATTGAATGGCTGACCATGGCGCGGATCGTGCGCGGGCAGACGCTGAGTCTCAAGGAACGAGAGTTTATCGAGGCGGCGCGGGCCAGCGGGGCCAAGCCCTTCACCATCATCATGCGCCATATCGTGCCCAACCTCGCCGGGCCGGTGGTGATCTATGCGACGCTGACCATTCCCGAAATCATCATCACCGAAAGTTTCCTGTCGTATCTGGGCCTCGGCATCCAGGAGCCGCAGACCTCGCTGGGCACCCTGATCTCGGAAGGGGCGCAGGTGATCGAGGTGATGCCGTGGCTGCTGGTGGCGCCAGCCATCATGCTCGTGCTGCTGTTGTTGTGCCTGTCCTATATCGGGGACGGGCTGCGTGATGCGCTTGATCCAAAGGACCGCTGACATGGGGGAAACCGTACTCGAAGTCAGGGATTTGTCGGTCACGTTCCAATTGCACGATCGCGAAGTGCAGGCGGTGCGGGAGATGAACTTCTCGCTCAAGGCCGGGGAGACGCTGGCGGTCGTGGGGGAAAGCGGATCGGGCAAGAGCCAGGCGTTTCTGTCGATCATGGGCCTGCTGGCCCGCAACGGGCGAGCGACGGGCAGCGCCAGGATCGACGGCAAGGAACTGGTGGGCATGCGATCGAGCGATCTCGATGCCATCAGAGGCAAGGACATCGCGATGATCTTCCAGGATCCGATGACCTCGCTCAATCCCTATATGCGGATTGCCGACCAGATGATCGAAGTGCTGGTGCGGCACCAGAATGCGAGCCGCAAGGAAGCGCTGGAGCGCTCGGAAGCGATGCTGCGCAGCGTGCATCTGCCCGACGCCAAACGCGTCATCCGGGCCTATCCGCATGAATTATCGGGGGGACAACGCCAGCGGGTGATGATCGCCATGGCGCTGCTATGCGAACCCAAGGTGCTGTTTGCCGATGAACCAACCACGGCGCTCGACGTGACGGTGCAGGCGCAGATGCTGAGCCTGTTCGAAGAACTGACCGACAAGTTCAACACCGCGCTGGTGATGATCACCCATGATCTGGGGGTGGTGGCGGGGCTCGCCGACACCATGATGGTGATGTATGCGGGGCGGGCGGTGGAAAAGGGCACGGTGGACGAGTTGTTCTACAGCCCGCGCCATCCCTATACGCTGGGACTGCTGCATTCGACGCCGCGGGGCGATAACAAGCGACGGCGTCTCGATCCAATCAAGGGCATGCCGCCCAATTTGACCAATCTGCCGTCCGGATGCTCCTTCCATCCCAGATGCGAATTCAAAACCGAAATCTGCCTGCAGAAGAGACCGGCGCTGGAGCCGCGCACCGATGGCCGGATTTCGGCCTGCCACCATGACGACGCCGTCAAGAATGCCAATGAAAAGGTTGCCTGATGAGTGATCCAGCGGGCGTGTTGCTCAATGTCGAGAACCTGACGAAGCGGTTCGCCATCGATGCGGGGCTGTTCCGCAAGCCGGCCATTCTCACCGCCGTCAACGATGTGAGCTTTACGGTCAACCGGGGCGAAACGCTGGGGATCGTCGGGGAATCGGGATGCGGGAAGTCCACGCTGGGGCGCTGCATTCTGCAATTGATCCCGCCCGACGAGGGCAAGGTCGTCTGGATGGGGCGGGACCTGACCGAGCTCAAGAAAGAGGAGATGCGCCGCACGCGGCAGGACCTCCAGATCATCTTTCAGGACCCGCTGGCCTCGCTCAACCCCCGGATGACGGTGGGCGAGATCATCAGCGACCCGTTGCGGACGCTGCGGCCCGACATGAGCCGCGCCCAGCGCCGCGAGCGTGTGCGCGAGGTGATGGACGCGGTGGGGCTGTTGCCGGAAATGGTCAACCGCTATCCGCACGAGTTTTCGGGCGGGCAGGCGCAGAGAATCGGGATTGCGCGGGCGCTGGCCACAGAGCCCAAGCTGATCTTGTGCGACGAACCGGTCTCGGCGCTCGACGTCTCGATCCAGGCCCAGATTCTGAACCTGCTTGCCGACCTCAAGGAGGAGTTCGGGCTGACGCTGATTTTCATCAGCCACGACCTGTCGGTGGTGCGCCACGTTTCCGACCGCATCCTCGTCTTGTATCTGGGCCGGATCGCGGAACTCGCCGACAGCGAGACGCTCTATAACGCGCCGCGCCATCCCTATACGCGGGCGCTGCTGACCGCGGTGCCGATTGCCGACCCCATCCGGGCGCGGGAGCATTCCATCGAAGGGCTGGAGGGCGAAATCCCGTCGCCGATCAATCCGCCATCGGGATGCTTTTTCCGCACGCGCTGTCCCTATGCCATCGACCGGTGCGCCCAGGTCGTGCCGCCGCTGGAGATGGCCGATACCGGCTCGGAGGTGGCGTGTATCCGGTGGGAGGACATTGTCGCCGATCCGGACGCGGCAAGAACGCGCGCGCGCAACTGAAACCGGGGGTTGAAAATCTGTTGGCGGGCGCGGGGAGTCGCGTTGACAGGCAGGGCCTTTGCCCTTATGTTCCGGGCAATTGTTTCGCGGTGCCTTGAGCCCCGCCGATCTTTTATTGCCCGAGGATAAAAATGAAAATCCGCAACTCGCTCAAGGCGCTCATGACCCGTCACCGGGACAACAAGCTGGTTCGCCGTCGTGGCCGCGTCTATATCATCAACAAATCCAACAAGCGCATGAAGGCCCGCCAGGGTTGATTGCAGTTTGATCGGACTGAAAAAAGGCTCGCTTCGGCGGGCCTTTTTTGTTGCGCGCGGCGGGGATGGGGGCGGCGGCGTTTTGCGGGCGCTGAGGAAAGAGCGGGAGCGCTGGTGTGTACTGGATCCCGGATCAAGTCCGGGATGACAGCGGTGGGGGTGGGCAGGCGAGGGGGCGAGCGCGGGAAAGGGGTGGGCGCGCGGGGGCTTTAAGGGGCGTGGGTGTTGGCAGAGCCTTGGTGCACCCCTCGTGCCCTGCCATGCGAGCATAGCTCGCATGGCCTTTTCGCCGCCAATCGTGCCAAGGGCACGATTGGTTCGGTTCGAAGTCTCACTCAGGAGGGGAGAAGGGGACTCGCTTTGTGGGTGCTGGGGTCAGGAACCGCCGGCGCCGTCCTGTCCGACAAAGGCGATGCGCAGCATGTTGGTCGCGCCGGGGGTGCCCAGCGGCACGCCAGCGGTGATGGCGACGCGGTCGCCGGGGCGGGCGAGGCCTTCGATATAGGCAATCGAACAGGCCCGATCGACCATGTCGTCGAGCGAAATGGCGTCCTCGGTCTGCACGCAATGCAGGCCCCAGACGATCGAAAGCCGCCGCACTGTCGAGACCTTCGGCGAGAGGGCGATGATGGGCTTGTTGGGACGCTCGCGGCTGGCGCGAATGCCGGTGGAACCCGACGAGGTGTAGGTGACGATCGCAGCCAGATCGAGGGTCTCGGCGACCTGACGGGTGGCAGCGGAAATGGCGTCGGCGGCGGTGGCTTCGGGCTCGGTCGCCTGAGCGCGGATGATGCCGGGATACAGCACGTCCTGCTCAACCGCTTCGGCAATGCGGTTCATGGTGGTGACGGCCTGCACCGGATAGGAGCCCGAGGCGCTTTCGGCCGAAAGCATGACCGCATCGGCGCCTTCGAAAACAGCGATCGAAACGTCGGACACTTCGGCGCGGGTCGGCACCGGGGCGGTGATCATGGATTCGAGCATCTGGGTGGCAACCACCACGGGCTTGCCCAGACGACGGCAGGTGCGGGTGATGCGCTTTTGCAGTCCGGGGACCGATTCGAGGGGCATTTCCACGCCAAGGTCGCCACGGGCGATCATGATAGCGTCGGACAGCCGGATGATCTCTTCGAGCCGGTCGATGGCCTGGGGCTTTTCGATCTTGGCGAGCACGCCGGCGCGGCCCTGAACGATCTTGCGCACTTCGATCATGTCTTCGGGGCGCTGGACGAACGACAGGGCGATCCAGTCGATCTCTTCCTTGAGTGCGGCCTGAAGATCGTCGCGGTCCTTGTCGGTGAGCACACCCACCGAGAGCATGGTGTCGGGCAGCGACACGCCCTTGCGGTCCGAGAGCTTGCCGCCATAGACGACGGTGGTGTTGATCGCCTCGGGAGAGGTGGCGGAAACGCGCAGTTCGATCTTGCCGTCATCGAGCAACAGCCGGTCTCCGGCCTTGACGGACGAAAAGATTTCCGGATGCGGCAGGAACACCCGGGCCTTGTCGCCGGGGGTTTCGGAGGCGTCGAGGGTAAACGTTTCGCCCTTGGCGAGCATCACCGAACCATCGGCAAAGGCGCCGATGCGCAGCTTGGGACCCTGAAGGTCGACAAGAATGCCGATGGGGTAACGCACGACACGCTCGACATCGCGAATCCGGGCGACGGTGTTGCGCATCACGTCATGGCTGGCATGGCTCATGTTGATGCGGAAAACGTCGGCTCCGGCGCGTACGAGTTCCTCGATAACCTTGGGGTCGTCCGAAGCGGGGCCAAGTGTTGCGACGATCTTGACGCGGCGCGATCTTTTCATTGCGGATCCAGACTGGTTGAATTGTTTTCGGTCAATTGCATCGTCCAATCGGGACGATCCTGGGTGTCGATCTCAAAAAAGCCGGTGCGTTCATAACCGCGCGCCAGGCAATCCTCGACCCCGAATATGGTGAAGCTGGCGTCCTGGGTGCACATGAAGACGGACCCGTCCCATGCGCCGCCCACGACGTCATCGACAGCGTGTAAATAATAATAGCGGGCGGTCAATTCGCCCTGGAAAACCGTGGTGCAGGCCTGCGGTCCGGCGACCCACCAGCCCTCCGATTGCCAGCCCGATTCCGCGCGATATCCGAAAGCGATGGAAATCGTGCCCTGGGTCTGGTTGCAGACGCGCAAATCGGCAAGCGCGGGCTGTGGCAAAGCCAGCGTGGCGGGCAGCATCACAAGGGCGGCGATCGCGAGGGAGCGGAGCATGGACGACACGGGCCTGGGTGGCGAGGATGATACGATTGCGATGACGTTTCTGGGCAAGGGGCCGTTAGATGTCAATGGGCTGCGGGCTTCATGCTATTATAGGGCCAACTGCGACGCCGGAATGACCAAGCAGAGGATCGGCCCGGCCATTATGCCGTGCGTGGGAACCGGTTGTGGGATTTTTCCGGCGAGCCTTGAAGTTGCCGCCCCAATGGGATTGAAAGGGCCGGTGGGCCGGACCGTCACCTGCCGAGTCGGGCGGTGGCGCTGGCCCGATCCTGTCTTGCGCTCGCCGCGGAGCAACCAAGGGTGGTCCTCAGCTTCCGGGCGCTTTTTAAAACACTTCGGAATGGAAAGAGTTAAGTCATGGCTGACAACGGCATAGCGCGCGATCAGTTGCGCGCCTTCATCGAACGGATCGAGCGGCTGGAAGAAGAAAAGAAGGCCATTTCCGACGATATCAAGGAAGTCTATGCCGAAGCCAAGGGATCCGGGTTCGATACCAAGGCCATGCGCGAGATCGTGCGGATCCGTAAGCAGGATCGCAATGAGCGGGCCGAGCAGGAAGCGATCCTCGATCTGTACATGCACGCGCTGGGTATGGCCGATCCCGGCTCGCAGGCTGAATACGACGACGCTAATTAGTATAGCAGACGGGCTCTGAAGATCAGAGCCCGTCGAGGCCGGCGGCCCGGAGCACCTGGGCCGCGTGGGTCTCATCGCCCAGAGCGGTGAGGGCCGTCGCGACGATCCCGTTGCGATCGAGACCCGCCTGAGCGTACATGTCGTCCTGGCCGGACTGTTCGAAATAGCGGTCGGGCATGACCAGGGGACGGAATTTGAGCCCGTGGTCGAGCAGGCCAAGTTGGCTGAGCCGGGTCGCCACATGGGACCCGAAGCCGCCGATGGCCCCTTCTTCAACCGTGATCAGCACCGCGTGTTCGCGCGCCAGCCGGGCCAGCAGCTCTTCATCAAGCGGCTTGGCGAAGCGGGCATCGGCGACGGTGGTGGAAAACCCGCTCGCGCCGAGGGTTTCGGCGGCAGAAAGGCACTCCGCCAGACGCGTACCGAACGAGAGCAGCGCAACTGTGGTGCCTTCGCGCAGCACCCGGCCCTTGCCGATGTCGAGTGGTATGCCGCGATCGGGCATCTCGACGCCCATGCCTTCGCCACGCGGGTAGCGGAAGGCAATCGGGCCTTCATCATAGGCGGCGGCGGTGGCCACCATATGGCGCAATTCGGCTTCATCGCCGGCGGCCATCACCACCATGCCGGGCAGGGTGGCGAGATAGGCGACGTCGAACGAGCCCGCATGGGTGGAACCATCGGCCCCGACATAGCCTGCACGGTCGATCGGGAAGCGGACGGGCAGATGCTGGATCGCCACGTCGTGGACCACCTGATCGTAGGCGCGCTGCAGGAAGGTGGAATAGATGGCGCAGAATGGCTTGAGCCCTTCGGTGGCCAGCCCGGCGGCAAAGGTTACCGCGTGCTGTTCGGCGATGCCGACATCGAAGGTGCGGTCGGGGAAACGCTTGGCGAAGGTGTCGAGCCCGGTGCCCGAGGGCATAGCAGCGGTGATCGCCACGATGGCGTCATCGCGCTCGGCCTCGGCGACGAGACTGTCGGCGAATACGGAGGTGTATGAGGGCGCATTGGACGGCGTCTTGGCCTGCGCGCCGGTGATGACGTTGAACTTTGAGACGCCGTGATATTTGTCGGACGCAGCTTCGGCGGGGGCGTAGCCCTTGCCCTTCTGGGTAACGACATGGATCAGGATCGGGCCGTTTTCGGCGTCGCGCACATTGCGCAGCACCGGCAGGAGGTGGTCGAGATTGTGTCCGTCGATGGGGCCGACATAGTAAAAGCCCAGCTCTTCGAACATGGTGCCGCCGGTCCAGAAGCCCCGGGCGTATTCCTCGGTCTTGCGGGCCTTGTCCTTGATGAAGGGCGGCATCACGGTTTCGACAAATTGCTTGGCGGCCTCGCGCAGGCCGCGATAGGCCGGGCCAGAAACCAGTCGCGCCAGATAGGCGCTCATCGCCCCGGTGGGGGGAGCGATGGACATGTCGTTGTCATTGAGGATGACGATCAGCCGCGCATCCATGGCCCCGGCATTGTTCATGGCCTCATAGGCCATGCCCGCCGAGATCGCGCCGTCGCCGATTACCGCGATGACATTGCGCTTTTCACCCCGCAGGGCGGAACCGACCGCCATGCCGAGACCGGCGGAAATCGAGGTCGAGGAATGGCCCGCGCCGAACGGGTCGTAGGGGCTTTCATCGCGCTTGGTGAAGCCCGACAGGCCCCCCTTCTGGCGCAAGGTGCGGATGCGGTCGCGGCGTCCGGTGAGCACTTTGTGGGGATAGGCCTGATGGCCGACATCCCAGATGATCCGATCGTGGGGCGTATCGAAAATGTGGTGCAGGGCGACCGTCAATTCGACCACGCCCAGACCGGCGCCCAGATGCCCGCCGGTGACCGAAACCGCATCGATCACCTCGGCGCGCAATTCAGTGGCGAGTTGGTTCAGGTCCTCGCGCTTCAGCCTCTTGAGATCGGCTGGAGAGCCGATGGTGTCGAGGAGGGGCGTGGCAGATTTTTCAGACACTTCGGTTGCCTTGTGAACGCAGTGTGACGGCCCGGCGGCCTGTGCCTGATGTAGTCAGGTCACGCCCTTTTGGCAACCAAAGAGGACCAGACTGTGTCAGTTGGCACGGCCATCGTAGTGGACCCAGATGGTTTGGGCCGGGCCGAAGCTTGTGGGCGACGGGCCCACCGACGCGGTGCGCGTGAAACGCGACGCGGTGAGGGTGCTGTCTTCGCCATCGCCAGCGGTTCCGCTGCCGCCGTCGAACGCGAAATGATCGCTGGAGAGGGCGGCGGAGGCGAGGAGGCTTTCCGCAACGGAATCGAGATCGGGCGCATAGAGCGTGCCCGGTGCGACCGTGAGGCTGGCCATGGCGTTGGCGGTTTCCTGGTCCGGTTCAGCGGACAGCGCAGGGCTTTCGAACAGGGCGGCAAAGGCGTCGAGATCGGACGCGGTATCGAGGGCGGCGGTCTGGATCGCGCCGTCAAGTGCGGGACGCAGCGGCAGGTCGGCGGGCGTGCTCACGGCAGCGGCGGCCGGTGCCGGAGCGGTGGAAAATTGCGGGCGCGGCTGGGGGACGGGGGCTTCGGCGACGCTGGTTACATCCAAGGTTGCGCCGCCAGAGGGGGCATAGGCGGAGGGCGTCGCCGCGCGCAACTCGGCCAGCGTGCGCGACATGGCCGGGGGCAAGGGCGCATCGGGGGCAATGCCGGGATCGGCCATTGCGACCTGACGGGTCATTTCCGCGGCATCGATGATCTGGAAAGGCATGTTTTCGGGCACCGCAGGCGCGCCGACGAGCGCGGACGGGCGACCCGGAGGGGCGGGCGGCTCGACCAAGGCCTGTTGAGCGGGGGCTGCTGCGACGGCCACCGGAGCCGGAGTTGCAGCGGGTGTGGCTGCAGGGGCCGGAGCGGCTGCGATCTGTTGCGGGGCGGGGGCGGCCTGCTGGGCATTGTTGCCGCCGGTGATCATATCCCAAAGGGTGCGAGGACGTTCGCCATCGGCGACCTGAACGGCTCCGCCGGTCATGGCAGCGCCAGCGTTGCACGGGACACGATGGCAGCGCTGCCATTCGGCCTGGGCGTATTGATAGCCCTGCTGGGAGAGCACCCGTCCGTTGGACGGCACGTGCAGGGTGCGCCCATCGGGGAAGACGTTGCGCAGCTGGGCTTCGGTCATGCGCGGCCAAGCGCGGACCGAGCCGGTATCGAGGTGAACGAACGGGCTGCCCGAGGTCGGATAGTACCCCACGCCGCCGATCTGCTTGCGAAAGCCGATTTCGCGCAATTTGGCGACGGGCACACCGGGAATGAAAAAGTCGAGGGCCTTGCCCTGCATGTGAAGCGAATTTTCAGCCACGCCGGACGTGGTGGTGGACAGCATCGCATTGGTCTGGGGCGCGCGATAGGCCGAGACGATATGGACCGGCTGGCTCGAACCGGCTTCCTGATAGACTTCCCAGAGCAGGTCGAACAGGGCCGGGTCCATTTTGGCGGGCTCGTTGCGCCGCCAATCGCGCAGGAACACGTTGAGTTCGTTCAGCGCAGACTGGATGAACTTTCCGTTGCGCTTGTAAACGATCCGCACCGTTTCCTTGGTGTGGGTGTAGTAGAGATAGAGCTCGCGCTCATTGGCGGCCTGCGCGCTCATGGTCATCGGCAGCATTGCCGCGAGCCCGATCGTTGCGGCGACGAGTGCGCGCACGAACAAGCTGATGGATTTGGATCCCCTACGCATCACGCCCGGCTGTCCGCTCTTTTTGTGGCGTTTCCGGCGGCTGGCACGGGAAACGCTATACCTCACATAGCCCGGACCGTTTCAGGATACGCGAAACGGATTATCACTCCAGACCGATACTCGACGGCAATATTGGCAGCAAAATTATCATGAAACGTTAACGCTAACGCGTCGTGTACGCCACCCTGTGCCCTGTTGACGCTGTGAGGGTGGGGGACAAAGGCGGCGCGAGCATGACGAAATCGTTACCGGGGGATTAATGGGACGTTTGCGTCTTTGCGGATGGGCACGTTGCGCACCCCTCATCCGACCGCTTCGCGGCCACCTTCTCCCTCAAGGGGAGAAGGGAAGAGTGCTGAGCACCCTGATGAGCGGGAACACATCTTCTATTTCAGCCCCAGCATGTCGATGATGCGGGCGTCGTGGCCGTAGAGATCGGCGAACGAGCGGATGGTGCCGTCATTTTCGATCCGCAGCGTGAAATAGGTGAGGTGAACGGGCACCTGCCGGTCCATGTTGAACCAGCGCTCGCTGCTGCCAAGGGTGTTTTCCAGCGAGGCCACGGTGAAGCCGGGTTCGAATTCGAGCAGGGCCTGCGCGAAGCCGAACGGATCCTGCACCCGAACACAGCCATGGCTGAGCGCCCGCATGGAGCGCTCGAACAGATAGCGGGCATTGGTGTCGTGCAGATAGACGTCATGGCTGTTGGGGAACAGGAATTTGACCTGGCCCATGGCGTTGGAATTGCCGGGCTTCTGGCGCACGCGGAACATCGAGGGGGTGGCTTGAGACCAGTCGACCATCCACGGATCGATGGCCTTGCCGCCGTACAGAAGCTCCATGTTCTGGCTGGCGATGTAATTGGGATTGGCCGCCACGCGCGGGAACACTTCATTGCGCAGGATCGAGGAGGGGACGTTCCAATAGGGGTTGGTGACCACGTGGCGGATCATGTCCGAAAAGATCGGGGTCTGGTTGACGGCGGTGCCGACGATGATCCGCGTGTTCCACACCGAGCGCCCGTCGCGCATCACGTCGAGGCGGTATTCGGGGATGTTGACCAGAACGTTGAAGTCGCCCAGATCGTCCGGCATCCACCGCCAGCGCTCCATATTGGCGATGATCAGTGCCTCGGTCGCGCCATTGGCGCCATTGAGGGCAGCGACGGTGGCGGGGCCGACGACACTGTCGGGGGCAAGGCCCATGGTCGTCTGGAACTCTGCCACGGCGGAGGCAAGCTCCGCATCGTAAATGGCGGGGTTGGCCTCGGCTGGCAGCGACACGGCGAGGCGGTCGCGCAAGGCGGCAACGCGAGGGTCGGTCATGCCCGGGCGAAGCAAAGTGCCATCGGGGATCGGAGGAATGTCCTCAATCGCGCCGGAATAGTGCTTGGCCAGCAGATCGCGCAACGCAATAAATTGCGGGTGGGTGGGGTGATAACCCATCAGCACGGCAGCCGGATCGCGGGCCTCGGCGATGGCGGCGAACAGAGCCGCTTCATCGACGGGCCGGGTGTCCACATCGATAAAATCGGAAACCTGACGCGGATTGAGCCTGCCGCCTCGCGCGTCGCTTGCATAGCGCAGGACAGCAGTGGAAAACTGTGCTTCGAGCGCGGCAAGCGCTTCGGGGTCGCCAGCGGCAGCGGCGATCATGTCGGTGGTGATGGCGTAGTCGGCGGGGTCGAGGCCTTGCAGATGGGCGTTTTCAAACAGGGCGATGAGGTTTTCGGCAGCGTCGGAAAAGACGATATCGGTGCCGGATTCATCGAGCCAGAGCGGTTCGAAATGGCGCGCGCCATAGAAATAATACAGCCGGCTGACGTCGGTATCGGCGCGAGAACCGGTGGAGGCCCCGGCCATCGCGGCGCGCAAGCCGTCGCGAATTGTGTGGCCCAGATCGGTCTGCGGTGGCGCGATCAGGATGCGCGTCGCCTCGATGCCGTTGACGGTGACCGTCTGATAGGCGGGGCTGGCAACAGTGAAGGCAAACACGGAAATGCTCGCCAGTGCGCCCGTCAACAGGCCCTTCAACCCCGGTCTCAACATTCTCACCCTACCGTCCCAAGCCACTGGCGCATCCTGTCGTCTTGTTGACGAATCTCTACCATGCGCATGATGAATAAATTTTTAGCGTGTCTGGAGCGGGCCGCAAGGAAGGTGCCGCGTTCGTGAGCATCAATGGGCGGCGATTGAGGCAATCACGCAACATTCTCGCCGCCTGCGCCCTCGAAGCCGTATTCCTTGAGCTTGCGATAGAGGGTGGACCGGCCGATGCCCAACTGGCGGGCGACCTGGGCCATGCGACCGGCGTTGAGGTCGATGGCAAAGGCGATCAGCTCACGCTCGATCTCGGCCAGCGGCAGGACATTGCCATCGGTATCGAGGAAGCGATCCGGGAGCTGGACCGGAGCCGGATCGGGAAGGCGCGGCAGGGCAGGAGCGTCGTCGATGTGGACCGGTTCGACCGGGGCCAGCAACGCCGGGCCGCTGTTGCGTGCTGCCTCCAGCCCGCGTTCTGCCGCCATGATCTGGGGAAAATCCTCGACCGTGAGGGTCGGGCCTTCGGCCAGCACAACGGCCCGGAACACGGCGTTTTCGAGTTGGCGGATATTGCCGGGCCAGTCGAACCCCAGAAGCATCTGCAACGCTTCAGGGGCGATGGCGGAGACGCGCCGACCTTCTTCAGCGGCGAAGCGGGCGATGAAATGGGCGACCAGCGCAGGGATGTCGTCTTTCCGCTCGCGCAGGGGCGGCAAGTAGATGGGGAAGACGTTGAGGCGGTAATAGAGGTCTTCGCGGAACGCGCCTTCGCGGGCGAGATTGAGAAGGCGGCGGTTGGTGGCGGAAATCACCCGCACATTGACCTTGACCGGGCGGGCGGCCCCCACCGGTTCGATCTCGCCATCCTGGAGCGCGCGCAACAGCTTGACCTGGATGTCGAGAGGCAGTTCGCCGACTTCGTCGAGAAACAAGGTGCCGTTATGGGCCTCGCGGAACTTGCCGGGAGCATCGGCGATCGCGCCGGTGAAAGCGCCCTTGACGTGGCCGAACAGGGTGGATTCGACAAGATTGGCGGGGATGGCGCCGCAATTGATGGTGATGAACGGTTTTCCTGCGCGGTCGCCGGAGCCCTGGATGGCGCGGGCGAGCAGTTCCTTGCCGACCCCCGATTCGCCTTCGATCAGCACCGGGATGGTGCTGGCGGTCGCCTTGCGCCCCAGCTCCAGGGTGCGGGCCATGGATGGGCTTTTGGTGACGATATGGGAAAAGGAGAACTGGCCGCTGATGCGGGCGCGCTCGGCCTTGAGGCTCGATTCGAGCGTTTGCAGCTTGAGGGCATTGTGCAGCGAGACGGTGATACGCTCGGGGGCGACGGGTTTTACGAAAAAATCGATGGCCCCCAGCCGCATCGCCGAAATCACGGTGTCGAGGGAGGTCTGGGCCGTCTGGACGATTACGGGAATCGCGACGGTCTCCCTGCGCAGCGCTTCGAGGACCGCCATGCCATCCATTTCGGGCATGACCAGATCGAGAATCATCGCGCCGATCCGGGGATTGCTCCGCAGAAGATCGAGCGCTTCGGCGCCTGAATGCACGACCAGCGGGGCAAAGCCCGCCCGTGCGACGACTTCCGAAGTCAGACGACAGTGGATGGGATCGTCGTCGACAATCAGAACCTTTTGCATGCGGGAAGCAACTCCGAACCTCACCAGAACACCACAGGCGCTCTAACGCTTTGTTTCTCCGCGCTTCCGAACCGAAAAACCGGCCCCACTTTTCCTGGAAGCGCTTCTTGTTTCTTCACGCTTCCGAGCCGGAAAACCGGCCCAATTTTCCTGGAAGCGGTTTGGCACCGACAGCTCCCCGGCTGTGTGCCGAATCGTGGGAGTGTGCCGATTTGGGTCAAATTAGGCATGATCGCTTAACAGGGTTTTAAGGAAGAGAGGGCGTGAGCCCCGTTGCCTGGCGAGAGCAGGGACCGGATGCCGCCTTGTCGATGGAAAACGGCCTCTGTACAGTCCGCAAAAATCAGAATGGCGGAGTTTTCCTGATGTCCTCGCCCCAGACCACTGCACATGACAACCCGTTGGGCGTGCTTCCCCAATGGGACCTTTCCGATCTTTATCCGGGTGTCGATTCAGAGCCGCTCAAGGCCGATCTCGCGCTGGTCGACAGCCAGACCCGCTCGATCGAGGCCGACTATAAGGGTAAACTGCAAGAACATGCTGAAGGCGGCACGCTGATCGAGGCGGTGCGGCGGTATGAAAAGCTGGCTGAGGTGATGGGCCGTCTGGGGTCGTTTGCCTATCTCAACTACGCCCAGAATACGGGCGATGGAGACCGGGTGAAATTTCTTGGCGATATTCAGGATACGCTGACCGGGTTTTCAGCGCGGACGCTGTTCTTCCCGCTCGAAATCAACCGCATCCCCGACGACGTTCTGGACAGTGCGTTTGAGCGCGATGCCGAGCTGGCGCGGTATCGTCCGTGGTTTGACGAATTACGCAAGGCGCGGCCCTATCAGCTTGAAGACCGGGTCGAAGAGCTGTTCCACGACAAATACATCACGGCGCGGGCCGGGTGGACGCGGCTCTATGACGAGACCATGGCGGCGCTTCCCTTCACTGTGGACGGGGAGACGCTGGGGCTCGAACAGACGCTCAACCTGCTCAGCGACAAGGTCGAGGCTAAACGCGAATCGGCGTTCAAGGCGCTGAGCGCGACGCTGGGCGAGAACAAGCGGCTGTTCACCCACATCACCAACGTTCTGGCCAAGGATCACGAGATATCCGACCGGTGGCGCGGGTATGAGGATGTCGCCGACAGCCGGCACCTTGCCAATTCGGTCGAGCGCGAGGTCGTGGATGCGCTGGAAAGTTCGGTGCGCGATGCCTATCCGCGACTGTCGCACCGCTACTACCAGATGAAGGCCAAATGGTTCGGCAAGGCCAGGCTCGATGCCTGGGACCGCAACGCGCCGCTGCCCACCTCGGACGACCGGATTTTCGACTGGGATACGGCAAAGGAGACGGTGCTGGATGCCTATGGGCGCTTTTCGCCCCGGCTGCGCGAGGTGGCGCTGCCGTTTTTTGACAGCGGCTGGATCGATGCGGCGGTCAAGCCCAACAAGGCACCCGGCGCGTTTGCCCACCCCACGGTCACGACGGCGCACCCGTATCTGATGCTCAACTATATGGGCCGGACCCGCGACGTGATGACGCTGGCCCATGAGCTGGGACACGGGGTGCATCAAAGGCTGGCGGCGGGGCAGGGCGAACTGATGGCGCCGACGCCGCTGACGCTGGCCGAAACGGCGAGCGTTTTTGGCGAGATGCTCACCTTCCGCGCCATTCTCGATGCCACGACCGATCCGCAGCAGCGGTTTGCGCTGATTGCCTCGAAGATCGAGGACATGCTCAACACCGTGGTGCGGCAGATTTCGTTTTACAGTTTCGAGCGAAACGTGCATCAGGCGCGGCGCAAAGGCGAATTGCGGCCCGAGGAAATCGACGGCTTCTGGATGGAAGTATCGCGCGAGAGCCTGGGGCCGGGGATTGAGCTCAATGACGGCTATGAGGTTCTATGGAGCTATATCGGGCATTTCATCCGCTCACCCTTCTACGTCTATGCGTATGCATTCGGCGATTGCCTTGTGAACTCGCTCTATGCGCAGTATGAAACATCCACCGAAGGGTTCGCCGAGCGGTATTTCGACATGCTCAGCGCCGGAGGCTCGAAACACCATTCGGAGCTGCTGGCGCCATTTGGACTTGATGCCCGCGACCCCCAGTTCTGGTCGCTGGGCCTTTCCATGATCGAAAGACTGATTGACGAACTCGAAAAGACTCAGCCCTAAAAGGGCAAACGGGGTTAACGAGACAACATAGGGGAAAGCCAAGATGGCCCATAATCAGGTCGCTACCTATTCCGACAAACCGATAACTGACGGTCAGAAATCGAAGGAATTCGAAGAGCACAGCAAGACCTATGCCGGTTTTGTGTTCATCACCAAGTGGTCCGTGATCACGCTGGTGGTGATATTGGTGCTGCTGTATTTGTTCCTAGTCCACTAAACCGGCCGATGGCGGAGAGTGGCCGGGCGGATGTCCGGACCATCAGAGGTAAGAATTCATGAAGATTGCCGTATTGCGTGAGGGATCGGGCGAGAGCCGGGTTTCTTGCACGCCGGAAACGGTTTCCAAGCTGATCGGGCTTGGCGCATCGGTCAGTGTCGAAAAAGGCGCCGGAGAAGCCTCGCGCATCCCCGACCAGTTCTATAAGGACGCTGGAGCCAGCGTCGAAGCCAGCGCTGCCGCAGCGGTCAAGGGCGCCGATGTGGTGCTCGCCGTCCGCCGCCCGGTGGCAGCGGCGCTTGCGGGCGCGGCCAAGGGTGCATTGGTGCTCGCCATCGCCGATCCTTACGGCAACGAGGCTGCGCTGGGTGCGCTGGCCAAGGCCGGTCTGTCGGTGTTCGGCATGGAGCTGATGCCGCGCATCACCCGTGCGCAGGTCATGGACGTGCTGTCGAGCCAGGCCAACCTTGCGGGCTATCAGGCGGTGATCGAGGCCTCGATGGCCTATGACCGCGCGCTGCCCATGATGATGACGGCAGCGGGCACGGTGCGTGCCGCCAAGACGTTCGTGATGGGTGCCGGTGTGGCGGGCCTGCAGGCGATTGCAACCGCGCGCCGCCTGGGTGCAGCCGTATCGGCCACCGACGTGCGCGCCGCTGCTGGCGAGCAGGTGGAATCACTGGGTGCCAAGTTCATCATGACCGATGCGCTCAAGGACGCATCGGGCACGGGCGGATACGCGCGTGAGCTGACCAAGGACGAGCAGGCCGCGCAGGCCGAACTGGTCGCCGGTCACATCGCCAAGCAGGACATCGTCATCACCACGGCGCTGATCCCCGGACGCCCGGCTCCCAAGCTGGTCACCAAGGCGATGGTCGAATCCATGGCACCGGGATCGGTGATCGTCGATCTGGCCGCCGAGCGCGGCGGGAACGTGGAATTGACCAAGCCGGGTGAAGTGGTGGTCCACAAGGACGTCACCATCATCGGGACGCTCAATCTGGCTGGAAAGATCGCGGCGACGGCTTCGCAGCTCTATGCCAAGAACCTGCTGGCCTTCCTCGAAACCATGATCGACAAGGACGCCAAGGCACTCAAAGTCGATTGGGAAGACGAGTTGGTGCAGGCGACGTTGCTGACCCGCGACGGCGCGGTGGTGCATCCCAATTTCGCAGGCGCTGCGGCGGAAGCCGCCGAGAAGGCCCCGGCGAAAAAGCCAGCTGCAGCGAAAAAGCCTGCGGCAGAGCCTGCCGACGCCGAGGCCGCCGAGACGGTTGCGGACGCCAAACCCGCAGCCAAGGCACCGGCCAAGAAAGCAGCGGCCAAGCCGGCTGCCGCCAAAGCCCCTGCCAAGAAGGCTCCGGCTAAAAAGCCTGCCGCCAAGAAGCCCGCAGCCCCCAAGACGGACGGAGACGCCTGATGGGTATCGATCCCTTTTTCTTTTTCCTTTCGGTGTTCGTCCTCGCCATCTTCGTAGGATACTACGTGGTCTGGTCGGTGACGCCCGCCCTTCACACCCCGCTCATGGCTGTCACCAACGCGATCTCCTCGGTGATCGTGGTGGGTGCGCTGCTCGCCGTCGGTGTTTCCACCATCGGTGAACCCGGCCCGGCCCGCTGGTTCGGCTTTATCGCGCTGATCCTCGCCTCGGTGAACATTTTCGGCGGGTTCCTCGTCACCCAGCGCATGCTGGCGATGTACAAGAAGAAGGGCTGATCCAGCTATGATCTCTGCAAATATCGCGGCCCTCGCCTATCTCGTCGCCGGGTCGCTGTTCATCCTCGCACTGCGTGGGCTGTCGTCGCCCACCACAGCGCGCCGTGGCAACACAATGGGCATGGTCGGCATGCTCATTGCCGTGCTGACCACGCTGGCCGTCGCCAACGTCACCGATCCGTTCGCATGGGTGCTGATCATTGCCGGCCTGGCGATCGGTGGCATCGCGGGGGCGGTCATCGCCCGCCGGGTGCCGATGACGGCCATGCCGCAGCTGGTTGCCGCCTTCCACTCGCTGGTCGGTCTGGCCGCCGTGTTCGTGGCGGCGGCTGCACTCTATGCCCCGGTTGCCTTCAACATCGGTGTGCCCGGTCAGGTCAGCATTCAGGCCTTGATTGAAATGAGCATCGGTGCGGCCATCGGTGCCTTCACCTTCACCGGTTCGGTCATCGCCTTTGCCAAGCTCGACGGCCGCATGAGCGGGCGTCCGATCATGCTGCCGGCCCGTCACCTGATCCATATCGCGATTGCCGTGGCGATCGTGGCGCTGGTCTGGTACTTTACCGTCAGCCAGGACCCGATGGCGTTCTGGGCGATCACCATTCTCGCGCTCATTCTGGGCGGGCTGATGATCATCCCGATCGGCGGAGCCGACATGCCGGTGGTGGTCTCGATGCTCAACTCCTATTCGGGGTGGGCAGCTGCCGGTATCGGGTTCACGCTGGGCAACACCGCGCTGATCATCACCGGTGCGCTGGTCGGCTCTTCGGGCGCGATCCTGAGCTACATCATGTGCAAGGCGATGAACCGCTCGTTCATCTCGGTCATCCTTGGCGGGTTCGGCAATGATGACGCGGCTGCTGCCGCAGGCGATACCGAAGAGCGTCCCGTCAAGCAGGGCTCGGCGGAAGATGCGGCTTTCATCATGCAGAATGCCTCCAAGGTCATCATCGTGCCCGGTTACGGCATGGCGGTGGCTCAGGCCCAGCACGCGCTGCGGGAAATGGCCGATGAGCTCAAGGCTGCTGGCGTCGAAGTCAAATACGCCATTCACCCGGTTGCGGGGCGTATGCCCGGCCACATGAACGTGCTGCTGGCCGAAGCCAACGTGCCCTATGACGAAGTGTTCGAACTTGAAGACATCAACTCCGAGTTCGCACAGGCCGACGTTGCCTTCGTCATCGGCGCCAACGACGTGACCAACCCCGCCGCCAAGACGGACAAGACTTCGCCGATCTACGGCATGCCGATCCTGGACGTTGAAAAGGCCGGTACGGTGCTGTTCATCAAGCGCGGCATGGCTGCCGGTTATGCCGGTGTGCAGAACGAACTGTTCTTCCGCGACAACACGATGATGCTGTTCGGCGACGCCAAGAAGGTCACCGAATCGATCGTGAAATCGATGCATCACTGATCGAGTTTTCGATTGCACAAAGGCCCGGGAGCGATCCCGGGCCTTTTTTGTTGGCGGTAACACTGGTGTGCGTACTTGTCGGGGGTGGGTGGGGTGTCCATGTTGGGCGCAATTGCAAAGGAATTTTCATGACCCGATCCATCCGTATCGATCTGTTCACCGATATCGTCTGTCCCTGGTGCCTGATCGGCACGGCGCGCCTCGATCAGGCGCTGGCCGGGCTCGATAAGGACGTCCAGGTGGAAATCTTCCATCATCCGTTCCTGCTCGATCCAACGACGCCGGAAAGCGGCCAGAACACGCGCGAACGGCTCAAGGAGAAATATGGCGGGGATATCGAGGCGATGCAGGCGCGGGTGGAAGCTGCGGCGCGCGACGCCGGGGTGGCGCTGGACATGAAAGTGCAGCCGATGAGCTACCCGACCGTCAAGCCGCATACGCTGATCCGTGCGGCTGCGCCCGGGCAGCAATATGGCCTCGCCAAAGCCTTTGCCGCTGCGTATTTTCTTGAAGGCAAGAACATCACCGATGACGCGATCCTTGCCGATATTGCTGTCGATCATGGCTTCGATCGCGCAGAGGCGCTGGCACTGGTGAATAACCAGGGCGAGCTCGATACCACGAAGGCACTGGCGGTTTCGGCCAGCCAGCAGGGCATCAACGGAGTGCCGTTCTTTATCTTCAACAACCAGTTCGCGATTTCGGGCGGACAACCGCCGGAAGTGTTTGCGCGGGCATTTCGCGTGGCGCTGGGTGAGGAAGCCTTGACCCAGGGCTGATCCTGCCGTGAGCATGAACGCCTGTGAGTCGGAGGCTGGACATGCTCAGGAAAATCATCGTTGGCGTGGTGGTGGCGGTGGTGGTCGTCTATGGCGGGCTGCTCGGCTACCTCTACGCCAACCAGCGGGATTTTTTCTTTTTCCCCGAGGGGGACGTTTATGAGCCCGCATCTGTGGGGCTCGATGCTGAAGTCGTGACCATCCCCACCAGCAATGGGGAAACGATAACCGGGTGGTACGGGGCCGCGCAGCCGGGCCAGCCCGCCATCCTCTATCTCAAAGGCAATAGCGGGAGCTTCTCGGCGGAATATGAACGCTTCATTGCGTTCAGCGAAGCCGGATATGGATTCTTGTCCGTCGACTATCGCGGGTTTCCCCTGTCGCCGGGCGAGATCACCGAAGCCAATTTGCTGGCCGACGCCCTTGCGGCGTTCGATTGGCTGAGCGAGCGGGAAACGGAAATCGTTGTCTGGGGGCGCTCGCTGGGCGCGTCGCCCGCGGTGTATGTGGCGAGCCGCCGCAATGCCGAGGCCCTGCTGCTGGAAACGCCGTTTTATTCCGCCGTCAATGTTGCTGCAGAGCGCTATCCCTATGTGCCGGTCGGCTGGCTGATGCTCGATCAGTTCCGGTCCAATGACTGGATCGGGGATGTCGAGGAGCCGGTGTTCGTCGCCCATGGAACGGCGGACGCTACGGTGAGCGTGGGCAATGGCGAAAAGCTTTATGCCGAGGTGCCGAATCCCTATCAGCTCTGGATCGAGGAGGGGGCCGACCACTCGGATCTGTGGGCGCGGGGGATCTGGGAGCGCGCGCAGGCGTTCTTTGAGGGTGTTAAAGGAGAGTGATATGGCAAAATTTCTGGCCCTCTACACGGGCACCGCAACGGCGACCGAAAAGGCGCAGGCCGAAGGACGCATAGATGAGGCGGCGGGCATGAAGGCGTGGGGCGCGTGGATGGAAGCGCATGCGGGGGCGATCATCGATGCGGGAGGTCCCCTGGGCAAGACAAAGAAGGTGTCGCCTGACGGGATCGCCGACAGCGTCAATACCGCTGCTGCCTATGTGATCGTCGAGGCGCCTTCGCACGAAGCTGCCGCCGAGATGTTCCGGGGCCATGCGCATTTCACGCAGTTTCCCGGTGAGGCGGTGGAGGTCATGCCGATTCTGGATGTGCCGGGGGCTTAGAACCCGGAAGCGCGAGGAAACAGGACTGGCTCCGGAAATGAAAACGCCGCCCCAAGGGACGGCGTTTTTTGCAAATATGTTCACAATGCCGCTGATCAGCGACGGCCGGTCGTAACACCCGCCTCGCGCTGCGCGCGCTTACGAGCCAGCTTGCGGGCCCGGCGAATTGCCTCGGCCTTCTGGCGCGCCTTCTTTTCAGAAGGCTTCTCGTAATAATTGCGCAGCTTCATTTCGCGAAACACACCTTCGCGCTGCAACTTCTTCTTCAGCGCCCGGAGCGCCTGATCGACATTGTTATCGCGAACGACTACTTGCACGCGGAACACCCGCCCTTTCAGTTGGAGTATCGGCTGAAATCAAACGCCAAGAGCAAATAAAACTCTGACGTCGGCCGACACATGCCAGCCGCCGTGGTCGCGGTTGTTATCAGAAGAGGGGCGCGCTGTCCACCAAAGGCTTGCGGACGCCGTAATTCTATCGCTTGATCGGGTGCACGATATTGAGGTGGCCCATTTTGCGGCCAGCCCGTGCTTCGCTTTTACCATAGATGTGGGGCTGGACCCCCGGAGTGGCGGACCGGTCAGCCGTGGCGAAGATCTCGTCGCCGATCAGGTTTTCCATGGTGACATCGGCAAGCCGCGTCGTGTCGCCCAAGGGCCAGCCCACAACGGCACGGATGTGGTTTTCGAACTGATCGGTGACACATACCGCCTGGGTCCAGTGCCCGGAATTGTGGACCCTTGGGGCGATCTCGTTGACGAGGAGATGCGGCTCGTCGCCATCGGCCACGACGAAAAATTCGACCCCCATGGTGCCCACATAATCGAGCGCCTGGGCAATGCGTTCGGCAATGGCTTTTGCCGTGCTGCCCGCAGCAGGCGAGATGGAGGCGGGCAGGGTCGAGGTCTTGAGGATGTGGTCGCGATGAACGTTCTCGGACGGATCGTACGAGACGATGTCGCCATTGGCGGCGCGCACGACGATCACCGAGATTTCTTTTTCGAAAGGAATAAAGGCTTCGAGCACCAGCGGCGCGCCGGCCTCAAGCTCGGCAAAGGCGTGGGCAGCGTCCTCGGGGCTGCGGAGCATCCGCTGTCCTTTGCCGTCATAGCCAAGCCGGGTGGTCTTGAGCACGCTGGGCGCGCCGATCCGGGCGATGGCGGCTTCGAGTTCAGCCAGGCTGGTAACGGGACTGTAGGGCGCAATGGCAATGCCGCTTTCGCTCAGGAACGCCTTTTCGACGAGGCGGTCCTGGCTGACTTCAAGGGCGCGGGGGCCGGGGCGCAGGGGCACGATTTCCGCGATGAGGCGCGCGGCGGCCAGGGGAACGTTCTCGAACTCATAGGTCACCACATCGACCGCTTCGGCAAAGGCGCGCAGGGCCTGGGCATCGTCATAGGATGCCACCGTTTTGTGCGGGGTCACCTCGAAGGCGGGGCTGTCGGGATCGGGGCAATAGATGTGGGTGCGCATGCCCAAACGGCTGGCGGCGAGGGACAGCATGCGGCCAAGCTGGCCGCCGCCCAGAATGCCGATGCGGGATCCGGGGGAAAGCGGGCGCAGGTCAGTCATCGTCTTTGGGGAACTCCGCCACGGCGCTGGTTTGCCGCTCCCGCCATTCAGCCAGCCGGTCGGCTAGATCGTCGTCTGACAGCGACAGGATCGACGCGGCAAGTAAAGCGGCGTTGATTGCGCCGGGCTTGCCGATCGCAAGGGTGGCGACGGGGACGCCGCCGGGCATCTGAACGATGGAATAGAGGCTGTCGAGACCGTTCAGGGCCTTCGATTCCACAGGGACCCCAAGCACCGGCAAAGTGGTCATCGAGGCGATCATGCCCGGCAGATGGGCCGCGCCCCCGGCACCTGCGATGATGACCTGAAAGCCTTCGTCGCGCGCCGTGGTGGCGAAATCGACCATGCGCAATGGGGTGCGGTGGGCGGAAACGATACGGGCCTCATAATCGACCCGCAGCGCTTCGAGCGTTTCGGCGGCAAAACGCATCGTCGGCCAGTCCGACTGGCTGCCCATGACAATGGCAATCGGAGGGGGTGTAACCATGAGCCTGTCCCGCCGGGCGTCGTCCGGACACAGTCCGAACCGGGCCGGCCTTTCGTTTTCGCGCGCTCCTCATTGGGCAGAGGGCCCTTTTCAAAGCAGCACTGTAGTGGCCAAAGCGTGGCTGTATCCGAAGGCGGGCCGCGATTCAAGCCGACAAAAGACGAAGCCGGTGGGAACGATCAGTGGGCGTGGCCGTCGTCGAAGTCCTGGGTGCCGGCCTGCCAATAGCCTGCCGCCTTGATCCAGTCGGGCTCGTGCTGGCGATCCTCGACGAAATGCTTGCGCACCGCCTTGCTCATCGCGCTTTCGCCAGCGATGAACACATAGCCATCGCCCTCGGGCAGAACGAGGGTTCTGGCGGCGGCCAGCAGCAGATCGGGGGTGCCCGGTTCGGCGCCTTCGCGGCTGACCCATTTGATCTGAGCGCCTTCTGGGGCATCGATTTTTTGGACTTCGGCGGTATCGGCGATCTCGATCAGGGCGAAAACCGCAGCGTCGCGGGGCAGCTCCTCCAGCCTGCGGGCAATGGCGGGCAGGGCGGTTTCGTCGCCGATCAGCACATACCAGTCGAACGCTCCGCGCAGGACGAACGAGCCGCGGGGCCCGCCAATGCCGATCTGATGGCCCGGTGCAGCCTTTTCAGCCCAGCTCGACGCCGGACCATCGCCATGCAGGACGAAATCAAGGGTCAGCGTCTTTGCGGTATTGTCGTAATAGCGCGGGGTGTAGTCGCGCGCTTCCGGCCGCTGCCCGGACGGGAAAGCCAGGCCATTCTCGCCGGCCGTGGGGACGGGAAACCCGGTTGCACCCGGTTCTGCAAAGAACACCTTGCAATGATCGTCATAGCCAAGGGAGACAAAGCTCGCAAAATCGTCGCAGCCGAGAGTGACGCGCACCATCCTGGGGGTGATGTGCTCGGTTTCGAGCACGGTCGCCACGCGGAACTTGAGCTCATGGCGGACACGTTCGACGAAACGGGATTGGTCGGTCATTTGCACTCTTCCTAAATTTGCTACATCAGGACGTACGAATGGTGACGGATAAAGTCAACTTACCTGTCATGCGATGATGTCCGGGAGGATCATGCGTTCGAGTTGGGTGATGCGGTCCTTGAGGGCCAGTTTGCGCTTCTTGAGCCGCTGAATCAGGGTGGCGTCGGCCAGGCCCGACGCAGAAAGCGTATGAATGGCGGCATCGAGATCGGAATGTTCCTGGCGCTTGGTGGCCAGTTCAAGCCCCAGCCTTGCTTCGATTTCCTTATCCAATGGCAACATGAAGTGATCCCCTGCACGGCACGAAGCGTAAATTGCGGCGCATTCCATACGCTGATGGACGACTTTTGCCACAGATTTGCCATTGGACAAAGACGGCAAAGAATGTGACGATATTGTCGTCCAATGATGAAAGGAGTGACTATGACTTCACAGACTTACATCACTTCCCTGGAGCGGCGGCATCAGGATATCGATCGAAAGATCTCCGAGGAAATGCGTCACCCCTCGCGTGATGCGCTGCTGATCGCCGCTCTCAAGCGCAAGAAGCTCGAACTCAAGGATCAGATGGCGCGCGCTTCGCGTGACGCTCCCCATTAAGGGTCCCGCTTCAAGCGTGATCAATCTGTGAGGCCTCGGCGCAAGCTGCGGCCTTTTTTATTTCCTCAGGTCACTGTGCCGGTGATGCCTATCACCCCGTCATAGATCAGCTTGAGCGATAGGGCGAAGATGAGCACATAGGCGACCCGGTAGAACAGGGACGTATCGATGCGCCGGACAAGGAAGACGCCCAGCAGCATGCCCCCTATCGCGACAGGAACGAGGTAAAGCGCGGCCTGCATATTGGCCAGTGACAGTTGGCCGAGGACGAAATAGGGCGGGATCTTGATGGCGTTGACCACAGAGAAAAACACCGCGTTGGTCCCCGCGAACAGGGCCGGCGACATGCGCATGGGCAGGGTGTAAATCTGGATCGGCGGGCCACCGGTGTGACTGATGAAACTGGTGAACCCGGCAATGGTGCCCCAGAAACTCCCCCACCGGCGTGAGGGCGGCAATCCACTGAGCTTGCTGCGCAGCGGAAGCCAGGCGTCGAGCACGAACAGCAGCGTGATGATACCGATGGCGAGCCGGACCATGGCCTCGCTGACGACGGCGGACAGCGACCACGCGATGACCGTGCCGATCAGCGCACCGGGCAGCAAAATCCAGACAATTTTCCAGTTGACCTGACGCCGGTAAGAGATCAGCGCAATCACATCCATCACGATCAGCAGCGGCAGCATCATGCCTGCCGCATCGCGCGCGGGCATCACCAGCGTGAGGAGCGGAACACCCATGACCCCCAGGCTGGCCACCAATCCAGATTTCGAGAGCCCGACAAGAAACACCGCAAGCGCGGCGACAAGAAAAAAGGTGATGTCGAGCATACAGAACCGGCAGGTCAATAAAGATCAGTCAGGCATAGCGCCGCCAAACGGGGCCGAAGTCAAGCTGCCGCCGGACGGCATAAAAACGGCCCGCGCCAACTGGCAGCGGGCCGACGCCTGAATGAACGTCAGGGGTGGGGCGCTATTCGCGCTCGTCGAGGTCCGCGTCGCTGCCCTTGAGGGATTTGAGCTTGGCAAACACCGATTCGGCCTCGCGTTCGGCGTCGTAGGCGTCGTCCGATGGGGTTTTTTCTGCGCCGTCTTCGGACTCGGTCTCGTATTGCGTCCGGCTCAGGGCTTCTTCGGCGGTGAGAAGGCGGGTGCCTTCCGGCGCTTCCTCGGTGATGCCGGCGGCGCGGGCAGCCTTGCGCACTTCCATGTCGAGTTCGACCTGGGTGCACAGGCCCAGCGTCACGGGATCCATGGCGGTCAAATTGGCCGTGTTCCAGTGGGTGCCGTCGCGTACGGCTTCGATGGTCGCCTTGGTTGTGCCCACCAGACGCATGATCTGGGCATCCTTGAGTTCAGGATGATTGCGCACCAGCCATTTGATGGCATTGGGGCGCTCGTGGCGGCGGGACGTGGGCGTGTAGCGCGGGCCACGACGCTTGGGGGCTGCAACCTTGACCTTGGGTTCGGACACCTTGAGCCGGTAATTCTGATCCGCTTCGCCCCGTGCGATTTCCTCGCGGGTCAACTGGCCATTCTGGACCGGGTTGACCCCGCGAATGCCTGTCGCCACGTCGCCATCGGCAATGCCTTGAACCTCAAGCGGGTGCAGGGTGCAGAAGTCGGCGATCTGCTTGAAGGACAGCCCGGTGTTTTCAACCAGCCAGACAGCGGTCGCCTTGGGCATGAGCAATTGTGTGGCCATTGATAAAGTTCTCCTGTGCTGCGACCCGGTATTCCTCCGGATCGCCCGCCTCGCCAATTGGTAAATGAGGGGGAATTTGAACGGCAATATAGGCGCTTGGGCGTGGCCTTGCAATTGTTAATCATATCATCCCGGTTTCAAGCGGGTCGGGAGTTCCGACGGGCTCGCTTTGGGGCGTGGGTTCCGGGGGATAGCCATCGAGCACCAGGGTGAAGATTTCGGTGTCGCGCATGCCGCGCAGGCTGAGGTGATCGGCGTCTTCCACGGCCATGAAAATTCCGTGGGGCGCGGCGGAGTACAGCCGGCGGCCCAGGAAGGCGGGAACGACCGTATCGCGCTCCCCGTGCACGATCACCACGGTTTCGGCCTGTGTTCCCGCGATACGGCGGGCGGAAAAGAACGTGTCGCGCATCAACTGGCCGGGCAGGAACGGCATGGTGGCGGCGACCACATCGGGCAGCGAGGAAAACGGCGCTTCGAGCACCAGGGCCTGGCTGGGGTGGCGTTCCGACATGGCGACCGCCACGCCGGTGCCCAGGGAATGGCCGTAAAACACCATTGGGCTGGAGGGCGCGCGCTCGCGCGCATAGGCGATGGCCGCCTCGGCATCGAGCAACAGCCCGGATTCGCTGGGCTCGCCGGTTGAGCCGGGATAGCCGCGATAGGCGAAGGTCAGGACGCCAAATCCGGCGTCGGCCCACGGGTTGGTGCCAAAGCGCACGGCGATGGGTTCGGGCACGCTGCCATTGCCGTGAAAGGCGACAATGACCGGAGCGTGGCCGGTCGGGGGCTTGAAATAGGCCTTGAGGCGCTCGCCATCCGAGGTTTCCAGAGTCAGGCGCTCGAAATCCGGGCCGACCATGGCAGCGAACGGCGCGGCATTCACGAAGCGGCGGGGGAACACCATTTCGCGCTGGAACGTATAGGCCACAAGGACAACGAACGCATAAACGAGCAACGACGCGAGGGCGATGCCGCCGATGAGGCGGAGGGTAGTCTGAGTCATCAAAGGTTCAATCAACATGCCGAACACTGGTTCGCGCCCCCAGCGAAAACAGAATCGCCATAGAGGTCATGGCTGGCAAGGGGCATCGGACGCCCTGACACAATCGTGAGCGCGCAGTGTTGTCGATCTGCATCAACGGCGGCGCGTGGGCAGGCAGATCAGGAAACGGTCAGGACGATCTTGCCGTAATGATCGGGCAGCGCCATGGCGCGATGCGCGTCGGCGGCGTTTTCCAGCGCGAAGGTGCGAATGCGTGGCGGCTGGATGGTGCCGGTTTCGATGCCCGGCCATACGGTCGATTTGAGCCCTTGCGCCAGGCGCGCCTTGGTGGCGGGCGGTTGCGGGCGCAGGGTGGAGCCTGAAAGGGTCAGCGCCTTCATCAGCAGCAGGCCCAGATTGACCTCGGCCTTCGCCCCGCCCTGGATAGCGAGCTGGAGGATGTGGCCGCCATAGGCGGCGGCCTCGAAATTGCGGTTGGCGTAGCTGCCGCCGATGAGATCGACAATGATGTCAGCGCCACGACCATCGGTGAGGGCGCGGGTGCGTTCGACGAAGTCTTCCGACGGATAGAGGATGGTGTGGGCAGCCCCCAATTGGCGGGCGTAAGCGGCTTTTTCGGGGCTTGAGACGGTGGCGATCGCCATGGCGCCATACAGCCGGCACATCTGGATCGCGGTTGCCCCAATGCCTCCGGACCCGCCGTGGACCAGAACCGTCTGGCCGGCTGCAAGGCGCGCTCGTTCCACCAAGGTTTGCTGGATGGTGAAAAAGGTTTCCGGAAGCGTTGCGGCCTGGATGTGTGACCATCCCGCGGGCTTGGGGAGCACCTGACCGACCGGCACGGCCACATAGTGCGCGTAGCCGCCGCCATTGCACAGGGCCACCACCTCATCGCCAATGGCCAGCCGCGTTTCATCTTCGCCCAGCGCGACGACGGTTCCTGACACCTCAAGACCGGGCAGGGGCGAAGCGCCGGGCGGGGGCGCATAGTTGCCCTTGCGTTGGGCCACATCGGGCCCGTTGACGCCGGCGGCCTTGACGGCAATCAGCACCTCGCCGGGATTGGGGTGCGGCGTGGGCACGGTTGTGGCCTGCAATACATCCGGGCCGCCGGGAGCAGTGATTTCAATGGCCAGCATGTAATCGGGAATTGTCATGGACGTCATCATAATGGCGGGACACAATGAGCCAAGCGCAAAATTTGGCGAGGTGAAGTGATGGACGACGATGTGGCCAAGGTGGCGCGGACCCATGAGATCGGGATGGGGCTCGACGCGCTGTCGATCGATGAGCTGGAACACCGCATCGAAGCGCTCAAGGCGGAAATCGGGCGGCTGGAGCGCGCGATCGCGGCCAAAAGCGCCAGCCGTTCGGCGGCCGACGCCGTGTTTAAATTCTGAAAACGCCGAGATCGGGCGGCGAGAAACCGGTAAGGTTAAAAAAGCGAGTCCTGTTAAGGAAAACTTTACGGTTCCGGGTTAGGTTTTGGTTATCCAGTTTGCGCTGGAGTTGTTCAGAGCGGTTCCTTCCCTCTGTTTGACGCCTCCCTGTTAACTTTCGAGAGCCGTTCACCGACGGCTCTTTTTTCTTTTTGGGGGGGCAGGTGTGCCGTGCGGCGGCGCGTTAAGCCTAGTTTCAAATCCCTTTTGCGCCGTGATGACGGCCTTGGGAAATGCGCGTAAGATCGGCCCATCAAGATCAAGTCTGACTCAAGGAGTGGCCGTGACCGACGCCAGATCCCCCAGCGATGCCGTTGCATTGACCCCAAGGCTTCTGGCTTCGGGCGGGTTCGACATGCTGTATCGCGAAGGCATGGGGCTGATCGAAGAGGTCGCGGCCTATCTCGACGGCGACGGGCGCAGCGAGAGCAAGGCGCTCAATCGGGAAGCCTCTTTCGTTTATGCCACCGAAAGCATGCGCCTCACCACACGGCTGATGCAGCTGGCGTCCTGGCTGTTGTTGCAGCGGGCGGTCAATGAGGGCGAGATTTCGTCCGAACAGGCATTGAGCGAAAAGGCCAAGGTGAAGTTTTCGGCCCTGCCGTCCGACCGGGGCGGGCCGGGATGGGACGATATCCCCGCGCAGATGAAGGCCTATATCGACAAGGGTGATCGGCTGTTCGAACGCGTCGTCAAGTTTGACCGCGTCGAGCGCGGCGAGGACCTTCCTGCCGAGCCGATGGGGGAAAACGCACTGACCTCGCAGATGGATCGGTTGCGGGCGGCGTTCGGCAGCTGACCGGGGGCCACCTCCAAGTCGTCATCGCAACAAAAAGCCCGGCACATTGGCCGGGCTTTGATATTTCCGAGCAGCGGTCTCTTACGAGCCGAGGATGCCCTTGAACTTTTCCTTGAAGCGCGACACGCGTCCACCGCGGTCGACCAGCTTGCCCTGACCACCGGTCCATGCCGGGTGCGTGGTGGGGTCGATATCGAGCTGGAGGACGTCGCCTTCCTTGCCGTAGGTCGAACGGGTCTTGTATTCGGTCCCGTCGGTCATCGTCACGGTGATGAAGTGGTAATCGGGATGGATGTCTTTTTTCATGGATCGGGCCCTAAATCAAACGGGCGCAGCAGCGCCCGAACGAGTTCTCTCGCAAATTGGTTGGCTGCCTTTTACAGAAACACGGGCGCGAGCGCAAGGGGCGGCAAAGACACACGTTGTCAATGCAGGCAACTTGCCCCACGAGCCTTGAGGGACTATCTAGGCGCCAAACACGGCAGGCCCAATCATGTCTGAAATCAATCCGCAAAAATCGATGGCGCAAGCCGACTCAGAGCTGCCGCGCCTCAAGGCCGGTGCGAAACCGTCTTCGCTGGCACCGCTGCGCCGGCTATTGCCGTTCCTGTTGCGTTATCCGCTCCGTCTTGCGCTGACCCTGGCCTTCCTGCTGATCGCGGCGATTGCGTCGCTGTCGATCCCCTATTTTGCAGGGAACTTCATCGACGAAGGGTTCGTTACGGAAAATTTCGAGATCGTCACCTCCTATGCCTGGCTGATCGTGGTCATTGGCGGGGTGATGGCGGTTTCGGCGGGGGCCCGATTCTATCTGATTTCGGTTATCGGGGAACGGGTGATCACCGACCTGCGCCAGGAAGTGTTCGACAATCTGATGACGCTCGATGCGACGTTTTATGACGTCAACCGGGTGGGAGAGTTGACGTCTCGCCTCAATGCCGACGTGGCGGTGATCCGCAGCGCGGTGGGGTCGTCCGCCTCGCTGGCCCTGCGCTCGCTCATCTTGTTGCTGGGCGCGGTGCTGATGATGTTCCTCACCAACTTCCAGCTGGCGCTGGGGGTTGTCGTGGTCATCCCGATGATCGTCATTCCGCTGGTTATCATGGGACGGCGGATGCGCAAGGTGTCGCGGGTGACCCAGGATTCGCTGGCCGATCTTTCCGCGATGGTTACCGAGACGTTGTCGTCGGTCAAAACGGTCAAATCCTTCGTGCAGGAAGAGCATCAGCAAAATGTCTTCCGCGGTTATGCCGAGACGACCTATGAGGCAGAACTCAACCGGTTGCTGACCCGCTCGCTGCTGATCGGCATCGTGATGTTCGTCGCCATTTGCGCCATGGTGGCGCTGGTGTGGATGGGCAGCCAGGCGGTGTTCAGCGGGTTGATCAGCGTTGGCGAGGTGGCCCAGTTCGCCATCTATGCGGTGATTGCCACCAGCGCGCTGACCAATATGAGCGATCTGTTCGGCACCTTGCAGCAGGTTTCCGGGGCGACCGAGCGGCTGATCGAATTGCTCGATACGCGTTCGGGGCTGCCGGTGCGGGCCGACCCCGTGGCCTTGCCTGAGCCGCCCATCGGACGGGTGGCGTTCGAAGACGTTGATTTCAGCTATATCACTCGCGATGACGCGCCGATCCTCGCCGGGCTCTCGTTTGCCGTCGAGCCGGGAGAAACCGTGGCGCTGGTGGGGGCGTCGGGGGCCGGGAAATCGACGGTCTTTTCGCTGTTGCAGCGGTTTTACGATGTAAATTCGGGCGTGGTGCGGGTCGATGGGATCGATGTGCGCGACGCCGATCCGGCGCCATTGCGCCGACGGTTCGCATCAGTGGACCAGGAACCGGTGATCTTTGCTGGCTCGATCGCCGATAATATCCGCTTTGCCAAACCCGATGCGGGCATGGACGAAGTTCGGGCCGCCGCCGATGCGGCGCTGGTGACCGGGTTTGTCGAAGAGTTGCCTGAGGGGTTTGATACGCTTGTTGGCGAGCGCGGGGTCATGCTGTCGGGCGGGCAGAAGCAGCGTGTTGCCATCGCGCGGGCCCTGTTGAAGGACGCCCCCATTCTGCTGCTTGACGAGGCCACCAGCGCGCTCGATGCGCAGAGCGAGCACCTTGTGCAGCGGGCGCTTGAAAGGCTGATGCAGGGCCGGACCACGCTGGTCATCGCGCACCGGCTTGCCACCATCCGCAACGCCGACCGGATTCTGGTGCTCGACAAGGGACGCCTGATCGATCAGGGCACCCATGATGAACTGGTCACCAAGGGCGGCCGCTATGCGGAGCTGGCCAAATTGCAGTTCCGGATCAATGACGAGGCGCTGCCGGGGTAGGGAGCGCTCCACCTCAGCGCACCCCTCATTCCCCCCTTCTGCCTCAAGGGAGAAGGGGGCTCTTTTGGTGAGGTCTAACGACCTATCCCTCGGTCAGCTTGAATTCGATGCGGCGATTGCGGCGGTAGGCTTCGTCGGATTCGCCAGGGTCGAGGGGGGCGAATTCGCCGAACCCGGCGGCGACCAGTCGGTTGGGGGAAACGCCCTGTTGCACCAGGAGCTTGGCGACGGAAATGGCGCGGGCGGCGGAGAGCTCCCAGTTTGAGGGGAACTGCGGTGTCGAGATCGGGCGTCGGTCGGTATGCCCATCGATGCGCAGCACCCATGGGATATCGGAGGGGATTTCCTGCTCAAGCTCAAGGATAGCCGAGGCCAGACCATTGATCTGGTTCTGGCCTTCGGCAGAAATGACGGCCTGTCCCGCGTCGAACAGGACCTCTGACTGGAAGACGAAACGGTCTCCGACCACTTGCACATCCGAACGGCCTTCGAGAATTTGGCGCAGGCGCCCGAAGAAATCGGAGCGGTAGCGTGAGAGATCCTGCACACGCTGGGCAAGGGCGACGTTGAGGCGGCGGCCCAGATCGGCGATTTGGGTGCGGCTCTCGGTGTCGCGCAGTTCCGACGCTTCCAGCGCCGCTTCAAGCGCACCGATCTGCTGGCGCAGGGCGGCAAGCTGCTGGTTGAGCAGGGCCACCTGTGCCTGAGCTTCAGAGGACAGCTCGCGCTCGGCGGAAAGCTCGGATTCAAGCCCTGCGAGCGTGCTGTCATATTCGGCGATGCCAGCCCCGAGCCCGGCCATCTGGCTCTGCAATGAGTCGCGTTCGGACTCCACGCCGGAGAGGGTGGCTGAAAGCGACGCTATGGATAGTTCCAGATCTTCGGAATTGGCGCGTTCGAGCTGGAGCAGGTCGGTGAGTTCGGCGATCTGGGCGTTGAGCCGTTGCAGGGCGCTATCGCGGCCAAGAATTTCCTGATTGAGGAAAAACTGCGCCACCATGAACATGGACAGCAGGAAGATGATGACGAGCAGCAGGCTCGACAACGCGTCGACATAGCCGGGCCAGAAGTTGGGGCGTTCCGAAGTCCGTCCGCGAACGAGAGCCATATCCGATGCTCCTGATCAATGGCCGTCGCGGGGACGGTCCGAATCCTGCAACAGCGCATCGATCAGGCGGGTCAACCGCTGGTTGACCTCGGACTGATCGGTGATGTGGGCCCGCAAGTCTTCCTGCTCGGCACGAATATGCTTGACCAGACCGTCGATGCCCTTGGCCAGTTCGGCCATGGCGCGAATGGCGTTTTGCGACGAGTTCTGCGTCTGCATGGTTGCGCCGAGCCGTTCGAACATTTGCTGCATTTCGTTGCTGGACACGTCGAAATTGCTGGCCTGCATTGCTGTCATGGGGTGGTCGAGTTCGGTCATCGAACTCATCCAGTCTTCCAGATCGGTATAGAATGCGTTCTGCGCCTGCGACGTCTGGAGATCGAGAAAGCCGAGGATGAGCGAACCGGCCAGGCCGAACAGGGAGGATGAAAAGGCCGTGGACATGCCGCCCAGCGGCGCTTCGAGGCCATCGCGGAGATTGCCGAACAGGCTGGCGCTATCGCCCGAAGCGGCATCAAGGCTCTGAATAACCCCGGCGACCGAGCCCACGGTCTGCAACAGACCGTAAAAGGTGCCCAGAAGGCCCAGGAACACCAGCAGGCCGGTGAGGTAGCGTGAGGTCTCCTTGGCTTCATCGAGGCGTATGCCCACCGAATCGAGGATGGAGCGCATCGAGGCCGGAGTGATGACGGTCTCGCCAAGACGATCGCGCATGATAGCGGCGACGGGGGCCAGCAGGATCGGAGCGCGGCGCAATTGCCCGGCATTGCCCTCTTGCAGGGAATTGACCCAGCGCACTTCAGGGAAAAGCCGAATGACCTGCCGGAAGCTGAGCACGATACCAACCGTGAACGCAAACAGGATAAGGCCGTTGATGAAGGGCGACGACCAGAATGCGGTCAACAATTGCGAGAGCAGGATGATCGCCACCATCGCCACAAGGACGAGAAAGATCACCATCTTGATCAGATAGACCAGAGGATTGGCGAGGTGGTAAGGATCGTAGGGCTGAGTCATTGACCTGTCTGGCTCCGGTGCAGCGCCCCGGAACGGCGTCTGCTGTCGGGCGCCAGCTTAGTCAGGCCATTCTGGCCTGACAATGACTTGCGCGGGGATTTTGCGGGTTCCGGGCCCTCAAACGACCGCCTGAACGGATTTGAGCAGAGCCGCGTGGATGGGTTCGTTGCCAGCAACGACCTGGCCCTTGGCAACGGCGTCATTGCCGCCAGTGTAGTCGGTAATGAACCCGCCAGCTTCCTTGATCAAAAGTAGACCCGGGGCAATGTCCCACGGGGCGAGGCGATCTTCCCAGACACCGTCGAACCGGCCAGCCGCCAGCCAGGCGAGGTCAATGGAGATCGAGCCGGTGCGGCGTACTCCGGCGACGGCGGGGGTGATGTGAGCCACCTGCCGCAAGGAGACGGCATCGGTCGGTTTGCCGGTCAGCTTGATGCCGGTTGAAACTACGGCTTCCGAGAGGTGCCGACGGCCCGCCATGCGCAAACGGCGGTTGTTGAGCCAGGCACCGTTGCCCTTTTCAGCAACGAACAGCTCGTCCATCACCGGGTTAAACACCAGAGAGGAAACGATCTCGCCGCTGCGCTCAAGGGCGATGGCGACGGCAAACAACGGAATGCCGTGCAGGAAATTGGTGGTGCCGTCGATGGGGTCGATGATCCAGCGGTGCATCCCGTCGGTGCCCTTGATCTCGCCGCCTTCCTCCATGAGGAAGGAATAGGTCGGGCGGGCCTTGAGAAGCTCCTCCATGATGACCTTTTCGGCGCGCTTGTCGGCAACCGAGACGAAATCAGCAGGTCCCTTGCGGGAGACCTGGAGATTTTCAACTTCACCGAAATCGCGGATCAGGCCCCTGCCGGCCTTGAATGCGGCATTGACCATGATGTTCATCAGCGCGGAGCGGGCCATGGCGGGTTCCTGTCGGGCGTTGGATCAATAAAAGGGCTGGCGGGAGCCAGATGGCTCCCGAAAAGGCTGGGTCAGTCGGCGCGGCGAACGTAGGTGACTTCTTCGGTGTCGACGACGATCTTCTGGCCGATACCGACAAAGGGGGGCACCATCGTGCGGACGCCGTTTTCCAGAACTGCCGGCTTGAAAGAGTTGGCGGCGGTCTGTCCCTTGACCACGGGCTCAGTGTCGGTGACTTCGAGAATGACCTGCGCGGGGAGTTGAATGCCGAGCGGCTTGTCTTCGTGCATTTCGACAGTCACCATCATGCCGTCCTGCAGGAATGCGGCGCGTTCGCCGACAAAATCGGTGTCGAGTTCGATCTGCTCATAGGTGTCGGTATTCATGAACACCAGCGCATCGCCCTGCGCGTAGAGATATTGGAAGTCACGTTGTTCAAGGCTGACACGCTCGACGGTCTCTGCGGAGCGGAATCGTTCGTTGAGCTTGGTGCCTTCAATGATTGCCTTGAGTTCGACCTGGGCGTATGCGCCGCCCTTACCCGGTTTGACGTGATCGACCTTAACCGCCACCCAGAGCTTGTCCTGATGCATGATCACATTGCCGGGACGGATTTCGTTGCCGTTGATCTTCATAGTGAATGACTTTTCGCTGCGGCGTTCGCTTGGGACCGTTGGCGACACGCGGTTGGAACGGAGCGCCGTGAAGCGAAAAGCCCAAAATGCTTTTCCACTGCGACAGCGCGATCTGACACGATGTTACAATACACATGGCCCGTTCGGTCAGGATTGGACCAGCCATGGTGTTCAAGCTGGCTTTTGCCCTAGAATGCGGCGGTTTTCAACCCTGCCGTAAAGAGGGTGAAACCTGAACCATACCGCAACAGCGCCGCTAGGGGTCGGGTGGTACAGTCAATGTCTGTGGCAGGGGGGTGGGCTCGGGCGTATCGGACTGAATATCGGACGAACCATTTGTGGGCGGCGAAGCAGGCCAGAACCGTGCTCGCTCCTCGCCCTGAGCAACTGTTTCACGTTCGGCGGCGCGGAGCATCTGGTCGAGGGCGTCGTCGGTGAGCCCCTGACGCCGGGCGAGGGAGCGATACATCGCGGCTGTTTCGAAATCCTGTGCCACGCCTTCTCCGGTGGCAAGCATCATGGCGTAGCGGACCTGTCCTACGGCATTGCCCGCTTCAGCCGCCCGGCCATACCAGAGCGCGGCGCTTTCCGCTTCGCGGGTGCCGGTACGCGTGCCGAGATAAAGCAGGGTCGCGTATTCGACCTGCGCGGCGGGCAGGCCAGCTTCGGCAGAGGCTTCGAGCAGATCGAGCGCCCGCTCGGTATTGGGGGGCACTCCCGCGCCTTCGAGCAGCATGATGGCGAAATCATACTGGGCCTCTGGCAGACCCGTTTCAGCGGCCTTGCCGATCAGTTCGGCGGCCCGCACCAGATTGGGCTCGGCGTGCAGCCCCTCGACATGGAGAAGCCCCAGATTGTACATCGCGGCAGGATGGCCTTCGGCGGCGGCCTTTTCAAACAGCGTCGCGGCGCGCTGGCGATTGCGGGGCACGCCGGTGCCGTTCTGGTAGATCATGGCGAGCTGGAAGGTCGCCTGGATGTCGCCATTCTGATCGGCCTGGGCATACCAGCCAATCGCCTTGGGGATATCCTGAGGGACGCCCAGCCCATTGGCGTGGATTTCAGCGATCAGGGTCTGTGCGACCGCATCGTCTTGTGCCGCGCGGCGCTCGGCCAGGCGCAGGGCAGTGAGATAATAGCCACGCTGGAAGGCGCCAAAGGCGAGGTCGACACCTTCCGGCGGATCAAGCAGCAGGCGGGAAATGTCGACGGCCTCGTCCATCTGTCCGGATTGCGCGGTGGCGCAGAGCGGGGCGATGGCCAGTAGGGCAGCCAACATGGTGGCGGCCAGCCTCATGCGGTGGCTCCGGCTGTTACATCGATTTTGTCCCAGTCGGCCTCGTCGTACGCAATGAATTCCGAGCCGAGGGTATCGAACACTTCGGCCTCGCCGGTTGTCGCGCGATAGACCGAGGGCACTTCGAAGGTTTCTGCCCACCATTGGGCCATGTCGCGCTCGTCAGCGCGCTCCTCGGTACCGGGTTCGGCGCGATCGCCGAACAGCAGATAGTCGATATCAAGTTCGCCGCGCAGCATGGCTTCGTGGCGCGAGCCGATATCGCCGGACCCGACGATGTGGTCAGGCTTGAGGGTGTCGATCGCCTCGCGCAGCGCCTTGATGCCGCCCGACATATGAACGCCGTCGGCGCGGGTCGATTTGACGAGACTGGGCCGCCCATCAACCAGAACGGCGCAATCATGGGCGTGGGCGATCGGCACCAGCGCCTTGAGCTTGTCCACATAGGCATAATCATCCGCCTCGCCGGCGGAGACAAGCACGACGGCGGCGCCGACCCGTTCGAGCGTCGCCTTGAGGTGCGTCGCCGTGGTTTCGGTCTCTGCGTTCGGATCGGTGATGAGGAAAATTTCGCTGGCCATGGTGCCCCAATATTCTTTGTGTTCCCCATGCCGTCAAACCATGACGAAAAAGGGACGCTGTGGCTTACAGCGTCCCTTGCGTATTTGGAAGGTGCAACCGCGGGTTGCGCCGCTCCTATTATGCGGCGCGGTCGAGTTCCGGCGCCCACTCCCCACGCGAAGCCAGCGAATTCATGCGGGCGCGGTGGGTGAAGGCCGCGCGGGCGGCTTCGACGTTTTCCGGCTTGCCGGCCCAGGCGGCGAGAGCATCGGCCTGGAGCGCGCGGCCATACGAGAAGGTCAGGGCCCAGGGAAGCTTGCTCACATGCTGCATTGCCGAAAGGTTGGCGCTGGCCTGTTCGCTGGTCTGGCCGCCCGAAAGGAAGGCGATGCCGGGAACGATGGGGGGGACGGTCGCCTTGAGGGTGCGCACCGTGCGCTCGGCAACGTCCTCGACCGAGACCTTGGGGCCGTTGACGCCGGGGATGACCATGTTGGGCTTGAGGATCATGCCATCGAGTTCGACGCCCGCGAGGCGCAGTTGTTCGAAGACTTCGCCCAAGGTGTCGGTGGTTACCCGTTCGCACACCTCAATGGTGTGATCGCCGGGCTTGCCATCGGCCAGGACTTCCGGCTCGACGATCGGCACGATGCCCGCTTCCTGACACAGGGCAGCATAGCGGGCCAGCGCGTGGGCATTGGCATGGATCGAGGCGCGGGTGGGCTTGTTCTCGCCGATGGCGATGACGGCCCGCCACTTGGCGAAGGCTGCGCCGATCCGTGCGTATTCGTTGAGCCGTTCGCGCAGGCCGTCGAGGCCTTCGGTGACGGTTTCATCGGCATAGCCCGGCATCGGCTTGGCACCGATATCGACCTTGATGCCCGGCAGGCAGTTCATGGCGCGCAGCATGTCGACGAAGGAGGTTCCGTCCGAAGCCGACTGGCGCAGGGTTTCATCGAACAGGATGACGCCGGAAATGTAGCTTGTCATCGCTTCGGTCGCACCGAACAGCATTTCGCGATAATCGCGCCGGGTCGTTTCGGTGGACTCGACCCCGATGGTGTCGAGCCGCTTCTTGATGGTGCCGGTGGATTCGTCGGCGGCAAGGATTCCCTTGCCGGGCGCAACGAGCTGGTGGGCAATGTCGCTCAACCGAGACATCGAAAACAAACCCCATTTTTATGAATCGTGCGCGGAAAATACCCAACATGCCCGTCAAAATCGATTAGACGTTCGGGTATGGGACCAATTGATGAGAGAGGTAATATCCACTCTCTCACCAGGCGGTTCGTCAGCCTTGCCGCAGCGCGTCGACGCCGGGGAGAGGCTTGCCTTCCATCCATTCAAGGAAAGCGCCGCCGGCGGTGGAAACGTAGGTGAAGTCGTCCTTCACCCCGGCATGGGCGAGGGCCGCGACCGTATCGCCGCCGCCGGCCACCGATGTGAGCAGGCCCTTGCGGGTGCGTTCGGCGACGTGCCGGGCCACGTCCACCGTTGCCGTATCGAACGGGGCAATCTCGAAAGCGCCGAGGGGGCCGTTCCAGACCACGGTCTTTGCCTCATTGATGGCGGTCTTGATCTTTTCAACCGATTGGGGTCCGGCATCGAGAACCATGCCGTCCTTGTCGATGGCGTCGAGGCCATAGACGCGGGAGGGCGTATTGGCCTCAAAGTGCCAGGCCACCACGCCGTCAATGGGCAGAATGATGGCGCAGCGCGCCTCTTCGGCCTTGTCCATGATGCGCAGGGCCGTGTCCTTGAGGTCGCGCTCGCACAGGGATTTTCCGACATCATAGCCAAGGGCGTAGATGAAGGTGTTGGCCATGCCGCCACCGATCACGAGGCCTTCGACGCGAGTCACGAGATTTTCCAGCAGATCGATCTTGGTGGAGACCTTGGCCCCGCCCACGACAGCGATCACCGGCTTTTGCGGATTGCCCAGTCCCTGTTCGAGGGCCTTGAGCTCGGCTTCCATGGCCCGGCCTGCCGCAGAGGGCAGCGCGTGCGCCAGCCCTTCGGTGGAGGCGTGAGCGCGGTGCGCGGCTGAAAACGCGTCGTTGACGTACAGGTCGCCCAGCGACGCCATGCGCGCCACCAGCTCCGGATCGTTGGCTTCCTCGCCGGGATGAAAGCGGGTGTTTTCGAGCAGCACCACCGAGCCGGGTTCGGCGCTTTCGATCACCTTTCGGGCTTCGCTCACATCGGTCCAGTCGGTGCGGGCGAAATGGACCGGCTTGCCGACGATGCGCCGCAGATCGCCAACCACCACTTCGAGGCTCATGGCGGGATCGACCTTACCCTTGGGACGTCCGAAATGGGCGAGCAGGATCGGCAGGCCGCCCTTGTTGGCGATTTCGGCGATGGTGAGGGCCACGCGTTCGATGCGGGTTGCGTCGGTCACCTTGCCGTCCTTGGTCGGCACGTTGAGATCGACGCGCACCAGGACGCGCTTGCCGTCCAGAGACAGGTCATCGAGGGTTTTGAACGCAACGCTCATGCGAGGCACCTTTTTCCTAACGTTATTGGGTAGCAGAGTGCGGCCCGGGGCGGAAGTCCCGAGCGGCTCAATTGACCGCTCGACAACACGAATGCAACGGGGATCGTATCATGAAGCCCATCTTTTTGCCCTTCGTGCTCTGCGCCATGGCAGCCATGGTTCCAGCGTCTGCCCAGCAGGCCCCGATCTGGGGCGGATATTACAATATGGGGACGTTCGCAGCTGGTGGCGGCAGCGAGACAGATGGCCATATCAGTCTGGAATGTGCGGGGGACCATCTCGACGATGCGGGCGCCCTTCTGCTGCAATTGACGCCCGCCGCAGGGATCGAACCGTTTGCGGATGCGCCACCGCAGCTCGAATTTTTGATTGACGGCCAGCAGATGGCATTGCCGGTTACGGCGGAAGACGGCGCTGTGTTCTTTTACCGCTCTGGACCCGGCGACGGGCGGACGCTGGCCCTGATCGATGCGCTGCGGCGCGGGCACATGCTCATCGTTTCGGCGCCTGAGCTGGATATTGCCGAAATATCCCTCGGGGGATCGTTCGAGGCGCTGACATATGTGGCGGCGTGCGTGGCTGGCAACGACCAGTGACTGCCGGAGGTCCGGGATTGCTCCCGAAACTCCGGTCCAGCAGAGACGCTTAGAGCGTCTTGGCAAAGGCGACGGCGGTGTCGCTCATGCGGTTCGAGAAGCCCCACTCGTTATCGTACCAGGTGAGGATGCGCACGAAGGTGCCGTCCATGACCTTGGTCTGGTCCATGTGGAAGATCGAGGACCGGGGATCATGGTTGAAGTCGATGGAGACCAGCTTTTCGGTGGTGTAGCCGAGGATGCCCTTGAGCTGACCTTCGGCTGCTTCCTGAATCGCGGCGTTGATCTCTTCGATCGAGGTCGACTTCTTGGCGATGAACTTGAAGTCCACAACCGAGACGTTCGGGGTGGGAACGCGGATGGAAGTGCCGTCGAGCTTGCCGTTCAACTCGGGCAGGACGAGGCCAACGGCCTTGGCGGCGCCGGTGGTGGTCGGGATCATCGACAGCGCCGCTGCACGGGCGCGGTAGAGGTCCTTGTGCATGGTGTCGAGGGTGGGCTGGTCGCCGGTGTAGGAGTGAATCGTGGTCATGAAACCACGCTCGATGCCGACGGCCTTATCGAGCACGTGGGCGACCGGTGCCAGGCAGTTGGTGGTGCACGAAGCGTTGGAGATCACCACGTGATCGCGCGACAGCAGGTGATGGTTGACGCCATAGACCACGGTGAGGTCGGCGCCTTCGGCGGGAGCCGAGACGATCACTTTTTTCGCGCCGGCTTCGAGGTGGGCCGAGGCCTTTTCCTTGGACGCAAAGATGCCGGTGCATTCCATGACGATATCGACGCCGAGTTCCTTGTGAGGAAGCTCAGCGGGGTTGCGAACCGCCGTGACCTTGATGGGGCCGCGGCCCACATCAATGGTGTCGCCCGCGACCGTCACCGTGCCGGGGAATTTGCCGTGTACGGAATCGTAGCGGATGAGGTGGGCATTGGTCTCGACCGGACCCAGATCATTGATGGCGACGATTTCAATATCGGTGCGACCGGATTCGACGATGGCGCGCAGGATGTTGCGGCCGATGCGGCCAAATCCGTTGATGGCGACGCGGACGGTCATGGAGCTGCTCCTTGAATATGACATGCCGGATGGCAGGGTGGAGCGCCTCTGGGCGCTCCTTGCCGGTAAAAGTGACTTAAAGCTGGGCCTTGGCCGCTTCAACAACGGCTTTGGTCGTAATACCGAAGTGCTTGTAGAGCTCGTCGATCGGGCCGGAGGCGCCGAACCCGGTCATGCCGATGAACCGGCCCTTGTCGCCGAGGAACTTCGACCAGCCCATTTCGATGCCGGCTTCGACGGCGACGCGCGCCCGTGCGCTACCGAAGACCGAACGCTTGTAGTCGTCAGGCTGGGCGTGGAACAGTTCCATGGACGGCACCGACACACAGCGCGCGGAAATGCCTTCGGCGGACAGTTCCCTGGCCGCTTCGAGCGCCAGTTGCACTTCCGAACCGGTGCCGAAAATCACCACATCGGCGTCTTCGTCACCCCACAGGGTATAGGCCCCGCGCAGGCACAGATTGTCTTCCGAATACGCATCCCGCAAGGCGGGCAAGCCCTGACGCGAAAGTGCGAGGATCGAAGGGGTCTTCTCGCGCTCCAGCGTGATTTCCCAGCATTCGGCGGCTTCCATCGCATCGGCGGGACGCAGGACGAGCAGATTGGGAATGGCGCGCAGGGCGGCAAGATGTTCGACCGGCTGGTGAGTCGGACCGTCTTCGCCCAGGCCGATGGAATCGTGGGTCATCACATAGCCGACGCGGATGCCCATCAGGGCGGACAGCCGGATCGAAGGGCGGCAATAATCGGTGAACGTCATGAACGTGCCGCCATAAGGGATCAGGCCCCCGTGCAGCGCGATGCCGTTCATGGCTGCAGCCATGCCGTGTTCGCGGATGCCGTA
>NZ_DATMGM010000017.1:0-24672 GCF_035555455.1 Pelagibacterium sp. | reverse complement strand
TCGGCCATCCCTGTGGTGGGCGAGGCGATCCAGACATTGCTGCTGGGCGGGTTCTCGGTGGCCAACCCCACGCTGAACCGCTTCTTCTCGCTGCATTATCTGATCCCCTTCATCATCGCTGCCGTGGTGGCGCTGCACATCTGGGCGCTTCACGTGCCGGGTAACAACAACCCGACCGGCGTGGAAGTGAAGGAAACTCGCGATACGCTGCCGTTCCATCCCTACTTCACCATGAAGGACCTGTTCGCAGTCGTCCTGTTCTTGATCCCGTTTGCCTGGTTCGTGTTCTTTGCACCCGATATTCTGGGTCATGCGGACAACTATATTCCGGGCAATCCGCAGGTGACGCCGACCCATATCGTTCCCGAATGGTATCTGCTGCCGTTCTATACGATGCTGCGGGCGATCGACTTCAACGTGCTGTTCATCGACTCCAAGCTGGGTGGCGTGATCGTGATGGCGGGATCGCTGCTGATCCTGTTCTTTCTGCCCTGGCTCGATACCTCAAAGGTACGGTCGGGCTCGTTCCGGCCGCTGTTCAAGCCGTTCTTCTGGCTGTTTGTGGTGAACTTCATCCTGCTGGCGTATTTCGGCGCACAGTCGGCTGACGGCACGACCTGGAGCATCGCCAACGCGATCTGGGCAAAAGTCTTCACCTTCTATTACTTTGCCTATTTCCTGATCATCCTGCCGCTTTTGGGACGCATCGAAAGGCCGGCGCCGTTGCCGGCCAGCATTTCGGAAAGCGTGCTGGGCAAGACCAATGGCTGATCGGGGGCGAAAGACAAAGATGATGTTCAGAAAAACAATTCTTGGCGCCGTCGCCTTCGTAGCAATGGCGGTTGGCGGGTCCATGGCGCAGGCCCAGGACAATCCGCATACCGACCAGCAGAGCTGGAGCTTTGCGGGCGTGTTCGGCACTTATGACCAGAACCAGCTCCGCCGGGGCTTTCAGGTTTACCGTGAAGTCTGCTCAAGCTGCCATGGCCTCGAATTCATCGCGTTCCGCAACCTGTCGGAGCCGGGCGGTCCGCGCTTCAGCGAAGATCAGGTGCGGGCACTGGCGGCGGAATTCACCATTGCTGACGAGACCGCAACCGACGGGCGACGCGAAGGCGTGCCGGCTGACCGTTGGCCGAACCCGTTCCCCAGCGAGCAGATCGCCCGGGACTCCAACAGTGGGGCCTTCCCGCCCGACCTGTCGCTGATGGCCAAGGCCCGGGGCATCCACATGGATTTCCCCTGGTGGATCTTCACCTATTTCACCGCCTATCAGGAAGCCGGAGCGGACTATATCTACAACCTGCTGACCCGGTACACCGAGGCGCCTGAGGGCGTGGACGTCCCGGTGGGGCAGTATTACAATGACTATTTTGCCGGTCATCTGATCGCCATGGCACCGCCGCTCAGCGACGGGATCGTCTCTTATGCTGACGAGTCCACGCCGCAGACCATGGAACAATATGCGAGGGACGTTTCGGCGTTCCTGCAATGGACCGCCGATCCGCACATGGTCGACCGCAAGGCGACGGGCTTCAAGGTCATCCTGTTCCTGATCGTGCTGTCGATATTGATGTATCTGGTCAAACGTCGCATCTGGCGTGACGTGCACTGATTGACGTATAAGGGCCCCTGACGGGGCCCTTTTCGCGTCATATATTGGCCCTAAGCCAAGGCTGTGCAGAGAGAAACGGAGACGCCATCATGTCGGCGATCAGGGTAGTAAAGACCGTTGCGCTTTTGGCTTTTGCCGCCAGTCGCAGCCCGGTGGTGCGCTCGGCGATCAAGGCGGCTCCGAACATGATTTCAGTTGAACGCCGGCAGGCGGCGTTCGAAACGGCCAAGCGGGCGGCGCGCAAGGCCGGCGAATTGACGGGCCGCGTGGTTCCGCCCAACCGCTATTTCTGATCTCGCCGCAGACAAAAACCGCGATCCTGCCTCTTTCCCCTTCATGACGGATATAATCATGGCCACCGACCTCAAGGCGCTGGTGCGCTCAATTCCCGACTATCCCAAGCCGGGCATCATCTTTCGCGACATCACCTCGCTGATCGAAGATTCAGCGGGCTTTCGCGAGAGCTGCCAGAGGCTGGCCGACGCCCATCGGGACAAGGGCATCACCAAGGTCGCGGGTATCGAGGCGCGGGGTTTCATCTTCGGGGCCGGGGTGGCGATCGAGCTTGGCGTGGGGTTCGTGCCGGTGCGCAAGGCGGGCAAGCTGCCGGGCGAAACTATCGGCCAGAACTACGCGCTGGAATATGGGGTGGATACGATCGAGATTCACGCCAATGCCGTAGGACCGGCGGACAATGTTCTGCTTGTCGATGATCTGATCGCGACGGGGGGTACTGCGATTGCGGCGGTATCGCTGCTCCGGCGCACCGGGGCAACGGTCGATCACACGGCGTTTGTGATTGATTTGCCCGATATCGGGGGCGCGGAGAAATTGCGCGCCCTTGGGGTGAGCGTCGAAGCCCTGCTCGGATTTGAAGGGCATTGAGAGCTGGAAATGGAATGGGCGGCCCGGAAGCCGCCCATTTTTTTCGATGTGGGTTAGTGCTGTCGCGTTTCCGAACCGGAAAACCGCTTCGCACTTTTCCTGGAAACGCTCTAGTTAGCAGAGAGCAACATGCCGCCGACGGTGTCGCCATCGCCTGAGCAGCCCATATCGCCATAGCGGACGAAGCGCTGGGCGCGTTTGCCGGTATCGACTTCGCCCGTATAGAGATTTCCTTGTGAATCCACCGCCACGTTGTGGAGCCAGTGGAACTCACCCGCGCCCTGGCCGGGACGGCCGAAGCGGCCCAGTTCGCCCAGTGAATCGCGGTTGAGCACGTAGATCGTCATGTTGGAATTGTCGCCAACATAAAGACAGGACTGATCCGCATCGGTCGAGAAGTTGACCGAAACGGCGGTTCCCGGAATGGTGGTGCGGGTTCCGATGCTGACGAACTGCTCTTCGACAAAGCCGCACTGGCCGACCGTTCCATCGAGATTGTCGCAGGGCTGGCCGACCTCGGCGATGTCGAAGACCTGGAAGCGGTTATTGCCGCGGTCGCAGACATAAAGCAGGCCATCCGACGAGATGCGAACGCAGTGGACGGGATTGCGGAAGAAGCCGGGGCGCGGGTTGTCTTCGCGCGCCAGGTCTTCGGCAAACGTGCCGGAATTGTCGGCGAGGTCGTCGTCGACGGGGTTTTGGCCGTAGGCACCGAAGTGCCCGACATATTGGCCGGTTTGTGCATCCACGGCGACGACGCGGTTGTTGCCGTAGCCGTCGGCGATATAGAGAATGTTGGTGTTCGGATCGACGACCATGTCGGCGGGGCGGAACAACTGCGGGGTGCCGTTGATGCCGCCATCGGTGTCGTTGCTATCGGGCTCGGTGGCACCGGTGGCCCCGATCTGGAGCAGGAAATCACCGTCCATGGTGAACTTGAGGACGTGTCCATCCCAACCATTCTGGCTGGCCCAGGGGGTGGCGCCGGAGCCATTGCCGTTCGAGCCGATATAGACGTTATCGTTGTGATCGACATAGATGCCGTGCTCGTTGGCAGGCCAGAAACAGCCGTCCTCCTGGCGGCAGCGGGTGTCGAGGAAGCCTTCATCGGAAGGACCGCCCCAAGCCTGGAGCAGATTGCCTTGGGGGTCGAACTGCATCACCGCCGGAGCCGGGCCGCAACAATCGGTGATGGGGCCAAAGGGGCGCGGGTGACCGAGGGCGCTTACGGGAACGCCATCGCCGTTTTCGCCGACAGCTTCGAGCAAGCCCGCTTCCTCGGTGGTCAAAGACCGCGAGCGTTGCAGTATCCAGACATTATCCTCGCCATCCACATGAACGCCGGCAATCTGGCCAAAGGTCCAGTTGTTGGGCAAGGGCTTGGGCCAGGATGGATCGGCAATGAAGTGGGGCATGACGCTGCCGTCCACCACATCGACGGGAGCCGTCCGATCCTTCAGCGCTTGCAGGCTGTCGGCGCCCAGGATATCGGCTGCGCTTTCCTGCGCGACGCCGCTCAGAGGCAGTAGCGCCAGCGTAGCTATGACGGCGATGTGCCGGGAAAATCTCATTTTTACCTCCGTTATAATAGTATTATATCAATTAATACTTTTATCGAAAGTAAAGCGTGAGATTTTCAACGATGAGAGTCAATGTTAATATGACTTATACTATATTCATATGATATTGCTTTAGGCCGCTGAGGGGCCGGGATCGGTCAGCGGCGGATGCCGCTCAGCCCAGCGAAGCTTACCAGCAGCCAGCCTGCAACGAGGCTTACGCCGCCGATCGGGGCGAGCATCCGCACCGGTGGGCTGCCAAACAGATAGCGGACGCCGAGGTCTATGCAAAAGACCGTGGCGCCCAGCGCGATGACCGCCAGGGCGGCCTTGAAAAGCCGCGGCAGGGGCGCCAGCGCCAAGGCCAGCAGGGCCGGGGCGTGGGTGAGGGCAATCAGGGAATATGGCCCGAGCAGCGCGGCTCCCGCATGGGACGATGCCGCCGCTGCGGCGACGCCGGTTGCGCCAAGTACCCCGGCGATGGCAATGGCGATGCGGTCGAGGACAGTCATTTACGGACCATGAGCTTGTTGAAAACGGGAAACCGAGATAGCGCCATGGCGGCGCGCAGGCGCAGGGTGGGGCGGAAATCGCGCAGCTTGGAAAAGCTGACCAGATCGGCGGAGTAAACGAGGTTCCCGTGCTGATTGTGGGCTTCGATCAGGTTGAACAACAGGCCCCAGCCTGGAATGGAATTGGATTTGCGCTTGTTGGTGACGCTGAGCGTGAAGCGGACCGTATCCCCGGGCCGGACGGGAGCGCTAAAATTCATGCGGTTGACCCCGGGGGAGGGGCCGGCGACACCGGGTTCGCTCCCTTCGGTGCGCACGATGTCTTCTTCGGCGGTGAGCCGGTCGACCATCAGCCGGTGGCCGACGCTAACCGTGTGCCAGCCGGAGGCGACAAGGCCACCGAAATGGGAGTGACGCGCGGCGTCCGGATCGGTGTGGAAATACTGCGGATCATAGAGCGTTGCGAACCGGATGATCTCGGCCTCGGTAAAGGTGTGGCTGCCCAGATCATAGATGGTCGATAACTCGATCTCTTCGAACCAGCGGGTCATCGACTCCCTCCGATCGAGGGATCGCGGATTTCAACGAGGTTGGCGAGGTTGAGGGTCATCACCTGCTGATCGTTCTGGTTGCGCATGTCAAACGCGATGGTGACGATGCCCATATCCGGATGGGTCGACGAGCGGCGCAGGGCCGTGATGGACGCCGTGCCCGAAAGGGTGTCGTCCTTCATCAAGGGGCGCTTCCACTTCAGATCGGTAAAGCCAAGGCTGCCCATGGAGGCAATGGTGGAGAGGAACCGATCGGCCAGCATGCGCAGCGACAGGGCGCCTGTCTGCCAACCGCTGGCGGCCAGTCCGCCCAACAGGCTCTCGCGTGCGGCCTTTTCATCGAGATGGAAAGGGAGGGGGTCGAACTCGGTGGCGAAAGCCAGGATGTCGGCCTTGCTGATGGTGATGGGTCCGAGCGCTACGGTTTCGCCGATCTGCAAATCTTCGAAATGGCGGCGGCTCTTGGTTGTCGGATTGGTCATTGTGCTGCCCTATAGGTCAGCCTGTTCTAGACCCGATGGCGGCGGAGGGGCAAGCCGGTTGGCGCGGGGTCATTGGGTCGCAGGGCCGATATGGACGACGTCATCTTCGGATGCGATGACGCTGAGCCGGTGGGTGATGGCGATGATGGTCACCTCGTCGCCGATGCGGCGCAACTGGTCCATGATGTCTTTTTCGGTTTCAGCGTCCAGCGCGGAGCTGGCTTCGTCGAGCAGCACGATGGCCGGGTCCGCATACAGCGCGCGGGCGATGGCGATGCGCTGGCGTTCACCCCCGGAGAGCTTGAGTCCGCGTTCTCCCACCGCGGTTTCAAAACCCTCATCGAGGCCATTGATGAAGGCGAGGATGGCGGCGCGTTCGGCAGCGCGGCGCAGGCGGGCCTCGTCATGGGGGCGGCCCAGAACGATATTGGTGGCCAGCGTGTCGTTAAGCAGCACGATATCCTGAGGGACGGCAGCGATCCGGGCAAACCAATCGGCGCGGGAAATGCCAGCGAGGTTGGTGCCATCGACAAGGATGCGGCCGGACGTGGGGTTCATCGATTTGAGCAGCAGCTTGAACAGCGTCGATTTTCCGGCGCCGGTATCGCCGGTGATGAAGGTGATGGTGCCGCGTCGGGCTCTGAAGTCAGCGTTTTCGACGCCTCTTCCATTGGGATAGAGATAGCTGACATGTTCGAAGACCACTTCGCCCTCGCTGAGGCGAAAATCGCCGGTGGTTTCGGGATCGTCATGGGCCTCGGCCTGCCACATGCGGGCGAACGGGAGGAAGCGCGCGTGGGACTGGATGACCTGCTGGATGGCCTGCCCGATCATCTGGAAGGGCATGTTGAGCTGGAGCAACAGGGTGTTGAACAGCACCAGATCGCCGACCGTGAGGCTGCCTTCTGACACGCGGGGCACCAAGAGCCATAGCGTGATGGCAAATTGGGCGGCAAGGGCGGCGCCGAACAGCACCGCATAGCGCACATGTATCAGGGCATAGCGCCGCCAGGCATCGTGCGCCGCGCGCCGCCGCTCGGTGAACTGGCCGATCATCCAGCGGTCGGAGCCGAACTGGCGCAGGGTATCCATGCTGGCAATTGCATTGCCGACAAAGCGTGAACTGGCCTGGCCGTGCTCGACCGCTTCGTCGAGGCGGGGGCGGGTGCGCGCGCTGGTGCGGGCGACCAGCGCGATATAGGTGACGCCATAGACGATGACGATCACGGCGACATCGATATCGAGGACGGCCCAGAGCAGGATGAGGCTGAGCATTACCTGAAGGCTGCCGGGCAAGAGCGCCGCCAGCGTGAACTGGACGACGATATTGAGCGCTTCGATGCCTTGATGCTGGGCGCTTTCGATCTCGGTGGGGTTGTGATCGAGAAAGAAGTTCGAGGCCTTGTCCGCGATCCGCTCGAAAAAGGCGGTCGAAGTGACGAAGTTGAGGCTCTCGGAGGTCATGAAGGTCAGAAAACTGGCCACCCGCTGGATAGCGAACGACGCCCCCATCAGAACCGCATAGACCATGAAGGCCCATAGGAGGTTGGGCGTGGCGGCAGCGGAATCGAACTGATCGATCAGGCGTGAGAACAGGTACGGGGCCGCAACGGCGGTGGCTGAGCCCAAAAGGATGGTCAGCACCACAACCAGAAGCACCCCTCGGGCCGTGATGAGGTAGCGCGAGAGGATCGCCCGGAGGGGAGGGCCAATCAGGACAGTTTCAATCTTCATTGCGCTCACGGTCTGTTGGCGGCGCAGTGTGAGGCCGAATCAGTGATGGCGGCAATGGAGGCCGTGGCTGGCGAAAATCGGGTCGCCTGAGGCCAAAGGGCGTGGTGTTTTAGGGGCGAAAGAGAGGATTGGACATGGCCGAAATCCAGGACACCGGGCCGCTTTATGCCTCGCTGGCGGCGCGGGACGGCGGGTTTGCGGGGCAAGCCTATGTCGGGGTGACTTCGACGGGAATATTCTGCGTTCTGACCTGCCCGGCGCGGACCCCGCTAAGGCGCAATTGCCGGTTTTTTGAAACAGTCGAGGACTGCCGCGAGGCGGGCTTCCGGGCGTGCAAACGGTGCCGCCCGGAAACAGAGATCATCGATCAGGTGTTGAAGCGGAACAGCATCACGTCGCCGTCCTTGACGACATAATCCTTGCCTTCGTCGCGGGCCTTGCCGGCTTCCTTGGCGCCTGCCTCGCCGCCGAGAGCGATGAAATCGTCATAGGCGATGGTCTGGGCGCGAATGAAGCCGCGTTCGAAATCGGTGTGAATGACACCGGCGGCCTGCGGCGCGCGGGTGCCGACCGGAATCGTCCAGGCGCGGGCTTCCTTGGGGCCGACGGTGAAATAGGTCTGGAGGTGCAAAAGCTTGTAGCCTTCGCGGATCAGACGGTTGAGGCCGGGCTCTTCAAGGCCGAGCGAGGCGAGATAATCGCTGCGGTCAGCCTCATCGAGGCCAGCAAGTTCGGCTTCGATTTCGGCGCAGATGATGACCGAGCGGGCGTCCTGGCTTTTGGCGTAGTCTTCGACCAGCCTGGTATATTCATTCCCGGTGGCGGCAGAGGCTTCATCGACGTTGCAGACATAGAGCACCGGCTTGGCGGTGAGCAGCTGCAACTCGCGAAACGCCTTTTCCTCATCATCGGCGCGCTCGGTGTAGCGTGCGGGGCGGCCCTCTTCGAGCAGCGCCCTGGCGCGCTGGATCAGGTCGAGGGCCAGCTTGGCGTCCTTGTCATTGCCGCGGATCCGCTTTTCCAGTCCGGGAATGCGCTTTTCCAGGCTTTCGAGATCGGCGAGCATCAGTTCGGTCTCGACCACCTCGGCATCGGCCAGCGGATCGACCTTGCCGGCAACGTGGACGATGTCGTCGTTTTCAAAGCACCGCAGAACATAGGCGATGGCGTCGCATTCGCGGATATTGGCGAGAAACTGGTTGCCCAGTCCTTCGCCCTTTGACGCGCCTTTGACGAGGCCGGCGATGTCGACGAACGACAGCCGGGCGGGAATCTTGGATTGCGATTTGCCCAGTTCGACGAGCTTGTCGAGGCGCGCGTCGGGAACGGACACTTCACCGATATTGGGCTCGATGGTGCAGAACGGGAAATTGGCGGCCTGAGCGGCTGCTGTCTGGGTAAGGGCGTTGAAAAGCGTCGATTTGCCGACATTGGGCAGACCGACGATGCCGCATTTGAAGCCCATGGGGAACCTCGGAAATGGCGCACAAGCGCTGGGGAAATGATTTAGCCTTACCTCATGCAGACGGAGCGAGAAGTCAAGGTTCTGCCTCGCTGCGCGTGGGGTGCGGCCTTGCTGGAGCGCGGGGGAAGGGCAGCGGTGAGGGAAGGGGCGCTGGCTCTGCCGGCAAGAACAAGGGGTGGTGGCGGGTGCGTGGCCGAAATGCCCTGGGGTTCAGCTTTGTTTGCCGAACAGCTTTTTGAGCATGTCGGCCATGGGGCCGGAGGTCGGGACCTTCGCCTGGGGGGCGGAGGTGCGGGCCTGGCGGATGTGACTTTGGGCCTTGGGCTTTTGCGCGGAGGGGGAAGGCTCGGGTTTGGCGGGGCTGGGCACTGCGAGGGCGAGCTTGTTCATGAGACCTGAGGCATCGCCCCTGGCGAGCATGGAGACATTGTCGGACAGGGTGGCGAGCAGCGGGGCAAGCCATTCGTTTTCGGCCTTATGGAAATTGGACAGCACATGAGGCTGGACGCGGTCCTTGTGGCCGGGATGGCCGATGCCGATGCGGACGCGAACGAAGTCCTTCCCGATGTGGCTCTCGATGGAGCGCAGCCCGTTATGGCCGCCATTGCCGCCGCCGGTCTTGATGCGGACCTTGCCGGGGGCGAGGTCGAGTTCATCGTGGATGACGGAAATGTCGGACGGAGCGAGCTTGTAGAACCGGGCGGCCTGCGCAACGCAATCGCCGGAGCGGTTCATGAAGGTTTGCGGCTTGAGCAGGATGATCTTTTCGCCATCGATGGTGCCCTCGGTCACAAGACCGGAAAACTTCTGGCGAAAGGGGGGGAAGGCGTGGCGGTCGGCGATTTCGTCGACGGCGACAAAACCGATATTGTGCCGGTGCGCTGCGTATTGGGCACCGGGATTGCCGAGCCCTACGATCAGGTGCATCGCTGCTCTCCGGGAGACCGCAAGAAAAGAACGGGCCGGCACAGGCCGGCCCGAACAGATTATTCTGCTTCGCCGCCTTCTTCAGCGCCTTCGTCTTCTGCTTCGCCTTCAGACGAGCGCAGAGCAGATGGAGCCGCAATGGTGGCAATGGTGAAGTCACGGTCGGTGATGGTGGGAACCACGTTCTCCGGCAGGGTGACGCTGGAGATGTGCATGGTGCCACCCACCTCGACGCCGTCGAGGTCGACCACCAGGTTTTCCGGGATCGAGTCGGCGGGCACGGTCACTTCCACAGTGTGGCGGACAACGTTGAGCACACCACCCTTCCGGATGCCGGGCGACTTGTCTTCATTGATGAAGAGGACCGGAACGTCCACGATCAGGGTCGTGTTCTTGCCAACCCGCAGGAAATCCACGTGCACGAGGAAGTCGCGCACGGGCTCAAGCTGGTAATCCTTTGGGATCACGCGGTGCTTTTCGCCATCCACTTCGATCTCAATGACGGTGCTGAGAAAGCCGCCGTCATGAATCTTGCGGAACGCATCCTTGTAGGACACGGAAATCGGCAGGGGGGGCTTCTTTTCGCCGTAGATAACGGCAGGAACCAGACCTTCACGGCGCAGTTCACGAGCGGCCCCCTTGCCCACCCGATTCCGCACCGAAGCTGTAAGTTCGATGGTCATGGAAATCATCCATTGGTTGGGTGCATTCAACGCGGAAAGCGCTCCACGCCGAACGCGCGCCCGTCCTCCAGGGGTGACGGACGCTTCATGGGCGCGGTCTATATAGGAGAGGGCGAATTTCGGCAAGGGCCGGAGCGGATCAATCCGCTTCGTCTGATGGAATTTCGAGGCCGCGACGCTCCAGTTCACACAGGGCGGCGAAGCGGAGTTGCTGCGCGCGCTCGGTCAGCGGTCCATCGGCATCGTGGTGGAGGCGAAACAGGCGGCTTGAGCCAAATCGCGTGTACATATGGGTGAGCATGGCGTCCGGCCATGTGGGAATTTCATCGAGAAGTGCCTGCAACTCGGATTGGGCACTGGAACGGGGGGCCACCCGGGATGGGCGGGGCGGGGTGTTGGTCACTGATACTTCCACATACGCAGCACAGGAAGCCATGACCGGCTTGCCCCACCGTATTTTCCAGATGTCTGAAAAATGCCGGAGCCGGTTCAAGGTTCCACTGAAACCGGCCTTCTCCCCAAGAAGGGCGATAAAGACCGGTCCCAGATTTTTGAATTGGCGCGTTTCCGGACCGTAGAAGCGAAGGCCGCTCCGACCGGGCACGCTCTGGAATTGAGGTGTGTTTGTCTGAGTCGCGGCCATTGGTCAAAGAATCTCCCAGCCGATGCGATGTAAGCGCAAAGGTGGGAGATCAGAAGGACCTGCGCCAGTTGGGAGCGAATCCTGTGTGGCCGTTAACGAAGCGTTAACCCTGCCGAATCAGTCGAACAGACTGGAGACGGATTGTTCGGACGCCGTGCGCGCGATGGCCTCACCGATAAGCGACGCGATGGAGATGTGGCGGATCTTGTCCACCTTGGCCACGTCGGCGTTCATCTCGATCGAGTCGGTGGTCACCAGCTCCTTGAGCGGCGAATTGGCGATACGACCGGGAGCATCGCCCGACAACACGCCATGGGTGATGTAAGCGGACACTTCGCTGGCACCGGCATCGAGCAGGGCCTGGGCGGCGTTGACGAGGGTGCCGCCGGAATCGACGATATCGTCAATGAGGATGCAGGACTGGCCCCGCACATCGCCGATAATGTTCATCACCTCGGAAACACCGGCCCGGGGGCGGCGCTTGTCGACGATGGCCAGTTGGGCACCGATGCGGTTGGCGACGTTGCGCGCACGCAGCACACCGCCCACGTCGGGCGAAACGATCATCACCTTGGAGGTATCATAATTTTCCGCAATGTCGCGGGTGAGGACCGGCGCGGCATAGAGGTTATCGGTGGGAATATCGAAAAAGCCCTGAATCTGCGGCGCGTGCAGGTCCAGCGTCAGGATGCGGTTCGCGCCGGCTTCCGTGATCAGATTGGCGACCAGCTTGGCCGAAATCGGGGTGCGAGGGGCCGATTTTCGATCCTGTCGGGCATAGCCGTAATAGGGAAGAACCGCCGTGATCCGGCGGGCAGAGGATCGGCGCGCAGCGTCGATCAGAATCAGCAATTCCATCAGATGGTCGTTGGTCGGATACGACGTCGACTGGATGATGAATACATCCTCGCCGCGTACGTTTTCATGAATTTCGACGAAGATTTCCTTATCGGCGAATTTCTTGACCGACGCATCGGTGAGTGGAATTTCGAGATAGTCGGATACGGCCTTGGCCACGGTGAGGTTGGAGTTTCCCGTCACCAGCTTCATGGTCAGCCTCTATATGTCGCCCTGTCACCCGGTGCCGCCAGCGCCCCGGGTTTGTTGGCGGGACGTTTAGACCCTGGCGGACGGGACTTCAATATGACTTTTGCATGAAGATGCAGGCGAGGGGGTGGTGTTGCCCATCTGCACCCGGTTTTCGGGAGGATTATCCTGAGAAATTGCAGTGCGGCGCAAGTCAGCTCCGCGCGATCAGCGCAATCTGGCGTCCGGTGCGAATCGCATGATGGGTGGCGTAGCGGTGGGAAAAATAGAGGTCCGGGCTGGCGTAGGTGCAGCTGCCGACAGTCTCAACACCGGCGACGCCCAGCGCCTGAGCCTGATCGAGGACGAGGCCGGGGACATCGAAATGGGGTTTTGGCCAGTCGCCGGTGAGGATGAACCGGGCCGCATCGGGGAAGTCGGCGCGGATGGTTGCGGCCATGTCGTCGCCGATTTCGTAATTGGCGGCCGATATGGCCGGGCCGATAGCTATGTGCAGACGCTGGCGGGCCGCGCCGAGGGCTTCCATGGCCTCCACGGTCCGGGCGAGAATGCCGCCGACAGCGCCCTTCCATCCCGCATGGGCAGCGCCGATGACACCGGCTTCGGGATCGGCAAGCAGCACGGGAGTGCAATCGGCGGTGAGAATTCCCAGCGCGATGCCGGGGCGGTCGGTGACCAGAGCATCGGCCTCAGGGCGGTTATCGGGATCGAGCAGATCGGTGACCACATGCACATTCGTGCCGTGGACCTGACGGGCGAGGGCGACCGGGAGCGGTCCGCCCTTTAGGGCCATGACGGCGCGATGGATATTATCGACCACATTGGCCAGATCGTCGCCGACCATGCGTGAGGCATTGAGCGATGCGAATTCGCCTTCCGATACCCCGCCGCGTCGCCCGAAAAAGCCGTGACGAATACCGGTCAGAGCGGTGATGGCTGGGCTTTTTTCGATCGGCGTGTTCATGGCAGGGTGGGCTTTCATGGTGCGGCAAAGCCCGCTGGCCGAAGGCCGGGGCTTGAGGCGCACAGGACTTTGAACAAAGCCCCCATCTGGTCGGCGGCGGTCAGCCGATCAAAGGCCGTGTCCAGTGCGCCCGCCTTGTGAGGGTTTGCAGCGGCCAGTGCCGCGTGGCGTTCGGCCAGACCCAAGGATGACAGGAACGCCCCCTGTTCGACAAGCGGGTGGACGGTCAACCCAGCCATGCGCGCAGCGCGCCCCAGCGCCTGAAAATCGACGTGTGCTGTCAGGTCCGCAGCACCGGGCTGGTCCAGCGGATCGACCGGCGCGTGGCGGGACAGAGCCTGTAGGGTTTCGCCCGGTTGGGTGCGGGCGTGGCCATAATCGAGAGCGAGGATGGCGCCGCCGCGCGGCGCGACGAGGCGGGCGAGATGGCCCATGAACTGCTGGGCGGCGAGGCCGATCTCGGCAACTTCGCCATTTTGCGCGGAGGCGAATTCTTCGCCGATCAGCGCTTCTTCATAGGGGGTGGGCGAGAGGCCAAAGCTGCGTTTGCCCTCGGCGAGGCCGACGCTGCGTTCGTACCACTTGCTGTTGCGCTTGACGAACTGGCGGATGGGGAGCGCATCGAAGAATTCATTGGCCAGGACAATGACGGGCGCGCCGCCGATGGCTTCGATATCCTCGATCCAATGAGGATTGTAATTGCCCAGCTTCTCGCGCTGCATGGCGATGAGGACGGGGTTGGTCTCGAAGAGTTTGAGGTCCAAGGCCGCAGCGAAGCCCGAGGCGCGCGTGGCGACGCGCAGCGCGTCGGCCAGAAGGGTGCCGCGCCCCGGCCCAAGTTCGAGCAGAGTCAATCTCTTCGGGCGATCCATCTGGATATAGAGGTCGGCGATCCACGCGCCGATGACTTCGCCAAATGTCTGGCTGATCTCCGGGGCGGTGATGAAATCGCCCTTCGTGCCGAGGGGGTCGGTCTTGCGGTAATAGCCGCGCGTCGGGTGAGTGAGGCAAAGGCCCATATAGGTCGCCAGCGACATGGGACCGCTTTGGCGGATCTGCATGTCGATGAGATCGCCCAGCGATAGCGTCTCAGACACGGCGACGGGGCCGGGCCCAGAGGACGAGGCCGATGCCGGCAAGAAGGATCGGTAGCGACAGCACCATGCCCATGGTAAGCCAGCCAAAGGCAAGGTAGCCGATATGGGCGTCGGGCAGGCGGAAGAATTCGACAAAGATGCGCGACAGCGCATAGCCGATGCCAAAGATACCGGCGGCGGTGCCGGGGCGGCGGAGCACCAGCTTGATGTGGGTGAAATAGCGAATGACAAGGAACAGCACGACGCCTTCGAGAAGGCCTTCGTACAGCTGGCTGGGATGACGGGGCAGATCGCCGCCGCCGGGGAAGATGACGCCCCAGGGCATGGTGGTCACGCTGCCGTAAAGCTCGGCATTGATGAAATTGGCGACACGGCCCAGAAACAAGCCGATGGTGGCGCAGCAGGCGAGCAGGTCGAGACCGGAGAGAATGTTGGCCTGCTTGCGGTGCAGATAGACGATCATCGCCGTCATCAGCCCCAGCATCCCGCCATGGAAACTCATGCCCCCATCCCAGAGGGCAAGGATGGCAGCGGGGTTGGCGAGGAATGCCAGTGGATCGTAAAACAGAACATAGCCGAGGCGTCCGCCGACGATGATGCCGATAACGATCCAGAAGGTGAAATCGAACAATTCGTCCGGGGTCATGGGCGGCGTGCCGTTGACCCACAAGGATTTACGGCGCAGCAGCAGCATTCCATATCCGACGCCGAGAAAGATGCCGGCAAGATAGGCTAGCGCATACCAACGGATGACGATGGGGCCGAGGGCAAAGGCGATCGGATCGATATGGGGAAAGGGCAAGGCGCACCTCGACTGAAACTGGGCGTATGCGGCGCGACAATGCCGTTCGGTGTGCCTCTGGTCAAGCGGATCGCGAGCCCCTACATAGACGTGAACGGCCCCGATGGGGCTAAGCAAGAGGACATGACCGATGTCGCAAGGACAAAAGTTTTTCGACGATCTGGGACGGGTGATGAACGAAGCCGCTTCCATGGCTGATGGCGTGCGTCGCGAGGCTGAAACGGCGTTCAGAGGCCAGATGGAGCGGATCGTCAATGATCTCGATCTGGTCAAGCGTGAGGATTTCGACGCGCTGCGGGAACTGGTTTCGCGGCAGGCCGAGGACCTCGACGCACTGCGCACCGAACTCGATGCCCTCAAGAGCGGCAAGGCCGACAGTTAGGCAGCACCATGCGGGTCGCCGTCATCTCCGATATTCATGGCAACGCCATGGCGCTGGAAGCGGTGCTGGCCGACATCACGTGCCATGACGTCGACAAGATCCTCAATCTGGGGGACCATCTGGCGGGACCAATCGAGCCGCGTCGTACGGCAGACCTGCTGGCGGGGCTCGATATGGTAGCGATCCGGGGCAATACCGACCGCTATCTGGTCGAGGGCGATCATGAAGACCTCAGCGAGAGCGATGACTGGATACTCGGTCAGGTGAAGGGGCAGCCCATGGAGTGGCTGAAGACCCTGCCTGAAACGGCAATCTATGGCGATACGATCTTTCTGAGCCACGGCTCGCCTCGCTCGGACGAGAAATATTGGCTGGATCGCCCGGCGGGTGGAGGGCGACTGCGGGTCGCGACGCTTGAAGAAGTCGAGGCCGAACTGCCCGCCGAGCGGTTGCCGGTCTATTGTTGCGGCCATACCCATGTGGCGCGCGTGGTGACGCTGCCGGATGGCACCGTGGTGTTCAACCCTGGAAGCGTCGGGCGTCCGTCTTTTACGATGAGCGATCCTGAATCTGTGTCGCGGCTGTCTCCTGCTGCGGCTTATGCCATTGTCGAGCAATCGGCGGGGAGATGGCACGTCAATCTGCGGCAGGTGGAGTATGAGCACATGGCCGCCGCCGCGCTGGCGCGGGCGCATGGGAGCGACACCTGGGCGCGTGATCTCGAAGAAGGACGCCGGCGCTGATCCGGTTTCGAAGAACCGCACAGCAGCCTGTGGAATACGGCGTCCGTTAACACCGCATTAACCATGCTGCTCCGATCATCCACAAGAGAATTCCGGTTTTGGGCCTGCGTTTATGGGTCCCTGCGGGCGGTGCAGTGTACAGTCGGATTAACGACGATTCGTACATCTGTTCCGGTCTGACCGGCTCGGTTGTGCCGCGTAGTGCGTCCGTCATCCTGACGGTCGCTGCATCTTCGAACCAACGCTCTAGCGTGGGGGCCAGTCATGTCTCTTCTCGAATTGGAACTGGATCGGACCATCCACCCGGTGGACATCATCGAGCATATCGCCGCGATCAACGACTGGTCGTTCGAGCGACAGGACGCCGATGAGATTTCCATTTCGGTGAAAGGGGGCTGGAGCGATTACCATGTCTCGTTCAACTGGATGGAGGAGATGGAGTCGCTGCACCTTGCCTGTGCGTTCGACCTGAAGGTGCCCGAAGCGCGGCGCGGGGAGATCAAGACCCTTATTTCGCTGATCAATGAGCAGCTCTGGATCGGGCATTTCGACATCTGGAGCAAGGAGGGCGTGGTGTTGTTCCGCAATTCGCACCTCCTGTCGGGCGGGGCGGAAGTGTCGCCGCAGCAATGCGAAGCGCTGTTGCGCTCGGCAACCGAAAGCTGCGATCTCTATTATCAGGCGTTCCAGTTCGTGGTGTGGGCCGGCAAGTCGGCCGCCGACGCGCTGGCCGAAGTCATGTTCGAAACGGTGGGCGAAGCGTGAGCCTGGCCAATGCGGGTCCTGTTCTGCTGATCGGGGCGGGCAAGATGGGCATGGCGATGGCATCGGGCTGGGTGCGGGCCGGCTTGCCCGGTGCTGCGCTGACGTTGATCGATCCTCAACCCCATGAAAGCGTTTCGGTGTTCGCTGCCGCGCATGGCGCAAGGCTGCTTGGCGACTTGCCGACGGAGGTGGCGCGGGTTGTGGTGCTGGCGGTCAAGCCGCAGATCATGGACGCGGTGCTCGCCGCCGCGCGGGCTGTGGTTGGCCCTGAAACGCTAGTCATCTCGATTGCTGCCGGAATATCGACGGAGAAGCTATCTGCTGGGCTGGGCACCGGAAGGATTGTGCGCGCCATGCCCAATACGCCGGCGCAGATCGGCAAGGGCATTTCAGGGGCATTTGCCCGAGGCGAGATCACACCCGCCGACCGCGCACTGGCCGAGGCGGTGCTGGAGGCAGCGGGAGCGGTGGTCTGGGTTGATGCGGAAGACCTGATCGATGCGGTAACCGCCGTGTCCGGGTCGGGCCCGGCCTATGTGTTCCATCTGGTCGAGGCTATGGCGGCGGCGGGCAGGGCGCAGGGGCTCAGTGAGCAGCAGGCGATGGCGCTGGCGCGGCAGACGGTGATCGGGGCGGCGGCGCTGATGGAGGCGGATGCGGCGCCAGCCGAACAGTTGCGCAGGAACGTCACCTCGCCGGGCGGCACCACGCAGGCGGCGCTCGATGTGTTGATGGCGGACGACGGGCTGGGTGCGCTGATGGCGCGTGCCATCGCGGCAGCCCGCAGCAGAAGCGAAGAGCTTGGGCGATGAACGATCCGATTTCCTTTGATGACTTCCTCAAGGTGGATATTCGGGTGGGAACCGTCGTGGAGGCGCGTCCGTTTCCCGAGGCGCGCAAGCCGGCGATCATTCTGCTGATCGATTTCGGTCCGGAATTGGGCGTCAAGAAATCCTCGGCGCAGATTACCACCCATTATGAGCCCGAGGATATCGTTGGCCGACAGGTGATGGCGGTGGTCAATTTTCCGCCCCGCCAGATCGGCCCGCTCCGCTCGGAAGTGCTGACGCTTGGGTTCGAAGACGAGACTGGCGGCATTGTGTTGGCTTCGATCGAGCGACCGGTGCCAAATGGACGCAAACTTATGTGATCGGAGCGGGAAAGGTTTTGTTGTTCCGATCACGCGATTTGCCTTATAGATCAATCATCCAACCTGGAATTGGCATGTGATCAAGACGGACCATCCCCATCCCGAACGCGAGCCCAGATTGCTGGGACCCATGCGGTCGGCTCTCATCCCGCCCCTCGCGCTGGCCCGTTGGCTGATCATCCTGATCCTGCTCGCTTGCGTCTATTTCTTCCACGGATTTCTGGTCCCCGTCCTGGCGGCGTTGATCATCGGCTTTGCCAGCTGGCCCATCTATCGCAAGGTTCTGGACGGCGTTGGCGGCAATCGAACGATTGCGGCGGGCCTGATGATCGCCGTGATGGTCCTGTTCATCCTCATCCCGATCTTCATGGCGCTGTCCTATGCGCTCAACGAAGCGCGGCAGTTGCTGGCTTGGGTGCTGGCGACCAACGCCAATGGGGCGGCGTCTCCCGAGTGGTTTGCGACCTTGCCGCTGGTGGGCGATTGGGCCGTCGAGCAATGGGACCTCTATATCGGGCGTCCCGGCGCGCTCGGCCAGTATGTTGCCGTGATCGGCGGGGCCAATGTTTACAATATCTATCAGACGGTTCTCGCGGCAGGTGGCAGCTTTCTCGATCTGGCGCTGAACCTGCTGTTCATGCTGATTGCCTTGCTGTTTGTCTATCGCGACGGGGCCAGCATAGCAGGGCAGCTTGACCGGTTCGGCGAGCGCATCCTGCCGGGGCGCTGGCAGCGGCTGTCGCGGGTGGTGCCTGCAACGATCAGTTCCACCGTGACCGGCATGACGATCATCGCTATCGGTGAGGGGATCGTGCTGGGGATCGCCTATTCACTGGCCGGGGCACCCTCGCCGGTGCTGCTGGGGGTGATCACTGGCGTTGCGGCCATGATCCCGGGCGGTGCGCCCTTGTCGTTCACGCTGGTGTCGATCTTCCTTGCCGCAAGTGGCTCGGTGTTCGCGGGGATCGCGTTGTTCGTGTGGGGCTCGGTCGAGCTGTTCGTCGTCGACAAGACCTTGCGGCCCAAGCTGGTGGGCGGACCGATCAAGCTGCCGTTTCTGCCCACGTTTTTCGGGCTGATCGGCGGGGTAAAGACGATGGGGTTCGTCGGCCTGTTCGTCGGGCCGGTGCTGATGGCGCTGCTGGTGTCGATGTGGCGCGAATGGGTGCGCGATCTCGATATGGCCGATGCGGAAGGAGGCGCCGGCATTGCCGTGCCTCCCGCCGTCAGCAGCGCGGGGTCACATAAACCCGGTATAGATCAGCCCCAGAAGGAGCCCGCCTAGCACGACCCGGTAGATCACGAAGGGTGTGTAGGTCTGGGTTTTCAGCCAGTTCATCAAGACGGTGATGGCGGCGAGGGCAAAGACGAAGGCCAGCGCGCCGCCCAGAAGGGCGTCGCCGGTCAGGTCAGAATTGCCGCTCTTGATCATGTCGTATCCCGCCAGAACCCCGGCTCCGAGAATGGTCGGGATTGACAGCAGCATGGCAAATCGCGCCGAGAGCGGGCGGTCGAGCCCGGCAAACCGTCCTGCCGTCATGCAGATTCCCGAGCGCGACACGCCGGGGATGATGGCAATGAGCTGGGCGAACCCGATGATCAGGGCATCGCGATAGGATAGCGACGCGATATCGGATTTCGTCTGACCCTGGCGGTCGGCAAACCACAGCAGCACGCCGAAGATCAGCGTGGTCCAGGCGATGATGGTCAGCGAACGGCCGGATTCGGTGATGAAGTCCTTGGCGAGGAACGCGCCGAGGACGATGGGGATCGAGGCGACGATCACCACGAGCAGCAGGCGGAAGCGCTCGCCGCCCTTGCCGGTGACGCCATCCAGAAGGCCCAGCAGCAACGTCCAGATATCACGCCAGAAATAGACGAGAACTGCGCCGAGAGACCCCACATGCAGGGCGATATCGAGGGCCAGTTCCTCGGCAGGGGTCATGGTGCCGATCGAGAGGCCCATGGTCTCCAGCAGCCAGCGACCCAGAATGAGGTGTGCCGACGAACTGATGGGCAAAAACTCGGTGATGCCCTGCACGAGGGCGAGAAAGATCGTGCTGATGATATCCAATTGAAATCCGTCCTATGACGTCGTGTCGACGAGGCGCAATGATTGCAGGACCTGCTGGTCGCTGTGTTCGGTCATTTCCGCAAAGAAATGCCGCACGTGATCGCGCGCATGGTCAGGCAGGGTGGAAAAAGCCGCTTCTATGCGGCGCGCCTGGGTGGCGCTGAGGACTTCGAAGAAATCGCGCCCCTTTTCGGTGGGAAACAACAAGCGCTGCCGCCTGTCGCTTTCACCAGGGCGTTGCGCGACATATCCGTTGTCGATCAACTGGCGCAGGACCCGCGCCAGGCTTTGCTTGGTGATGCGCAGAATGTCGAGCAGATCGGCCACCGTCATACCTGGGCGCAGATTGACGAAATAGATCACCCGGTGATGGGCGCGGCCGAATCCCTGCATTTCGAGAAGGGCATCGGCATCGCGCACGAAATCGCGATAGGCAAAAAAGAACAATCCCATGATATCGATCGGCATCTCGGGAAAATCATAGATTGCCGAACTTATGTCAGCCTTGTTGACATTTATCGAATGCGCTGGCATCGTCCTTCCAACCTTTTAAGCGGATCAGGACTTATCCCAGAGCCGCTTTGGTTTGCCAAGTGGTGAAAGATTGCTGCATTATACGGCAAGGTGCGCCCTTGTGGACGTTCTGTAGAACAAGCGAATTATCGGGAGAATAAAATGGCCGGCGTGCCTATGGATCAGCGAGACGGATGGATCTGGTACGATGGAGAAATGGTCCCCTGGAAGGACGCCAAACTCCACGTGCTGACCCATGGTCTGCATTACGCCAGCAGCGTGTTTGAAGGGCAGCGCGCGTATGGCGGTGAAGTTTTCAAACTGCGCGAGCATACCGACCGGCTGATCGCCTCGGCGCGGACGCTGGATTTCGAAATCCCCTATTCGGCGGACGAACTCGACGATGCGTGCCGCGAAGTGCTCAAGCGCAACAACCTTGTCGACGCCTATATGCGCCCGATCGCCTGGCGCGGCTCGGAAACCATTTCGGTGCCGGCACGCGACAACACGGTGCATGTAGCGATCGCCGCGTGGGTATGGCCGAGCTATTTCTCGACCGAAGAACGCCTCAAGGGCATTCGCCTGTGCTGGGCGGACTGGAAGCGGCCTTCGCCGGAAACCATTCCCTGCAAGGCCAAGGCAGCCGGGCTCTACATGATCTGCACGCTCTCCAAGCATGCCGCCATGGACAAGGGCTTTGCCGACGCGCTGATGCTCGACTATCGCGGCTATGTCGCAGAGGCCACGGGCGCCAACGTGTTCTTCGTCAAGGGCAAGGAGATCACCACGCCGACCCCGGACTGCTTCCTCGATGGAATCACGCGCCGCACCGTGATCGCGCTGGCCAAGGCCAATGGCTACACGGTCACCGAACGCCACATCAAGCCCGAAGAGCTGAGCCAGTTCGACGAGTGCTTCCTGACCGGAACCGCGGCAGAAGTGACGCCGGTTTCCGAAGTTGGTGAGTACAAGTTCACCCCCGGTGAGGCCTGCCGCACGCTGGTGGAAGCCTATATGACCGAAGTGCAGCCCAAGCAGGCAGCAGCGGAATAAGAATGCGAGAACCTGCATTGTCCTGATCCTGTGTCAGAGGCATGCAGTATCGCTTGATGCGCGAGGCCGGGGAGAACTCCCCGGCTCTTTTTTTATGACTGGTCGAAATCATCAAGTTGACCACCGGGCTGCGGCGGCGTCATCGCTGTGTTTGGCATCGACCCAGGAGGTCCCGTCTGGCCGTTCTTCCTTTTTCCAGAATGGCGCGGTGGTTTTGAGGGTGTCCATGATGAAGGATGCCCCATCGAAGGCCGCGCTGCGGTGGGCGGCGAGGGTCATCACCTGCACGATGGGTTCGCCGGGGTAGAGCGTGCCGTAGCGGTGGAGGATGGCGGCGGCAAGGAGGCCGAAACGGGTGATGGCCTTGGCGCGCAGATCTTCGAGCTGGCGTTGGGCGAGAGCGGGATAGTGCTCAAGGGTGAGCGAGAGGATCGGGTCGTCGGGGGTGGAGCGGACGAGGCCGGTGAAGGTGACGACAGCGCCGGCGCCGCCGGTTGCGCCGAGAAATGCGGTGGTCAGCGCGCCCGGATCGAAGGGCTCCGATTGCAGCTTAACGGTCACCCTCAGCCTCCCGTCATGGGCGGGAACAGCGCGATGACGCTGGCCCCGACAATGGGGGTATCGTGATCGACGAGGCGGTCATCGATGGCGGCGCGGATCAGCTTGCGATTGGCGGTGGCGAGGGCAAAGCCCTCATCGCGACCGGCCATCCAGTCGATGAGATCGGCAATGGTTTCGACCTCTGGCGGCGGGGCGATATCGTCGCCGTCCCGCGCCAGCCGTTCGCGCAGCCATGCGAAATAGAGCAGCTTCACGCCAGGTCGTCCTCCTTCTCGCCCGGGCGCAGATGGGGCAGGATACCGCTCCAATATTGCCAGCCGGTGATGGCGGTGAGGATGGCGGCCAGCCACAGCAGGATATCGCTGACCTCGCGCATGCCCAAGATCAGGGGCTCGGCGATAATCACGGCGAGGGCGACCAATTGGGTGGCGGTCTTGTATTTGGCGAGGCTGGAGACCGGGACCACGATCTTTTCGGTGCCCATGAATTCGCGCAGGCCGGACACGAAAATCTCCCGCAGCAGGATGATGGTGGCGGGGATCAGGTCCCACCCGCCGAAACTGCCATCGAAGCAGAACACCAGCAGCAGCGCGCCGACGAGGAGCTTGTCGGCGATGGGATCGAGCATGCGCCCGATGGCCGAGACGGTGCCGTATTTGCGGGCGAGGGCACCGTCAAAATAATCGGTAACCGCGGCGGCGATATAGAGCAGCAGCGCCAGCCAGCGCAGGGGGGCAGTGTCCGCCAGCAGCAGCAGCATGATCACCGGAATGGCGGCGATGCGCGCATAGGTGAGGTAATTGGGCAGGCGGGCCATATCGAAGCGGGTGTCGGTCATGCGATGTGCCTTTCGATGTGGCATGAAACGGGAGCAGGGTCGGGCATGGGGCTCACTGCTGGTTGAAGTGATCGTAGATCAGTTGCGCCATGGCGGTCGAGATGCCAGGGAGATCGGCCAGATCGGCGACCGAGGCGCGGGAGACGGCCTTGGCGGAGCCGAAATGGTTGAGCAGGGCTCGTTTGCGGGTCGGGCCGATGCCGGCGATTTCGTCGAGCGGGTTCTTGACCATTTCCTTCTTGCGCCGGGCGCGATGGGTGCCGATGGCAAAGCGGTGGGCCTCGTCGCGCAGACGCTGGACATAATAGAGCACCGGATCGCGGGCCGGAAGCATGAAGGGCTCGCGGCCCTCCATATAGAAGGTTTCGCGGCCGGCATTGCGCTCTTCGCCCTTGGCGATGCCGATGACGGTCACGTCGCGGGGCAGGTTCATTTCGGCGAGTACGGCCTTGACCGCATTGGTCTGGCCCGCGCCACCATCGATCAGCAGCACATCGGGCCAGTCGGGCATGCCGGTGCTGTCGTCCTCGGCGTCGGGATCGCTCTCGGCGGCAAGGCGGGTGAAACGGCGGGTGAGCACTTCGCGCATCATGCCGAAGTCGTCCCCGGGGGTGAGGTCTTTCGATTTGATGTTGAAGGTGCGGTAGTGCTTTTTCGACAGACCTTCGAGCCCGGCGACCACCATTCCACCCACAGCATTTGTGCCCTGAATATGGGAGTTGTCGTAAATCTCGATGCGGCGCGGAGGCTCGTCGAGGCCAAACGTATCGGCCATCGCTTCGAGCAGTTTACGCTGGCTGGCGGAATCCGAAAGATGCCGCCCCAGAGCCTCGCGGGCATTGGTGAGGGCGTTTTCCACCAGCGCGCGCTTTTCACCGCGCCGGGGTGTTTCGATTTTGACGGCGCGTTCGGCGCGGGTGGAGAGCGCCTCGCGCAGTACTTCGGCCTCGGCGAGATCTTCCGATAGCAGGACGAGGCGGGGCGGGGTGCGATTCTCGTAGAACTGGGCGATGAAGGCTTCCAGCACTTCGGCGTCGGTGCTGTCATCATCGGCGCGGGGGTAGAAGGCGTAATTGCCCCAGTTCTGATGCGCGCGGTAGAAAAATACCTGGACGCAGAAGCTGCCGGCTTCGTGGTGGATCGCGAACACATCGGCCTCGGCGATAGTCTGGCTCCCCGTGCCGCTGGAGCCCTGAATCAGCGCCAGCGCGCCTAGGCGATCCCGCAGCATGGCGGCGCGTTCGAAATCGAGGGCTTCCGAGGCGGCGGCCATCTCCTGTTGCAGGTGATCCTGGACGGCCTTGGATTTGCCCGAAAGAAAATCGAGGGCTTCATTGACCAGTTCGGCATAGTCCGGGATGGAGATGACGCCGGTGCAGGGGGCAGCGCAGCGCTTGATCTGGTATTGCAGGCAGGGGCGGGTGCGTCCGGCGTAAAAGCTGTCGGAGCAATTGCGCAGCAGAAAGGCCTTTTGCAGCGCGGCGAGGGTGCGGCTCACAGCGACGGCGGAGGCGAAGGGGCCGAAATAATCGCCCTTGCGGCGGCGCGTGCCCCGATGCTTGGTCAATTCGGGCGCTTCATGCTCGGTGGCAATCAGGATGTAGGGAAAGGTCTTGTCGTCGCGCAG
>NZ_DATMGM010000016.1:0-61189 GCF_035555455.1 Pelagibacterium sp. | reverse complement strand
GATGAGGGGGGCTGCTGAACTGCCAAAAGCGACCCCGCCAGCATCAGGCGCTACCACGCTGCGGAGCAGGAGCCGCGGGCAAGCTTGCCATTGTGGCACCCAAACCTGTGAATCAACGCCGTTTCGTGCGTTTTGCCATGGCATTCTGCATGTTCTCTTAACCGCTTGTAAGCTTCCGCTTAGCCAATTTTTAAGCGCCGCACGCTAGTGTGAATGCTGCTTATGGTCAGGTTTGAGTAGAGAGTAGAATGACCGTACAGATGCGTCCGCGCGTAAAGTATGTGATTGGTCCCGATGGCAGTCCGCTGACCATTGCCGACCTGCCGCCCAGCAATACCAAACGCTGGGTGATCCGCCGCAAGGCGGAAGTTGTGGCCGCCGTAAGGGGCGGGCTTCTCAGCCTCGAAGAGGCTTGTGAACGCTACACCCTGAGCGTCGATGAATTCCTCAACTGGCAGGCGGCGATCGACAAGCATGGTCTGGCTGGCCTGCGTACCACCTGGATTCAGCACTACCGGGAAGGCTGACCTCCGCCTTTCCCCTGTCTTTACGGCTTATCAGCCCAAAACCCGCTGCGGCATTCGCGGCGGGTTTTGTGTTTTTCCGCCCTGTTTCCCTGTCTTTGCGCCTCCGATTGCGTGCGTTATTCGCATTGTGGGACAGCCGGTTAACACCTTGTTTACCATAGGCTAGGCATATTTTGCCCAGTGGCTCGCTGATTTGGCAGCCTTTGCGTTTCCAGAGTGAAACGCCCGTGGCAAAAGTGACCGGCTGAGGGTACTGCGTGAATCAACTGGGGGAACTGCTGAGCAAGCTCGGCGTCGCGCGTATCGCCGCCATGGTCGTGGTAGCCGTCATGTTGCTGGGCTTTTTTGCCCTCATCATCGTGCGCTCCACCGCCCCCCAGCTTGCCCCGCTCTATACCAATCTCGAACTCGACGATTCCGCCGCCATCATTGCCGAGCTCAACGGCATGGGCATGCCCTATGAGATCCGCTCTGAAGGCGCGACCGTCCTCGTCCCGCGTGACCAGATCACCACCATCCGCATGTCGCTGGCCCAGAACGGCCTGCCCTCGCGCGGCCAGGTCGGTTACGAGATCTTCGACAATCAGTCCACGCTGGGTGCCACCAGCTTCGTGCAGAACATCAATCATGTCCGCGCCCTTGAGGGCGAGTTGGCCCGCACCATCGGCGCGCTCAACCGCGTCCAGAACGCAAGGGTGCATCTGGTGCTGCCCGAGCGCGAACTGTTCCGCCGCGATATCCAGCAGCCCTCCGCCTCGATCGTTCTGACCGTGCGCGGCCAGTTGTCGTCGGGCGAAATCCGCGCCATCCAGCATCTGGTCGCCTCCGCCATCGAGGGGCTGTCGCCCAACGCTGTCTCCATCGTCGACAGCTCCGGCACCCTGCTCGCCTCGGGTTCGGGCGACGATGACATCTCGGTCACCGCTCAGGCCATGGAAGAGCGCACGCTGGGCATCGAAAACCGCCTGCGCACCCGTATCGAGGAACTGCTCGCCTCCGTCGTCGGCCTTGGCCGCGCCCGCGTGCAGGTCTCCGCCGAACTCGACCTCAACCGCTCGACCCGCACCTCGGAGATCTTCGATCCCGAGAGCCAGGTCGTGCGCTCGTCGCAAACCGTCGAAACCGGCGATGAAACCAACGGCCCCGCCAATTCCGGCCAGGTCACCGTCGCCAATGAACTGCCCGGTGCCAGCGAACAGCCCGGCGCGGCCTCGGGCGGCATGCACAGCGCCTCCTCCGCGCTCGAAGAAACCCTCAACTACGAGATTTCCTCCACCACCGAGACCCAGATCACCGAGGCCGGTGCCGTCAAGCGCCTTTCGGTCGCCGTGGTGGTCGATGGCCTCTATACCCATGACGCCGCCGGCAATGCCGCCTATGAGCCCCGCAGCCAGGCCGAGCTCGATCAGATCACCGCGCTGGTGCGCACCGCCATGGGCTTCGACGCAACGCGCGGCGACCAGATCGAAGTCGTCAACATGCAGTTCGCCGAACGCCCCGGCATCGAAGCAGGCACCGAAGCTCCCGGCCTGTTCGATTTCAACCGCGACGATCTGATGAAGTTCGCCGAAATGGCCGTGACGCTGCTGATCGCCCTTGCGCTGATGCTGTTTGTGATGCGCCCGCTGGTCCGCAAGGTTCTCGCCCCCGAGCCCCAGCCCCTCGCCCTGCCCCAGGCCGCCAGCGTGCCCGAGGACTTCGTGGACGAAGACCTCGACCCCATCGCCGATGCCCGCGCCCGCGAATCCGCCACCGAAGCGTGGATGGAGCAGGCAAAGTCCCTCGGCGAGTCCCAGATCAAGACCCTGAAAATGGTCGGCGAACTGGTCGATGAAAACCCCAAGCAGGCCTCGCTGATCATCCGCGACTGGCTGAGCGAAGCGGCTTAGGATCACCATGGCGCTCACCCAACCCGACAATTTTTCCCTCGCCCCCTCCGACTCCATGAAGCAAGGGCTTCAGGTGGGCGATGATGCCACCCAGCGCCAAATGCGCGGCGACGAGAAGGCCGCCGCCCTCCTGCTCGCCCTCGGCCCCGATTTCGGCCGCCCCATCCTCGAAGAGCTCGACGAGGTGGAAATCCGCGTCCTCTCGCGCGCCATGGTCCGGCTCGGCCCCATCACCCAGCAGATGCTGGACGAATTGCTCGCAGAATTCGTGATGGGTGTCTCGTCCACCGGCACCATGGCCGGCAATACCGATACCACCGAACGTCTGCTGCTCTCGTTCCTGCCCCAGGAGCGCGTCGAGCAGATCATGGAGGAAATCCGCGGCCCCGCCGGTCGCAACATCTGGGAAAAGCTCTCCAACGTTCAGGAGGATATCCTCGCCAGCTATCTCAAGAACGAATATCCCCAGACCATCGCTGTCGTCCTCACCAAGATTTCGCCCGAGCATGCCAGCCGGGTGATTTCCGTGCTGCCCGAAGAGCTCGCCCTCGACGTGGTGCAGCGCATGCTGTCCATCGATCCCGTGCAAAAGGAGATTCTCGAAAAAATCGAATCCACCCTGCGTACCGAATTCATGTCCACCCTCAGCCATACCCAGCGCCGCGACAGCCACGAGCAGATGGCCGATATCTTCAACGCCTTCGATCGCCAGACCGAAGCGCGTTTCATGACGGCGCTCGAAGACGTCAACCGCGACAGCGCTGACCGCATCAAGGCGCTGATGTTCACCTTTGACGATCTCAGCCGCCTCGAATCCGCCGCCATCCAGACCCTGCTTCAGGCCTTCGACAAGCGCGAGCTCGCCCTCGCGCTCAAGGGCGCCTCCGAGGGTGCGCGCGACTTCTTCTTTGCCAATATGTCGGCCCGCGCCGCCAACATGATGCGCGACGACATGGAGACCATGGGCGCGGTGCGCCTCAAGGACGTCGACGAGGCCCAGAGCCGTCTGGTCAACACCGCCAAGGATCTGGCGGCGCGCGGCGAAATCGTCATCAACAAGGGCAAGGCCGATGAGGAGATGATCCTGTGAGCGTCGCCCATAAATTCACCTTCGATCTCGATCTGGCCGGCACCCCGCCGCCCAGCAGGGCGCTGCCCGAGGACGAGGTCGAGCGCCTCGTCGCCGATGCCCGCGCGCAGGGATATGAGCAAGGCCTCGCCGCCGGACGCTCCACTGTCGAAGCACAGGCCAGCACCGCCCTCGCCGCCGCTGCCGAAGCGCTGGCCGAACGCGCCGCGCAATTGGTCCGGACAATCGAGACGTATGAACAGCGCCATCTGGCCCAGTCGGTCGATCTGGCCGCCTCGGTCGGGCGCACCCTCGCCGCTCACCTGATCGCCCGCCAGCCCCAGGCCGAATTGGCGGCGCTGATTGCCGAGTGCCTCGCCTCGCTCGAAAACCCGCCCCATCTGGTCATCCGCTGCCACCCCGACCTGTGCGACGCGATGAAATCCATCACCGAAGAGCGCATGAAGATCACCGGATTTTCCGGTCGTCTCGTGGTTCTGGGTGATCCCGAGATCGGCTTGGGCGATGGCCGGATCGAGTGGGCCGATGGCGGCCTCGTGCGCGATATCAACGCCATTTCCAGTGAAATCAACACCCGCATCTCCGCCTATCTGGCGGCGCGCGGCGCCCACGAGGGAGAATGACCATGGCCGCTGGCGACAACGACACCCAGACGCTTTCCGATGGCATGTCCTTTGAAGAAATGCTGGCCGATGTGGACAAGGGCGACCTTGCGGCGGGCGAAAAATCCGCCTCCGACCTCGAAGCGGTGTTCGATGTGCCGGTGCGCCTGTCCGTTGTGCTCGGCCGCACCAAGATGCCCGTGGCCAAGCTTTTGCAGATGGACATCGGCACCGTTGTCGAACTCGACCGGCAGGTGGGCGAAGCCATCGATATCTACGTCAATGACCGGCTCGTCGCCCGCGGCGAGATCGTCCTGGTCGAGGGACGCCTCGGCGTCACCATGACCGAAATCATCAAGGCCGGCTGACGCTTGCAGCCACCAACCGGCAAGGAGACTACGACATGCGCTTACTGATCATCGGCGCCCTTGAAGGGCAGTTGAGCCAGGCCAGCAAGATGGCCATGGATGGGGGCGCCAAGGTCGCTCAGGCTGCAACCATCGAGGTCGCCCTGGCCTCGCTGCGCTCCGGCAAGGGTGCCGATCTGCTGCTCGTCGATGTGATGGTCGATATTCCCGCGCTGATCGCCGCGCTGGAAGCCGAGCGCATCCACATTCCCGTCGTCGCCTGCGGCACCGAAACCAACGCCGCCGCCGCCGTCAATGCCATCCGCGCCGGGGCCAAGGAATATATTCCTCTCCCCCCGGATGCGGAGCTGATCGCCGCCGTCATCGCCGCCGTTGCCCGCGAATCCTCGGATTTTCTCTATCGCGATCCGGCCATGGCGCGGGTCGTCAAACTGGCCGACCAGATCGCCGGGTCCGATGCTTCGGTGCTGATCACCGGCGAAAGCGGCACCGGCAAGGAAGTGATGGCCAAATATGTGCATGCCCGCTCAAAGCGCGCCAGCCGGCCTTTCATTTCCATCAACTGCGCCGCCATTCCCGAACATCTGCTCGAATCCGAACTGTTCGGCCATGAAAAGGGTGCGTTTACCGGGGCCATCGCCCGCCGCATCGGCAAGTTCGAAGAGGCCAATGGCGGCACCCTGCTGCTCGATGAAATCTCTGAAATGGATTTCCGCCTGCAAGCCAAGCTGCTGCGCGCCATTCAGGAGCGGGTGATCGACCGCGTCGGCGGCGCGCGTCCGGTGCCCGTCGATATTCGCATCCTCGCCACCGCCAACCGCGATCTTGCCACCGAAGTGCGCGAAGGCCGCTTCCGCGAAGACCTGTTGTTCCGCCTCAACGTCGTCAACCTCAAGCTGCCGCCGTTGCGTGAACGCCCCGGCGATATCGTCTCGCTGGCCGAGCATTTCGTCGCCCGCTATTCCGCAGCCAATGGCCTCACCCAGCGGGTTCTCTCCGCCGCCGCCCGCGACGAACTGCTCAAGGCCCCCTGGCAGGGTAACGTGCGTGAACTGGAAAACACCCTGCACCGCGCGGTGCTGCTATCCTCGGGCGAGGTGATCGAGCCCGACGCCATCCGCATGCCCGATGGCACCGGCTTGTCCGAAGCGGTCGCCAGCCACTCCCTGGCCACTCAGGCCGCCCAGACCGCCGAAGCCGTCTCGCGCTCGCTGGTCGGGCGCACCGTGGCCGATGTGGAACGGGACCTGATCCTCGACACCCTTGGTCATTGCCTGGGTAACCGCACCCATGCGGCCAATATTCTGGGAATTTCCATCCGCACCCTGCGCAACAAGCTCAATCAATATGCCGATGAGGGCGTGCCTGTCCCCGCTCCCGGCGAACAGCGCCCAACGGGCGCGGGATTGGTCCCCGATCCGGGCGATCCAGCGCCTCGTAACCGCTACAGCGCCGCATGAGCATCGCGGCGCCCCTCACGCCTCCATCGCCGACCGCTCCGGGTCGGCCCCGGAGCGTGAGCCCGGGCGCCGCGACACGCTCTCCCGATCTTTCTGGAACACCTCAGCAGACCATGACCGACACCACGCAAGGCGCCGTTTCCCCCTCGCCCATGGGCCGCCTCAATTCTGTTTTCGACATCGTGCGCCAGTCCAACACCGGGCTGGCCATCGGTGTTATCGGCATCATCGCCGTGCTGGTCCTGCCGATGCCGGCCATCATCCTCGATCTGCTGCTGACCCTCTCTTTTGTCTTTTCGGTCATGATCCTCATGACCGCGCTGTTCATCCAGCGCCCGCTCGAATTTTCTTCGTTCCCCACCGTGCTGCTGGTCGCCACCATGCTGCGCATGGCCCTCAACCTTGCCTCCACCCGGCTCATTCTGGGCGATGGCCACACCGGCACCCATGCCGCCGGTCAGGTGATCGAGGCGTTCGGCAATTTCGTCACCCGGGGCAATTTCGTCATCGGGATCATCGTGTTTTCGATCCTGCTGATCGTGAACTTCATCGTCATCACCAAGGGTTCGGGCCGCATCGCCGAGGTTTCGGCGCGCTTCAACCTCGATGCCATGCCCGGCAAGCAGATGGCGATTGACGCCGACCTCTCCGCTGGCCTCATCGAAGAGGAAGAGGCCCGCAGCCGCCGCAAGGATCTTGAAGACGAAAGCTCCTTTTTCGGGGCCATGGACGGCGCGTCCAAATTCGTGCGCGGCGACGCCATTGCCTCGCTGCTGGTCACCTTCATCAACGTCATCGCCGGTATCATCATCGGCGTGATGCAGATGGGCATGCCCCTCGCTCAGGCCGGGGCCAACTACACGCTTCTGACCATCGGCGATGGTCTGGTCAGCCAGATTCCCGCACTCATCGTCTCCACCGCCGCCGGTATCCTCGTGTCCAAGGCCGGCGTCACCGGTTCGGCCAACAAGGCGCTGGCCACCCAGTTCACCTCCTATCCGGTGGCGCTGGGCATGAGCTCGGGCGTGATGTTTCTGATGGCTTTGGTTCCCGGCATGCCGCTGGTGCCCTTTGTCAGCATCGGCGGTGCCGTGGGCTATCTGGCCTGGACCACCGCCCGCCGCCGTAAGGTCGCAGAGGCCGAAGCCGCAAAGGCCGCCATTACCGATCAGGTGGCGCGCGCCACCGCGCAAGGCCCCGCCGAAGAGCCGATCACCGACAGTTTGCGCATGGACGAACTCAAGCTCGAACTGGGCTATGGACTGCTGTCCTTGGTCAAGGAGGACGATACCGGCACTGACCGGCTCACCGAACAGATCAAGGCCCTGCGCCGCCAGTTGGCCAGCGAATTGGGCTTCATCATGCCCGCCGTGCGCATTCTCGATAACATGCAGCTCGAACCCAACCTCTACAAGATCAAGATCAAGGAAGTCGAAGCCGGCGCGGGCGAGGTTCACGCCACCCAGCTCATGGTCATGGACCCCTATGGCAACGCCATCACCCTGCCGGGCCGCGCCACCGTCGAGCCGACCTTCGGCCTGCCCGCCACCTGGATCGACGCCGCGCTGCGCGACGAGGCCGAGGTCCACGGCCTCACCATTGTCGATCCCTCGACGGTGATCTCCACCCACCTCACCGAAGTTCTGAAAGCCAACACCGCCGATCTGCTCAGCTACGCCAACGTCCAGTCGCTGCTGTCGGGCCTCGACAAGGACCAGCAGAAACTGGTCGAGGACATCGTACCAGCGCTGATTTCCGTCTCCGGCATCCAGCGCGTGCTTCAGGGCCTGCTGGCCGAGCGCGTCTCGATCCGCGACCTGCCCACCATCCTCGAAGGCATCGCCGAGATCGCCGGATCGGCCCGCAACACCGGCCAGATCATCGAGCACGTCCGCGCCCGCCTCGCCCGTCAGATCTGCGCCGCCAATCTGGGCATGGATGGCAACCTGCCGCTCCTCACCCTTTCGCCCAACTGGGAGCGCGATTTCGCCGAAGCCATGGTCGGTGAAGGCGATGAGCGCCACCTCGCCATGGCCCCGTCCAAGCTCCAGCAATTTATCGCCGGCATCCAGAGCGGCTTTGAGAACGCGGCGCAGATGGGCGAAATCCCGGTGCTGATCACCTCGCCCCATATCCGCCCCCACGTCCGCGCCATCATCGAACGTTTCCGCCCCCAGACCGTGGTGATGAGCCAGAACGAGGTCCACCCCCGCATCCGCCTGCGCACCGTCGGCAGCATCTGAACAACAAAAAAGGGGGCCAATCGGCCCCCTTGCTGTTTATTCCGCCGGCACCGCCTGCGGACTGATATCGAGCGAGTCGATATCCTCGGGCGCGTCATAGACCGCCTGATCGAGGATGCCCTGCCGCTTGGCGACAAGAGTGGGCACCAGCGCCTGCCCGGCAACGTTGACCGCCGTGCGGCCCATGTCGAGGATCGGGTCGATGGCCAGCAACAGCCCCACGCCTTCAAGCGGCAGCCCCAGTGTCGACAGCGTCAGCGTCAGCATCACCGTCGCCCCGGTCAGCCCGGCTGTCGCCGCCGAACCGATCACCGCCACGAACGCAATCAGCAGATATTCCTGCAAGCCCAGCTGGATACCGAAGAACTGCGCGACAAAGATCGCCGAGATCGCCGGATAGATCGAGGCACAGCCATCCATCTTGGTGGTCGCGCCCAGCGGCACGGCAAAGCTGGCGTATTCACGCGGCACGCCGAGGTTCTTTTCCGTCACCCGCTCGGTGATCGGCAGCGTCCCGATGGACGACCGCGACACGAACGCGAACTGGATCGCCGGCCACGCGCCCTGGAAATAGCGGATGGGGTTGAGCCCGTGGGCCATCAGCAGCGCCGGGTAAACCACCAGCAGCACGATGGCGAGGCCGATATAGATCGCCGCCGCGTACCAGCCCAGCTGCGCCAGCGTCTCCCAGCCATACACCGCCACCGCATTGCCCAGCAGGCCCACGGTTGCAATCGGCGTCAGCCGGATGATCCACCACAGCAGCTTGTGGATGATTTTCAGGAACGCCCGGTTGAAATCGAGGAACGGCTTGGCCGCATCCCCGGCCTTGAGCGCCGCAATCCCCACCGCGATCGAAATCACCAGAATCTGCAGCACGTTGAAATTGAGGCTGGTCGACGCCCCGCCGTCACGCAGAGATGTCGAAGCCTGCAATCCAAGGATGTTGGAAGGGATCAGCCCGGTGAGGAAATCGAGCCACGAGCCGGTGCGCGAGGGCAGGCGCGCCGCCGCCTCGGTCACGCCGGTATGCAGCCCCGGCTGGATGATCAGCCCCAGCGCGATGCCGATCACCACGGCAATCAGCGCGGTGATGGCGAACCACAACAGCGTCTGCCACACCAGCCGCGCCGCATTGCTCAATTCGCGCAGATTGGCGATCGAGGCGACGATGGCGGTAAAGATCAGCACCGGCACGATGGCGCGCAGCAATTGCACAAACGACGAGCCGATGGTCGAAAGCGTCTGGACCAGCCAGTTCGGCCCGGCCTCGGTCGCGCCCATCTGGCGGGCGACCAGCCCCAGAACGAGCCCGATCACCAGCGCGACGAGAACCTGAAATCCGAAGGACGCGTAAAGCGGCGTCTGGCGCCGTCCGCGAGCGGAAAGAGATGAAGATGACATGATGTGCCTCTAGCGATGGCCGCAGCGGTCCGCGGCCCATGAACCTTGGGCAGATTTTACGCTTGCGGTGGGGGCGAACCAAGACGGCGCCATGCTGCGCGCGCTTGAACGCGGGAAATATCCTGCCCCGCCGGAGCCGCCGATTGGAATGGAACCGCTCTTGCGCGTTTCCACCCCTCCACGTCAGGAACTGCACTAAGAGCGCCTGGCAAAGCCTCGGGGCTGAGGCCGGGCGAGGGATTTTTGCTGTCCGGCAAGACGCCGAACACAGCCGATGCCAAAGCATCGGCGGCAACGCCGTCCGGCGGCGAAAAGGCCCGGCTGGCCGACCCAGAGAGGTCTTGTCAAGCGCTCTAAAGCGCGTTTGGTCGCGCATCAAAACCGGAAATCCGGTCCCTAATGCCCCTGCTGGTTCCCCAGCGAGGCCAGCCGCTCGGACACCGCCCCCGTGCCGGTCGCCTCCGATGGCGGCGGCAGGTCGAGCTCCAACCCGTCGGCGGCAAATTTGCGCACCCGGTCAAACAGGCTTTCCGCCAGTTCGGTTTCGTCCTCGGCATCCCCGGCATAGACCAGTCGCGATACGTCCACCGCAATCTCGGCCAGCCGCTGCCGCAACGCGTCCGCGTCGAACCGCGCGGTGTCCCAATCGTCCATGATTGCTCCCTTGAGCCCTTCCACGTCGCCGCGCAGCCGTTCCGCCTGTTCATCCAGCGACAGGTCTTGCGCCAGATGGCGCGTGTGGCCATTGCTCTGGCCCGCGCCCGCCTCGTCGGCCCCGGTGTCCGACAACAGCGCATTGAGGCGGCTTTCCGCCCCGGAAATGCGCGCCTCGGCCCGACGCAAATCCACTCGCGCCTCGCTGTCGGGGTCGTTGCGGGCCAGCGTGTCGCGCAACATGGCGACGGCCTCGTCCTTGATCCCGCTTTTTTTGCGCTTTTCCAGCCGCGCCAGCAGCATCTTGGCCTGTTCTTCGAGATAGGTGTTGCGCTGGCGTTCGATGGTGAGCGCGGTCAGCAGGTCCTCGACATCGGCGCGGTAATCGCCGGTCAATTGCCCGGCGCTCACCGGCTCGATCGCTTCGGGCATCAGCTCCGGGTCGATATCGGTATAGTCGGCATCGGCCTGTCGCAGCCGCGCCGCCAGCGCCGCCCCGTCGCGTTCGAGGTCGCGCACATGCGCCACCAGTTCCTGTTCGCGGGTTTGCAGAAGCCCGATGGCGGCAAACTGCTCATCGCGCTCGGTCCGCAGCGCGGCGAGTTCCGTGGTCGCCGCGTCGAGCGCCACGGCCCGCGCCACCACCTGCTCGCGCAAGGCCTCGATCCGCAATTCCTTCTTGCGCAGGGCAATGGCGAATTCGGCGCGCAGATTATCCTTGTCGGCGCGGAATTCGGCCAGCGTCACCGGGGTTGCCGCTTCGATCCTGCGCCGGGTCAGCCGCACCGCGCGCCGCCAGAAAGCCGGCCCGATGGCAAGTGCCACCAGCCCCGCCGCCAGCGAGCCCAGCGCGAAATACATTGCGTTCTCTATGACCATGCGCCTCTCCCCTCGCGGGAAGTCTCATTCACGAAACGCGACCGGTGCAGCGTCCCGGCAACGTCACCATCATTGTAGTTTGACGTTGCCATACGCGCAGCGCCAGTCTGTGTTGATGGTAACCTTACCTGATCGGGAGAGTTCCGTCATCAAAAGGTATGGGGGCGCAGTTGCGCCCCCGACACCACACCCGAACTGAGCGCAGAACTCCTTAGAACGGGTTCCAGGTCGGCTCGCGGGTGAAGTTCAGATAGCCCACCGACACCCCGGCCCGCAGCCCCACTCCGGCGCTGATCGGCGCGATATAGACATCGTTGAGCTTGAGCGCGGTCATGCCGATCCCGCCCACCGCAAAGATCGAGCCTTCGACCCCCGGATAGCGGTCATAGATCGATTCTACCGCAGGCAGATTATAGACCAGCATCATCACCCGGCTGCCATCGGCCCCGATATTGAGGCCCAGGCTCGGGCCCTGCCAGAACACCTGATGGGTCCCGGCATTGCGGGTGTACATGGTGCCGTCGCCATATTTGGCGCCGATGAACAGTGCCCCGCCGCCTTCCTGGCCCAGAATATACGCATTGGGCTGGCCATAGCGCTCAAAAGCCTGCTCAATCACCGAGGCAAGCCCCTGGGCGACCGATCCGAAGAACTGGTGACCGGCCGAGAGGATTTCCTCGCTCGAATAGGTTTCGGACAGCGACCCGCTCTGCTGGGCCTGCGCGGGCAGTGCGCCCGCAAACAATCCGCCCACCAGAACCAATGCTGCCAAGAAGCGATTCATCATTACCTTTGTGCTCCCAACTCGCGCGTTCGATTTCGCGATATGCGTACCGGGTTAACCAAGGCCAAACGGCCCTGCGCTAGGATCGACCCGTCCGCCCCCATCAGCATAGCGGTCCAATGAGCGATAATGTGGCAAATAGGTAAACAAATCTTAACCCTTACAAAGTCTTACGCTGTTTATTTCCTCTTGGTGTGCGGCCTGGTTTTTGCCGGTGCGGCCCCGGGCCAGGAAAAGTCGGTGGTGACCGACAGCCTGCGCGGCGTTGCCATATCGGGTTACGATCCTGTTGCCTATTTCACCGAGGATGCGGCGGTATTGGGCACCTCGCTGTATGAATATGAGTGGAACGAAGCGACCTGGTATTTCGCCTCCGCCGCCAATCGCGACGTTTTTATCTCCAATCCCGAGATTTACGCTCCCCTGTTTGGCGGCCATTGCGCCATGGCCATGGCGCGCGGCTATCTTGCGCGCAGCAATCCGCAGATTTTTCGCGTCGTCGGGGGACGCCTCATGTTATTCTATTCCATCGGAAACCGGGCGGCCTTCGACCTTGCACCGGCTTCCGCCCTCGCCGACGCCTTCGGGCATTGGGATCCACTGCCCGACCGGCGCGCCTCCGCGCCACAATAGCTGGGCGCAACCCCTTGCGGGCCGCGCCTTGGCGTTGCTCCGCCTCACTTGCACTGTAAAGTGCTGCCAAATTGATTCTGTCTGAACGCGAAAGGCAAAACCGGCCATGACAAGCATTATAGAACTGGAAGCTGCCGATCTTGCCGCGATGCTGTGCTCGCGCGTCTGCCACGACCTCATCAACCCGGTCGGCGCCATCGGCAACGGCCTTGAGGTGCTTGCCGACCCGACACAGACCGAGATGCAGGCCTTTGCCAAGGAGCTGATCGAGAACTCGACGCGTCAGGCCCGGGCCAAGCTCGAATTCGCCCGCCTCGCTTTTGGCGCGTCCTCCACCGCCGGCACCGATATCGATACCCGCGAGGCCGAGCGCGTCTCTTCCCTGCTCATGGCTGGCGAAAAGGCCGACCTTGAGTGGAAGGTCACCCCCATGCTGCTGCCCAAGAACAAGGCGAAGATGCTGCTCAACATGCTGCTGATCGCTGTGGCGGGTGTGCCGCGCGGCGGCACCGTCACCGTTGAGGTCGAGGGCGAAGCGGGCAGTGAGCGCTTCACCATCACCGCGACCGGCCCCAAGACACTCATCCCTAACGCGGTTCAGGGCCTGCTGGCGGCCACGCCCGAGGATGGCACGGTCGATGCGCGCGGCATCCAGCCCTATTACACCGGTCTTCTCGCACGGCTTTCCCATATGGGGCTCAACCTCGTCCTCGATGGCGACGCCCTGCGCTTCACCGCCGATCCCCTGCCCCACGATATCGATTAGGCTCGAAACCCGATAACGGTACATGGCCGCTCCGCACCGGGCTCGTGGTTACCCATTCGCTAACCATTGCCCGGCTAGACTGGTGCTGTCCGGTGCGTGGGGGAAAGCCAACGTCATGAAATCGTGCCTCATCGTCGATGATTCCAGCATCATCCGCAAAGTTGCGCGGCGTTTTCTCGAAGATATGGATTTTGTCGTCGACGAAGCCGAGGACGGTCAGGACGCCTATGACAAGTGCACGCGGGAAATGCCCGATGTGATCCTGCTCGATTGGCAGATGCCGGTCATGGGCGGTCTGGAATTTCTCAAGGCCCTGCGTGGTTATGCGGGCGGGGATAAGCCTGCGGTCATCTACTGCACCACCGAGCGCGACATCGGGCACATCGCCATGGCGCGCAAGGCCGGGGCCAACGATCACATGCTCAAGCCCTTCGATCAGGCCATGCTGGAAGCCAAATTCCAACCCTTCGTCTGATTTTTAGGCCAACTGGCTGCTTGACTGGTCACAAGTCCACTCATTTTCTCATAAAGCTTTGGCCATGGTTGGCTGTTTTGAGCTAAGATGGTGCTTGGATCCGTTTCCCGGATGCTGGCATTTCCCCTCCGGGAACCGTCCGCTAAAGGCGTGACGTGCCTGCGTTTTTGGGGCTCCGTACGGCACCCGCGCTCCTTGCAACAAGGAGGTCAGCATGCCTGCCCACACCGACCCTGCCTTTGCAGCAGCCAACGAAACTCATATATATATCAATACGATAACCGTCAGCGACGTTGTCGACGCGCTCTCGGAAGGGGCCTCCGATTTCTGGCGGCACCCCTCGCACTACCTGTTCGTCGCCCTCATCTACCCCGCCGTCGGCATCGTCATCGCCGTGTGGAGCGCCGGAGCGGTCACCTTCCCGCTGCTTTATCCCCTCGCCATCGGCTTCGCCCTCGTCGGCCCCATCGCCGTCATCGGCCTTTATGAACTGAGCCGTCGCCGCGAGGATGGGGAGGACGATAACCCACGTTACGCCCTTGATATCATTCACCATCCTGCCATTGGCTCGATGGTGGTTATCGGCGCTTTTCTGGCCATTCTCTTCGCGTTCTGGATCGCCGCCGCCGGTGCGCTCTACTCGTTTTACTTCGCCCCCCAGCCCGCCGAACACCTCTCGGCCCTGCTGCGGGATATCTTCACCACCCCCCATGGCTGGTCGCTGCTTATGTGGGGCAATCTGGTCGGCGTGGGATTCGCGCTGGTGGTCCTGGCCACCACCTCCATCGCCTTCCCCCTGCTTGTCGACAAGGGCGGAAGCCCAGGTCGGGCCATCGGCGCGTCGCTCCGCGCCTTCGCTGCAAACCCTGTCCCCCTGCTGGCCTGGGGGCTGTTTGTCATCGCGCTGTTGGTCGTCGGGTCGCTGCCGCTATTTGTGGGACTGGCGATCGTTTTGCCCATCCTCGGGCACGCCACCTGGCATCTCTACCGCAAGATCGCTGATTGAGATCAGAGGCTTAGGGGCATTGCAAAAATAAAAAGGCTCCGTGCGGGGATTGTCGCACGGAGCCTTTCAAACAGACCTGTCGATATCGATCAGGCGCTTTCAGCCAGCTCGCTGTCTTCCGGTTCGCGCAGCACATAGCCGCGGCCCCACACCGTTTCGATGTAGTTCCGGCCACCCGTCGCCGTCGAAAGCTTCTTGCGCAGCTTGCAGATGAACACGTCGATGATCTTGAGTTCGGGCTCGTCCATCCCACCATACAGGTGATTGAGGAACATTTCCTTGGTCAGCGTCGTGCCCTTGCGCAGCGAGAGCAGTTCCAGCATCTGATATTCCTTGCCCGTCAGATGCACCCGCTGTCCCCCGACCTCCACCGTCTTGGTATCGAGGTTCACCGCCAGATCGGCAGTGGTGATGATCGACTGCGCATGCCCCTTTGAGCGGCGCACGATCGCATGAATGCGGGCGACCAGCTCGTCCTTGTGGAACGGCTTTGTCATGTAGTCGTCGGCCCCGAAACCCAGGCCGCGAACCTTGTCTTCAATCCCTGCCAGGCCCGACAGGATCAGGATCGGGGTCTGAACCTTCGCAACGCGTAGCGTGCGCAGCACTTCATACCCGCTCATGTCCGGCAGATTGAGATCAAGCAGGATGATATCGTAATCATACAGCTTGCCCAGATCGACACCTTCCTCGCCGAGGTCGGTGGTATATACGTTGAAACTCTCGGATTTGAGCATCAACTCAATGCTCTGCGCTGTCGCGCTGTCGTCCTCAATCAAGAGCACACGCATGCCAATCCCCTTAAAATCCAAAAAGTCCCCTGCTGGGACCGGGTGCACGGCTCGCCCCGCCACCCTTAACCAAACCCTACTGGGTACGATTCGAAGCTAACAGCAATTAGTTAACAAAGTTTAATTCGGTCGGGCAATATGCGAGAGAAATTAACTGTATATTACGCTAAGTCATTGTTTTTAAAGGAAAAACAATCCTAATTTTTCTTAATGCATAACGTTAAGAAAGGCTGACAAGCGATTCACCGGACTCACTGAAACCATACTGACGGGGAAAAGCGGGCGCACGCCAGCGGCGGCGAAAAAAATTGCTCAACACATGGCAATATCGCCTTAAGCTTAAGGATGAGTTACCAATGTGGCCGCTTAGGGTGCGAATCGCAGGCCATCGCCGGAGCCATTGTGCAGTCGCTGATCGCAGACATTGACGCGATAGACGGGATCGAGGTTTTCGGTCGCGTGAAGACCGTGCAGGGCCTGCTGATCGAGGTGGTCGGCCCGGTGCGCGAATTGCGCGTGGGCGGTCGCGTTTCCATCGAGACCCAGACCGGCAGCAGTCTCGCCTGCGAAATCATCGGCTTCCGCGACGGCCTCGCCCTGTGCCTGCCGTTCGGGCCGGTCGAAGGCGTGCGCCTCGGATGCAAGGCGGTTTTTGCCGGCCATGATGGTGCGGTCTATCCTGATCGCAGCTGGCTGGGCAGGGTCATCAATGCCGAGGGTCAACCGATCGATGGCGGCGCCCCTCTGGCCCGTGGCGCGCAACCCTATGGCCTGCGCAACCTGCCGCTTCCCGCCCATGAGCGGGGCCGCGTCGGCAACCCCATCGATCTGGGCGTACGGTGCCTGAACACCTTCACCACCTGCTGTGAAGGTCAAAGGATGGGAATTTTCGCCGGGTCCGGCGTCGGAAAATCCGTGCTGATGAGCATGCTGGCACGCAACACCGACGTCGATGTATCGATCATCGGACTGATCGGCGAACGTGGCCGTGAAGTTCAGGAATTCATTACCGAACAGCTTGGCGAGGAGGGGATGAGAAAGGCGATTGTCATTGTCGCCACCTCCGACGAACCGGCCCTGATGCGCCGCCAGGCGGCCTACCTCACCCTTACGCTCGCCGAATTTTTCCGCGATGCCGGCATGCGCGTGCTGTGCATGATGGACAGTCTGACCCGGTTTGCCATGGCCCAGCGCGAGATCGGCCTTGCCACCGGCGAGCCGCCCACCGCAAAGGGTTATCCGCCCACCGTCTTTGCCGAACTGCCGCGTCTTTTGGAGCGGGCCGGGCCCGGTCTCGTCGATTCCGGCTCCGTTACCGGTCTATTTACCGTTTTGGTAGAAGGTGATGATCACAATGAACCCATCGCGGACGCCGTTCGGGGCATTCTTGATGGCCACATTGTCATGGAGCGAGCTATTGCCGAGCGGGGGCGCTATCCTGCCGTCAATGTGCTTCGGTCCGTGTCGCGCACCATGCCCGGATGCGTGCCGGAGGATGTCCGGCCCACGCTGAGCAGGGCGCGCGAACTGATGTCGGTTTTCGCCGACATGGAGGAACTGATCCGGCTGGGGGCTTACCGCAAAGGATCAGATCCCAAGGTTGACCGAGCCATCGCGCTCAACCCGGCGCTGGAGGCGTTTTTGAGCCAGCAATCGGATGAGCGAACCACAATTGCCGACGGCTATAATCTGCTGGCGGCGATTTTGGAGACGATGGGTGCGGGCGACGCGGCTTGATGTGTAAGGAGTACAAGTCATGAAGTCCAAGAGCGCGAGCCTGATTCGCCTAAAGAAGTTTCAGGTGGACGAAAAGCGCCGTCAGGTCTTGCAGATCGAGACCATGGTCGCCGATTTCGAGCGCATGGCCGCCGAACTCGACCAGCAGATCGAAATCGAGCACAAAAAGACCGGCATTTCGGATGTGGCGCACTTTGCCTATTCGACTTTTGCCAAGGCCGCCATCACCCGCCGCGACAATCTTCTCACGTCCGCCAGTGACATGCGTGGCAAGCTCGAAGCGGCCCAGGACGAACTGGCCGAAGCTATTGAAGACCTCAAGAAGGTCGAACTGCTCGATGCGCGCGAAACCGCACGCGAAAAGGAAGAGCAGCAAAAGCGCGAGCAGGCCGAGTTCGACGAGATCGGACGCCTGCGCTACCGCCGCTGATCGATGAAAGGCGGCGCACTCGTCCGACTGCGCCGCTGCCCGGCTCCCCACCTTGCTTCCCGCCACCGCCATCTGAAACATTTTCGCGTAAGCATGGGCGAAATTTAGCCGCTTAGCGGATAACGCGCGGCATTCGGAAAACGATACCCGGCCCGTGCCCTTGACGGGCGCAAAAATTTTCTATTCCTTCCTGCCAACGATGCATTCGCTGGAGGGGTAGGCCGGCATGTTCGTATCGGTCTTCGACGTGTTCAAGATCAGCGTGGGACCATCGTCGTCCCACACCATGGGACCGATGCTGGCCGCCGCCCGCTTTCTCGCCGACCACGCCGAGAGTGCTCCACGCCACGGAGCCCGGCTGCGCATAACTCTTTATGGCTCGCTGGCTTATACCGGTATCGGCCACGGCACCAATGCCGCCGTCCTTGCCGGTTGCCTCGGCTTTGCCCCTGCTACCTACGATCAGGCCCAGGCCGCGGCGGCTCTCACGCAACTCAGCGCTGTGCGCTCCTTCACCCTGCCATCCGGCCAGACCATCGCTCTCGATCCTCAAGCCGACCTGGTCATCGATCGCAAGACCCGGCTCGACGCCCATCCCAACGGCATGCGCTTTGCCCTGCTCGATACCGCAGGTTCGATGCTTGCAGAGGAAACCTACTTTTCCATTGGGGGCGGCTTCATCATGACCCAGGCGGAAATCGCCGCCGATGTCGCAGACGATCAGCCGGACGCGATCCCGTTTCCCTTCTCGACCGCGCGCCAGATGCTGGAGATGGGCGAAGCGTCCGGATTGTCGATTGCCGAGATGAAGCGCCACAATGAGTGCGCCCATCTGGCCGAGGGGGATTTCACACACCGATTGCTCGGCATCTGGGAGACGATGGATGCCTGTATCGAGCGGGGATTGCGGGCAACGGGCGAATTGCCGGGCGGATTGAATGTCAAACGCCGCGCCCACACCATTTTTAACAGCCTGTCCGAACGCGCCAATGCCAACGACGCCCCCTTGCATTCGGCGATGGACTGGCTATCGGCCTACGCCATGGCGGTCAATGAGGAGAACGCCGCCGGCGGGCAGGTGGTCACCGCCCCCACCAACGGTGCCGCCGGGGTTTTTCCGGCTGTCCTGCGCTATTATCTTTCGCATGTCCCCGGAGCCAGCCGTGACAGGATTTCCGACATGCTGCTGGTTGGCGCAGCGATTGGGGGCCTGATCAAATACAATGCCTCGATTTCAGGCGCTGAAGCCGGCTGCCAGGCTGAGGTGGGCTCCGCCTCTGCGATGGCCGCAGCGGCCCTGTGCGCCGCTTTGGGCGGCACCAATACCCAGATCGAGAACGCCGCTGAAATCGCGCTGGAACACCATCTGGGCATGACCTGCGACCCCATAAGAGGACTGGTGCAGGTGCCTTGCATCGAGCGCAATGGGCTTGGAGCCGTCAAGGCTGTGGCCGCCGCGTCCCTGGCCCTGCAAGGCGATGGCAGCCACGTGGTGCCGCTCGATGCCTGCATCGAAACCATGCGCCAGACAGGGCGCGACATGGATGAGCGCTACAAGGAGACGTCGCTCGGCGGCCTCAGCGTTGCGGTGCCTGACTGCTAAAGCAGGTCAGCGTTCAACGACGGGAATTTCGCGCACCAATTCTCCGGATTTGCCATCAAATATGCGCAGGGTCTGGCCCCCGTCTAGGGCATAAACAATGGTAACAAGCCCATCCTGCACCTGCGCCGACACCACCTCTGCGCCTGTCGGGATGACAACCTCTTCAAGCGCATAACGTTGCTCGATGCCCGACCCCATCGTTGACAAGCGATAGACAACCACGATGGCAATCGTCATAAAGCCCAGCATCATGACGAGCATGGACAGCCCCGCACGCCGCCGGGCTTTGGCCATCACGGCTTCGGCTTCGGCACTGAGCGGCTCGTCCTTTTCGTAGTTGTCCTGGGGATGCGTCATGGCAGAGGGTCCGATCCAGCTGGAAAGTTTCGACGCTACCGTCCTCGACAGCGAGGTTGGAATGCGGCTCGATGCGTTTCTGGCCGCCCGTTTCCCCGAATTTTCCCGCAACCGGGTCAAGGACCTGATCCTCTCCGATGCGGTCAGTATCGATGGGGCGACCGTCGATGTGCCCAGATATCGTGTAAGGCTGGGCGAGTCCATCACCCTCGCCGCGCCCGAGCCCGTTGAAGCCGAACCAGAGCCACAGGCCATCCCGCTCGATATCCTCTATGAGGACGACCACCTGATCGTCATTAACAAGCCCGCCGGCATGGTCGTTCATCCTGCCCCCGGCAATCCCGATGGCACGCTGGTCAACGCCCTCATCCATCATTGCGGCGACAGCCTGCGCGGTATCGGCGGCGTGAAACGTCCCGGCATCGTCCACCGGCTGGACAAGGACACCTCTGGCGTAATGGTCGCCGCCAAGACCGAAACCGCCCACAATGGGCTGGCTGCCCAGTTCGCCGACCATGGCCGAACCGGCCCGCTGGAGCGCGGCTACACGGCGTTCGTCTGGGGCCTTCCAAACCCCTTGATCGGGACGGTGGAAACCCTGATTGGCCGCGATCCGCATAACCGGCTCAAACAGGCCGTGCTTGACCGCGATGGCCGCGAGGCGATCACCCATTACCGGGTCGACGATCGCTTCGCCGCCGACCGCTGGGCGGTTTCACAACTCTCGTGCAGGCTGGAGACCGGGCGCACCCATCAGATTCGCGTCCATCTGGCCCATATCGGCCACCCGTTGCTCGGAGACGAGGTTTACGGATCTGGCTTTGCCACCAAGATCAACACACTTCCCCCTCCCGCGCAGACCGCGCTGCGAACGCTGCGTCGCCAGGCCCTCCATGCCGCGCTCCTCGGCTTTGCCCATCCCGCCACCGGGGAGGAGATGCGCTTTGAGGCTCCCCTCCCCGCTGACCTGGATGCCCTGCGGACTGCGCTTTCCGCTCAGTCCAGATAGCGATTGGTGTAATAGCTGGAGAAATCAGGTTTTTCGCGCAGCGCCTGCCCCTCTGCATCGACCAGCGCTCCGGCGTCAAACAGGAACGCGCCCAGCGCCTCCATCATCTGCGCATCAAACAGCCCGATCGTGCCGTCCTCACGCGCCAGATAGTGTCCCTCAATCATCACCCGCATCGAGGCCTCGACCAGATCGGCCTGCGCCAGTTCCGGTGCCATCTCGATCAGCATGTTCGCCGCTTCCACAGGATGGTCCACCGCATGCTCATACCCGGCCTTGGTCGCGGTGATGAACGCCTGCGCAACGTCGGGGCGTTCGGCCAGAAAGCGCTCGTCGGCGGCCAGAATGATCGTATGCTGATCCGGCACGCCGTAATCGGCATAGCGGAACGCTTCGACCGCATGGCCAGCAAGCGCGTTTTCAACGCCTTGCCATGTGAGCACATCCAGCGTGAAGTCGATGTCCCCGGCCCGCAGCGCATCATAAACCGAGCCGTCGAGCGTCACCGCTTCGTAGTCCGGCTGCCCCCCATCGTGAGCGATCATGGTATCGAGGATCGCCTTTTCCCACGTCGTTCCAAACCCGCCGTAAACCCCGCCCGCCAGATCAGCCGGCCCGGATATCCCCTCTCCCCCATAGGCAAGCCGTCCCGTTTCGGTCTGGATCACGGCATAAACGCCGACAGCGTCGAGCCCGGCGGCCCGGGCGGTATAGAAATCGAGAACGCCGAAAGCGGCGATGTCGCCACTGGGCTGGCCGAACGCGAAGGGCGCTATGGTCACCTCAAGCCCCGCCTCCTGGTAAAGGCCGAGCGCCTGAGCGACGTACAGCCCGACGAAATTGGTGTTGGGCGTCCAGTCCAGCGTCACAGAAACCGGTTCAGCTGCAACACCCGGAGTTGAAACGAGACCAAGCGCAAGCGCCGCTGCTGGAAGATAGCAAGTAAAGGACATGACTGCATCCTGATGATAGTCGGTTCATGAAATCGACCCGGATGCCAGGCAGCCCAAAGCGCGCCAAATAAGGCTTTCGCCGCGCTATGACGCGAGAAACAGGACAAAAGGACGTGGCAATGCTATGATGCATTTCCATCTCGCTCCGCTGGCATTATCCAGATCAGCTTTAGGGTTCGCGGCCATTGCCGCATCTCAGCCCCTTGCGGAGCACCCCTGTGGACGCCTCTGTCTAACTGCCGCACCGGCGAAACGCAACCCAACCGGGTGTGAAGCGTTCAAGGGATGGATGCCCCTTCGTGACCAAATTGACGCGAGGGGATGAAACCGCCCAAATCTGACCTATATTGTACACTGTGGTGTATCCTGCGCCGTGCCGCTGGCCGGGCGACGCAGGGTGAGCATGCCGTTGTAACCGGGTGCGCAAGAAAAAGGGGGTGCTATAAATGGCCCAAAGTAATCTTCCGGTTCTTTCGTCCGAAAGCGGACTGAATCGCTATCTTCAGGAAATCCGCAAGTTTCCCATGCTGCACGCTGACGAGGAATTCATGCTCGCCAAGCGCTACAAGGAGCATGAAGATCCCGCGGCTGCCCAAAAGCTGATCACGTCGCACCTGCGGCTCGTGGCCAAGATTGCCATGGGGTATCGCGGCTATGGCCTGCCGATCTCGGAAGTGATTTCCGAGGGCAATGTCGGCCTGATGCAAGCCGTGAAGCGCTTTGAACCAGACAAGGGTTTCCGCCTCGCAACCTATGCGATGTGGTGGATTCGCGCGTCGATTCAGGAATACGTCCTGCGCTCGTGGTCGCTGGTCAAGATCGGCACGACCGCAGCCCAGAAGCGGCTGTTCTTCAACCTGCGCCGCATCAAGGGACAGATCGCGGCGCTTGATGATGGCAGCCTGCATCCCGACCAGATCAAGCATATCGCCACCACCCTCAACGTGAGCGAAGATGACGTGGTCTCGATGAACCAGCGGCTGACCGGCGACGCGTCGCTCAACGCACCCATGCGCGCCGATGAAGGCGCCAGCCAATGGCAGGACTGGTTGATCGATGACACGCCCGATCAGGAAGAAATTCTTGGGGAAAACCAGGAGTTCAACGAGCGGATGGAGATGCTCGAAGGCGCCATGGACGTGCTGAATGATCGCGAACGCGCCATCTTCAAAGCCCGGCGTTTGCAGGAAACGCCCTCCACTTTGGAGGAATTGGCCCAGGTTTACGAAGTTTCGCGTGAGCGCATCCGCCAGATCGAGGTCCGCGCCTTTGAAAAGGTGCAAGATGCCGTTCAAGAGGCCGCGCGCGAACAGGCGCATTGACGTAAATTCCGTCTGGCCCCATTGTGCAGCCGGTGCAACTGACCCAAGGACGAAATCGGTCCGGATTTAACCGGGCCGTTCCAGATGATAGAAATAGCTATCGTTGCAGGCCTGATCCTGCTTAACGGCGTGTTCGCCATGTCCGAACTCGCCATAGTTTCCGCCAGTCGGCCCCTTCTGCGCAGCATGGCGGAACGGGGCCAGTCCGGAGCTTCCGCCGCCGTCCAGCTCGCAGATGATCCGGGCCGTTTCCTGTCCACCGTCCAGATTGGAATCACGCTGATCGGCATCATTGCCGGCGCGTTTTCCGGTGCGACGCTCGGCGGATCACTCGCCGAAGTGTTTTCCGATGCCGGTCTGCCGCCTGCCGCTGCCTCTGCCATGGGGTATGGCGGCGTGGTCATGATCATCACCTATCTTTCGGTGGTTGTCGGTGAACTTGTTCCCAAACAGTTCGCCCTACGCCGGCCGGAAGCGCTCGCCTGTACGGTGGCGCCTCCGATGGCGGTGCTGGCCAAAATCGCCTCGCCGGTCGTCTGGCTGCTCGACGCCTCCACGCGGATGATTTTCCGTCTCATGGGCATGAGCGAGACCAACGAGGAACAGGTCACCGAAGAAGAGATCAAGTCGCTGGTCGCGGAAGCTGCCGAAACCGGCGTCATCGAACGCGATGAAAAGCGCATGATCGCGGGCGTCCTGCGGCTGTCCGACCGGCGCGCAAGGGCGATCATGACCCCACGTACCGACGTGGAGATGATCGATTTCGATGCTGATTTCGAAACAATCCGCGCGCAATTGGTCCGGGCCCGCCACGCACGCCTGCCAGTCTCAAGTGGTGAACTCGACAACATTATCGGCATTCTCGTCTTGCGGGATTTTCTTGCGACCCAACCCAAGGATCACGCTGCCCTGCGCCGCCTGCTCCACAAGCCGCAGATCGTACCCGATACGCTCGGCGCGCTCGACGTGCTCGACATGCTACGGCGCTCTGACTTTCCTTTGGCGCTGGTGCTCGATGAGTACGGCCACTTCGAGGGCATCGTCACCCCGTCTGATCTGCTCGAAGCCATAGCAGGCGTGTTCCGTTCCGATCTCGAAGAGGGCGAAGCCGACGAGGCTATTCAGCGCGATGATGGCTCATGGCTTTTGGCCGGCAGTCTGACTGCCGATGATCTCGCCGATCGCCTCGGCCTGCTGCTGCCCGAAAAGCGCGACTATCAAACGCTCGCTGGCTTTGTCATCGACCGGCTGCAGCACCTGCCAACCACGGGTGAATCATTGGAAGCCGATGGCTGGCGGCTCGAAATCGTCGATATGGACGGTCGCCGCGTCGACAAGGTGCTCGCGTCCCCCGTTGTCCGCAACGAGGAATAGAGCGTCGGACTGAAAAGGGTTTCGCCCCAGGCCGGCTATGATCCGGGCTGCTCCAAAATCCCGGCAAGAACCGGGTCCAGCAGCCCGCGATCGAGGATCAGCAACCAGGGGTCCTGCACCCCTGGCGCGACCTCGATGGAAATAACATCTGCAATCGCCTGATTGGATGTCCCGATCGCCTTGCCCTGCTCCATCTCCAGCCCGTCGAGCGGATAGAGCAGGCCTGTCGAGCGCAAAAACCGCGTTCGGCCCAGCGGATAGATCGATATCCGCGCTCCCTTTCCCACCCTAATGCGCATTGAACCGGCAATCCCATACGCCAGATCATGCTCGTCGATCAGCACGATTCGCCGCCCCTTGGCGGCGTAGCGCGCCACCACGTGCAGCGCAGCCAGCGTGTGATCGAACCGCTCGCCCGTCATGCCCAGCGCCACCGTCACCGGGGCACTCGTGCAATAGAGGCATTTTTCAAAATCCGTGGTGTCTTGCTCGGGCAGGGCGATCACCCGGGTGCGCCCCGGAAAACCGGACGGATCGGCAACCGAATCGAGATCGCCGATTACCGCGTCCGGGACCAGGCCGGCCTCGATCAAGAGGTCACCGCCCCTATCGGCGCCGACCAGCCCCTCCGCCCGATCGGCCAGCTTCACGAGCAGGTCGCGCTCGACCGTCCCCGCTCCGGCGATCAGCAAAATACCGTTGAATTTCAGTGGCAGGGCGTCACCTGTCGCCCTCCCTTGCACTGGAGCCTGCACGCCTGTAGTCTCGCCTCGTCTCGCTGGGGTGTCTGTCCGAAAGGATGGGCTGAGAAAAACCCATAGAACCTGAACCAGGTCATGCTGGCGGAGGAAGTTCGAGATGGCAAGGGCCTTCGGGCTTCGCCATTCCATGCCTTTCTTCTCGTCCACACCGACCGCGACAACCTGCTTGGCGCGCTCATTGCGCGCGACGAAAGGACTTTCCATGGTTGATCCGATCAAGACGAGCCTGTGCGCCCTTGTTGTGGGAGCGCTCGCGCTGCCCGCCACCGCACAGGATACACCCACCCTCACCGTCTATACCTATGATGCCTTTGCCGCCGATTGGGGCCCGGGCCCGCAGCTCAAGGCCGGCTTTGAAGAGCAGTGCGGTTGCACGCTCGATATCGTCGCCACCGATTCTTCGATCGGCTCGCTGCGTCGCGCTCAATTGGAGGGCGATTCGACGAAGGCCGATATCATTCTCGGCCTCGACACCGCCACCATCGGTGAAGGCATGGCCACGGGCCTCTTCGCTGAACACGGGCTCGATCTGCCTGATCTCGACATTCCGCTCGACTGGTCCGATCCGGTGTTCGTTCCCTTCGACTACGGCTACTTCGCCTTCGTCTATGACGCGCAGGAGCTTTCGACGCCGCCGTCCAGCTTTGAGGAACTGATCGCCCTGCCGGACGATTTCAAGATCGTCATCCAGGATCCGCGCGCTTCGACACCGGGCCTGGGGCTGGTGCTTTGGATCAAGGCGCTTTATGGCGACGATGCGCTCTCTGTCTGGGAGGGTCTTGCGCCCCACATTCTGACGGTGACCAACGGCTGGTCGGAATCCTACGACCTGTTCCTCGCCGGCGAGGCCGATATGGTTCTGTCCTACACCACTTCGCCTGCATATCACGTCGTCGCCGAGGGCGAAGACCGTTACCGCGCGGCCAAGTTCGACGCCGGGCACTACACCCAGATCGAGGTTGCCGGCATTCTCGCCTCCAGCCCGCATCAGGATCTGGCGCAACAGTTCCTGGCCTATCTGGTGTCGCCCGCCGCACAGGCCGCGATTCCGGAAACCAACTGGATGTATCCGGTCACCGAGCCCGAAGGCGGCCTCGATGAGGGCTTTGACGCCATGATCGATCCCGATCCCGCTCTGCTTCTGGACGCCGATACAGTCACCGCCAATACCAGGGCCTGGATCGACGAAGCCTTCTCCGCGCTGCGGTAAGCGAGATGGCCGGGAGTTCACACCTCTGGCGTCCCGGCCGCCGCCTTGTCGGGGCGGTCATCGCCGCCGCCATCGCCTTGCTGATTGCCTCGCTGCTCGGCGCCCTGTGGATCGCCGGGCAGCGCTTTGCGACCACGGGCTCCAGCGTCACCGGCATTGGCGACCTCCTCGCCATGTCGCTCGTTCAGGCAAGCCTCTCGACGCTCCTCTCGATTCTCGCGGGGATAGTTCTGGCCTGGGTGCTCGACCGCTTGCGCTTTCCCGGTCGTGCCCTCGTCATCGGCATGCTGTCGACGGCACTGGTCATGCCTGCACTGGTCATTGTCTCGGGCCTTCTGGCCATCTGGGGCCGGCAGGGCTGGGCCAACCTCGTGCTTGCCCCTTTTGGCCTGCAAACGGGGTCATCAATCTTTGGATTGGGCGGCATTCTTGCCGCCCACGTCATTCTCAATGGCGCTTTTTCCGGCCGTATCTTTCTCGACAGGCTCGCCGCTATTCCCACCGACAAGCTCAAGCTGGGACGCAGCCTTGGGCTTGGTCCCATACGCCGTTTTGCCATCATCGACCTGCCCGCACTTGGTGCTTCGATCCCTGGTGTCGCCGCCACCGTTTTCCTGCTGTGTTTCACCAGTTTCCCGATTGTTCTCACCCTTGGGGGCGGCCCCGCCAATCAAACCTTCGAGGTCGCCATCTATCAGGCGGTGCGGCTTGATTTCGATCTGGGCGCGGCGGTCAAACTCGCGCTGATCCAGCTTCTCGTCTGCGCGGCCATCATCATCCCCGCCTCCACGCTCGCCCCAGCTTCGACGCTGTTTGGCGCGCGCGGCGGCCTGCACTGGCCAGAAAAGCCATGGCTGTCGGCTGTCCAGTCCCTCTTGCTGCTTGTCCTTGCCGCAGGCTTTCTCGCCCCCCTTGCCGCCGTGCTCACCAAGGGTGCTGGCGCGATGAGCGGCGTTCTGGTGCAGCCTGGCTTCTGGCGTGCTGCCAGCACCAGCCTTGTCGTCGGCACCCTCAGCGCCCTGCTCACCGTCGCTTTGGGCACGGCACTGGGCATGGCGCGGGCGCTGCAACCCCACGGTTCGCCCCTGCGCGCGGTCCTGGGGTTTCCGGTCTTTGCCTATCTGGCCGTACCGGCTGTCGTGCTGTCTCTTGGGTTCTTTCTGCTGGCCCGCCTTACCGGCCTGCCGCCGCTGGCCGTTGCGCCGGGCGTGCTGATCCTCGCCAATGCGCTGCTCGCCCTGCCCTTCGTTTTTGCGACGCTTGCGCCGCCCCTCGAAGCGCTGGCGCTGCGTCACGAACGGGTCATCCGCACGTTGGGGCTTTCCTCGCTCACCCAATGGCGACGTATCGAATGGCCGCTGCTCGGCCAGCCCATCGGCTATGCCCTCGCCATCGCCTTTGTGTTTTCGCTGGGCGATCTCGGGGTCATCTCGCTGTTCGGCACCTCCGAATTCTCCACCCTGCCCTGGCTGATGTACCGCGCGCTGGGAGCCTATCGTACCAACGATGCCGACGCCATCGCCGCAATCCTGCTGCTGCTGAGCGTTTCGGCCTTCATCTTCATCCCCAAACTGTTCGACTGGCTCACCAATGCTCGAAATCGCTGATCTCACCTTCCGCTATCCCCGCAACGATTTGCGTTTTCGCTTCGACATGACCGTGGCAGCAGGGGAGATCGTCGGTCTGGTCGGCCCTTCGGGTTCGGGGAAATCCACGCTGTTCGATCTGATCGCCGGTTTCCTCACCCCGCAGGGCGGCGACATCCGCCTTGACGGTCGCTCCATCCTTGGCACTGCTCCGGAAAACCGCCCTGTCTCGATCCTGTTTCAGGCCGACAATCTGTTCGAACACCTGTCGGCAGGGGCCAATGTCGCCCTGGGTCTGGGAAACCGGGTCAAGGCCGACGATGAACGGGTGGTGGATGCACTCATCCGGATGAAACTAGAGGATATGGTCCACCGCCGGGCAGCCCAGCTCTCAGGTGGCCAGAAGCAGCGCGTTGCGCTGGCGCGGACGCTCCTGCGCGACCGCCCGATCCTGCTTCTCGACGAGCCCTTCAACGGGCTCGACGCCGAAACTGCGGGCCCAATCCGCCAAACCGTGGCCAACCTGGTCCGCGAACGGGGCTGGCGCACCATTATCGTGTCGCATCAGGACGAAGATATCGAAACCCTGGCCACAAGACTCTATCGCATCGAAGACGGCCAGACCCTAAAGCCTTAAACGGCGTCTTCTCCCGCGGCGGATGCAGCGTCGTCGCCCTCGGACGGCAAGGCGGCATCATCCAGCGCCGCCCACGCCCCCAGCACATCCTCGAAGATCTCAGCGCCGTCCTCGCCCTTTTCCAGGGTCAGGATAGCGCGCCGCCCGGTGCCATACACCATGGCCAGGTCGATCCAAGACCGGCTGGACAGCAGGTTCAGGTTGTTCTGGACGTCGATATCGCTCGCACTCGACAGTGCGAACAGGAAGGAGTTCCCCACGATCCGCGCCGAGGCGCCCGTCAGGGGTTGCCCCTGGACAAGTTCGGCGTCCTTGAGCAACACGCCGGGCAGGTTCGCGATCGAACCGCCGACAAAGCTCTCTGCCACCGTGAACTTGACTTCCATCAGATGGCTAGCCGGCAGGTTGGCGTCGGCATTGCGGCGCAACAGCACTTCCACATCCAGATTGCGGGCCGGTATCGACGCGTCGGCGATGATGGTGGGGTGCCCCAGTTCATCGGTCCCGCGCGACCACTCAACGCTGCCCGAATACGGCACCGCCCCGGTCGCTCCGCCCGATTGTTCTTCGAGCAGCAAGGACTGCGCGCCCTCGGCGGCCAGCGCGATGCCATCGTCCTCCGGAACCTGTGCGTCAGGCTCGGCGGGCGTCTGCGCTTCGGCTGGCAGACGATCTTCAAAGCTCGCTTCGGGCTCGGTGGTTGTCGGCGCGGGTGTTTCCGTTTCGGTGAAGGGCAGGGTTTCGCCCGGCATCGCTGCCCCGGCGACTTCACCATTGGTGCTGGGCACCTCCGGCGTCGTGTTGGTCGCCGACAATACGGGCTCGTCCGCCCCGCCGTCCGCAACCGCACTGTCTCCTGCCGTGTCGGTCGTCGACGCACCGCTTTGCGCGAACACCGCATTGAGATCGATGAACCCTTCACGCCACGCAAAATACCCGGCCAAGCCACCGCCGCCCAGCAGCAACACAGAAATGACAAGGAAAATGGTCAGGGCGCTGAAACCGCCCCCTCGCGCTTCCGGCCCGGCATCAGGCTCGCGCCCCGCAGCCTGTTCGGCGGGAGCGGCATCGCTATCGTCCGGGGCTTCGGTTTCGCCCCGCGCCTCGCGATCGAGGGCAGCAATCGCCCGGTCAATGGCCACCTGGGCATCGGAAACCTCCGGACGCGACAGCAGCCCAGGTTCAAGGTCCACCTCGTGAACGCTCGACATCGCCGTTTCAGACGCAGCCTCTGTCGGTTGCGCGGCTCCCAGCGGGCGGCCATGAACATCGACCAGCGGCGGAACGGGGTGCGGCTCTGCATCGGCCGCTGAGGTGAGGAAATGGTGCTCGCCCGAAGGGGCGTCTCCGGCCCCGGGGGAAACCGATGGAGCAACGACGGCAGGCTCGTCCGCCTCGTCCAGGATCACCGTATCGGGAACCCATGGCGCTGCCGCCTGTTCCGCCGAAGCGATAATATCCTCGATCGATCCCGCACTGAACGACCGGGGTTCGTCAGCGGTGTCCGACGGGGTCTCTTCAGGAGCTTCCTCGGCGGGCGCCCAGCTCTCGGTCTCCCAGCCACTGGCCTGATCGGTGAATGTGTCCTCGGCGTCGTCTGGCTCAGCCGGTTCGGCGGGCCGTTCTTCTGCCTCGTCCTCGTGCCAGACTTCTACAACGGGCGGCACCGCGTAAGGATCGGCTTCTGAACTGCCCGTCTCCGGCTCATCGTCTTTTGGCCAGAAGCCCGCTTCGGGATCGATAGGCTCCGGAGCGGGCTCTTCATCGGCATCGGGTGCATCAGCCTGGGGCGCTTCGAAGTCGCGCTCCTCGGCCTCCGCATCAAGATAATCCGGCTCCCTCTGCTCGTCCTCAACCGGCAGGACGTCCGGGGTCGGCTCCAGCGGCGCGTCCTCGATAGCCCGGAACCGGCCCAGCAGCCGCTCGGTCGCTTCATGTTCGACTTCGCGGATGCAGTCTTCGAGGTTGAGGCGATGGGTGGTGATCTCGCGAGCTGGCAGCGGCGGGTCGATGGCGCGCAGCTGGGCAACGAGTGCACTGCGCGCCTTCTCATAAACCGCCCGGCGATTGGCCCCGGTATTGTCCGGCAGGGCATCGATCGCCTTGCGCAACAGTTCGCGATAATCGGCCATTATCTACTCAACATCACTTGTTGCCGGCATTGGAACGATATTGTTTCTAAACAAGAAAACTCAATCTTGGAACGGGTCCTGGACCAGAATTGTGTCTTCACGCTCAGGACTGGTGGAAAGCATGGCCACCGGCGCGCCGATAAGTTCTTCGATATGGCGCACATATTTGACCGCCTGGGCCGGCAAATCCGCCCAGCTGCGAGCCCCCGCCGTGGTGTCTTTCCAGCCTTCCAGCGTTTCATAAATTGGCTTGACTCGACTTTGTGCTCCCATTGAGGCAGGCAGGTAGTCGATCCTCTCGCCATCAAGCTCATAGGCAACGCAGACCTTGATTTCGTCCATCCCGTCGAGGACGTCGAGCTTGGTCAGCGCGATGCCGTGAATGCCCGAGGTCCGCACCGTCTGGCGCACGATCACCGCGTCGAACCAGCCGCAACGCCGCTTGCGCCCGGTCACAACGCCGAATTCATTGCCCTTCTCGCCAAGGAACTGCCCGATCTCATTGTCCTGCTCCGTCGGGAACGGCCCTTCGCCCACTCTTGTTGTATAGGCCTTGGTGATCCCCAGCACGTAGTCGATAGCCGCGGGCCCCAAGCCCGACCCGGGCGCCGCCTGTCCGGCCACCGTGTTCGATGAGGTCACGAACGGATAGGTGCCATGATCGTTATCGAGCAGCGCACCCTGCGCTCCTTCAAACAGGATGCGCTCGCCACGCCGCCGCCGTACATCGAGCAGTTCCCACACCCGGTCCATAAAGGGCAGGATCTGGTCGGCAACCTGCAAAAGCTCCTGATGGATAGCTTGTGCCGAAATCTCCGGCGCACCAATTCCACGGCGCAGGGCATTGTGGTGGGTGAGCAACCGTTCGATCTTGTCCATCAGCGTTTCGGGCTCGGCCAGATCACACACGCGGATCGCACGCCGCCCCACCTTGTCCTCATAGGCGGGACCGATGCCGCGCCGCGTCGTGCCAATCTTGAGCCCGGAATTGGAATCCTCGCGCAGCGCGTCCAGTTCGCGGTGCAGCGACAGGATCAGGGGTGCGTTTTCGGCAACGCGCAGGACCTCGGGCGTCACCGAGACGCCCTGCCCGGCCAGTTTTTCGATCTCGGCGACGAAATGGTGCGGGTCCACCACAACCCCGTTGCCGATCACCGAAAACTTGCCGCGCACCAGCCCTGAGGGCAACAGCGAGAGCTTGTAGCTGACCCCATCGATAACCAGCGTGTGGCCGGCATTGTGGCCGCCCTGATAGCGCACAACCACATCGGCGCGCTCGGACAGCCAGTCAACGATCTTGCCTTTGCCTTCGTCGCCCCACTGCGAGCCGACCACCACAACATTCGCCATTTACGCCTAGTTCCTTTTTTCCGTCACGCCCGCGCCGCCGTGGCTCTCCGCACTGGCCGGGCCGCTATTGGCCATTCACCCGGGGCCGAAACGCTGATAAGTCCGTGTTCTATAAAGTACAAGGCCCGTTATGACAAAGACTACGCCCACTTCCGCTCCGACGAGCGCCTTTTCCTGGCTCGCGCGCCAGCCCTATATGCTTTTGACGCTGTCGGCGCTGTTCTGGGGCGGAAATATCATTGCTGGAAAATACGCGATCGGCGAACTCGATCCATACGCGCTTTCCGCTATGCGCTGGATCGCGGCCTTCGTCATCATCCTGCCCTTTGCCTGGTCCGAACTGCGTTCGCAGTGGGGTGAAATCCGCCGCGGCCTCGGCTGGCTGGTGTTTTATGGCGTCGTCGGCTTCACCAGCTTCAATGCCCTGCTCTACGGCGCAACCACCTTCACCGCTGCCGTTAACGTCGCCATGATCCAGGCCGCGATCCCGGTGCTGGTGATGATCGGCAATTTCCTGATCTTCCGCGTCCGGGCATCATCGCTCCATGTCATAGGCGTGGTTCTCACCATTTATGGGGTCATCCACGTGGCCAGCCATGGCGCGCCGCTGCGGCTGTTCGGCCTTGATCTCAACATCGGCGACGCCATGATGCTCGGTGCGTCCCTGCTCTATGCGCTGCATTCGCTTTTGCTGCGCTACAAGCCGCGCATCGGCTGGATGAGCTTTATCGCCGTCACCAGCTTTTTTGCCGCACTCTCCGCTCTGGTCTATCAGTTCCTGTTTTCCACCGGCTTCTCGGGTCTTGCCTCCTCGGTCGCCGTCATGAGTTGGCGCGGGTGGCTGGTGGTCGCTTATGTCGCACTGCTTCCCTCCATCGTTGCCCAGATGACCTACGCGCAGGGCGTCGAATTGATCGGACCCAACCGCGCCAGCCTGTTCATCAACCTGATCCCCGTGGTTGGCGCAGTGCTCGCCGTGCTCATGCTGGGCGAAAGCCTTGAGACCTTCCACATCATTGCGGCGGCGTTCATCGTCGCGGGCATCGGCCTTGCCGAATACGCCGCCCGCCGCAATCTCCAGACTATCCTCAAGCCCCAGCCATGAAAAAGGCCGGCATTTCTGCCGGCCTTCCTGATCTGAGCGAGATCAGAGATCAAACGGTGAAAACCAGGCGCTTGGCCTGAACCACGCCTTCGAGTTCGCTGATCTTGGCCAGTTGTTCGTCGGACAACCGGCTGTCGATCGACACCAGGGCGATCGCATCCTTGCCTTCTTCGAGGCGGCCGAGGTTGAAGTTGGCAATGTTGATGCCAAGCTGGCCCATCAGCGTACCGAACCGGCCAATGAAACCGGGCTTGTCCTCGTTGGTGACGTAGAGCATGTCCTCGGTCAATTCGGCTTCGAGCGTGATCCCCTTGATCTCAACGATCCGCGGCGCCTTCGAACCATAGACCGTTCCGGCCACGCTGCGTTCCTGCCGCTCGGTAACGACCGTGAGACGGATCAGGTTATCATAGGCCCCGACCTGCTCGCGATTGACGGTTTCCACGGCAATGCCGCGTTCCTTGGCCTGGGCCGGAGCCGAAACCATGTTCACGTCGCCCAGCAACGGCTTGAGCACGCCATTGAGCGCTGCCGCCACCATCGGGCGCGTATTGAGCGCGGAGACATCACCCTCGAACTCGATGCGAATGCCCTTGATGCCGGTTTCTGTAAGTTGACCGGCAAACGACCCCAACAGTTCGGAAAGTTTGACGAATGGCGTCAATCTTGGGGCTTCTTCCGCCGAAATCGACGGGAAGTTCAGCGCATTGGTGATCTCGCCACTCGTCAGATAGGCCGCAATCTGCTCGGCAACCTGCAACGCCACGTTCTCCTGCGCTTCCGTGGTCGACGCGCCAAGATGCGGCGTGCAGATCACATTGGGCACATCGAACAACGGATTGTCCTTGGCCGGCTCTTCGAGGAACACGTCGAGCGCCGCACCAGCGACCTTGCCCGCTTCGAGGGCATCCTTGAGCGCTGCTTCGTCGATCAGGCCGCCGCGGGCACAGTTGATGATCCGCACCCCGTCCTTCATTTTTGCGAACGCAGCCGCATTGAGGATGTTGCGTGTCGCATCGATCAGCGGCGTGTGGAGGGTGATGAAATCGGCGCGCGCCAGGAGATCATCGAGTTCAACCTTTTCCACGCCCAGGTCAACGGCCCGTTCGGGGGTCAGGAAAGGATCGTAGGCAATCACTTTCATGCGCAGCCCATGGGCGCGGTCGGCAACGATGGAACCGATATTACCGCAGCCGATCAGGCCGAGCACTTTGTTGGTCACCTCGACACCCATGAAGCGGTTCTTTTCCCACTTGGAGGCACGGGTCGACGCGTCGGCTTCGGGAATCTGGCGCGCCAGCGCCAGCATCATCGAAATGGCGTGCTCCGCCGTGGTGATCGAGTTTCCGAACGGCGTGTTCATGACGATCACGCCCTTGGCGGTCGCCGCCGGAATGTCGACATTGTCCACGCCGATCCCGGCGCGCCCGATCACCTTGAGATTGTCGGCCTTGGCCAAAATCTTGTCGGTCACCTTGGTCGCCGAGCGAATGGCAAGACCGTCATACTGTCCAATGATTTCGGCCAGCTTGTCCTTGTCCTTGCCGACATCGGGAAGATAGTCGACCTCGACTCCATTACGCTTGAAAATCTCGATCGCCGCCGGGCTGATCTTGTCCGAAACGAGTACCTTGGGCATAGCGCCCTCCATGAATGAGATGTCTTGAGGTTGGCTGCCGGCCCGTTACCCTTCTATTCAAGGTGAGCCGGCAGAACCGAGTACGGATGTAAGGCGTCAGCGGTGGCTCAGGCGGCCAGCGCTGCCTTCTTTTCCTCGGCGAAAGCCCAGTCGAGCCACGGCGTCAGGGCCACGAGGTCAGCGGTCTCAACTGTCGATCCGCACCAGATGCGAAAGCCGCTTGGGGCGTCGCGATAGGCACCGATGTCATAGGCGACGCCTTCCTTATCGAGACGGGCAACGATCGCCTTGGCGAGTTTCGCCTGAGCTTCCTCAGGAAGCGCCGTCACTTCAGGGTCGACAATCTTGAGGCACACCGAAGTGTTGGACCGCACGGCGGGATCAGCGGCGAGAAAATCGACCCACGCCGTCTTTGCCACCCAGTCGGCAATCGCCTTGGCATTGGCGTCAGCCCGCGCCTGCAGGCCCTTGAGCCCGCCAACTTCAAGACCCCATTCCATCGCGTCCACGGCGTCTTCGACACAAATCATCGAAACCGTGTTGATGGTCGCGCCTTCAAAGATGTCCGCCATCAGCTTTCCGCCCTTGGTCAGACGGAAAATTTTCGGCAAGGGACGGTTTTCCGGAACAAAGCTTTCCAGCCGTTCCACCGCACGCGGCGACAGGATCAGGATGCCATGCGCGGCTTCCCCGCCCAGCGCCTTCTGCCAGGAGAACGTCACCACATCGAGCTTGGAGAAATCCATGTCCTGCGCGAAGGCCGAGGACGTGGCATCGCAGATGGTCAGCCCTTCGCGGTCATCTGGAATCCAGTCGCCATTCGGCACGCGGACACCCGAGGTCGTACCGTTCCAGGTGAATACCACGTCCCGCGAAAAATCGACCTGGGCAAGATCGGGCAGCTCGCCATACTCGGCCTTGAGCACGCGCACATCATCCAGCTTCAACTGCTTTTGAACGTCTGTGACCCAGCCGGCCCCGAACGATTCCCATGTCAGCATGTCGACGCCCCGGGCTCCCAACATGCCCCAAAGCGCCATTTCCACGGCTCCGGTATCGGAGCCCGGAACAATGCCGATCAGATAGTCGGCGGGAACTTCCAGCAATTCGCGCGTCAGATTGATCGCGCGCTGGATACGGGCCTTGGCCGGCTTGGCCCTGTGGGACCGCCCCACCAGCGCGCCAGCAAGCGCTTCGACCGTCCACCCGGGACGCTTCGCGCAAGGACCTGAAGAAAAATTGGGATTGGCCGGACGCACGTCCGGGAGTGCGGCGGTGGCCGCTTGAATATCTGTCATGTTGCTCCATCCTTCCAGATGGGTCGTCCCTCGTTGGGGAGGAATGGCCCACCTGGGGCGATATAGAAGGCGGCCCTGTTTGACAAGGGGCGGAAGGTAAAGAGGTGTAGCCATAAGCAAAAATCGCAGTCGAACCCTCGCAATGGCCCGATTGGAAGGCCCGGTGTGCACGGGCGTACTTGTCAGAACCGACGCCCTTGACTACCCAAGGGAACCATCGACGAGGAGCGACACGTGGCGAGGATCGATACCAAGACTGAAGGGCTGGACCTTTATGTCCATGTGGCCAAAACTTTTGCGGACAGCCCATGGCTGCATTACGGCTTGTGGGAGCCGGATGAGCGCCCCAACATTCCCCAGCTCCGCATGGCTCAGGAGCGCTATGTCGACAAGCTTCTCGCCCTGATCCCGCCGGCTCCCGCGCGTCTTCTCGATATCGGCGGCGGAACCGGCGAACTTGCCAAGGTCTTGATCGACAAGGGCTATACCGTTTCTATGATTACCCCGAGCCACCTGCAGGCTGAGGTCGCCGCCGAAAAGCTCGGCCCGAACGCAAAAGTGCATGAAACCAGGTTCGAGGACTTCACCGAGGTCGGCCCGTTCGATATCTGCCTGTTCTCGGAAAGCTTCCAATATGTCGATCTGGACGTGAGCCTCGACAAGCTGAGCGCGATTCTCGCACCGGGCGGGCGAATCATCATTGCCGACTGTTTCCGCGCCGATGCCTATCAAGGCGACCGGCAGCCCGGAGGCGGTCACCGCTACAGCGTCTTTACCGAGGCGGTTGAACGGCACGGCTTCCGCATCGTCGAAAACGAAGACGTAACGCTTGCCGCTGCCCAAAGCATGGCCATCGATCAGAACGTCTATCGGGGTTTCGTCGCTCCCGCCGTCGAGCAGATTCGCGGGCTGCTGGAAGGCAAGCGCCCTGTTCTTTATTGGTTCGCGACCATGGCCTACAAACTGTTCGTCCCCGCCTCCGAGCGCGAGAACATCGTGGCGCGGCTCAAGGCGGACTATCGGTCTCCCGAAGCATTTGCCGCAGTCAACACCTATCGCTTTCTGACCCTGGAGCGCACGGCCTGACCTACCGGTTTACCGCGACCCGGGGTTTGCCTTTTTTTTGTACCCGGGCGGGTATATTCATTGATGTCTTGTTGAGGCTTCCGGGAACATGTCTATGGCTCGTAAATATTTCGGCACCGATGGAATTCGCGGCCTGGCCAACGGCTCGAAACTCACGCCTGAACTCGCCCTGCGCGTCGGCATGGCAACCGGTCTGGCCTTCAAGCGCGGCGACTATACGCACCGGGTGGTGATCGGCAAGGATACGCGACGCTCCGGCTATATGATCGAGAACGCCCTCACCGCCGGATTTACCGCCGTCGGCATGGACGTGCTATTGCTCGGCCCGATGCCCACTCCAGCCGTGGCGATGTTGACGCGTTCGCTGCGAGCCGATGTGGGCGTGATGATCTCGGCCTCGCACAATCAGTTCGATGACAATGGCATCAAGCTTTTCCGTCCCGACGGCTACAAGCTCTCCGACAGCTTCGAAACGGAGATCGAGAACCTGATCGATGCCGATCTGTCCGCGCGCCTGGCCCGAGGCAAGAGGATAGGTCGGGCGCGGCGCGTGGAAGAAGCGCGCACCCGTTATGTCGAATATGCCAAGCGGACCCTGCCGCGCGATATCGATTTCACCGGCCTGCGGGTGGTGGTCGATTGCGCCAACGGCGCCGCCTATAAAACCGCCCCGGAAGTCCTGTGGGAGCTTGGGGCCGAGGTAATCTCGATCGGGGTCTCCCCAGATGGTTTCAACATCAATGATGGCTGTGGGTCGACTGCGCCCGGCGCGCTGATCGAAAAGGTGAAAGAACTGCGCGCCGATATCGGTATCGCGCTTGATGGCGATGCCGATCGCGTTCTGATCGTCGATGAAGAGGGCAACAAGGTCGATGGCGACCAGTTGATGGCGGTCATCGGCTCGTCCTGGCATGAGCGCGGCATGCTTGAAGGTGGCGGGGTCGTCGCGACGGTGATGTCCAATCTTGGGCTCCAGCGCTACCTCGAAAACATGGGCCTTCTGCTCGAACGCACCAAGGTGGGCGATCGCTACGTGCTGGAGACAATGCGGGGCAAGGGGTACAACGTCGGCGGCGAACAATCGGGGCACATCATCCTGTCCGATTTCACCACCACCGGCGATGGCCTGGTGGCCGCCCTGCAACTGCTTGCGGTCGTCAAGCAGGAGGGAAAACCCGTCTCGGAAGTCTGCCACCGCTTCGAGCCGGTACCGCAACTGCTCCAGAATGTGCGCTACCGGCGCGGCAAGCCGCTTGAGGACAAGTCGGTGCGCGATCTGATCGCCGAAGCCGAAATCCGCCTGGGGGCATCCGGCCGCCTGTTGATCCGCGAGTCGGGGACTGAACCCGTGATCCGCGTGATGGGTGAAGGCGATGATGCCGCGCTGATCTCGCAGGTGGTCAATGAAATCGCCACCGCCATCGGCAAAGTAGCCTAAGAGTCGAAACCCAATTCGGAAGCGCGACACACACGCAATTGGAGCACCTCATCTGCCTCAATCAGATCAGATTGCTCCAAAAAACCGACATTCAGGCATAATGCGCAGGGTTAAGCGGGTTTTAAGGAACTTTCCCTAAGTTTAGATCAATTCGACATATTGATCCGCTTGGGGAACACATGAGAAAACTGGCAGTTTCAGTTGCCCTGGGGGCAGCGGCATTGGTATCGACGGCAGCGCTCGCCGCAGATCCTATCTCCTTCAACTATCCGGTCTATAAGGACTACATCCCCCCTTATATCCCCCCGGTGGATCAGGGCCTCAAGGGTTCGTTCTATCTGCGCGGCAGTCTGGGCGGAAACATGTTGTGGGCCAAGGAAGTCCGCCATCCCAACGCAAATCCCGATCGCTTCGACACCGACGCGCTCGGCTGGGGCTACAGTGCCGGTATCGGTGCGGGCTTTGAAACCGGCACCGGCCTGCGTTTCGACGTGACCGTCGATCACCTGCAAAATGAAGGCCTGCGCATCACCAAGACGACTCCTCCGTCGGCCGCCTCAGACGCCGGCCCCTACACCCTCAATCTGCGCTCGACCCTCGCCCTCGCCAACGTCTATTACGACTTCGGCCTTGGCGATATGGGCCTGTCTGCTGCCGGTGGTGCCTTTGGCTATGTCGGCGCGGGCGCGGGTATTGCCTTCAACAGCTCCTCGGTGTCCTACCCCTCGGGCGCGTCTCCGATTCCGGATGGTTCCAACACTAGCTTTGCGGCTGCGGCCATGGTCGGCGCTGGCTATGATTTCGGAGCGGTGGTCGCCGATCTGGGCTATCGCGGCATCTACATCAACGGCATCGAAAACTCTGGCGCGACGGTCAATCACTATTCGATCGACAACGCCCTCATCCATGAGCTGCGTGCCACGGTTCGCTATCGTTTCTGAGCCAAAAATATCCTGATCTGAAAAGGCGGCCTGTGATGGGCCGCCTTTTTTATTTTGGAGCGTTTTTCCACAGCATATGGACTGCCCCACCCGCAACGAGGCCCCAAAACGCCGCCCCGATGCCGAACAGGGTGAGACCCGACGCCGCGATGATGAAGGTCAGAACGGCGGGCAGCCGGAACCGTTCGCTCGATACCGCCCCCAGCAAGGCACCAGCCAGCGCGCTGATGAGCGCCAGCCCGGCCACCGCTTCGATCAGCAGCGGCGGCGCTGCAGAAATAAACGCCGCGGCAGCGCCCGCACCGATGGCCAGCAGCACATAGGTGACGCCCCCGGCCATGGCCGCGATATAACGCTTGGCGGTATCGGGATGCGCCTCGGGACCGGCACAAAGCGCCGCGGTGATGGCGGCAAGGTTGATCAGGTGCCCGCCGAACAGCGCGCCCACGGCGCTCACTGCCCCCGTGGACACAAACACCGGGCTTGGGTCTGGTTCATACCCATTGGCCCGTAGCACCGCCATGCCGGGAATGTTCTGTGACGCCATGGTCACCACAAACAACGGGATGGAAATCCCGATCACAGCATCGAGATTGAGTGTCGGGGAAACAAATATCGGACGGGGCCAGGCGTCGGTGAACAGACCCGCAGGCAGGTCAGTCGAAATGGCGATCATGATCGCAGCCACCGCCACCGCCGCCGGAACGGCCCAGACCCGTGCAAAGCGCAGCAAAACCGCCCAGGTCAAAACCACCGGCAGCGCCAGCATCGGCAGTTCGGCCACGGCTTGCACGGGCGCGAGACAGAGATTGAACAATATCCCCGCCAGCATCGCACTGGCGAGGGGCATCGGAATTGCCGCAATCGCCCGCCCGAAGGGCCGCCACAGCCCTGAAACGACGACGAGAAGCCCCGCAACGATGAAGGCACCGACCGCTGCCGAGAACCCGCCCTCCACCGGGCCGGTCGAGATCAGCAAGGCAGCGCCGGGCGTCGACCACGCTATGGCCAGCGGCATCCTGAACCGGAAGCTGAGCACAATCCCCACCAGACCCATGACGAGGGTGAGGATGAACAGCCCCGAAGCGGCCTCGCCCTGGCTCGCGCCAACGGCATCGAGCCCCTGCAAAACGATGGCGAACGAACTCGCAAACCCGACGATGGACGCAAGAATGCCCGAAAAGACCGGCTGGAAAAAAGCGGTCGACTGCGAGGCAGCTGCAGCTTGAATATGGTCGGTCATCAAGAGCCCTGACGCAAAGAACGATCAGCGCTGTCTATAAGCCATCTGGAGAAAACGGTCACCCACGCGCCCCACCTGCCCACCTGCCTTATCCGCGCCACTTTCCACGAAGGTCAGAAAGCACCGAAATTACCTTATCCTGTTGATCTGCATTGCAATTTCCCATGATCACATTTTCGTCATCGTCGGTCCCCAGTCTTTGCAGGTCAAATCAATGCCGCTCGTCCGGAAGGGAACGTTTCCTGTGATCGGCCATTTGTTTGTCGAGAGCGGTTCCAAAAACTGAGCCGGCATTCCGGTTCGGAAGCGCGATAAAACAAGGAGTTAGAGCGCCTGATCTGATTGAGAGATCAGGAATGGCTCTAGGAGATAAGGAGAATCCCAATGCGTAAATTGCTTGCTCTTCTGGCTCTGCCTTTGATGTTGGCTCTGGCCGCCTGCGACATGCCCCCGCCGGAAGATGGTGGCGTGGCTCCGGCTGATCCGGGTGTCACCACACCGATGCAATAGGCCACACATTATTTTCCACGATTCCGGGGGCGCTGCCATGGTGCCCTCGGCCCGTTGCTCAAAACCATAATTCATTCGCCTCTCGCACAGCTTCCGTCTATGCAGGCGCATGGATACCAAACCGCTCGCCATTTTCCTCGTCGCCACCCCGGGGCTGGAAAAGCCCCTCTGTGCCGAAGCCAAATCTCTGGGTTTTGCCGATCCTCGCCCGGTCCAGGGCGGGGTCGAGCTGACGGGTGACTGGCCCGATGTCTGGCGGGCCAATTTAGAGCTGCGCGGGGCCGGACGGGTTCTGGTGCGGATTGCAAGCTTTCGCGTCAACCATCTCGCCCAGCTTGACCGGCGTGCCCGTCAGGTGGAGTGGGGCGCGGTACTGCGCAAAGACGTTCCGATCCGGGTTGAAGCCAGCTGCCGCAAATCGAGAATCTATCATTCCGGCGCAGCCGCTGAGCGCGTCGAGCGCGCCATTGCCGAGGACCTCGGCGCGCCTTTGTCCCCTGATGCTGCTGTTCGGGTGCTCGTTCGGATCGACACCGACGTGTGCACCATCAGTGTCGACACATCCGGCGAAGGCCTCCACCGGCGCGGCCATAAGCAGGAGGTCAACCGGGCGCCCATGCGCGAAACCCTTGCGGCCCTGTTTCTGCGCCAATGCGGTTTTGATGGCACTGAGCCGATCCTCGATCCCATGTGCGGCTCGGGTACGTTCGTCATCGAGGCTGCCGAAATCGCCCTTGGGCTATCACCGGGACGGGCACGAGGATTTGCGTTCGAGCAATTGGCAAGCTTTGATCCCGCACGCTGGGCGGCGATGAAACAGCCAACCGCCAGCAAGACCACGCCCTTTCTCTTTTTCGGCAGTGATCGCGACGCCGGTGCAATCCGCATGAGCACAGCCAATGCCGAGCGCGCCGGGGTAGCGTCGGTCACCCGCTTTACCCAAACTGGCGTGGAAACGCTGGAACGGCCACAGGGGCCTCCCGGCCTGATCATCGTCAATCCGCCCTATGGCGCGCGCATCGGAGATCGCAAGGGCCTCTATCCGCTTTATGGCGCGCTGGGCCGCTCGCTTTCGAGCCGTTTTTCGGGCTGGCGGGTCGGGCTGGTCACGGCGGATAAAACGCTGGCCGCGGCCACCAGCCTGCCCTTCGGCAAACCCGGCGACAGCGTTGACAACAATGGCATCCGGATCGCGCTTTATCGCACCGCTCCCTTGCCGTGAGGTCTAGCCGCGCACCAAACAAAAAGGGCTGCCCGAAGGCAGCCCTTTGATCTTTACGCAAGGCGATTGGCTCAAGTGCCAGGCTGCGGTTCCAGACCCGCCTCGCCCTGATCGTCGCTGCGCTTCTTATGCGCCTTCCCGGCCTTAGGAACGCCGGTCGACTTGGGCGTGTTGTCGCTATCGGCGTCACGCACCGGCTGCTTGCCCTCCATGAGGTCACGCAATTCGTCCCCGGTCAGCGTTTCATATTCGAGCAGGGCCTGAGCAATCCCCTCGAATTGATCGATATTTTCCCGGATCAGCTCACGAGCCGTCCGTTCCCCATCCTCGATCAATGTCCGGACTTCCTCGTCGATCAGCTTGGCCGTTTCATCGGACATGTGCTGGGACTGGGTCACCGAATGGCCAAGGAACACTTCCTGGTCGTTGGAGCGGTAGCGGACACGACCGAGCTTTTCGCTCATGCCCCATTCCATGATCATGGAGCGGGCCAGATTGGTTGCCATCTGGATGTCACCGGACGCACCCGACGTCACCTTTTCCGGACCGAACTTGTAGATTTCGGCCTCGCGCCCACCGAACAGCATGGCAAGCTGCGCCACCGCCTTTTCGCGGCTGAACGAATAGGTGTCCTTTTCAGGCAGCGTCATCACCATGCCCAGCGCTCGGCCGCGCGGGATGATCGTTGCCTTGTGGATGGGATCGAGCTTGCCGCTGAACTTGAGGTTGATCAAGGCGTGACCGGCCTCATGATAGGCGGTGAGTTTTTTCTCGCTATCGGTCATGGCCATGGTCCGGCGCTCAGCGCCCATCAGGATCTTGTCCTTGGCATCCTCGAACTCCGCATGGGTCACGAACCGCTTGTTGCGGCGGGCCGCCAGAAGCGCTGCTTCATTGACGAGATTCATCAGGTCAGCACCCGAAAAGCCGGGTGTACCGCGCGCCAGCACCTTGAGGTCGACGTCCGGAGCCAGCGGCACCTTGCGCACGTGCACCTTGAGGATGCGCTCGCGCCCGCCAACGTCAGGATTGGGCACAACGACCTGGCGGTCGAAACGGCCCGGACGCAGCAGCGCCGGATCGAGAACGTCGGGACGGTTGGTGGCAGCGATCAGGATGATGCCTTCATTGGCCTCGAACCCGTCCATTTCCACCAGCAGCTGGTTCAGGGTCTGCTCGCGCTCGTCATTTCCGCCGCCAAGACCCGCACCGCGCTGACGTCCGACAGCGTCGATTTCGTCAATGAAGATGATGCACGGGGCATTCTTCTTGGCCTGCTCGAACATGTCGCGCACCCGCGACGCACCGACACCGACGAACATTTCCACGAAGTCCGAACCCGAAATGGTAAAGAACGGAACATTGGCTTCGCCCGCAACCGACCGGGCCAGCAAGGTCTTACCGGTACCCGGAGGGCCAACCAGCAACACGCCGCGCGGAATGCGCCCGCCGAGCCGCTGGAACTTGCCGGGATCGCGCAGGAATTCCACGATCTCCTCAAGGTCCTGCTTGGCTTCCTCGACGCCCGCCACGTCCTCAAACGTGACCTTGCCCGACGATTCGGTGAGCATCTTGGCCCGGCTCTTTCCGAACCCCATGGCTCCGCCACGGCCCCCGCCCTGCATCTGCCGGATGAAGAAGAACCACACAGCGATCAGGACGATAAAGGGCAGCCAGCTCGACAGCAGGATCGACCAGAATGGCGAGCCTTCCGGCGCACGCGCCGTGATCGAAACGCCGTGATCTTCCAGCCGCTCGACCACGTTGGCCCCAGCGGGGATGGTCACCTCAAAGCGGGTGCCCTCATTGGTCCTGCCCTGGACGGTATTGTCGATGATGGTGACTTCAGCGACACGGCCATTATCGATATCGGTAACGAACTGGCTGTAGGTACGCTCGATCGTGGATACCGTCCGGCTGGAGGACTGGAACACCTGGAACAGGCCCAGCAGCATGAATAGGATCACCAGCCAGATGGCCAAGTTGCGAAAATTTCCGTTCATCAATCCTGTCCTGATCGGGCCTGGCCCGCGGGTTTCAACGGACCCGGCGAAGGGATCCGCACGACACATGTGTGCCTTTGATCGTTGACGCCGAATGTAAGGCGGTCATTCGGGCGATACAAGGGCGGCTGCCCCCGTAGATGTCCGATTGCGGCAGCTTCGCAAGGATGAGGTTAACGTCGGCTGGCTGACGGCAACTCCGTCCCCCACTACATGTGCGCCGATGGCAAGAATAGTGCCGTCAGGGGTGGAAATGACGGGTGCTGCCCGCAGCGCCGCCACCGGGCCGGACAACTCCCCACCGACACTGGCCTTGTACTGCGCCCGTGTCAGGTCGGCGCCCGGCGCGATCACGACGGGAACAGACGCGGCGATGTCAAACCGCCCATCCCAAAAACACCGCTCACCCGCAGCCAGATGCCGCAGCGCCACATTCATGCGGCCAGCTTCACGAGAGACCATCACGCCATTGTCATTGGCGACCAGCGAGGCTCCCGCAAGCGTTGCAGCAAAGGATTTCTCCTCAGCCAAACGCCCCGCCAGCGCCTCGATGCTTGCCAGCGCGTCGCAACGCTGGCCCGACGCGATTTCGATCATCCGCCCGATCACCCGAACGATGATTTCCGCATCGGCTTGCTCAAGCGCCGCCCGGTCCACCCGCACGATACCCAAGCTGTCGAGGGAAAGATGCTTTGCGATGAACTGATCGACGAGCCTTTCAGCCAACCCATCGATCCGACGCGCCCGGCGCGCGACCAGCGCCAGCGCCGCTTCATCAAGCCCCAAGGCCGCAAACTCCGGCAGTGCTTGGCGCCACCGCACGCGCTCATATGCCGGATCGGCATTTGAAGGATCGACCGCCGGGGACAGACCCGCCTGTTGCACAAGGTCAAAAAGAGTCTCGGCAGGTACGTCCAGTAAGGGGCGGAAGATGTTGACCCCGTCCACGCAGGAAAACGGGTGCATCGCCCCCAGTCCTGTTGTCCCGCTGCCCCTTGCAAGCCGCATGAGCACCGTTTCCGCCTGATCGCGCTGGTGATGCGCGGTCAGCAGCACCTGCGCGCTGTCCGCCCGCATCGCGTCCCCGATCAGCCGATACCGTGCCGCGCGCGCTTCCTGCTGCCGGCGGGTCTGGAACCGGGAGCCGTCCCAGTGCAACGCGCGTGCCTCAAGGCCGAGCCGGCCGGCTTCGCACATAACCATCTCCGCCTCGTCTTTCGCTTCGGAACGCAGGCCGTGATCGAGCGTATAGACAATGGCACGGGGTTTTGTTCCGGACGGCATCCAGCGGGCATAGAGCAGCATCAATGCCAAAGAATCGGCCCCGCCCGATATGGCGAGGCCGATTGTATGCAGGTGAGCGATCGGCGCGAACAGCGCCGCAGGATCAAGCGCTGGCTCGTCGGGGATCAGCACCCGGCTCGGGCCTGCTCCGCCGCGACACGATCCCGGAAAGCGGCTGTCGAATCCCTGTAGCGGCGCAGCACCTCGCTATAGGTGCGGCAGGCCGTGTCGAACTCACCCGCGCCGTGCAGTGCGATGCCCAGATTGAACAGCAGGTCCGGTGCCCGCGTCGAGGTCGGATAGCGCTCGAAGGCTCCCAGCAGCACTTCGGCTGCCTCGCCATACTCCTCGCGCTTGATCAGCGTCTCCCCCAGCCAGTAGGTCGCATCCGGCGCCTGCTGATGATCGGGGAAGCTTTCGACGAACTGGCGGAACTGGTTTTCGGCAAACGCATACTCGCCGCGCACCACGGCGTCATAACCGGCCTGATACTGGGCATTGGCGTCGCCATCGTTGAGGGGAACGGCGTTCGGATCAAAGCTCAGATCGAGCGGCTGCGAAGGCGGGGTCGCGCCCAACGCACCTTCCGGCGGCCCGAGCACGACACCCTGCTCGCCGAACACGTCCCGGGCGTAAAGATTATCCTCTCCGCCCAGCTGTTCCTCTCCGATAAGATCGGAATCGCCGACCAGCGGATCGATGACCGTCGGCACTCCGGCCTGGCTCATGTCTGGTGTTTCCTGCGGTAACCGCTCGGCTGGCATCACGCCTCCGGATTGGGTTACCGCATCAGTTTCCCCCAGGCCACCGCCTTCCAGCTGCTGGAACCGGAATTCGTTATCTTCCTGCATCCGCTCCAGAAGGCTTTGCAACTGGGTAAGCTGGAACTGCAGCCCTTCGATCTGGCCGGAATTGACCCGGGCCAATTCTTCAAGCTGATCCATGCGGACCTGAAGCGAGGCGAGGTCATTGCCCTGTCCCTGCCCGGTCATCGTCATGCTCAAGGTAAGTAGTCCGGCGGTCGCTGCGATGACGGCCCCATGCCGCCACCGCGCCGCCAGTGTCCGCAAAAGTCTCGACACGGCAATCACTCCTGTTACGCGCTTCCGTCACCGACGCGAAACGCGCAGTTTTCTAACGCGATAAAGCAATTAAAGCAGGTTTTTGGCAAAAAAGAAGCGCCGGAACCTGATACGCGGTCCCGACGCTATGCCTCCAGATTGGCATCTGGTGTTTGGCCGGTCAGTTTGTCAGGACTGTGACCGCACGACGGTTTTGGCTCCAGCACGAAATATCGTTGCAGATCGCCACCGGGCGTTCCTTGCCATAGGACACCGAAGAGAGGCGATTTTGCGGGATACCGCGCGAGACCAGATAGTTGACGACAGCGGTGGCGCGGCGCGCGCCCAGCGCAATGTTGTATTCGCGGGTGCCGCGCTCGTCGGCATGGCCTTCGATAACGATACGGTACTGCGGATATTGCTGCAACCACTGGGCCTGCTTGTCGAGCGTGGACTGGGCATCGGCGGTCAGGAGCGACGAGTCGAGCTCAAAGAAAACCCGGTCGCCCACCGAAACCAGAAACTCCTGCTGGCTGCCGGGCGAACCGCCACCGCCCTGCCCCGGCGCGAGATTGCCGACACCGGTGGATGGCGTACGGGCACAGGCTGCTACGACGACGAGCAACGCCGCCATGAGGAGGCCTTTGCCGAAGCGAAGAAGGGGCATGGTCGAACCCATAGCGAGAAAGCTCCAGAAAACGGAAAATCGTGGTTAGCGTTTTTACCGCGCGTTATCTTAATCGCGCGTGTCCGAGCATGGTTAATCTTGGGATAATCGGGCGCAATTGCGGCGCTGGAAGGCAAAACGGCGTCCCGGAGTGGGACGCCGTATAAGTGTTGCACGATTGCAATGGATCGCCGTACTGCCGTTTGGCTTACGACAGCAACGGACCCCAGGCCGGATCGGACGCAAAGCCTTCGGTGGCGATGCGGCGCTCATTGCGGCCCCACACGTCGATGGAATAGAGCTGCGGCCCTTCATTGCCACCCGGATCGCGGAAGAACATGATCACGCGCCCATTGGGGGCCCAGGTCGGCCCCTCGGCGTGGTAGGACGTGGCAAGGATCCGCTCACCCGATCCGTCCGGTGCCATCACGCCGATCGAGAACTGTCCGCCCGATTGGCGTGTAAACGCGATCAGATCGCCCTTGGGCGACCACACCGGAGTGGAATAGGAACCGTTGCCGAACGAAATCCGCTCGGCGCCGCCCCCTGCCGCCGACATGGCGTAGATTTGCGGGCGACCGCCCCGATCCGATTCGAATACCAATCGCTGGCCGTCCGGCGAATAGGAGGGCGAGGTGTCGATCGCCGCGCCCGTGGTCAGGCCGATCGGCTGCCCGCCCGCCAGATCGAGCGCATAGACGTTGGTTGCCGCCCCCTGGGTGACCGAGAAGGCCAGCCGGCGTCCATCGGGAGAAAAGCGCGGCGCAAAGCTCATCTGCCCAAACCGCCCCAGAGACTGGGTTTGGCCCGTCGCCAGATTGAGAATGTAAATCCCCGAAGAATTTGGTCCGTCGAGCACCATATAGGCAACCATTTGCCCATTGGGTGACAGGCGCGGAGTGATCGCGGGCAGCGATCCATCGGTCAGATAGCGGACATTAGCTCCGTCCTGATCCATGATCGCCAGACGCTTGACCCGGTTGGCCTTGGGGCCGCTCTCGGCAACGAAAACCACCCGCGAATCGAAATAGCCGGTTTCCCCGGTCAGACCGGTATAAATGGCGTCGGACGCCATGTGGGCGATCCGCCGCCAGGAATTGGCATCCGTGCCATAGGATTTGCCGGTCACCTGTGCGCCCGCGGTCGTGTCCCACAAGCGAAGGCTCGACTGTATCTGCCCGGCGCGGTTGACCTCGCCCATCACCACCGCGTCGGCCCCGGTCGTCCGCCAGGACGGGAAATCCGGCGTCTGGTTGGGACTGCCGACCCGCTGGGGATATCCGGCAGGATCGACCAGCCGGAACAGGCCCGAACCGGTGAGGTTGTTGCGCACGACCTGCGCCACTTCCGCCCCGAAGCTGGCATCGCCCGAAGCAAAGTCCGGGACGGCGATCGGCATCGGCGTGAAATTGCCACCGGAGACGGTGATCTGCAATTGGGCCAGCGCGGGATGGCTAACCGCCATCAGGGCCGCCCCGGATAGGCCAAGCCGAAGAGCGGCTCTGCGGGTCATCACATTCTTGTGCACGTCGGTCTCCATGTTGAGCGGTCTCGCCGCCGCCTTCCATCCGGCGTCTGACCGGAGAGGCAATTGCAAATTCAAGGGTGCGCCGAATACCCGCCAATCATGTCCGAATGTCGGTGACGGCGAGGTTTTCGAATCAGTATGGCATTTTGGTCACGCACGGGCCCGATCTCCTCAAAGGTCTCGCGGATCGAATGTCACATCGACCTCACGCCAGTTGTCGAACTTGTCGGCAGGCAAGGTGTAGGGGCTGCATTGCTGCACAGCGCGCTGAGCGGCCATCGCCGTCGACCGCACAAGGTCATCGGTGATTGCCGAGAGGATTTGCGGCGTTCCCGCAACCGAGCCGTCCCGGTTGAATGTCACCAACAGCCGCACCGTCAGCCCGGCAGTGGTCATTGCCGCGATCGGCGGATTCCAGCACCGGCGCATGGCGGCCGCGAGCGCTGCCTGTTCGGATTGGGTCAGCGTCGCCGCCTGACCGGTTGCCGCACCAAGGCTCTGCTGCCCGCCCGCTCCCGTCGTAGTGCCGCGCGAGGTCTCGTTGTTGATGATATCCTCGATACGGTCTGCGAGATCGGTCGCCAGTGGATCGGTAGGCTGCGGCGTCTGGGCCGCTGCCTGCTGGCGCTCCTGTTCCTGCCGCTGCTGCTCCTGACGTTGTTGCTCCTGGCGCTGACGCTCGGCCCGCTGTGCTGCATCGCGAGCAAACTGGTCGCGCAATTGCTCAACGCTCGCCGTTACCCGCGGAGGAACCGGCGCAGCAGGCTGGGGTTCGGGCTCGGGCTCAGGTGCTGGCGTGGGCTCGGGCACCGGCGCAGGCTCAGGCGTGGGGGCAGGTTCGGGTGCAGGAGCGGGCTCAGGCGCCGGGGCCGGTTCAGGCGCAGGCTCTGGTTGAGGCGCAGGCTCGGGTTCCGGAGCGGGTATGGGCTGAGGACGCGCTGCAGGAATTGGCGGCGGCGTCGGCTCTGGTTGAGGTTCCGGCACGGGATCGGGATTGGCTTCCGGCTCCGGAGCCGGTGCAGTCTGGATCGTTGGCGCGGGTGATTCATCTGGGGTGATTTCAGGCGTGGGCTGGTCCTGATCGGTATTGCCGGTGCGCTCGGCGATATTGGCTTCCTGCTCCGTCTCGACTGCCGATGGCGTCTCGGTTTCCACCACATCGCTGTCGAGCGTACCCACCCGGATGTTGGAAAATTCAGAGATCGGGACCAGATCGACCGAAATCGCCATATCCATATTGGGATTTAGCCGATCGACGCTCGACAGATGCACGAGGCTGAGCGCCAGAATGGCGATGTGGCCGAGCACCGATGCGGTGGTCCCGATCCGCATGGGCTATTGTCCCGATACTTCGGCGTTTGCCTGTTCCGTGATCAGACCGATGCGCGAATATCCTGCCGACGACAGCGTCCCCATGACTTCCATGACGGTGCCGTAGCTGGCAGACGTGTCGCCGCGCACATAGATGCGGTCCTCGGTTCCCTCGGCCAGCGCGCTCACCGCGGCGACCAGGCCACCGGCCGGAACCACATCCTCTCCCACATAGATCGCGCCTTCTGGCGTCACCGATACCATGATCGGCGTGCGGGGCGTGTCCAGTTCTCCGGCAGCAGTCTGCGGCAGGTCGATAGCGACGCCCGCCGTCATCATCGGCGCGGCAACCATGAAGATGATCAGCAGCACCAGCACCACGTCAACGAATGGCGTGACGTTGATCTCGCTCATCAGCTGCCCGCGCGAACCGCGCCGACGCCTGCGGCCGCCCCGCGATCCGGATGCGCCCATACCCATTATTTGCTGCCTCGCGCTTCGAGCTGGCGTCCCAGAATGGCCGAGAACTCATCGGCAAAGCCTTCCAGGCGCCCGATCAGCTTGTTGGCGTCGCCGGAAAGCTTGTTATAGGCAATCACCGCCGGAATGGCCGCGACAAGGCCGATGGCCGTGGCGAACAGGGCCTCGGCGATCGGTCCGGCGACAACGCCCAGGCTGGCGCTTTGGGACGCGGCGATCGATGAAAACGCATTCATGATGCCCCAAACCGTTCCGAACAGCCCGATAAATGGCGCTGCCGATCCGACGGTCGCCAGAAACGACAGGCGCTTTTCCAGTGTCTCGCTTTCCCGGGCGATGGCCACATCGAGCACTTTTTCGAGCCGGGCCTGTACGCCCACATAGCTCGACGCATTCTGCTCATGGGAGCGCTTCCACTCCTTCATCGCCGCGACGAAAACCGAAGCCAGCCCCGTCGTGGGGCGCTCCGACAGCGTTTGATAAAGCTCTTCAAGCGACTGGCCTGACCAGAAGGTGCGCTCGAACTGGTTCATGTCATGACGCGCGCGGGTGAACATCATCGCCTTGTCGATGATGATGGCCCAGCACCAGATCGAAGCGGCCAGCAGTCCGAGCATCACGAGCTTGACGACGATGTCGGCCATGAGAAACAGGCCAATGGGCGAGAAGTCCGTATGCGCGGCCGCGCTGCCCACTGCGTCGATTGCTTCCATAAAACTGTTCTCCGGGGTGATCCTTCGCGGGGGGCAGCCCGCCTCAAGCCAAGTGTCCGATGCGATGCGGTTCAAATTTGTCAAAATTAGGAGACAAATCCCCGCGTTCCGGCGCCTGTACGCGACTCCTCGCCGGATGCCTCATTTATGGTCAAGAAAAGGTTAATAAACCCTCTTGCCTGGGCGCCGTTCGCGCTTTCGTGAGCGGAACGGCCCGCGATGTACAGCGTTTTACCGAACGCGCAGGGCAAAACGCCCTCGGCACCTACCGCAACGAGGAGTACATCATGAAGTTCGCACCGATCCTTGGGGCCGGCTTAGCCGCAGTGATGCTCGCGGCAGCTCCCGCCTACGCCGAAACCACCAATTTCACCGCTACGCTGGCCCCTGGGGCTGACGCCGCCGACTCCACAGGCACTGGCTCGCTGGAAGCGAGCTATGACTCCGATACCATGGAGTTTTCCTGGACGGCGACCTATGAGGGGCTGACCGGACCGGCCACCGCCGCCCACTTCCACGGCCCCGCCTCCGCGGGCGAAAATGCTCCCCCCGTGGTGCCCATCCAGGGCGACCTTGCCAGCCCCATTGAAGGCAGCGCGACCCTGACCGAAGAGCAGGCGACCCAGCTTCTTGACGGCATGTGGTATCTCAACATTCACACAGAGCAATATCCCGATGGCGAAATCCGGGGTCAGGTCTTGGCAGCTGACCCCATGTAAGTGCCGTCATCCCAACGGCTGGAAAGGAGGGTCAACGCCCTCCTTTTTGCGTCAGACCCCTGCCAGCCTGGCGCGCAACGCCGCCGGCAAGCGCGCCGGGCCACCGCCTGGCCGGATGGCAACCACGAGCACCTCAGCGCGGGTGATCAAGACGCCATCTCGCGACAGCGTCTGTAAAAGCCGCAGCCGAGCACCTGAAACCGCCATCACGTCTGTCGTGATTTCAAGGAGATCATCGATATGGGCCGCCCCCTCGAAATCGATGCTCATCGAGCGCACCGCGAACGCGGTGCCCTCACGGGCCAGTTCGTGGTGATGAATGCCCAGGTCGCGCAAAAATTCGGTGCGCGCGCGCTCAAAGAATTTCAGATAAGCCGCGTGATAGACATTGCCGGAAAAATCGGTGTCTTCGTAATAGACCCGGACCGCAAACCGGTGAACACCATCTGGGCCGATCATGCCGCTGGCGACGCTCATGGCGCACGCTCGTCGTGGATTATGTGGACCGGCTCGTCGCTCGTCCTCACAAGGAGCGCGCGCAGCTTGGCAGGCTGGAAGTCGATCCCGGCAAGAAGCGGGCCGTCCGCCTTCACCCATTTGAATTCGAGCCGGGCGTCGCCATCCACGCATTCGTGGCAAATGCCGCCATCATCGGGGAATGGAAAGCTCTCGGGCAGGGCCATTGCGTAATAGAAGCCGAGTTCATGGAAGCGCGTATCGTCATAGCTGAAGAAATTTTCCATGACGAAGCGGAGCGGGCCAATATCGGCGACAACGCCCAGTTCCTCTTCCATTTCGCGCGTCAGCGCCAGCGCGCTTGCTTCCCCGACCTCGACACGCCCGCCGGGCAGTGACCAGTGCGTATCCCAGTGCGCACGGTGAACGAGAACGTGGCCGCGACGCAAGGCGATGCCCGCGGCACGAAAACTAAAACGGCCTCCCGCCCCATCGAAGCTGATCATCTGCCGTTCCATCATTGATCGGCATCCTCTTCGAACAGCCCTGCCTGCATCCCCGCAAAACCTTGCGGCACGGCGTAGCCCATATGCTGGAACGACAGCGCGGTCATCATCCGCCCGCGCGGCGTCCGCTGGATAAACCCCTGTTGCAGCAGATACGGCTCGACGATCTCCTCGATGGCGTCGCGCGGCTCGCTGAGCGCGGCAGAAATGGTTTCGATCCCTACCGGTCCTCCGCCGTAGAATTCCGCAATGGTCTTGAGATAGCGCCGGTCGAGCTGGTCGAGCCCTTTGGCATCGACATCAAGCCGCAGAAGCGCCCGGTCGGCCACCTTGCGGTCGATGGATTTGGCGCCTTCGACAAGGGCAAAATCGGTCACCCGCCGCAGAAGTCGCCCCGCAATACGCGGCGTGCCGCGGGAGCGGCGAGCCACTTCCATCGCCCCGTCCTCGGACATGGCCATGCCCAACAGCCGCGCGCCGCGCTCCACGATCTTGACCAGTTCCTCGGGCGTATAGAAATTGAGCCGCACCGGTATGCCGAAGCGGTCGCGCAGCGGGGTGGTGAGCAGCCCCGCGCGGGTCGTCGCGCCCACCAGCGTGAACTTGGCCAGATCGATCCGCACCGAACGCGCCGCCGGTCCCTCGCCGATAATGAGATCGAGCTGAAAATCCTCCATCGCCGGATAGAGGATTTCCTCCACCGCCGGGTTGAGCCGGTGGATTTCGTCGATGAACAGCACGTCGCGCTCTTCAAGATTGGTCAGCAGCGCCGCCAGATCACCCGCCTTGGCAATCACCGGCCCGGATGTTGCCCGAAAGCCAACCCCCAGTTCACGCGAAATGATTTGCGCCAGCGTCGTCTTGCCCAGGCCCGGCGGGCCCACGAACAGCACGTGATCGAGCGCGGCCTGACGCTGCCGCGCTGCCTCGATGAACACCTGCAAATTGGCGCGCGCCGCTTCCTGCCCGATGAATTCGGAAAAACCCGAGGGACGCAGGGAAACATCGAGTGTGTCGTCCCGCCCCTGGGCGGCATCGGTAAGATCGGTCATGAGAACCTGCCGGATCCCTGCAGCCAGCGCGCAAAACGCGTGCCCTGCCCCGGATCCTGTTGTCGTATTTCAAATTGTGGCAGACGGCGCCCGCCTGCCCTTGCGGCGGGCGCACCTTCGCTCACGAACTCAACTCGCGCAATCCAAGGCGAATGAGTTTTTCAGTGGCCGTATCCGCGCCTTCCCTGCCGACAACGGCAGCGAGCGCAGCCGAGGCCTGAGCCTGGCCGTACCCCAGATTGACCAGTGCCGAGACGGCATCCGCAACGTTACCGCCCGCGGCACCCTCGCCCAGCGCACTTTGCAGCCCGATCACTCCGGCATCGAGAGCGCCGATAGCAGGCGCCTTGCCCTTCAGCTCGGTCACGATACGCTGGGCCAGCTTGGGGCCGACGCCGGGCGCGCGCCCGACCATGGCCTTGTCCTGCAAGGCGATTGCCGAGGTCAATTCGGACGGCGACAGCGTCGAAAGTGTCCCCAGCGCCACCCGCGCGCCCACTCCCTGCACCGTCATCAGCAGCTTGAACCATTTCTGCTCGGCTTCTGTCGCAAAGCCATACAGCCGGATCATGTCCTCGCGGACGATCATCTCGATGAACAGCACCGCAGCCTCGCCCACCTGCGGCAGGGTCTGCAACGTTCGCGCCGAACAATAGGCTTCATACACCACGCCATGCACGTCGATCAGCGCGATATCCTCGCCCAGCGCCTCGACGACGCCCTTGAGCTTGCCGATCATGCGCTTGCGGCCAGCTTGCGATGCTGACGGTGATGGGCGTGACAGATGGCAATTGCCAGCGCATCCGCCGCATCGCTTGAAGTGAAATTGGCAGCGGGCATCAAGGTCTTCACCATCAGCTCGATCTGCTTTTTTTCGGCATGACCGGTTCCGACGACGGATTTCTTGACCAGGTTTGCAGAATATTCTCCCACAGGAAGCCCCATTGAGGCCGGCGTCATCACAGCGATTCCACGGGCCTGCCCCAGAAGCAGCGTCGAGCGCGCACCGGCGTTGACGAAGGTTTCCTCCACTGCTGCCTCCGCCGGATGATGCTCGGCAATAAGCCGCATCAACCCCTCATGCAGGTGCACGAGCCGCAGGGACAGTTCCTGATCGACCGCTGGCGTCAGCACCCCACAGGCGACGAAGCGCAGCCGGTTCCCCTCGGCTTCGATAATTCCCCACCCGGTGCGCCGCAGCCCCGGATCGATACCCATGATTCGCACCACTTGCAGCATGCCTCCAGGCTAATCCATTCTTGCGGAACCTACCAAGTACAAAGTGAACAAACCAAAAACATTCGCACTTCACGGCGGTTGTCCACAGGCACGCCGAAAGCTGACATTTTACCCAACGGCGCAAGACTGTGTTCACTTTGCACCGGCTAGTGTCCAACCGGACGCGGAACATTCAGGACATGTTGATGACAGGAGATTTCAGACTGCCGGCCACGGTGTGGGCCGCTGCGTTCTGGCGCACGGCGAAACATATTCTCATTGCCGTTGTGGCGTCAGTGATTCTTTCGACCCTCATGCTGGAGATATTTTCCCAGGGGCTGGGCCATATCGGCCTGATCGCGGCGATCGTGGCGCCGATCATGCTTGGGGGACCGCTGGTCTTTTATCTCTCGCTCAAGCAGCAGGAACTGCAACTGGCCTATGAGCGCCTTGAAACCGCCGCTGCTCGGGACAGCCTGACCAACTGCCTCAACCACGGAGCGTTCGTGGCCGCGGTCAATGCCGCCATGGCCGAGAATACCAATCAGGTTTTCGCTTTGCTCGTCGTCGATGCCGATCATTTCAAATCGATCAACGACCGGTTCGGCCACACCTGTGGCGACACCGCCCTGAAGCTCTTGGTCGGCGCCATCCGCAGCTCGACCCATAATCGCGATATCATCGGCAGACTCGGAGGCGAAGAATTCGGCGTATTCCTTCTGAACTCCGATGTCGATCGGGCCCGCAGTACCGCCGAAGCGATCCGCGCTGCGGTGCGGGACATCAATTTCGACGCTGGCCCCGAACGATGCGGCCTCTCTGTCAGCATCGGAGGCGCGGTGACCCGGGGCGCACTTGAATTCGGGGAACTGTTCCGCCACGCCGACCAGCGGCTCTACAAGGTCAAGGAATCGGGGCGGAACAATTTCGACGTCGTCCTGCTACCCCCGCGCCCGGCCAACACCTCAATCCCCCTCCCGACGCCTGCGCCGAGGCGGCGCACCGCATGAAAAAGGGCGGCCCACCGGACCGCCCAGATTATTTCCTCTGACAGGCCTATCAGGCAGAAAGCTTGGCCATGTCTTCTTCGCTCATCTCGAAATTGGCATAGACGTTCTGCACGTCGTCATCGTCTTCGAGATTCTCGATCATGCGCATCAGGCTCGCGCCCTTCTCAGCGTCCACCGGTGCCGAGGTCTGGGGCCGGAACACCGCCTTGACGCTCTCGGCTTCGCCCAGCGCCGTTTCCAGCGCTGCTGAAACCTCGCCGATGTCTTCGAAAGCGCAATAGATCGTGTGGCCGTCTTCGTCCGACTGGACGTCATCGGCTCCCGCTTCGATCGCTGCTTCCATCATCGCATCGGCATCGCCGGCCTTGGCCGGGTAATAGACCTCGCCCACGCGCTCAAACATGAAGGCAACCGAACCGGTTTCCCCCAGCGCGCCGCCACCCTTGGAAAAGATCGCCCGGATATTGGACGCGGTTCGATTGCGATTGTCGGTCAGCGCCTCGACGATGACGGCCACCCCGCCCGGGCCATAGCCCTCGTAGCGGACCTCGTCATAGTTCTCGCCCTCGCCGCCCGCTGCCTTCTTGATGGCGCGTTCGATGTTGTCCTTGGGCATCGACTGCGCCTTGGCGTTGTTGATGGCCAGACGCAAACGCGGGTTCATCCCGGGATCGGGCAGGCCCGCTTTGGCGGCGACGGTGATTTCCCGCGCCAGCTTGGAAAAGATCTTCGAGCGCACCGCGTCCTGACGGCCCTTGCGGTGCATGATATTCTTGAATTGGGAATGGCCGGCCATTTCGAACAGTCCCCTAATGGCTGATTGATGGGCGATGGCCGGCTTATACTGGGCCGGCAGATGAAAATAAAGCCGTGGTGAGCGGTTGCGTCAGGGCAATTGCGGCAGGGCCTGTGCGAGCGTCCCGCCAATACGTACCGGCTGGATCGATGTGCACAGCCCGGACCGGCGATCGGTTTCGATCGCAACCCCGCAAAGCGTCGCCTGCCCTTCGGCGGGCGTGAACCGCGCATTGGGAATACCGGTGAGGAACCGATTGATCGGTTCGTCCGCCTCCATGCCGATGACGCTGTCGTAGTCGCCACACATCCCCGCGTCACTCATCAGCCCCGTGCCGCCGCTGAGAATGCGGTGATCCGAGGTCGGAATATGAGTGTGCGTTCCAACAACAAGCGATACCCGGCCATCGAGATACTGCCCCATGCCCTGCATCTCGGATGTCGCTTCCGCATGGAAATCGACCACGATGGCGTCGGCCTGCTCACCCAGCGGGCAAGCGGCAATCGCCGCATCCACCGCGCGAAAAGGATCGTCCATCGGCGGCATGAACACCCGGCCCAGCGCATTGACCACCAGCACCTGATGTCCGTTGCGCCCGGTGACCAGCACCGCGCCGCGTCCCGGTGCCCCGGGCGGGTAATTGATCGGGCGCACCAGCGTGTCGTGCCGCGCAATGGCGCTCATCATCTCGCGCTGATCGAACGCGTGGTCGCCCAACGTCACCACATCGGCCCCAGCATCGCGCAGCAGTTGATAGTGGCCCTCGGTCAGCCCGCGCCCATGGCTGGCGTTCTCGCCATTGATGATCACGAAATCGAATCGATAGCGCTCGATCAGCCCGGGCAAGCGGTCGGCCACGGCCTGGCGCCCGGCCCGGCCCATGACATCCCCCAAAAACAACAGCCTCATGTGTCCTCGAAGCGGCGCAGGCCGGTTTCAGTGACCAGAATATCAAGCGGCAGATCATGCGCCAGCCGCGGAATGGTTTCCACTTCCTGCGCGTCAAACGCATAGCCCACCAGCAATGGCTTGCTCGCCATCGCCGCCAGCGTGCGGTCGTAATAGCCCCGGCCATACCCCAGCCGCGTTCCCTGCGCGTCGAACGCCAGCAGCGGGATGACCACGATATCGGGAACGACCACCGGAGCGGTTTCGGAGGGGGCGAGGGTGCCAAAACCTGAAGGGTAGAGCGGCTGCCCGTCTTCCCAGAGCCGCAATTCCAGCGGCATGTCCTCGCCAAGTACCACCGGCAGACAGACCGGCTGTCCTGAATCCACCAGCCTCGTCAGCAGCGGCTTGCAGTCGATCTCATCACGGATGGGCCAGTAGAGCGCCACAACCTGCCCGCTGACCAGCGGCACGCCTTCAAGAAACACGGAGGCGGCGGCTTTGGAAGCATCGGCGCGATCGGAGGGACCAAGAGCGGCGCGGCGGGAAAACGCTTCCTGGCGAAGCCTTGCCTTTTGCTCTTCAAGATGGGCTTCGCTATCGGTCAAGCCGTTACTTTCTATCGACAATAAGGTGCCGCCCTGGCCGTGGGATGTGTCGATCCCGGGAACCTACATACGTAGGTGGGCGCCGTATGTCCAAGCCCACGGGCCTGGCCAGGGACAGCTCCCTTTAGGATCGATAAGGCCCCGGGGATGCAGTATCCTACACGCACCGGGCAGCAAGGCTCATATAAGCCGTATTGATCGGGCGGCAAAGGGGAAAGACGCAGTTTTCTCTCGTCTCCGCCGCGCTTGCCCCTCGGGGTCAGCTTTCGCCTGGTTCCTGCCCCGCCGCATCGACGGCGGTGGCAATCGATTCGATGCGGCGGGCCACGTCTGCCATCTTGGCGGCGAATCTGGTCTCCATGGACTCGGCCTCGGCGGCAACATCGCTGCCCGCCTTGGTCACCGTCTGCAGTTCCCCCGAAAGCATTTCCAGCTTGCGTTCGGCCTCGACCAGCTCGTCAACTACGGCGATACCGGCCATCACCGTCAGCCGGTTGTCCCCGATCTCGCCAAACGTTTCCTTATATTCATCGATATACCGGTTGAAGCGCGCGGCAAGCGAAGACAGCCTTGTTTCCTGCCCATCCTCGCACGCCATCCGATATTTGCGTCCATTGATCTCGACGCTGACCTCAGCCACGTACATCTCCTTGTTCAAGCACCGATCGCACGGCTGCCATTGCCTCATCGAGCCGCTGAGACACATCCTCAGCGGTTTGATCGAGCCGCTCGGCGCGCGCATTGGCCTTGTCCAGTTCCCCAGCCAACTGGCTGCGTTCGGCCACCAGCCGCCGCCCTTCGTCGTGAAGCTGCGCCGTCGAGCGCATGCGCCCGGACAAGGAGCGCACCGAGATATCGAGGCGGTTGAGCGCCCGATCCAGCCGTTCCATGGCGGTCGAGAAGCTGTCTCCCGAAGATGGCGATGTCACTGGAGCGGGTCCTTCGAATCCATTGCCGTTAACCGCCACAATAACCTTAAAAATGGCGGAAATGGCAAGGGTGCGCCCCGCCACAAGACCCAGACACCACATTGACTCGAAACCCGGACCTGTTATGTGTCGGCCACGCGCGACCGGATCGGGTCGGCAGGCCCGAACGCGTCGTCCTTCTCGCTTACCTCGAACGCTTCGGGACACCATGACAAACACCGCCAATCACGATGCAATGGCCAATGCCATACGCGCCCTTTCCATGGACGCCGTACAGGCTGCCAATTCAGGCCACCCGGGCCTGCCAATGGGCGGCGCCGACATCGCGACGGTGCTGTTTTCCAAAATCATGAAGTTCGACCCCACGGCCCCCCGCTGGCCGGACCGCGACCGGTTCGTGCTTTCGGCAGGCCACGGCTCGATGCTGCTCTATTCCGCGCTCTATCTGCTCGGCTACGAGGATATGAGCCTCGACGACATCCGCCACTTCCGCCAGCTTGGCTACAAGACTGCGGGCCATCCGGAATATGGCCACGCCGAAGGCATCGAGACCACGACCGGCCCGCTCGGGCAGGGCTTGGGCAATGCCGTGGGCATGGCGATTGCCGAAGCCAAGCTGCGCGCCGAGTTCGGTGCTGATCTCGTCGATCACTTCACCTATGTCTATGCGGGCGACGGCTGCCTGATGGAAGGCATCTCCCAGGAATCGATTTCGCTGGCCGGGCACCTCAAGCTCAACAAGCTCATCGTCATCTGGGACGACAATGACATCACCATTGACGGCAAGGTGTCGCTCTCGGATTCGACCGATCAGCGCAAGCGCTTCGAAGCGAGCGGCTGGGACACCATGGCCATCGATGGTCACAATGCCGATGAGATCGAAAAGGCCCTGCTTGCGGCCCAGAAGTCGGACAAGCCCACCCTGATCGCCGCCAAGACAACGATCGGCTTCGGCTCGCCCAACAAGGCCGGCACGTCCAAGGCCCACGGCTCGCCCCTCGGCGAAGAGGAAATCGCGCTGGCCAAGAAGCAGCTCGGCTGGGCGTACGGCCCCTTTGAAGTGCCTCAGGAAATTGTCGACGCCTGGCGCTTGGCCGGCAATCGCGGCAGTGCCGAATACGCTGCCTGGTCAGAACGGCTGAACGCCACGGAAGCTGAGCAGAAGGCCGAGTTCGACCGGCGCATGAACGGCGACCTGCCCCCGGCGTTGCGTTCGGCAATGGCCGACTACAAGCGCAAGCTGGCCGAGGACAAGCCCAAGCTGGCCACCCGCGCATCGTCGCAAAAGGCCCTCGAAGTCATCAACGGCGTCGTTCCGGAAACCCTCGCCGGTTCCGCTGACCTGACGGGCTCGAACAATACCGATACCTCGCAGACCAGGACGTTCTCTGCCGACGACTATGCGGGCCGCTACATCCACTACGGCATCCGCGAACACGGCATGGC
>NZ_DATMGM010000015.1:0-16516 GCF_035555455.1 Pelagibacterium sp. | reverse complement strand
AGCGCGGAAATGGCATCCGATGGAGGATGGTCTCACAAAAATGGCCGCTTACCCGAGGGTAGCGGCCAGTCGTAATGGAGGAGGTCAATAAAAGCTGGTTCACTCAGTGGTGAGTGGCAAGTCGGTCAGTGGATTTTGGGCACAATACGAGTTCCACCCTATTTATGCCCAAACGCACCTATGGTGGTGCATCGCTGTTGGGCCGGGTCCTCAGGTTGTGCGCGGTGTTCCCCCAGCGATTGGTGCTGGCCCCGACGGATCCACAAACAAGGGTCGTTTCTTCATCTATCGGGCCGAATCGCTTCTGCGTCAAGCCGCCGCCGGAGTATTCCCATGGGAACTTCGATCGGGCCTTGCAGGATGTCAGCATGATCCAGCCCCAGCAGCACGAGGGCGCGCTTGTTGCGGATCGCAACCACCTCGCCACAAAAGCCGATGAACGGCCCGCTGTCGAACTTGGCGATCTCGCCCACCCGAACGGCCTCCGGTTCAGCCCGCAATCGGCCCAGCCTGCCTGAGAGGCGCAGCAAGCGCTCGACCGCCGCATGCCGGATCTCGATGGGCGCGCCATCGACGCCGAGCACCCCGGCCACGGGCGTCATCCGGAAGATATCGAACCAGGGTGGCACCACATCATCGAAGCCGCACAGCAGCATCGAAGTCAGCATGGGCCGAGGCCGCGCCTCCCTGATCTTGCGATAGCGGTTGAGGCGGCGCTCCACCATTTCCACCGGGTTGAAAACGCAATAGCCGGCCTTGTCGAGCAGCGTCTCGGCGACGAACTCGCGCTGCGGCAGGGTGCGGATGGCAAACCAGTGGTACTGGCGGAACGTTCTGGCATCGATTGTTGGCATCGGGATCCCGGGGGCGTGTGCTGGTGGTCTGGGCGGATGGGATTTTGGTCACCCCGGCGGGCCGCTACCCGTTCGTCGTCGACGCTCTAGCGCGCCGAGCAGCACCGCGTCGTGGGCGGCGAGCCCAGAGCCCTTCACCTGCATTTCAGCTTCGATGCCGGCTAGCCAGGCATCGGGATCGTCGGCGATGGTCCTCCCGCCATGGCGTTGGGCCAGATCTCTCCGGAGCCGTTGCGCGGCTTTGGCCCGGATCGCCTCGGGGGTGGGTTTGAACTCTGGCTGCGGCAGGCTTTTGCCGCCCGCCATGGGCAGCAACATGCTCCGCTGACGGCGATCGGTCTCCCACCGTCGCCTTTTGCGCCCTACAGCAGTGCCTTTGACTCCAGAGGGTATTATATCTCTATCAGAGAATGGGTCGCATTCCTGAGACGGTCGCATGTTTACAACCGTCGCATTTTGAGACGGTTGGCCCTTGGCCCCCGCGCCACCGAATTGCGGCACATAGACGTTGCAGTGCCCCATGCCGCCATAAGGCACCTTCACGAACAGCCCAGCCTCGACCAGCGCCTTGATCGCCCGAAAGACCGTGGCCCGGCTAAGTCCGCAGTTATCCGCGATTTTTTCGGCCCCGATGGCACATTGCCCGGTGTCTGGACTGTACTGATCGAGGATAGCCGCCCCCACGCGCGATGCGCCCCGCGACAGCCCGGCGCGGTTGGCAATGGTGGCACGCAGGATGGCCAGAGGGGTCCTGCCCGCGCCCGCACCGGGGGCAACCGTCTCATTTTTGGGGTGCGCAACCGTCTCATTTTGCGCTCTGGCAACCGTCTCATTTTTGAGACGGTTGTTTGCGACGGTCGCATCACCGCCGGACACCCGTTTTGCCGTGCGACGGACCGTTTCCGACAGACCCGCGCCCATCGCCGCGCGCACCACGGCCCCGATCTGCCGGTCGGTGCACCCTTCGGCCACCATCGCTTGTAAAATGGCGCGCAGCGAGCCGCGCGGTTGCGCCAGAGCTGCCGTCACACCCCGCCTCCGAACAGATCCGCGATGCCCTTGGGCCTGGCACCAGCGTCCAGCCCCTTTTCCACGATCAGCCAGTGCGGAACGGTGAGCACCGTCGCATAGGCCCCCACATCCGCGCTGCGGCCCGCCGCGCTGGCGCGCGCCCTTTCCTCATCGATCACCTGCGAGCGGGGAATCCACACGGCCCACTCCACATCGCCCTGGAGCGAGACGAGCAGCGCGCCGCGGTCGCCCAGCGTCCGGCGGTGCACAAACACCTCGATGGCGACGGGACGATCCGGATCAGCCACGGTGCACCTCGCGGACGAAATCAATCCGTGAGGCCTGCATGCCGACCCGGCGCGCCAGATTTTGCATGCGCATATTATGAGACAGTGTCCCCAGCTCGACCCGCGTCACCTCCGGGTCGCTCTCGGCCACAGCAATGGCCCGCTCCAGCATGGCGCGGCCCACGCCCATGCGCCGGTGGGTTTTCTCCACCCAGACAAGGTCGATCCACACGCACCCGACATAATTGGGGTGGTCAGCTCGATAAAACGTCACGAACCCCACCGGCACCCCGAATTCGCTTTCCGCGAGGATGCACTGCTCACCGCCGCTCGGCCCTGCCCGATCCTTGGGGAAAAAGCCCAGCGCACGGCCGAGCTCAAAGCTGCCCGCCACATAGGCGAACGCGTGGGCGTCATCGGCCAGCGTCTCGATATGGCGCAGCGGCATCGGCTCACCCCTCAAGATCTAACCCGACAGGATTGCGAGAACCGGAATAATCATGCCGCGCGGCGCGCACCGGCTCGCGAATGTCGCTGCCGCCGGCATCGCTCTCGATCATCCCCAGGGCGTGGAGATAGAGATCCAGAATGGCCTCCTGCTCAGCGCGCTCATTGGCGTCCTGCTTGCGCATGCGCACGATCTGGCGGATCACCTTGGTGTGGTACCCATTGGCCTTGGCCTCGGCGTACACTTCCTTGATGTCGTCAGAGACGGCCTTTTTCTCTTCCTCCAGCCGTTCGATCCGCTCGATAAAGGCGCGCAGCTGCTCGCGCCCGATATTACCGCCCATCGCGCCCACCTCCGCTGTTGCGCTGCGCCTCGATGGCGTCGATCGCTGCGCGGGCCCCTCCGGTCTCGCGCTGCCACTGGCTCATCCGCCGGATATGGCTGGTATCGCCCACGCCGTTGGGAATCTGGCGCAACAGGGCGCGCCCGGCGATGATCCGCTGGTCATAGGCGATGATCTCCCCGCGCACCCGCGCCCTGGGGACCATCAATCCCGCCGCGATCTCGTCGATCGAATAGCCGTGCTTGTAGCCCCAGATAATGGGGTTGGACCAAACCGCTTTCATCGCCGATCACCCGACCATCGGCGGCGCGGCCATGCGCTGGGGAAAGGCCTTGTCGAGCCCCGCGCCGATCTCAGCAGCCGCCATGTCCCAGCGCGCGATACCGGTGAGCCCCTGCCGGCGCTTGGCCTTCACAAAGTCGGTGGCGCGGTCGATCGCCGCATAAATATCGAACGCATCCATGAACCCGGACAGATCGATGCCCTTGGCCACCAGCCAGGGGCGATCGGACAGCGCCATGAACAGCGGGCGCAGGATCTCATTGGAATAGGCGTCCGGGTCCTCGCCGAACTCGGATTTGCGGATCCCGGCAAGGGCCAGCGTGAACGCGCTGCCCTTGCCCTGCTCGATGGCCTGACGCACGAGGCCGATGCAATAGACCTCCCCGGCCCGTTTGGAATCGGTACTGCCGTGATGGGTCATCAACCGGCAATCGGCTTCCGAACAGGCCCGCGCGCAGGCCAAAGCCCACTCCTCGCCAGCCACCAGCGCGGCCTTATAGATCTGGAACAGGGTGACCTTGGTCACCAGCCCGTTGACCGCCGCAAAGCTGGCTGCCTGTTCCTCGCGCGACATGGGCACGATGGCGCAGGGCACCGCCGCTATCCCGCACAGCGCAGCGGCGTGGGTGCGGTGCTGACCGTCGATGATGGCGTATTTGCCGCCCTCGATGGGCGCGACGAACACCGGCGAGAAATGCGCCCAGCGGAAGTTTTCCGCAATGCGCCGGATAGCCGACCAGTTGGCCCGGCCCAGTTCGCGCTGATAGCTGTCATCGACCACCAGCAGCTCGATATCGAGCCATTGCAGGATCGGCGCGGTGCCGACCGCTACTGCCGCCGGGGCCGTCTGTTTGGAAACGTCAATCGCTCGCATTGCGCGCTCCTTGCTGTGAGGGTGAGGGCTGGCCTTCAGCGCCGCGCCATTCCGCTGCCCGCTGGGCATTGACCGCGTGCATGCGGTTGATATCGGTGAGCCCGAGCCGGTTGAGCCAGGTCTTGATGGTGCCGACGGGATGCCCGAGATCCTGCGCGATGACGTAGGGCGAAATGCCTGCCTCGCGCCCCAGCCGCAAGGCGGTTGCCGCCTCTGCCATCACCAGCCGCCCCTTGCGCTCGGCCAAACCATCGAGCGCCTGCGCGTAGTGCGCGGCCTTCGGATCAGCGGCAATGGCGGGTGGAAACACCGGATGGGCGGTAAAGCGCTCGACATCGCCCTTATAGAGAAACCGCTCGCGCTGGCCCGGCGGAATCCAGAACGGGGGCTGTGGTGCCTGCCCCTTGCGCCAGACCAGCCAGCAATAGGCGGTCGCCGTCGAGCCAAAGGGCTCCCACTTGCCCGCGCAAAGATTCACCCGCTCGCAAAACTGGGCATAAAGCGTCGGTGGACGATCGCGGAACAGCAGCTCATAGCGCTCGATCCCTTCGAGCCAGCGCTGTTGCACGAACATCGCCACCCCGGTGCCGGCGATCTCCAGCGCCCGCAGTACAAACGCCAGTGCCTGATCGCCAAAGGGCGGGTTGGTGATGATCCAATCGGCAGCGACCGCCGCGCCGGGGGCGAGGAAATCAGCAACGCCCTGGAACGCTGGGGCGACGCGGCCCTCCCGCCCATAATCCTTGATATCGGTGCCGATGACCCTGCTGAGCTTTTCATATTCGAGCAGCACCCCGGTCATATGCCCTTCGCCGCAGGCCGGATCGTGCACAATGGCCCCATTGAGCGACGCGCCCAGATGCGGCAGCACCACTTCGACCAGCGCGCGCGTGGCCCAGGGCGGGGTGGGGAAGAAATCGAGGCTCTGGGCCCCCTGCTCGCGGCTGGCCATGATGGCCCGCGCCCCGCCTACTGCCACATCGCGCCGTTGCATGTCGGGCCGGATCGTGCCCTCGGACAAGCGGCGCTCAAAGGTCTGTTCGTCGAGCTTGGTCAGCTCGTACAGCGTACCCCAGCTGGGCGGCAAAACGTGCACATGTGCCGGGTTTGCCAGTTTGGGATCGGCGGCGATCATCATCAGCCGCCGTGCCGTTGAGGGGCCAAACGGCAATTCGCTCTCGATCATCTGGCCGAATTCGCCATGCGGCAGCGCCGCCTTGGCCTCGGCGATCAGCCGCCCGGTCTCAAAGATCGCCTCGACCGATTTGCGCCAGGAGCCGCCAATCGCCTCTGCCCAGCTGGCGCGCCCATCCATGACCGCCTGTGGCATCAAAATCCCCCCAGCTTGATGGTGTGCATGTGCAACCGATCGCTGCCGCGGAACCCGTCGGCGTTGATTTCGCCGCGCGCGGCGGCAAACAGCGCTTCGAGCCGCGCCATCTGCCCCTGATGGATCATCAGGCCCACGCCGTTGACCTCCAGCCGCAGCCAATGGTCCTCATTGGGGCGCAACACCAAAGCCCCGCTGACCGGACGATCGAGCGGGGACACATCGGGGGCCTTGTTCAGCCGTCCGGCCCGGCGGCGCTGCAATTGCGCCCAGGACGCTGTGGTCATGGCTCATCCTCCTGCGCTTCTCGCTCGACGGCCTGGGCAAAGCTGTGGGCGGCCACGATCAGCCGATCGATCTTGCTCAGGATCGCCCGCGCCTCGCGCGCATCGATCTCGCCATCGGCCAGCGCCGCGCCCACCTCGGCCATCACCTGCCCCAGCCGCGTTGCCAATTCGCCCGAGCCTTCGATGATGCAGTTCATTCCACTGGCCTGCGGCAAGCGGATCAGCACATGGCCCAGCTCCGCCGCCGCCAGGGCAATCAACTGCGGCGGCTTGCCGGCGCGGCTGTTGAAGGCATCGAGCTCGATGGCGGTATCGAGCGGGATGACCCGCTTGATTTCGGCCTCATTGGCATAATCGGAAAAGGTGGCGACCCGCTCGATGCGGGTGACAGCGGCGGCACACACCTTGTTGCCCCCGGCATCGGCAATGGCGCGGGCCGTGGCGGCTTTGACCTTGAGCCAGAGCGGAAACTTCATGCCGGCCGCTCCCGATAGGGCGCGCGGGCAGCTCGTCCCAATAAAGCGCGCCGAAGCCCCGCCTCACCCTTCAATCGAAATCGGTCAGCGTCCCCTCGCCCCGCCGGACCTCCGCTATTTCCTCCGGTGTAAACGCGAGACACAGCGCGACGCTGACGCCGTTCACCTCCCCGGTAATGCTGGAAATTGACCTGACATGGTAGGCAATATCGCCCAGCCGATGTTCCACGGAGCCCAAGCGTCCGACCAGAACCCTCAGGGTGAACAGCAAGCACACCGTGCCCACCGCCACCAACAGCGCCGACGCGATGCAGGCGAGCAGCGCCAACTCGTGAAGCGATAGATCCGCACTCATATCGATGTCCTTGCGTTGATTTCCCGCCCGCCGGACACATGACGCGGCGGCGGCTGTCGTGGTGAATCGGGGTGTGCTGATGGAAAGGCTGGCGGAGGCAGCGTGCGGGGGGCGCGCACCGCCCCCACCAGCCAATCAACCCGGCCAGGAGGGAGGGGAAACCTGGACGGGTATGGGAATGAGAAAGCGGACTCACGGAGCCAACTCGGCGTGAGAGGTCGAACTCAAGAAATCGGACGCCGTAACAGCACCCTGTGTCTCTTCCTCAATGCGGTTCAGAATTGCTCGCCGAGGCATGCGTTCGCCAGAGATGTACCGAAATACTGTCTGACGACTCACACCAATGGCTTGGGCGAACGAGGCCGCCGCTAAATTTCTTTTTCTAAGGTAGTCTGCGAGCAACATGACTCACTATTGTCACCAATTCGGTGACGACACAAGAGCTACGTCACCGAATTGGATACTCGCCATGTCTCCGGGTTGGTGACAGGATTCCACTCATGACCGAAAAAGGCAAGTTCCCAAACGGCTTGGCATTCGCAATGTCACAAAAGAACATCGGCCCTACGGAACTGGGTCGGCGGGCTGGCATAGCCAAGCAAAACATTGACCGCTGGGCAAAGCAGGAGCGACGTCTTAATCCCGACGACGCGCTCAAGCTCGCACCGCTTTTGGATACGACGCCTGCGGCCCTTCTACTCTTAGAGGGGAACGATGAACAGCTATCAGAACTCATCAAGATCTTCGTATCGCTGGGCTCTGCTGAACATCAGAAGGCTCTCGTCGATCAGGCCCGTGTATTAGCAACTGCCGTGCAAAGCGCAAAAGTTGATCAACCTGCCGACGATCCAACTGGCGAAGCAAATCAATAAACTCATCGCCCAACTCCCCCAAAGCAAAGCCCCTTTGTTCCGCCTTCGTTCGCATTCAGACACGAGAAGCAGAATGGGTCAAGGCACCCCAGCGGGCATGGGGAAAACATCGGCTACGCCAATCATGCAGCAGGACTATCACCAGATTCGAGAATTTACTGTCACCAATTAGGTGACTTTGCACTTGCATTGTCACCGTTTCGGTGACAGCATTCTCCCCAGTTTCACCACTGGAGGCAGACATGCGGCATTCTCAGCCCAAATCCATCGCCCGGCGCATCGCCGATGTCATGGTCGACCGCGCATCGCGCGGCTGCACCCTCGCCGACCTGCTCGATGAGGGCTTTTCCCAGGACGATATCACCCGCCACGGGGCCGAGGCCGAAACCCTGGCCCGCAAGGCTTTCGTGCGCCAGGCCCACGCCGACGCTACCGACCAGCTGGCCCGCGAGGACATCGAGGGCGCAGCGCGCAACATCCTCGTCTCGATCCCCGCCAGCGACCTGTGCCAGATCTGGCAGGGCCTGCGCTACGGCAACGCCTGCACCCCGATTGAAGCTACCCTACGCCTCAGCCAAGCCTTTGCCGATGAGGTCGCGCCATGACCCTGCTCAACACCAGCGCGCACCGCTCCGTCGCCCTGCCCGCCCCCGCCGCAGGCGTGCCCACCCACCGCTTGCGCACCGTGGATGGCCAATACCTGCATCAGGACCTCTCGCAGGCCACCCTCGTTGACGGCTCGACCTGGGCTTGGATGGGCACAAAGGCCCAGATGCAGGCGGCGCTGCGTACCCTGCCACCCGCCCTGGTCCGCCAGCTGCTACCCACTACCCTCGACGGCCTGCCCGTGCGCTTTTGGAGGCACAAATGAGAGCGACGACGCGCACCCGCCTCACGGTGACGCTGTGCGCCGCCGAGGCGCTGGCCGCCACAGAGCACGACGCCGACGCGGTGCGGGCCTTTCTCACTCGCGAGGGCGGGCGCGAACGCTTTTCCGCCGGTGCCCACTGCATCACGCTGCTGGGCGTTACCGGCACCGCCACCGCCTCCATCCCCGCCGCCTTCGCCAGTTGGATCCGCAACGCCAACCGCAAGCTGGAGAAGCGCCATGGCTGAGACCATCGCGCTACCACTCAATGAGATCAAAGCCTTCGTCCGCGAAACCGAAGCCTTGGTTGCCGCCGTTTTCTTTGACGAATGCGGGGCGGTTGTCGCCGGGCGCTATGTCGGCGGCAATGGCGGATTGCTGCAGCGCGAAACGCTCAAGGCCAATGATGATGTGCGCCGGCGGCTGGGCGCAATCGCCACGCTGATCGCCGATTATCAGGCAAAGCAGGGAGCGTCGTGACCATGCCCTCAGCTGCGCCCGACCCCTTGCTGGTTGCCTTTGTAAGAGCGCTGGCAATTGCCGACGCCCGGCGCGATACTGCGCTGGCTGGACTGACTGAAAGCGAGGGGGGCGTGACATGCACGACATCCGGCGGGCAGCCATCTATGCCCGATTCTCAACCGATCTCCAGAAAGACCGGTCGATCGACGACCAGATCGCGCTCTGCCGCGAATATGCCGCCAAAAACCGGCTCCATGTCGTCGAACAATACAGCGACAAGGCCCGCTCCGGAGCCAGCCTCTTTGGACGAGACGGCCTGCTCAGCCTCATGGAAGCGGCCCGCGAAGGGCATTACCAAACGCTCATTGTAGAAGCCCTCGATCGCCTCTCGCGCGACCAGGAAGATCTCGCCGGCATCTATAAACGCCTGTCCTTTGCCGGGGTGGAAATCATCGCCGTGCATGACGGCACCGCCGACGCCATCCAGATCGGCATTCGCGGCCTCGTCTCCACCCTGTTTCTCACCGACCTCAAGCACAAGATCCGGCGCGGCATGACCGGCGTGATCAGCGACGGCCGCCACGCCGGCGGGCGCGCCTATGGGTACCGACCGATGGCCGCCCAGCCCGGCGTCCTCGAAATCGTGGACGACGAGGCGCAGACCGTCGAGCGGATTTTCACCGAATATGCCGACGGATCCAGCGCGCGCGATATCGCCGGCGGGCTTAACCGCGACGGGATCCTGCCGCCCCGGGGCGCATCGTGGAACGCTTCGACCATTCTGGGCAGCGCCGCGCGCGGCAGCGGCATCCTGCGCAACCAGCTCTATGCCGGTCGGCTCATCTGGAACCGGGTGCGCATGGTGCGCGATCCGGACACCGGCAAGCGGGTCAGCCGCCTCAACGACCCATCCCAATATAGAACCGCCGATGTGCCTCACCTTGCCCTGATCAGCCCAAAACTGTTCGAGGCGGTGCAGACCCGACTGGGCAGGCGCGCCGCCGCCAGCAAGGCGGGCGAATATGTGCGCCGGCCCAAGCGGCTGCTATCGGGCCTGTTGCGCTGTAGCCATTGCGGCGGCGGCATGTCGGTGCATGACCGGCGCGGCGCGGTGACCCGCATCAAATGCTCGCGGACGCGCGAAAGCGGCAACTGCACCAACACCAACCGCTATCATCTCGAAAGAATCGAACGCGCCATCATCGAGGGGCTGAAAACCCAGCTCGACAACCCGGCGCTGATCCTCGAATACGTCCGGACCTATCGCGAGGAACGCATGCGCGACGCCCGGCAGGCCGTAAAGCAGCGAGGGACATTGGAGCGCCGCCTGGCCAGCGTCAAAGGTCAGATCGAGCGCTACGTCACCGCCATCGGCGATGCCTCGCTGCCGCTCGACACGATCAAGGAGCGCCTGGGCGAACTGGTCATCCAGCGCGACGACCTCACGGCCAAACTCGCCGAAGCCCCGCAAGCGCCCGTCATCGAGCTGCACCCGCAAGCCGTCGAGCGCTACCGCGCCTCGATCGAAACGCTGGCAACGCGATTCTCCCGCCCCGACCAGGAGTTCGACACAGACGCCATCGCCGCCTTCCGCGACCTGATCGACCACGTGGTCGTCCATGACGGCGAAAACGGTAGGGTTGAAGCTGAGGTGATTGGCAGACTGACTGCCATTCTGGGCCACCCCGCCGGCGATTGGGGGGGAGCGATGGTAGCGGAGGAGGGACTTGAACCCCCGACACGCGGATTATGATTCCGCTGCTCTAACCAGCTGAGCTACTCCGCCCCGTTTGAGGCATGGCCGTGGTGGCCGGGCTGCCGCTTGGGCGGTCAGCACGGCGCTTCTTAGGGTCCGGCATCTGTGGTGTCAAGCGCTTCGGTCGCTGTTTGAGGCTCTTTCGATGAAGGTGCGCACGGCCACCAGATCGCGGGTGAAGGCGGTGCGTTCGGTGGCGGCACGCGCACGGTCTGGAATGCGCAGAATATAGGAGGGGTGCACGGTGATAAAAAGCATCGTTCCATCCGCCATGCGTTGGGGCGCGCCCCGCAATTTCGCGATGGTCTCGACCCGTCCTATCAGGCTGCGGGCGGCAGTCGCCCCCAGCGCCACGATCACGCCCGGACGCACCAGCGCGCGTTCGGCATGAAGCCAGACAGCGCATGCAGAAATTTCCGCCGCATTGGGTTTTTGGTGCAGCCGGCGCTTTCCGCGCGGCAGAAATTTGAAATGCTTGACGGCGTTGGTGAGGAAAACCGCGGCGCGCTCAAGACCCGCCTCCACCAGCACATCGTCAAGCAACCGCCCTGCCGGGCCGACGAACGGCCGCCCGTCCCGGTCTTCTCGATCGCCGGGCTGCTCGCCCACCAGCATCACGTCGGCATCGGGCGGCCCCTCGCCAAACACGGCCTGGGTCGCATTTGCGTAAAGCGGGCAGCGCGTACAGCCCTCGATCGCCGCGCGCGCCGCCTCCAGATCGGCAAACGCTGGGTCTTGCGATGGTTCTGTCCTGGATGACGCCATGGTCCGCTCCCGGCTCGTTCGGAGGCTGCATTTTGCCAACGCGCTCCTCGTTGCTCCGGTTGCGATCTGCGCCAATGTTCGCTCAGAGCGAATAATGAATTCGATTGGCCCGCGTTTCACGGCTTGTCCGGCGTCTCTATGTTAAGCTCACCGAACACGCACAAGGGAGACTTCCATGGCCCTCGACCTTACCGGCCTGCATCACCTCACGGCGATCACAGCAAATGCCCGCGAAAACCTGCGTTTTTACACCAAGGTGCTTGGCCTGCGCCTGGTCAAGCGCACCGTCAATCAGGACGACACCACCGCCTATCACCTGTTCTATGGCGATGGCCGCGCCAGCCCGGGCTCCGATATCACCTTCTTTGATTGGCCCACCGCCCCGGAAGTGCGGGGCACCCATTCGGTGGTCCGCACTGCCTTCCGCGTCGAAGGCGAAGCGACGCTTACCTGGTGGAAGGAGCACCTTAAAGCCAATGGCGTCGCCACCTCCGAGATCGCCGAGCGCGCCGGCCACATGTCGCTCGATTTCGAGGACAGCGAAGGCCAGCGCCTGCGGCTGGTCAACGATACCCGCGCCGGTGGCGCCCATCCGTGGGACAAAAGCCCCGTGCCCGCCGAGCGCCAGCTCAAGGGCCTTGGCCCGATCACCATGAGCGTGCCTGACCTGCGCCGCACCGAGCCGGTGCTCACCCAGGTGATGAACATGCGCAAGGTGCGCACCCATCCCGCCACCGCCGAACAGGGCGAAATCCATGTCTTTGCCATGGGCGATGGCGGCGCGTCGGCTGAACTGCACGTGGCCGTCGAGCCCGGTCTGCCGTTTGCCCGGCAGGGCGCGGGCGGGGTCCACCACATCGCTTTCCGCACGCCCGATCACGACCAGCTCGACAAATGGGTAGCGCGCACCGCTCAGGTCGGCCTGCCCAACTCCGGCGAAGTCGAGCGCTATTATTTCAGCTCGCTCTATTTCCGAGAGCCCAATGGCGTGTTGTTTGAAATCGCCACCGATGGCCCGGGCTTTGACGTGGACGAGCCGATGGCGACGCTGGGCGAAAGCCTTGCCCTGCCGCCGTTCCTCGAACCCAAGCGCGCCCAGATCGAAGCCAACCTCAAACCGATCGACTGAGCGCTTCCAGAACAAGTGGATACCACGTGTTCTGTTCGGAAGCGCGACAAACAAAAAGCTCTATGCGCTTCCAGAACGAGAGGTTCGCACGTGTTCGGCCCCGCCCCACTCCGGGGTGGGGCTGATACCCCCCCCCACCGCGTGTGACGATTGGCCCGTCAATTTGCTTGGAATTTATGCGAGCGCCGCCTTATTGGAGAGCGGCACCGTCCCCACCGGGGACCATCCGCGCATGGAGCTCGCCAACAATGCCTGAAACCGAAAAGCCCAGCTGGAGCAATCGCATCATCCTGATCATCATGATCGGCCTTGCGATCATCACCATCGGCGCGACCATCTTTGCCACCACCACCGAGTGGTATGGCGAGCCCCTGCCTGCCGAAACCGTCGAGGCCCAGCCCGACACCGCTGGCTAAAGCCGCTCAGGCGACCCGCGCCGCCGGAACCGTCTCGGCGATGAACCCGCCCCCCAGCACCTGTGCATCGGCGCTGTCGTCGGAATAGAGCACGCAGGCCTGCCCCGGCGCGATGCCGGTTTCCCCCGCGATCAGCGTCACATACACCTCGCCGTCGCGGATAAACGCCACCGCCTCTTGCGGCGCGCGGGTCGAGCGCATCTTGGCTTCCACCGCCAGCCCATTGCCGCCCGCCATCTCGGCCAGCGGGCGCGGGCCCAGCCAGTTGACGTCGCGCAGCCGCACCGTATGGGTGGACAGTGCCGATTTCGGCCCCGCCACCACCTGCTGGGTGCGCGCATCGAGCCGCAGCACATACAGCGGCTCGCCCGCCGCCACGCCCAGCCCGCGGCGCTGTCCGATGGTATAGTGGATGATCCCCTTGTGACGCCCGATCACCTCGCCCGCCTCGTTGACGATATCGCCGGGCACTTCCGCCTCGGGCATCAGCTTGCGGATCACGTCCGAATACGAGCCCTGCGGCACGAAGCAGATATCCTGGCTGTCGCTCTTTTCGGCCACCGCCAGCCCCATGTCGCGCGCCAGTTCGCGGGTTTCATGCTTGGTCATGTTGCCGAGCGGAAACCGCAGGAAATCGAGCTGCCCCGCCGTTGTGGCAAACAGGAAATAGGTCTGGTCCTTGTCGCCGTCGAGCGGACGCAACAGCTGCCGATGACCGTCCACCAGCCGCGAGCGCACATAATGGCCGGTGGCGAGGCAATCGGCGCCAAGGTCGCGCGCCACCTCCATCAGGTCGACGAATTTCACCGACTGGTTGCACGACACGCACGGGATCGGCGTCTCCCCCAGCGCATAGCTTTGCGCAAACGGCTCGATCACCGCCTTGCGGAAGCGCTCTTCATAATCGAGCACGTAGTGGGGAATGCCCAGCGTCGCCGATACGCGCCGCGCATCGTGAATGTCCTGGCCCGCGCAACACGATCCCTTGCGGAATGTTGCATCGCCATGGTCGTAAAGCTGGAGCGTAACGCCGATTACCTCATAGCCCTCGCGGGCCAGCAATCCGGCTACAACTGAAGAATCCACGCCGCCCGACATTGCAACGACGACGCGCGTTTCGGCCGGCGGGCGGTCGAAACCAAGAGAGTTCACCATTTTCTTTCTCATCCGGTTGGGGTCAAGGGCCAGCGGATAAATTCCTCGCGGCTTTTACGCCCTCTTGGCTTTCGCCGCAACTCCATCGGCAGTTTTTGCCGCCTGCAGGCCCTTCCTGCCGCCTGCCCGCGAATAGAGCGTCCTTTTCCCACGCTCCATCCTATTGATAATAAACACCTATTCCAAATTCACCCCGTTGGCACCCCCCTTGCATGAGAGATTGGTGACCTTCTGTGCCTATAAGAGACAAAGACCCAAGTGAGTACCGCGATAAGCATCGGCAGCAAGACCGGCCCCGTGCCGGGCAAGGTAACCGCCTCCCGGCCTCAGCCCGGTGACGCGTCCGCCTTCGCCCGCTTCATTCCCGTCGATGGCACGGCGCAAACCGAGCAATCCGGGCAGCCCGAAAAAACCGTCGCTCTCACCGCTGCCGCGCTGCCCACCGCCGTCACACCCGACGAGAAGACCGCCGATCCCCTTGTCGCTGATCTGGCGTCGCTGCTTGAAAAGCTCGACCTGCTGGCCGATCGTCTCAAGGCCAACAAGAGCCTCGACAGCGCCGATCTCGATGATCTCGAAGCGCTGCTCGCCACACTCGAAGCCATGCTCGATCAGCCCGCTACCCTGTCCGACACCGCCGCCCTGGCCGATCTTGCCAAAAAGCTGGGCCTGGGCGCGGGAGAGAATGCGGCGGCACTTTCCGCCCTCGACGCGCTGTCCGGCCTTGCGGCAAAGCTGGCCGCTGGCCTGCGCGATGATGCCCCCGACCTTGCCGCCCGGCTCACCGGCCTGACCCGCGCGCTGGATGCCCACGCGGCCACGGCCCAATCGCTCTTGGCCGCACAAAAATCCGATGCCACCGTCGCCATCGTGCAGGCCGAGAGCGAAACAAGCCGCAATCCTGCTGCGGCCATCGCCAGCCACGCCGACGCAGCCGAAGAAAAACCTGCGCAATCCGCTGTCGCCAAACCGGGGGCGGAACCCGATTCCGGGCGCTCGCTCACCAAAGATGCGCCATCGGTGCCGCCCTCCTCCGCCCTGCGGCAGGCCCAGCCCCAGCCCGACGCCGAGCCCGCCGCGCTCCCTGCGGCCCAAAATCCGGCAGAGGCCGAAGCGTTGGGCCTCCAACCCGCAAACGCGCAGTCCCAGTCGGTCGCGCCCACTGCCCTTGTTCGCCCCGAGGCCGCCGCCTATCAGCGCCCGGACGCCCAGATCAACCTGCCCCATGTCGCGGTCGAAATTGCCCGCCAGCTGCAAAACGGCGTCTCGCGATTCCAGATCAGCCTCAACCCGGCAGAATTGGGCCGCATCGATGTGCGCATGGAAATGGACGGGTCGGGCAACGTCATTGCGCGGCTTGCGGTCGAGCGCAGCGAAACCCTCGATCTGCTCCAGCGCGACCAGCGCGCCCTCGAACGCGCCCTCGCCGATGCCGGGCTCGATACCAACAAGACCGATCTGGAATTTTCGCTCCAGCAGCATGATCGCGACGGGCGCGAGCCGCAGGACGAGGCGGGCTGGCGCACCAGCCATATCGCCACGCCCGCGACCGACAGTCAGCGCGCATCCGAGCCCCTCCCGGCCATCCGGGGCTATGCACGGCTCGATGCCGTCAACCTCTGGATTTAAGGAAACCACCCCATGGTCGATTCCGTTTCCGGCGCTTCAGGTACAGGGTCCAGCCTTGGAACCAGCCGCAAGACCATCGCCGACAATTTCGACACGTTCCTGCAGCTGCTCATCACCCAGCTCAAGAACCAGAACCCGCTTGAACCGCTCGATACCAACCAGTTCACCCAGCAATTGGTGCAGTTCACCTCGGTCGAACAGCAACTCAAGACCAATGAGTTTCTCGAAGCCATGATGCAATCGGCCCAGAACACCACCAACGCGCAGGCGGTGAGCTATGTGGGCAAGACGGTCACCGCGTCGGGGGCCAGCACCGATCTGGTCAACGGCACCGCCACGTGGATCTATCGCGTCGAAAACCCCGCGCCCAACACCACCGTCACCATCAAGGATGCCAATGGCAATGTCGTTTACACCGACACCCTGTCGCTGGCGGCGGGCACCGATCAGATCATCTGGGATGGCACCACATCGACCGGGGAAAAGCTGTCTTCTGGGCGCTTTACCGTCACCATTGACGCCCGCGACAGCGATGGGCGCTACGTCCCGGTCACAACCGAAATGATGGGTGTGGTCGAAGGGGTCGATGTCAGCGGCTCCGAACCCTATGTCCTGATCGGCAACCTGCGCATCCCGCTTTCGTCCGTTTCCGCCGTCCACGCCACCGCGCCCAGGCCTGTCCCCGAAGACGAAGCCGCCTAAAGCGCTTCTCGGCGGCGAACTATTCCGCAGCGCCGCCCCCTCATCCGTCTCGGACCTCCCGGCCCGCTCCCCCTTCTCCCGCAGGAGAAGCAAGCCCCGTAAGCCAGCGCCAATCTTTCCTTCTCCCTGAGTAAGAAGGTGGTCGCACAGCCAGCACCTTCTTCCCTTCTCCCCCGGTGGGAGAAGGTGGCCGCGCAGCGGTCGGATGAGGGGGG
>NZ_DATMGM010000014.1:0-2581 GCF_035555455.1 Pelagibacterium sp. | reverse complement strand
ACCTGATGGACACGCCGGGCCATGTGGACTTCGGCTATGAGGTTTCGCGCTGCCTGGCCGCCTGCGAGGGCGCGCTCCTGGTGGTGGATGCCAGCCAGGGCGTGGAAGCCCAGACCCTGGCCAATGTCTATCAGGCGATCGATGCCGGTCTGGAGATCGTGCCGGTCCTCAACAAGATCGACCTGCCCGCCGCCGAGCCTGAGCGCGTCAAGCAGCAGATCGAGGACGTGATCGGCATCGATGCTTCCGACGCTGTGGAGATTTCGGCAAAATCCGGCATCGGGATCGACAAGGTGCTGGCCGCCATTGTCGACCGCCTGCCCGCCCCCGTCGGCGATGAGAATGCGCCACTCAAGGCCATGCTGGTCGATAGCTGGTACGATCTCTATCTCGGCGTCGTGGTGCTGATCCGGGTGGTCGATGGGCGCATCCGCAAGGGCCAGAAAATCCGCATGATGCAGTCCGGCGCGACTTACGACCTCGACCGGGTGGGCGTCTTCACCCCAAAACTGGTCGAAGTTGGCGAACTAGGCCCTGGCGAGATCGGCTTTTTCACCGCGTCGATCAAGGAAGTGGCCGATACCAATGTCGGCGACACCATCACCGATGACCGCAAGCCCACTGCCGAGCCCCTGCCCGGCTTCCGCCCGGCCCAGCCGGTGGTGTTCTGCGGCCTGTTCCCGGTCGATGCGTCAGATTTTGACGATCTGCGCGCCGCAATGGGCAAGCTGCGCCTCAACGACGCCAGCTTCTCGTTCGAGATGGAAACTTCGGCGGCACTGGGCTTTGGCTTCCGCTGCGGGTTTCTGGGCCTGCTGCACCTGGAAATCATTCAGGAGCGCCTGAGTCGCGAATTCAACCTCGACCTGATCACCACGGCGCCCTCGGTGGTCTATAATGTGCACATGAATGATGGCTCGGTCATCCAGCTGCACAACCCCGCCGATCTGCCCGATCCGATCAAGATTGCCGAGATTGCCGAGCCCTGGATCAAGGCGACCATTCTCACGCCGGATGAATATCTGGGCGCGATCCTGAAACTGTGCCAGGATCGGCGCGGGATGCAGACAAACCTCTCCTATGTCGGCAATCGGGCGATGGTCGAATACGATCTGCCGCTGAACGAGGTGGTGTTCGATTTCTATGACCGGCTGAAGTCGATTTCCAAGGGCTATGCCAGTTTTGACTACCAGCTCGACGATTATCGCACGGGCGATCTGGTCAAGATGAGCATCATGGTCAATTCCGAACCGGTCGACGCGCTCTCGATGCTGGTGCACCGCTCGCAGGCGGAACACCGGGGCCGTGTCATGTGCGAAAAGCTCAAGGACCTCATTCCCCAGCACCTTTTCGTCATTCCCATCCAGGCGGCCATCGGCGGACGCATCATTGCCCGCGAAACCGTGCGCGCCATGCGCAAGGACGTCACCGCCAAATGCTATGGCGGCGACGCGACCCGCAAGCGCAAGCTGCTGGAAAAGCAAAAGGAGGGGAAAAAGAAAATGCGCCAGTTCGGCAAGGTCGAGATTCCCCAGGAGGCCTTCATCAAGGCCCTCAAGATGGGCGACGACTAGGCTCGCACCATCGGCATCTTACATACGCAACAGTGGACTTCCGCCAATTCCTCTGTTGCGCAACCGGCGCTCTTACAGTAGGTTCGCGCCGTTCCCCTCAGGCGCGTCAGCGCCCGGGCACCCGTAGCTCAGCTGGATAGAGCGCTGCCCTCCGAAGGCAGAGGTCACACGTTCGAATCGTGTCGGGTGCGCCATTTCAGAACAGAACTATGAACGCCGAACGCCGCCGTTTCTACGCTTGAAGCGGCGACCAACGTTCGCAGCAGTTCCGACTTCGATCCCATGATGCGAACCTCGTCGTCGGCAACCTCGACACGCTGCGCCAGCGCGCGTAGATGGTCGCGGCGGTAGCCGCCATCGTTGAGCCTGATCCGTTCACGGGCTTTGCGGGCAAACCCCTTGAGCATATCGGGGGTGACGCCCTGATTGCCTGAACTATCGAGCGCGAGCTGCGTGCGCTCCGCGTCGGCGGCGGCTTGATCCCGCAATGCCTTGAGGCTCACCATGCGTTCCTTTGCCATGGCGTCGTCCTTGTCCACCATGCCGGCTTCGATGGCGTCAAAGAGACGGCCGAGCCGCTGGTCGGCTTCCGTGATTCGCCTTTGAAGCTCGGCAAGATGCTCGCGGCGGCGTTCGGTGCGTTCCTGTCGGCGGTCGATGACGCAGGCAAGGACGGTTTCCAACCGCTTGGGCAGGAGCAGGCGGTCCCCGATATAATCGGCGACCGTATGGTCCAGCTTGTCCATGGGGATTGTGCGACCCTTGCAGCCGGTCTTGCCCTGCCGGGCCTTGGTCGAGCAGGTATAGTAGCGGTATGTCGCGCCCGTGCTGCCTTGGCCGGTGCGAAGGGTCATCGCTCCCCCGCACTTGGCGCAGAAGCAAATGCCGGTCAGGAGCGTCGGGCCGCTGGAGACACGTGCAGGCGTCACCATGGGATTGCGGGACTTGAGGCGGGCTTGCACCGCGTCGAACGTCTCGCGCTCGATTAGGGGCGGCACCGCCATGAT
>NZ_DATMGM010000013.1:0-9435 GCF_035555455.1 Pelagibacterium sp. | reverse complement strand
ACGATCGAGGTCTGCATCTGGCCACCGGACATGTAGTGCGTCTTGGCGGCGGAATTGATGATCTGGTCCATCGCCTGCATGGCGAAGTTCCAGGTCATGAACTCGACGATCGGCTTCAGCCCGGCCATGGCCGCGCCGACGCCGACGCCCGCGAAGCCGTGCTCGGTGATCGGGGTATCGACAACGCGCTTGTCACCAAATTCCTGCAACAGGCCCTGGGTCACCTTGTAGGCGCCCTGATACTCGGCCACTTCCTCACCCATGACGAACACGTCGGGGTCGGCGCGCATTTCCTCGGCCATCGCATCGCGCAGCGCTTCGCGCACCGAGGTCGTCACCATCTCGACGCCCTCGGGAATGTCCGGGTCGTTCTGGGGCACAAACTGCGGTGCAGCGGGCACTGCCGGCGTGGACGCAGCGGGCTCAGCCGGCGATTCCGCCACTGGGGCCTCCTGGGCCTGTGCCGGTGCGGGTTCCGCCGAAACGGCGCTCGCGTCCTCGCCCTCGGCGACCAGCGCCGCGATCGGGGTGTTGACCTTCACGCCCTCGGTCCCTTCCGGCACGAAGATTTTCGCGACAATGCCCTCATCGATGGATTCGACTTCCATCGTGGCCTTGTCGGTTTCGATTTCGGCCAGCACATCGCCGGGCGAAACCTTGTCGCCTTCCTTGACCAGCCATTTGGCCAGCGTGCCCTCTTCCATGGTGGGCGACAGCGCGGGCATCAGAATATCGGTTGCCATTTTAGATCTCCCAGCCTGCGCTTAAACGGTGATGTCGGTGTAGAGTTCGGAGGGATCCGGCTCGGGATCGTTGGTGGCGAAATCCGCCGCCTCCGTGACAATGGCGCGGATGTCCTTTTCGATCTGCTTGAGATCGTCTTCGGTCGCGTAATTATTGTCGAGGATACGCTTTCTCACCTGCTCGATCGGATCGCGTTCCGAGCGCATGGTCGAGACTTCTTCCTTGGAACGGTATTTCGCCGGGTCGGACATGGAATGCCCGCGATAGCGATAGGTCAGCATTTCCAGAATGTAGGGCCCCTTGCCCGACCGCGCGTGTTCGATGGCGCGTTCGGCGGCTTCCTTGACCATGCGCACGTCCATGCCGTCCACCTGCTCGCCGGGAATGTCGAAAGACCGTCCCCGCTGGCTCAGGTCGGTGGTGGCGGCGGAGCGCTCGATCGAGGTGCCCATCGCGTAGCGGTTGTTCTCGATCACATAGACCACCGGCAGGCTCCAGAGCTTGGCCATGTTGAAGCTCTCATAGACCTGGCCCTGGTTGGCTGCCCCATCACCGAAATAGGTGATCGACACCGTGTCTTCGCCCCGGTACTTGGCCGCGAAAGCGAGCCCGGTTCCCAGCGGCACCTGCGCGCCGACAATGCCGTTGCCGCCATAAAAGCGGTGCTCGCTCGAAAACATGTGCATTGAGCCGCCCTTGCCGCGCGACAGCCCGCCCTGACGTCCGGTCAGTTCCGCCATCACACCGTTGGGGTCGAGGCCCATCACCAGCATGTGCCCGTGATCGCGATAACCGGTGATCTGGGCGTCTTCGCCCTTCTTGGAGGCCATGGTGATGCCGGTAACCACGGCTTCCTGCCCGATATAGAGGTGGCAGAAGCCCCCGATCAGGCCCATGCCGTACATCTGGCCGGCTTTTTCCTCGAACCGCCTTATCAGCAGCATTTCGCGAAAGGCATAAAGCTCTTCGTCCTTGGTGAGTTCGGGGGTATTGGATTTGGCCTTGGCGGCCGTCGCTTTACGCGCCATGCGACATCTCCGGAACGAAAAATGGCTCGCTGCCGCCGCGCCCACAGAACAGGCAGGCGGAATGCTGGGATGCATTGATATACAATACGCGCGGACCCGCCGCCAGCAAGGGCCGGCAGCCCGCAACGCCCGGCCAGTAGCGCCTTGGCAAAGAATGCATTTCGGCCATCAACCTAAATGCAGTTAATATTTAAAATGAACCGAATTGAGGTTTATCGACCACCATCCGGAACGATGATGACATCGTCCGGGTGCACCAGCCCGAGCAGCGCCCGCGCCCTCTCGGTCAGGATATCGGGATCGAGCTGGCGCGGATCGAACAGCGCGATGCGGTGCTCATAGGAATCGATTTCGATCTCCAGCGCCGCCTGCCGCGCCTCCAGCACCTTGATCTCTTCGAGCATTTCGCGCTGGCTTTCCATCCCGAAGGTGCCCGTCACCACGTGATAGCCAAGATAGCCCTGAAACGCGAGCAACCCCACAGTGATGCTCAGCTTGGCAAGGATGGAAGGACGTTTGACGCGGGTAGGCATGGAAGCACGAAACCAGAGGACCATCAGACGTTAATACGCCATCAAGCTTAAGGACTTCTTGCCGGGGTGACCCTCAGGGGAACAATCTGCGGCTACAGCCCCATCACCTTGCGCAACATGGCGTTGACGCGCTGCTGCCACCCGGGACCGCTCCCGCGCAGTTTTTCGAGCACATCGGCATCAAGGCGCAAGGTCACCTCACTCTTGGCGGCCTCACCCCTCCCCCCGCGTGAAATCTTTTCGGCGAACTCTGGAAACATCTGTGCAAATGGACGGCCTTGGGCGAGCTGCGGGTCGGTCAGTTCGGGATTGTCCGGATCCGACGCGATCATCTTGCGGATTTGCGCCTCCTCGTCATCGGTCAACGGACGGCGGGAAGAGTAGCGTGTATTCGTCATCTCATACCCCTTTCCTTGCGGCTGGCTGGACGCATGGAAATCACCGAAAGCGCCTCTGATCCCAGAACAAGAAAAACCACGGCGACATCAGTCTGCCATCGAGCTCGCCTATGGCAACGAAACGTCCCGATTTTGCCGGGTAAACCATAGCGCTGGAAAAGAAATCGAACGAAAGATCGGCAAAATCCAACCCGTGTCTTTCCAGGTTGAGGCGGCGCTTCGGCTCGTCCCAAACGATCTTCATCGTGCAAATGTAACTACGCTCTGGAAAAATGGCAACAAAAAGGGCGCGTCGGTGGACGCGCCCTCAACCATAAGCTCTCGCTTATTCAATCAGCCCCGAAGCACCGAACGCCCTGCGTAGCGCGCGGAGGTTCCGAGGAACTCTTCGATGCGGATCAGCTGGTTGTACTTGGCCAGCCGGTCGGAGCGGGCCAGCGAGCCGGTCTTGATCTGCCCGCAATTGAGCGCCACGGCGAGGTCGGCGATCGTCGAATCCTCGGTCTCGCCCGAGCGGTGCGACATCACCGAGGTGTAGGACGCCTTGTGGGCGGTCTCGACCGCTTCGAGGGTCTCAGACAGCGTGCCGATCTGGTTGACCTTGACGAGGATCGAGTTGGCCACGCCCATCTTGATGCCCGACAGCAGCCGTTCGGTGTTGGTGACGAACAGATCGTCGCCCACAAGCTGCACCCGGTTGCCGATCGCTTCGGTGAGTGCCTTCCAGCCGTCCCAGTCGTCCTCGGCCATGCCGTCCTCGATCGAGATGATCGGGAAGCGGCTGGTGAGGTCTTCGAGGTAGCGCACCATCTCGTCGGACCCGAGCGAGCGCCCCTCGCCCTTCAGCGCATAGACGCCGTCCTTGTAGAATTCGGTCGCCGCGCTATCGAGCGCCAGGAATACGTCCTCGCCCGGTGCGTAACCGGCCTTTTCGATCGACTTCATGATAAAGCCGAGCGCGTCTTCGGTGGAGCTGAGGTTCGGCGCAAAGCCGCCCTCGTCGCCCACATTGGTGTTGAGGCCTTCCGCCGCGAGGCCCTTTTTCAGCGTGTGAAAGATTTCCGAGCCGATCCGCACCGCATCTTCCAGCGAATCCGCGCCCACGGGCATGATCATGAATTCCTGGATATCGATGGCGTTGTCGGCGTGTTCGCCGCCATTGATGATGTTCATCATCGGCACCGGCATCAGCCGCGCGTTCGGGCCACCGAGATAGCGCCACAGCGGCAGTGCACACGATTCAGCCGCCGCCCGGGCCACGGCCAGCGACACGCCGAGAATGGCGTTGGCGCCGAGCTTTGCCTTGTTGGGCGTCCCATCGAGCTCGATCATCGCCTGGTCCACGGCGATCTGGTCGAGCGCGTCCATGCCCTCGATTTCCGTGGCGATCAGGGTGTTGACGTTGTCGACGGCGTCCAGCACGCCCTTGCCCAGATACGCTTCGCCGCCGTCCCGCAACTCGACTGCTTCATGCGCGCCGGTCGAAGCGCCCGAGGGCACTGCCGCGCGGCCGAAGCTGCCATCATCGAGAACCACGTCGACCTCGACGGTGGGATTGCCGCGGCTGTCAAAGATCTGACGACCGATAACGTCAATAATTGCAGACATGAAAGCGCCCTTCATTTTATGGGGAGATGCCGGTTGCAGCCGTTCTAGAGCGTTTGCCGCCAAAGTGGAAGTGACTTTAGCGGATCGGAATCGCGGCAAAACAAGGGCTTACATTCAAAATGAAAAGGGCGGATGCCTGCGCACCCGCCCGTATAATCACACATCTATATCAGCGCGCACTTATGTCCAGTAGGGATCGACCTTGTAGTAGGAATAGGCCTCGCGGCGGGCCTGGGCCCCGTCGTCCCGTGTCAGTTCATTGATCGAACTTGCGGGCGCGGCTTCCAGTTCCTCGCGGGTGAAGGGCACGACATAGCCTTCCTGCTCCCTGTCGTAATCGAGCGTCGCCCAGGGAAGCGGATGGAACTTCTCCCCCATCCCCAGAAAGCCGCCGAAACCGACCACGGCAAACATGATCGAGTTGTCGGTCTTGTCGAGCACGATATCCTCGACCTTGCCGATCTTCTTGCCGTCAGAATTATAGACGTCGGTGCCGATCGCGCGGCTGGCGCGAACGGCCGTCGTATGTCCCGATGCAGTGGGCATGAGCAACCTCCGTTGGGTTTTTCTTGTTGTCGCGTTGACAACGCCCATGGCGGCATCGGGTTCCTACGGCTCGTCGTCGCGCTCCAATCGGTGCGCGTCGAGACGTTTCGTTTCGAGGCCGGCCTGTTTTTCCGTCTGCTCGCGCTCGGCTCTGGTGCGCCCGAACCGGATACGGTTGGCCTCGGCGGCCCGCTCCTTGTCGGCGCGGGCCTTGGTTTTTCTGGCCTGTCGCAGATTGACGATCTCGGCCATGGGCTGCCCCTAAACCAGGCGGCTCTGGTTCACCGCAGCGGCAATGAACGAGGTGAACAGCGGGTGCGGCTCGAACGGACGCGACTTCAGTTCCGGGTGATACTGCACGCCGATAAACCAGGGATGGTCGGTCCGCTCGACGATTTCGGGCAATGTCCCGTCCGGCGACAGGCCGGAGAACAACAGGCCATTGGCCTCCAGCACCTTGCGGTACTTCATGTTGACCTCGTAGCGGTGCCGGTGGCGTTCGGAGATGTGGTTGGTGCCATAGATATCCGCCACCCGGCTGCCGCGCACCAGCTGCGCGGGATAGGCGCCCAGCCGCATCGAGCCACCCAGATCGGCGTCTTCACTGCGCTTTTGCGTATCGTTATCCTTGACCCACTCGGTCATCAGGCCGACCACCGGCTCCTTGGTCGGGCCGAATTCGGTCGAGCTGGCCTTGGTGATCCCGGCGGTGTTCCGCGCCGCCTCGATACAGGCCATCTGCATACCGAAGCAGATGCCGAAATAGGGCACATCGCGGATGCGGGCGAACCGCGCCGCATTGATCTTGCCTTCCGAACCGCGCTCACCGAACCCGCCGGGCACCAGAATGCCGTCGATCCCTTCGAGATAGGGCGCCGGATCGTCATTCTCGAACACTTCGGAATCGATCCAGTTGATATTGACCTTCACATTGTTGGCAATGCCGCCATGGGTCAGCGCTTCCGAAAGCGACTTATAAGCGTCCTTCATCTCGGTGTATTTGCCCACGATGGCGATGGTGACTTCGCCTTCCGGGTTATGGATACGCTTGGAGATTTCGTTCCATTTGCCCAGATCGGGCGTCGGGGCATCGGTAATGCCGAAGGCCGAGAGCACTTCGGTGTCCAATCCCTCCTCGTGATAGGCGACCGGCACGTCATAGATGGACGAGACGTCGAGCGCCTGGATCACCGCGCTGGGGCGCACATTGCAGAACAGCGACAGCTTGCGCTTTTCGCTTTCCGGAATGGGCCGGTCGCAGCGCACCAGCAGCACGTCCGGCTGAATGCCGATCGAGCGCAGTTCCTTGACCGAGTGCTGGGTCGGCTTGGTCTTGAGCTCGCCCGCGCTGGGAATGAACGGCATCAGCGTCAGATGCACAAACACCGCATCCCCGCGCGGCAGTTCGTTGCCCAGCTGGCGGATCGCTTCGAGGAACGGCATGGCTTCAATATCGCCCACGGTTCCACCGATCTCGCACAGGACGAAATCATAATCCTCATTGCCGGCGGTGACGAAGGTCTTGATCTCGTCGGTGACGTGGGGGATCACCTGCACGGTTGCGCCCAGATACTCCCCGCGCCGCTCCTTGGCCAGGATATCGGAATAGATGCGCCCGGTGGTGACATTGTCCTGCCGGCTGGCCGAGCGACCGGTGAAGCGCTCATAGTGGCCCAGATCGAGGTCGGTTTCCGCCCCGTCATCGGTCACGAACACTTCGCCGTGCTGATAGGGCGACATCGTGCCTGGGTCGACGTTGAGATAGGGGTCGAGCTTGCGCAGGCGCACCGAATAACCGCGCGCTTGCAGCACCGATCCCAGCGCCGCCGAAGCCAAACCTTTTCCGAGCGAGGAAACCACGCCACCGGTGATGAAAACGTACCGAGCCATGGGACTTTACCTTACATATGCCATCGTCGATTCGAAGCGCGAAAATCGCACCTCACAAAAAAAGAAGGGGATGTTTCCATCCCCAGCTTCTTGAAGTTGCCAGTCCCGTCAGTTGGCGGGAGCTGCCGGTTCCTGGTCCGGCGCAGGTTGTGCCCCCATCGTCGACATCATCGAAGCACCCGGCTCGATAATGTCGGGCTGGCCAGCAGCAGCAGGCTGTTCGGGAACCTGGAGATCGTCATTTGCCGGAGCGGGCTGGCTGGGGACCGCGAGGTCGTCATTGCCGCCGCCAAGCGCGTCGAGCGCATCGAGCACGGTCGAGCGCGAGCCGTCCGGGTTCTGCGCCGCACGATCGAGAATCGAAGTGGAGCTGCGGTCGGCCTGGCTCACGATGGTGAGACCGATAGCCGTGACCATGAACAGGGTGCCCAGAATTGAGGTGGTGCGGGTCAGAAGGTTTGCCGAGCCGCGCGCGCTCATGAAATTGCCGCCGCCGCCCATGCCCAGCCCGCCCCCTTCGGAGCGCTGAAGCAGGATGACCACGATCATGGCAATCACGATCAGCAGATAGGCGACAATCAATACTGTGGCCATGTAACGGTTTATCCTTCAAACAGGCGCCATTGCGGAGAATGTAGGTGCGATCCCCGCCAGCGCAATAGCTTTGGAGCACATCCGGCAGGAACGGATCGTTTTCCTGCACCGTGGACGCGCCACCGATCAAACAGTCGATCCAGCCCGGCTGGGCCAAACCCGAAATCCTTCAATGCACGGAGCGGTCAACGCCAGGTGGCATCTCACGGCTTTGCCCTGCCCCGCGCTCAATCACGCAGAAGCAAGGCTCGACACGGGCATTGCGTTGGTCGGCGTTCTACACCCAAAAATCGGCAATGGCCAGCCCTTCCCCATGCGCAACGCGCAATTGCCCCGCCCCTTTTTCCGCGCCAAAATCACGCTGGCGCGCTCAGGCCGCGCGGCTGGCGTTGAACGCCTGCGCAAGGTCGAGAAAATTGCGGAAAATAGCGTGGCCGTTTTCCGAAGCAATGCTTTCGGGATGAAACTGCACCCCATGCACCGGCAGGTCGCGGTGCTGCAATCCCATGATCTGCCCGTCCTCGGAACGGGCCGTGACCCTCAGCACATCCGGCAGGTCGGGCTCACTCACCACCAGCGAATGATAGCGCGTGGCCTTGAAGTCCGGCGCGATCCCGGCAAATACCCCCTCGCCCTCATGGGTGATGGTGGATACCTTGCCATGCATCGCGTTCGGCGCGCGCACGACCGAGCCACCGAAAACCTGCCCGATGATCTGCTGGCCCAGGCATACCCCGAAAATGGGAATCACCCCGGCAAAGCGCTCGACCAGCGCAAGGCAGATACCCGCATCGTCCGGCGTGCGCGGTCCAGGCGACAGCACGATGGCGTCCGGTGCCTTGGCAGCGATCTCGTCGAGGGTGATCCGGTCATTGCGGACCACATCGGTGGTTGCGCCCAACTCGCCGATATAGTGGACGAGATTGTAGGTGAAACTGTCGTAATTATCGATGACCAGTACGCGCATCATTGGCCCACCTTCGCCTGCCCCGCATAGCGCAGCGCTTCTTCGGCTGCGCTGAACAGGGCCCGCGCCTTGTTCTCGCATTCGAGCTGTTCCAGATCGGGCTGCGAATCGGCAACGATCCCGGCCCCGGCCTGCACATGCAGCTTGCCGTCCTTGAGGATCGCGGTGCGCAGCACGATACAGGTATCCATGCGCCCATCCGCGCCGAAATACCCCACGCACCCCGCATAGATGCCACGTCGGGCGATTTCCAGCTCATCGATGATTTCCATCGCCCGCACTTTTGGCGCGCCGGACACGGTTCCTGCCGGGAACCCGGCGGCCAGCGCATCGATATTGTCGTATTGCGGGTCGAGTTCGCCCACCACGTTAGACACGATATGCATCACGTGGGAGTAATATTCGAGGAAGAACTGGTCGGTGACCTTCACGGTCCCGGCCTTGGAAACCCGCCCCACATCGTTGCGGCCCAGATCGAGCAGCATCAGGTGCTCGGAGCGTTCCTTGGGGTCGGAGAGCAATTCCTCGGCCAGTTCGCGGTCGCGCTCAGGGGTATCGCCGCGCTTGCGGGTTCCGGCGATGGGCCGGATGGTCACCTCGCCCTCATCCACCCGCACGAGAATTTCCGGGCTCGATCCCGCCACGGCGAAATCGCCCATGTCGAGGAAATACATATAAGGCGAGGGATTGGTGCGCCGCAGGGCGCGATAGAGCGCGGTCGGCGGCAGGGTGAAATCAGCGGAAAACCGCTGGGACAGCACCACCTGAAAGATATCCCCGGCAGCGATATAGTCCTGGGCCTTGCGGACCATGTCCGCATACGCTTCGCGGCTGGTGTTCGAGGTCACCTCGATCGAGCTGAAATCAGGCACCTCACCGCGCGGCAGCGGGCGTTCGAGCCGGGCGATAGTTTCCTCGATCCGCTCATTGGCCGCTTCATAGGCCTGCCGCGCGGAAACACCCTCGCGGGGATAGACCGGCGCAGAGAGAAACAATTCATCGCGCAGCGAATCAAACACCGCCAGCATCGAGGGGCGCATCATCAGCGCGTCCGGCACCCCGAGCGTGTCGGGATTGCCTTCGGGCAGTTCTTCCATGAACCGCACCATGTCATAGCCCAGATAGCC
>NZ_DATMGM010000012.1:0-64341 GCF_035555455.1 Pelagibacterium sp. | reverse complement strand
TCACCGCGCATTGCCGCCGGGCTTGGCACCATCGCCCGCATCGTTTCGGAAAACCGCCCTATCTATCGCGAGCGATTGGCGCTTGAGGATGCACTGATGCGGATCGAGGGTATCTACAAGCCCTATCACAAGGCGCTTCAGTCGCTGTTGAGCGAGACCCTCACCACCTTCGGGGTCGCGGTCCTGATCGACTGCCACTCCATGCCCAGGCTCAATCGCGGCAATGATCGCATGGCGCCAGATGTGGTGCTGGGCGACCGGTATGGGACCGCCTGTTCGCCGATGCTCGTCGATATGGCGGAAACGGTATTTGCCGCTGCGGGCCTGCGGGTCGCCCGCAACCGTCCCTATGCCGGGGGGCACACCACCCGCGCCTATGGACGCCCGCAATATGGAGTGCACGCGCTCCAGATCGAATTCAGCCGCCACCTGTACATGCACGAGCTTACGTTCGCCAAGCATCAGGGTTTTCCAATCCTGCAGCGGATCGCTGAAGACCTGCTCAAAGCGCTGGCGCGCATCGATAGCGTGGCTCTTGCCCGCACCCAGCTTGCTGCTGAATAAAAGCACCGCAGGCTGTCGCCCGGCAATCATGATAAATGGATGGGGATAAAAGAGTGGGCCGCGCTGGGCGGCCCAAGTCAAGGGAGGAAACATTGGCGATCAGAAAGCCGGAGAACCGGAAAACATCGCCAATCCATCATGCACCTTCGTGTTTGAACCTTTTTTCCCCGACAGGCAAGACCGACCTGCGTTCGCAAGGCGCAATCGGCGACCCCTGTTGCAAAAAGGAATCACTTCTGTAAACCCATTGTTAACGAACAGGACTTCGCCCGGTTACCGCGCAGGTCCAGACCACTTTTTACAAAGATTTTGAGTCCTCATGACAATTTCCGCACCGTCCACTCTTTCCGAGGCCAAGATCACCGAAACGCTGCTGGCGAGCGCTGCGGCGGCACGGCCGGTGACGCTGGAGCGTTTCCGCACGCAATTGGTTGTGGATAACAAGGACCATGGCGGGTTCGACCCGGTGACCGAGGCCGACCGCGAGGCGGAAATCGCGATTCGCAGGATTATCGGCGAGCGGCACCCGGACCATGGAATTGTCGGCGAGGAATGGGACGCCAAGGCCGGCACGTCGCCCTATTGCTGGGTCATCGATCCGATCGACGGGACCCGGGCATTCATTTCGGGCGTGCCGGTGTGGGGCACGCTGATCGGGCTGACCCATGAGGGTCGCGCCGTTGCCGGGCTGATGGAACAGCCCTTCACCGGTGAATACTGGCTGGCAGCGGGCGGAAAGCTGCAGCATGGACGCAACGGCATCCCCGCACCAGCAACCGCCAGCACGGTGACGAAACTGGAACTGGCACGCACCAGCACCACGTCGCCGGACATGTTCGAAGGCCGGGAGCATGCAGCGTGGACGGCGCTGAAGGACCGTGTGCAGGTGGTTCGGTACGGGCTGGATTGCTACGCCTATTGCCTGCTCGCCACCGGTCAGATCGACCTCGTGGTCGAGGTTGGCCTCAAGGACGTCGACATCACGCCACTGATTCCGATCATCGAGGCGGCGGGGGGCGTGATCACGACCTGGGATGGCGGGCGCGCGGAGATGGGGGGCAGTTGTGTGGCTGCGGCCACGCCCGAACTGCATGAGCAGGCCCTTGCGGTTCTGGGCGCGGCGATGGCGGGCTGATCAGGGGGACTGCTCGGTCACGAAGGCGTCGAACGCTGCGAGCACCTGTGCGCGAACCGCTTGATTTTCCATAAACATTTCATGGCGGGCACCGGGGATGACCACGTGGTGCCCCGCCTTGAGGCGCAGGCCGAGCGCTTCGCTGGCACCGGTATCAACGACCCGGTCCAAGGCGGCAGCGCAGATGAAAACCGGGATCTGCAGTTTTTGCGGAAAGTCATCCGCGTTGGCTTGGCGCATCGCGGAGAGGGCGGAGCCGATCCATCCCAGAGTGGGGAAGCCTATCGCCAGATCCGGACGCGCGGCGAGCACATCGCTACTGCGCATGTAGCGCGCCTTGTCCGACGTTAACGCGTTGTTTTCAAACAAGGCTTCGCTCTGGGGCTTGTCGGCGCGCCTGCCGAGCGGCAGCTGCGACAAGCCCAGGAATCTGAGGAAATTGACCAGTCTCGATGTCCATTTGAGCGAGAAGGGCAGGCCCGGAAGGCCGATCATCGGCGAGGCAAGGAATACCCGATCATACATCAGCCGATCGCGGCTGGCGGCCAGAAGACCGATCAATCCCCCCGTGGAATGGCCGACAAGGTGGTAGGGCGGAGGGCAATCCGGGAGCACAACCTTGGTGTGAAAATCGTGGAGATCAGTCCAATAATCATCAAAGTTCTCGACATATCCGAGACGAGGATTGTCGATCAGGCGCTGGGAGCCACCCTGCCCTCGCAAATCGAAAGTCGCGACGGTAAATCCGCGCTTTTGCAGGTCGGTGATGGTCTCGAAATATTTCTCGATGAACTCGGTTCGCCCTTGCACGAGAACCACCGTTCCGCGTGCGCTCTCACCCTGATGGGCAAAGAGGGCGTATCGCAGCCGGATGGTGTCGCTGGTGGAGAAATAGCCGGCCCGCGCGCCTTCGGGCACGGGATTGGACGGCACCGCGACAAGACTGGGTTGGGCGGGGGTGACGACCTTGTTCACCGGGCGGTTCCTCTCGAATAGCGACAGAGCCGCGACCATAGCGGACCCGGGTAAATCAGGACAGAACAAGAGGGGGCAGACCGAGGGAAAGGACGCAGACGCCGTTGCGGGGGGCGGTGAACGGCGCCTGCGTCTGGATATGGACCCCGTGCTCCGGGATCACATGCCTTTGAGTAGCCCACCCAGCCTGAACGCCTGCCAAGCGCTCCGTTCATTTTCAATTCAGCCGCCAAATTGTGTGGCTGCTCTCCGCCCTTGAAGTGGGTTTTCGCCCTCCCTATCTTTGTGCTGTCCGCCGGATGACCCGGGGACGCCGCCAGCGAACGGTTCGCCGCTTATGGGAACAGCCCGCCGGCAGCAATGACAGTGATTCTTGCTCAAGTCAGGAGAACACGGAAAATGCAACGACTCGATTTTTCCCCCTTCTATCGCTCCACGGTCGGCTTCGACCGCCTTTTCTCGCGCCTCGACACTTTGGTGACCGAGGATGCCAAGACCTATCCACCCTACAATATCGAACGCACCGGTGAGGACACCTATCGCGTGACGATCGCAGTGGCGGGGTTCTCGTCCGGCGACATCGCCATCGAGACCAAGGAAAACAGCCTCCAGGTCAAGGGTGCCCGCGAGAACAGCGCCAACGACAAGCAGCGTGAATTCCTCCATCGCGGCATCGCCGAGCGCGCCTTCGAACTGCGCTTCCAGCTTGCCGACTATGTCGAGGTTTCCGGTGCTGCGCTGGAAAACGGCCTGCTCCACATTGAACTCAAGCGCGAACTGCCTGACTCCAAGCGGCCGCGCCAGATCGAGATCAAATCGGACAGCGCCCCGACCCTTGAGGACAAGACGGTCAACTAAGACCGTCCCCTTCTCGGCTTGATAGAAAGGGCGCAGTCCACTCCGGGCTGCGCCTGTTTTTTTACGAACGGGAACCGTGCCGCCCCATGCGGGGTTTAGCCTGTCGGATGTCCCTCCTACTTAAAGGATTTTGCCATGAAGACACCTTCGATTGCCCTCAAGTCCAACGCCAAATCAACCGTCATCGATATCCTCAATGCGCGGCTGGCTGATTCCATCGACCTGGCGCTGATCGTCAAGCAGGCGCACTGGAACCTCAAGGGACCCAATTTCATCGCTGTCCATGAAATGCTCGACCCCATGCGCGCCACGATCGACGAGCATGTCGACACCATTGCCGAACGTGTCGCCCAGCTCGACGGCGTTGCCCTGGGCACCAGCCAAGTCGTCGCCAAGCAGAGCAAAGTGGCGCCCTACCCCACCGACATCCGCAAGACCTCTGACCACCTCGCCGCGCTGGCCGAGCGCTTTGCCGCTTTGGCCAATCAGGTGCGTGAGGATATCGACGCCACCGACGAGGCCGGTGATGCCGATGCCGCCGACATCCTGACCGCATTTTCGCGCGATCTGGACAAAAACCTCTGGTTCATCAAATCCCACCTCGAATAAATCGAAGCAGAACCAGCGCTTTAGGCGCTAGTCGTTTTCGACACGGGCTGATCCGGGCGACTGGATCAGCCCTTTTTCGTTTCATTTTTTGCCCCGCAGGCGCACAAAGGCGCTTGATCGCAGGTTTATTCTGTGCAAATTTTTTAGATAGGGCAGCAATGCTGCCCCACCTGAGACTGCGCCGGTCTCCCCGGGCAGTACACACGCCGGACCGTCCCTTCCCGCTTTCGGGAGGGCATCGGCGGGGCTGAGCGGTTGACACGCGCCAGCCGAACACGAGCGGCCATTTGGATGCAGCGCCGCACCTATATTGGAATGCAATATCGCCTGCGACGAGCCGTAACCCATACGACGCGACGGCGATGTGATCCCGAAATCCGGGCAACCTGCCGGTGACGGCAGCGTGCCCGCTAAAGGCAAGCCGAGGAACAATACAGATGGTCATCACCCAGGTCGGATCGTGCCAAGTTCCAACACGAGCGTTGGCCGCCGGTGTCCGTAGCGGACGCCCGGCGGCGCAAGGATTGTACTCCCCAAACAACGAACACGATGCCTGCGGCATCGGCATGATCGCCAACATCAAGAACCGGCCCAGCCACGACGTGGTGCAAAAGGGCCTCGAAATCCTCGAAAATCTGGAACATCGCGGCGCCGTGGGCGCTGACCCGCTGATGGGCGATGGCGCCGGCATTCTCACCCAGATTCCCCACAATTTTTTCAAGAAGGTCGCCGGGTTCGCCCTGCCGCCCCGGGGCCAATACGCGCCCCTGATGCTGTTTTATCCCAATGACGCTGGCCTGCGCGATCGCTGCGCCGCTCTGGTCCGCGAAGTCCTGGCCGCCGAAGGACTGACGGTGCTGGGAGAGCGCATCGTCCCGTTTGACAATTCCACCCTTTCGGCAGGCGTCATCGCCACCCAGCCCATCATCGAGCAGATATTTGTCGCCCGGCCAGCGGGCCTCGCCGATCCCGACGCCTTCGAGCGCAAACTTCTGGTCGCGCGCAAAGTCATTTCCAACACCGTTTACGGCGCGATCCCGGAGGCGCAGGACGACAATGGCTTTTATGTCGTCTCCCTGTCGGCGCGCACCATCGTTTATAAGGGCATGTTTTTCGCCGATCAGTTGGGCCGGTTTTATTCTGACCTTCACGACCCCGATTTCGAGAGCGCCATCGCGCTGGTGCATCAGCGGTTTTCCACCAACACCTTTCCCTCGTGGAAGCTGGCCCATCCCTATCGGATGACCATCCATAACGGCGAGATCAACACCATTCGCGGGAACGTCAACTGGATGGAAGCGCGGCAGGCCTCGGTCGCCTCCGATCTGTTCGGCGATGAGATGCCCAAGCTCTGGCCCATTTCCTACGAAGGGCAATCGGACACGGCGTGTTTTGACAATGCGCTGGAATTTCTGGTGCGCGGCGGATATTCGCTGCCGCACGCGGCGATGATGCTGGTGCCCGAAGTCTGGGCGGGCAATCCGCTGATGAATGAGCAACGTCGCGCCTTTTACGAATACCACGCGGCGCTGATGGAGCCATGGGACGGGCCCGCAGCCATGGTCATGACCGATGGCCGCTACGTGGTCGCGACACTGGACCGCAACGGCTTGCGCCCGGCCCGCTACATGGTGACCCGCGAGGGCCATGTGGTGCTCGCCTCGGAATCTGGTGTGCTCGACATTGCCGAGGAAGAACTGGTCGAGCGATGGCGGCTGCAACCCGGGCGCATGCTGCTGATCGATCTTGAAGGCGGGCGCATCATTGACGACGAGGAAATCAAGCGCTCGCTGGCGAAAAGGCATCCGTACGCCAACTGGCTGGCCCGGACGCAGATCGTGCTGGAAGAGCTGCCCGAAACCGAGCCCACCGCCCCCGAGCCGACCGATGCGCTGCTCGATCGCTTGCAGGTGTTCGGCTACACGCAGGAGGATATCGGGCTGCTGATGACGCCCATGTCAGCCACCGGGGAAGAAGCCATCGGCTCCATGGGCACCGATACGCCGCTGTCGGTTCTCTCGGAGAGGCCGCGGCTGCTCTACACCTATTTCAAGCAGAAATTCGCGCAGGTCACCAATCCGCCCATCGACCCGATCCGGGAAGAATCGGTGATGAGCCTGGTGAGTTTCATCGGCCCGCGCCCCAATCTGTTCGATCTCGAAGGCCTCGCGACCGTCAAGCGTCTCGAAGTACGCCAGCCGATCCTCACCAATGGGGATTTGGAAAAAATCCGTGCGCTGGGCAGCATGGAGGACAACCAGTTCCGCACCGCGACGCTGGACATCACCTTTCCGGTCGATGAGGGCGTTGCCGGGATGGCGGCGGCGCTCGACGCCCTGTGCGACCGCGCCGAAGCGGCGGTTCGCGATGGCGACAACATCATCATCTTGTCGGACCGGCTGGTGTCGGCACAAAGGCTCGATATCCCGACCCTGCTGGCGCTTTCGGCGGTCCACACCCACCTGATCCGCGCCGGGCTCAGGACCTCGACGGGGTTGGTGGTCGAGACCGGCGAGGCGCGGGAAATCCATCATTTTGCGATGCTGGCCGGTTATGGTGCCGAGGCCATCAACCCCTATCTTGCCTTCGAAGTGCTCGCTTCGCTGCACGCCGAGGGCGCATTCTCGCAGGAAATAAGCGCGCAGGACTTGGTGGACCGCTACATCAAATCGGTCGGCAAGGGATTGCTCAAGGTCATGTCCAAGATGGGCATTTCGACCTATCAGTCCTATTGCGGCGCGCAGGTCTTTGATGCCGTTGGGCTCGCCTCGGATTTCGTCGAGACATACTTTTTTGGCACCGCAACGGCCATCCAAGGGGTGGGGCTCGATCAGATCGCCGAGGAAAGCCTGCGGCGGCACACCCTTGCCTTTTCCGACGACGCGCTGCTGGCGCACGCCCTCGATATCGGCGGAGACTATGCCTTTCGTATGCGCGGCGAGGCCCATGCGTGGGGACCCGAAACGGTCACCGCCCTGCAACACGCGGTGCGCCTCAAAGGCGATACGCCAGACGCAGCGCAGGAGCGCTACGACGCGTTTGCGCGCGCGGCCAACGGGGAGACAGCCGGGCGCTTGTCGCTCCGCTCGCTGTTTGCGCTCAAGACGCTCGGGCCCGCTATTGACCTCTCGGATGTCGAACCGGCTGAAGCCATCGTGCGCCGCTTTTCGACAGGGGCGATGAGTTTTGGGTCGATCTCGCGCGAGGCGCATACAACACTTGCAATCGCCATGAACCAGCTTGGCGGCAAATCCAACACCGGCGAAGGGGGCGAAGAGCCCCAGCGCTATGCGCCTCTCGCCGACGGGACGATGAACCCGCAGCGTTCGGCCATCAAGCAGGTCGCGTCGGGGCGGTTTGGGGTGACCACCGACTATCTGGTCAATGCCGACATGCTCCAGATCAAGATTGCTCAGGGGGCCAAGCCCGGCGAGGGCGGCCAATTGCCCGGCTATAAGGTTGACCGGATGATCGCCAGGACGCGGCACTCGACGCCCGGGGTGGGACTGATCTCGCCGCCACCGCACCACGACATCTATTCGATCGAGGATCTGGCCCAGCTCATTTTCGACCTCAAGAACGTCAACCCGGAAGCCGACATTTCGGTGAAGCTGGTGGCCCAATTGGGTGTGGGGACGGTCGCGGCGGGGGTGGCCAAGGCGCGCGCCGATCACATCACCATTTCGGGCCATGACGGCGGCACCGGGGCATCGCCGCTCACCTCGCTCAAGCATGCGGGCGAGCCCTGGGAGATCGGGCTGGCCGAAACGCACCAGACGCTGGTGCTCAATGGGCTGCGGTCGCGGGTGGCCTTGCAGGTCGATGGGGGCCTGCGGACCGGGCGCGACGTGTTGATCGGGGCGCTGCTGGGGGCCGACGAATTCGGGTTTGCCACCGCGCCGCTGATCGCAGCCGGGTGCGTAATGATGCGCAAGTGCCATCTCAACACCTGCCCGGTCGGCATCGCCACCCAGGACCCCGTGCTGCGCAAACGCTTCAAGGGCACACCGGAGCATGTCATCAATTATTTCTTCTTCGTCGCCGAAGAGGTGCGCGCCCTGCTGGCCTCTATCGGCGCGCGGACGATCGACGAGGTGATCGGGCGCTCGGACCTGCTGGAGGGAACGCAATCCGAACACTGGAAGGCGAAAGGGCTCGATTTCAGCCGGGTGCTGCATAAGCCGGAGCCTGTGGACGGCGCTGCCATCCGCCACACCCAGAGCCAGGACCACCATCTCGAAGCCGTGCTGGACCGGCGGCTGATCGAGCGGGCACGCGATGCCATCGATTGGGGAACGCCGGTGCGGCTGGAAAAGCCGATCCGTTCGCGCAACCGGGCGACCGGGGCGATGCTGTCGGGTGAAGTCGCGAGAGTGCATGGGCACAAAGGGCTTGCCGAGGACACGATTTCGGTGCGGTTCCGGGGTACGGCGGGGCAGAGTTTCGGGGCCTTCCTCGCCAAGGGGATCAGCTTCGAATTGGTCGGGGATGCCAATGATTACGTCGGCAAGGGGTTGTCGGGGGGGCGGATCGTCATCCGACCGTCCGAACTCGCCAGGACCGTCCCCGAGGATTCGGTGATCGTGGGCAATACGGTGCTCTACGGGGCAATTTCCGGAGAGAGCTATTTCCGGGGCGTGGCGGGGGAACGCTTTGCAGTGCGCAATTCGGGGGCGCTCGCCGTGGTGGAGGGCGTCGGGGACCATGGCTGCGAATATATGACCGGCGGTGTGGTGGTCGTTCTTGGCCGAACCGGGCGGAACTTTGCTGCCGGGATGAGCGGGGGTATCGCCTATGTGCTCGACGAAGATCAGACATTCCAGTCGCGCTGCAACCTTGCCATGGTCGATCTCGAACCGCTAATCGAGGACAGGCAGCTGTTCCGGCTGATCTCCAACCATCTGCACTATACCGGCTCGGAGCGGGCCCGAACCATCCTCGACAATTGGGCCGCCTACCGGGCCAAATTCGTCAAGGTCATGCCGACCGACTATCGCCGTGCCATGGAAGAACGGCGGGAGGATCGAGCGCCGATTTCACCTGCTCCACAGGAGGAACGGGCCAATGGGTAAGGTCACGGGCTTTCTGGAGATTGCGCGGCAAGAGCAAGGCTATGAGCCAGTGTCTCACCGGGTGCGGCACAATCGCGAATTCACCCTGGCGCTGGGCGAGACAGACCTGCGCAACCAAGCGGCGCGGTGCATGGACTGCGGGGTTCCCTATTGCCATGGCGATACGGGCTGCCCGGTCCATAACCAGATCCCGGACTGGAACGATCTGGTCTATCAAGACGATTGGGAAGCGGCGGCGCGCGACCTGCATTCGACCAACAATTTTCCCGAATTCACCGGTCGCATCTGTCCGGCCCCCTGTGAAGAGGCGTGTACGCTCAACCTCGAAGATGTCCCCGTCGCCATCAAGACGATCGAACAGGCCATCGCCGACAAGGCAATCCGGGCCGGCTGGGTTCACCCGCAGATTTCTGCAAAGCGGACGGGGAAACGGGTCGCCATCGTCGGCGCGGGGCCTGCCGGGCTGGCCGCCGCGCAGCAGTTGGCGCGAGTTGGGCATGAGGTGCATGTCTATGAGCGCGAGGCGAAGGCGGGCGGGTTGCTGCGCTACGGCATCCCCGACTTCAAGATGGAAAAGCACCACATCAATTTCCGTCAGAGCCAGATGGAAGCGGAGGGCGTCGTCTTCCACTTTGGCGAAAATATCGGGGTGAGCCGCCCGCTGTCCGATTTGCGGGACCATCACGACGCGGTGCTGCTCTGTGGCGGGGCGGAGCATCCGCGCCATCCGGGTTGCGCGGGAACCGAACTTGGCGGTGTCCACTACGCCATGCCCTATCTGATCCAGCAAAATCGCCGCACTGGCGGGGAGCGGGTGACGGGCGAGCCGATCCTGGCCACCGGCAAGCATGTCGTGGTGATCGGGGGCGGGGATACGGCGTCAGACTGTGTAGGCACTGCCGTCCGGCAAGGGGCGCTTTCGGTCACTCAACTCGATATCCGTCCCCAGCCGCCGCTCAAGGAAGACAAGCTCACCTCGTGGCCCAACTGGGCGATCAAGATGCGCACGTCATCGTCGCAGGCCGAGGGGGTCAACCGCGAGTTTGCCGCAGGAACGGTCGAAATCGTCGCCGACGAAAACGGCCACGCCCGTGGCGTCCAATGCACCCGGGTCGGCATCGACCGGCAGCCGATTGCGCAGAGCGATTTCCTGCTGCCTGCCGAACTGGTGCTGCTGGCCATCGGCTTTGCGCACCCGGTGCACGAGGGCATGCTCGCCCAACTGGGTGCGAACCTGGACCCGCGCGGCAATCTTTTGGCCGATCCGTTCAGCTACCGGACGAGCGTTGCAGGGATTTATACGGCGGGCGACATGCGCCGCGGCCAATCCTTGGTGGTCTGGGCCATCCGCGAAGGCCGTCAGGCCGCAAGGGCCATCGATCTGGACCTGATGGGGGCAACATCCCTGCCGCGTTGAAGATGCTATCGCCCCGTGGGGTTCTCGACCACGCGCCGGACCCGGCCCACGCCGAACGCATCGACCCGGCCCGCCGGGGCGTCGAGCATATCTTCGAGCGCGAAGCCTCTGGCCACCGGCGTTCCGGCGAGGATCAGATCGCCTGCCCTCGGGGCAACACCGCCAAGGTCCTGCACAAGGCTGGCCATTTCGACCAGCCGCATCTGCTCCAGCCCCTGGAAGGGCGGGCGCAGCATTGTGGCGGCATCGGTTCCGGCCAACAGGTCCGCAACCTCCAGAGTGCTGCCCGAAAGGCTGACCCGACTGCCGCCGGCTCCCATGGCCCGATCGACATAGAACGCCAGCTTGTCGGCCCCGGCGGCAGAAAAATGGATGCCATCGCCCTTGCGCATGACGACGATATTGCCGTTGAGGTCGGGTCCACTGGCGCTGTAGGCACCATTTTCCCCCAGATAGCGGTCATAGGTTTCGACCCACTCACCGCCGACAGCGCTGATGGCCGCCTTGTGGATCGATGAAATCTGCGCCATGGCCGCCCCATAGGTGGGCTGCTCCATGGGCGGCAGTTCAATCCAGATCACCTGTTTTCCGGCAGCCCTGATATTGCCGAGGAACGCGTCGAGCCGGGCCCGATAGGCCTCGCGCCAGGGGTCGCTGAGCGGCTCGGCTCCGTTGAGCACCTGCCGGTCATTGACGCCGATGGCGACCACGGCCACGTCAAAACTGTCGGCGACCAGTTCATCCTCTATGGCAGTGTTCCAGTTGTAAAAATCGTTGCGCACGAAGCCCGAAGACCCCACCGATTTTTGCAGCACGGCAATGTCGGGGTTTTCGGCATAGAGGCGATCGAGGGCCCGGGCGAGATCAACGCCCAGGGAATCTCCGAACACGGCAACCCGCTGCGCGACGTCGGACTTGGCGATGGTTTGCGCGGGTGGCGCGACGGGGGCCGGAGCGGGCGCAGGCGCTGGCGCGCGCCGGATCGATTGCGGCTGAGGCTGCGTGCGCGGCTGGGCAGCAGGCGGGGGCGGCTGGGTGGCCGCATTGTTATTGCCGCCAAACAACACGTCGAACAGCGATCTTTGCTGGGCCAGCGCGGGGGCACTCCACGCCACCGCCAGCGCCAGCACGATCACAAGAAGAGAGCCCAAGGGAGCGCGCAAGCCGGTCATGGGATGTTCATACCGTATTTTGCCGGCCATACGGAACAGGGTTTTCGCGTTCCGGGCGACCGATCGGCCCCGTTTCAGAAGATCGCCGGGCGATCGTTGCGGGTATCGAGATATTTTTCCCAGCGATAGGCCATATCGACGATTCCAGCGAGATCGTCGTGGCGGGGCTGCCAGCCAAGCACTCTGATCCGGTCGGCACTGGCAACGATCGAGGCCGGATCGCCCGCCCGTCTCGGGCCGTGTTCCACGATGAAATCAATGCCGGTGACCGCCTTGACCGTCGAGATCACCTCATCGACCGAAAAGCCCCGACCGTAGCCGCAATTGACGGTGAGACTTTCGCCACCCTTGCGCAAATGATCGAGCAGCAGGCCATGTGCGGAAACCAGATCGGAGACATGGATATAATCGCGCACGCAGGTGCCGTCCGGCGTGGCGTAGTCGTCGCCGAACACGCTCATCTTGTCGCGGTGGCCCAGCGCCGTCTGCACCGCGACCTTGATCAGATGCGTCGCCCCCGCCGTCGATTGTCCGGCCCGCATCTGCGGGTCCGCGCCGGCAACGTTGAAATAGCGCAACACGCCATAAGTCATCTTATGGGCGGCAGCGACATCGGCCAGCATCCACTCGCTCATCAGCTTGGAGCGCCCATAAGGCGACACCGGATTGAGAGCGCCCTCCTCGCCGACCGGCTCAAGGCCGACCATTCCATACACCGCCGCCGTTGACGAAAAGATGAAATGGCGGACGCCGCCGGCAACGCAGGCTTCGATCAGGTCGCGGGTTTTCGATGTGTTGTTGCGGTAATATTTGAGCGGATTTTCCACCGATTCGGGCACGACGATCGAGCCGGCGAAGTGGATCACCGCTTCTATCTCGTGCTCGGCGATCAGCCGTCCGACCAGATCGGCATCGGCGATATCGCCCTCGACCAGCTTGACCCGGTGATCGACCAGCCAATCGAAACCGGTGGTGAGATTGTCCAGAACGATGACACGCTCACCCGCATCGGCGAGATGCAGAACCATGTGAGAGCCGATATAGCCGGCGCCGCCGGTGACGAGGATACCCATGCTATTCCTTCGGACAGGTCACGATAATGGAAGAATCCGGAGCCCTGGTTCTCATTCTATCAACTCCTGGGCTCTAATACAGGCTTTGCCTCGCGCCGGGCGCACTGCAAGACCATGCAGGTTTGCCGCAATCTTGCATCAAGGCGTTGAAACTGTCTTATCTTGGCAGACATTCTTAAAATGGAGCACACAGTGGCCAACACAGTCCGCACAGCAGTCTTTCCGGTCGCCGGTCTGGGCACCCGATTCCTTCCCGCCACCAAGGCCATGCCCAAGGAAATGCTGACGGTCGTCGACAGGCCCGTGATCCAATATGCGGTCGATGAGGCCCGCGAGGCGGGGATCGAGCATTTTGTGTTCGTCACCGGGCGCAACAAGGGTGTCATCGAGGACCATTTCGACCGCCAGTTCGAACTGGAAGCGACCCTTGAGGCGCGAGGGAAACTCGACGCCCTCGAAGAGCTGCGCCGCGACCTGCCCAAGGCAGGGCAGACCAGCTTTACCCGCCAGCAGGAACCGTTGGGACTCGGCCACGCCGTGTGGTGTGCCCGCGACATCGTCGGCAACGAACCGTTCGCGCTGCTGCTTCCGGACATGATCTTCAAATCGGAACCCGGCGTTCTCAAGCAGATGATGGACGCCTATGAGCAGACGGGCGGCAATGTGATCGCCGTCGAGGAAGTGCCCCACGAGGACGTTTCCTCCTATGGCGTGGTGGCGCGGGGCGAAGGACCCGATGAGCGGTTTTCCATCACCGGCATGGTGGAAAAGCCCAAACCCGAGGATGCCCCCTCAAATCTCATCATCTCGGGGCGCTACATCCTGCAGCCGGAAATCTTCGGGCTGATCACCGAGCAGGCGGCGGGTGCTGGCGGCGAAATCCAGATCACCGACGCCATGCAGGCGCTGATGGACATGCAGAAGTTCACCGGGGTCAAGTATGAAGGACGTTCGTTCGACTGCGGCTCCAAGATCGGGTTCTTGAGCGCCAATGTGGTGTTCGCACTCGACCGCGAGGACATCGCCGATGCGTTCATGCAGGAACTCAAGACGCTGACCGGCGAAATCCCGATCAGTATCGCAGGCTGACCCCGGCGCTGATCCGGTGCTCATCCCGTTCGGTGGGGGTGGCACCGTAATCCTCACGCACAGCGTAATCGTAATCCAGCGTGGCGGTGCTGTGCGGGCCGAGCACCAGTTCGGCCCCCAGCCCGGCGTTGTAGCGCCGCCCATCCTCAGATCCATCCTCGCGCACCAGCAAGGCGGCACCGGCGTTGCCGCGCAGGGTGAGCCATGAATTGGCGATGTGCCGGACGCCCAAATCCAGCCCATAGCGGGTGATCGCCCCGCCATACGCCCCGTGGCCGGGGGTGAGGTCGGTCTCAAAACTTGTGGTAAATCGGGTGGTTGCAGTCGCCTGGTAGCCCAGCGAAGCGGCATAGAGCCAGCTTTGCGCGTCGGCGAGGCCAGCGGCGTCATACTGCCGCCAGCCCGAGCCGACCGAGGCTTCGACGGTCAGCACATCCTGCCAGTTGGCGGCGATACCTCCGCGCAACACCATGTCCGAACTGGTACGGAATGCCCCAAGGCCGGGATCGACCGCGTCAAATTCGCTGCGCCCAGCCTCCCCTGCACCGAAGACTTCGATCAGCGGCGTGACCGCATAGCCAACACGCACCCCGCCCTCGTAGCGGGTGTAGGAATCCCCGTCATTGGAAAAGGTGGTGCCGTCGATGCGGGTGGTGTCGCCCACCCAATTGCGGCTCAGCCCCAAGGTCGCACCAGCATTGAAGCGCCCAAAGCGCTGGACGTATCCCATCTGCGCGTGACCGGTGAGCGTCTGCGGGGCGATCGCGACATCGGCGTCGTCGACAGTAAGGCCGGTGGGGTCATCCTGATGCAGCGCGAGGCCGGTATCAAAGCTCAAACCCGCCGATGGCGAGAGGCGATGTTCGACGGTTGCGCCCAATTCGGCGCGACTGACGCGCGCATCCGAATCGGTGGGCAGCACGATGTTCAGCGACGCATCGACGTCCAGATCCGTCGCGCCGCCGTGCCGGGAAAGGCCAAATTCGGGGATAGCGATCAGTTCGAACCGCTCGTGGGCGTCGGTGCGCACATAGGCGCCGCGCAGGGACATGCCGTAATGCAGATCGCCGAATCCACCGCTGTCGACGATAGGATGCGGAGAAACAGCGGGCACCGCGACCGGGGTTGCGGGTTGGGCAAAGCCGGTTGTGGCAGCCGGGGGTGCAGAGACCGGAGCTGCAAGGGTCATAGGGGCAGAGACGGGCCGCGCGACCAGATCGCTGGCCGGAACATCGCACAGCGTTCCCGGAGAACAACTGAAGCCCAATGGACCGCGCAACAGGTCGGGATTGTCGGTTCCCGAGCCATTACCCTGAGCAAGAGCTTGCGCGCTGCCGCCAGCGAGGCTGGCGCCGACCAACAGGATCGCGGCGATTCGGTACAGGTTTCGGCCCAATTTTCACACTTCCGGAAAGGTGAGCCGAGGGTTTCAACTTATGGTTAACAAAGCTTTAAAATCGGTCCTATCGGACGCTTTATCCAACAGCTTCCACATCCAGAACGGCACCCCGCGCACCGACGATGCGCACAGTGGTACCTGCGGGAAGTTCGGGACCAGCAACCCGCCACAAGGTATCGTCAATGCGCACGCGCCCGAACCCATCGGTTATCGCGTCAGTCAGGACCGTTTCGCGGCCCAGAAGCCGAGCGGTGCGCCGGTTGATGAGAGGATCTTGGCTGGGTGGCGCGTTGCCGTAGCGACGCCGCGAAAAGGCGAGCCAACCGCTGACCAGGGCAACGGAAAGGACGCCGAACAGCCCCCATTGCATGGGCCAGCCGATGCCTGTCTGAAAGACGGTGAGGCCGGTGAGGATTGCCGAAGCCCCCAGCCACACCATGAACACGCCGGGCGCCACCAGCTCTATCCCCAGCAGCACCAGCCCGAAAACGACCCAGGACCATGCGGAATTGGCGGCGATGAAATCGATGATGGCCATGAGGGCGGCTCCTGGAGCAAATCTGGGTTCGCGCAGCGCTTTAGCCGTCCCTGCGCGTTGCCGGGGGCCGGGCCGCGGGACGGTTGCGCTGGGGCGCGTCGCCGCCAAAGGCTTCGCGGGCGATCTCGGCGACCCCGCCCAGGGCGCCGATCACGCTGGCGGCTTCCACCGGCAGCATCAGCACCTTCTGATTGGGGGCAGACGCGATCTTTTCGAGGGCTTTGACGTAATTGTTGGCGACGAAATAGTTGATGGCCTGAACATCGCCCTGAGCGATGGCTTCCGACACCACCTGGGTGGCCTTGGCTTCGGCTTCCGCCGAGCGCTCCCGTGCTTCGGCATCGCGAAACGCGGCTTCCCGGCGGCCTTCGGCTTCGAGCACCTGGGCCTGCTTTTCACCTTCGGCCTTGAGAATCTGGGCCTGCCGCTGGCCTTCAGCTTCCAGAATCACAGCCCGGCGATCGCGCTCGGCCTTCATCTGCCGGCCCATGGCATCGACGAGGTCCTTGGGCGGATCGATGTCCTTGATCTCGATGCGAGTGATCTTGACACCCCATGGGGATACCGCCGCATCGACCACCTTGAGGATGCGCGAATTGATCTCGTCGCGGTGGCTGAGCAATTCATCGAGGTCCATGGAGCCCATCACCGACCGGATATTGGTCATTGTGAGGTTGAGTACCGCGTTCTGGAGATCAGCCACCTCGTAAGCGGCCGCTGCGGCGTCGAGGATCTGGTAGAAGGTCACCCCATTGGCGGTGATCGAAGCGTTGTCGCGAGTGATCACTTCCTGATGGGGCACGTCGAGCACCTGTTCCATCATGTTGAGCTTGCGCCCAATGGCATCAATGAACGGTACGATGATGTTAAGGCCCGGCGTCAGGGTGCGGGTGTAGCGCCCGAATCGCTCAACGGTGAAATTGAAGCCCTGCGGCACCGTTTTGACGCCTGCCACGAGGACGAGGACGCCCAACAGTCCTATGGCAATCAGGGTGATCGAAAATCCGTCCATTGCTGGGGCCTCGCTGGTCACGCGTTTTGCGCGCGACTGTACGGCGACCCGCGAGGCCTGACAATCGCCACCAGGCGCGAATTGGCTTTTCCGGCGACGCTAGACCCAGCCCGACAATTCGCGGCGCACGATGGATTCGATGACCGCCATGCCGTCATCGGTATCGTTGAGGCACGGGATATAGGCGTAGTGCTCGCCGCCGGCATCGAGGAACTGGCCACGCGCTTCCAGAGACAGCTCTTCCAGCGTTTCGATGCAATCGGCAGAGAACGCCGGGGCGACGATGGCAACCTTCTTGACCCCTTTTGACGGCAGCGCCATCAGCGTCTCGTCGGTATAGGGCTGCAACCACTCGCTGCGCCCGAACCGGCTCTGGAAGGTGACCATCAACTTGTCTTCGGGCCAGCCCAGTTTTTCGCGCACCAGCCGCGTCGTCTTGTGGCATTGGCAGTGATATGGATCGCCCTTTTTCAGATATTCGACGGGCATGCCGTGATACGAAGTCAGGATCAGATCGGGCTCGAAATCGAGAGCGGCAACGCCCTCTTCGATCGATTTGGCCAGCCGTTCGACATAGACTTCATCGTCGAAATAGGCGGGCACGGTTCGGACCGCAGGCTGCCAGCGCATATCTTTCAGGGCCAGGAAGGCCTGATCGTTGGCCGTGCCCGTCGTGGTCGCCGAATATTGCGGATAGAGCGGGAAGATCACGATGCGATCGCAGCCCTGCGCCTTGAGGTTTTCGATGGCGCTGGCTGTGCTCGGATTGCCGTAGCGCATGCCGAAATCGACGACAATCCGCTCATCATCAAGAGCCGCCGCCAGCTTATCCGCCTGCGATCGGGTGATGATCCGCAACGGGCTGTCGTTCTGCTCCTTGTCCCAGATGATCTCGTAATTCGCCCCGGTCTTCTGGGGACGCGTCGTGAGAACGAACAGGTTGAGGATCGGCCACCAACGCCATTTCGGCGTCTCGATCACCCTCGTGTCGGAGAGGAACTCCTTGAGGTATCGGCGCACGCTCCAATAGTCGGTCGCGTCCGGTGTGCCCAGATTGAGCAGCAGGACGCCGATTTTTCTCGGCTGAATGGCGGGATGATCGAGAGGCAAGGAAGCGGTCATGGTGAGGATTTTTCGGCTTGGAAAATTAGGCGCACAATAGCGATAAGCCCTAGCGGGGCAACTCCCCTGCACCAAAATGCGGCCATTTGACCGGTTAAAAACTGGCAAATAGCAAGATCACCCCAAAACCCATGACCAGAAGCGCGCCCGCAAGTTCGAACCACCACAAAAGACGGGTGCCCGCAGACCCTCCGGCGGTGAGTCGCAGTGCGCCTCCCTTGGCAAATACCGCCAGCGTGGCCAGCATCGCAACGGTCAGCGCCGTTCCCAACCCCATGAGAAACGTGGCCAGAATTCCGGCAGGCAGCAGACCCTGGCTCAAGGCGAAAACCAGGACGATCAGAGCGCCCGAACAGGGCCGCAAGCCGACCGAAACCACCACGCCCAATCCTTCGCGCCACCCGCCCCGGGCCTGTTGCGGCGTGACCATATGGCCGCAGCACGCATCGTGGTCATGGTGGTGACGATGATCGTGCTCGTGGTCGTGGCTGTGATCATGATGGTGCCCGTCGCCGTGAGCATGGCCGCGCTGGAAACCGAGCTTGCGCAGCACCAGCCACGCCCCAAGCAGCGCGACCAGCCCATAGGATGCAACCGCCATGGCGTGGGCGGCTTCACTCATTGCCGTTGATGTGAGCCGCAACACACCGGCGGCTGCCAGAACGAACGCCACAGCCACCGCCGACTGCATCATCGCCGACAGAAAGCTCAGGACAATGCCACGCCTGAGCTGGCGCTCATTGGCGAGCATATAGGATGAGATCACCACCTTGCCATGGCCCGGCCCCGCCGCGTGAAACACGCCATACAGAAAGCTCAGGCCACCCAGAATCCAGAAGGCGCTGGCATCGCGGTGCAGCGCCCCCAGCGCATCGGTCATCGCGCGATAAAAGACACGCTGCTGGGCGGCGATCCAGCCGAAGAACCCGCCCTGTGACGGCAGGATCGAGGGCTCGGCGGGCGGCGCGGAAAACGGGGTCGCCGGACGCTGCGCGGTGACGGTCTCAATGGCCTGAAGCGCCGTGGCCGGGGCGCTGGCGGGGCAGGTGACGGTCACCAGATTGGCCAGATCACGCGCCGCCTGTCGGAGGTCCTCGGGCAGTTGAGTGATCTCGGGCGGCAGCATGAACAGCCGTTCCTCGATTTGAGGATCGATCGGCTGTGGCTCCTTGGCCACCACAGCGCAGCCCTCGGGCGCTCCTTCAAGCCTCACGGCACCGGCATCAGGAAAGGTGAAGGCAGCGTAATATTCCGGGTCGCCCACCTCGATGTCATAGATGCCAAAGATGCTTTGGGGCTCGCGAAACCGCATGGTGAATGTCAGCGTCACGCGTCCGTCGGCGTAGGTCATCGACGGATCGTAAGCCGATCCGACCGCGGCGTGTCCGTCGAGCCCTTCAGGGTTCGCGAAGGTATAGTAGGAGTAGTAGTCGAGCCCTTCGATGTTCTCCTCTGCGAGGGGCTGCAATTCGGTTTGCGACAGGTTTCCATCGCCGTCAGCATCGAGCCCCTGGATGGCCCAGGCAGAGAAATAGGGATCGAATGTCCAGTGATGCCGCATGCCGGCGATCGCGCCGTCTTCGAACAGTATCTCTCCGGCGGCATCGATCCACACATGAGGATGCGCAACGGCCGGCGCGGCTAGCGCCAGAACCGTAAGGAGAGCTGCCCCGGCCCGTTTGAAAACCCCGCCCTGCATGTCTTCAGGAATTGACCGGGTGGTTTTCGAACCAATCGACGAGGAAGTCGATCAGTGCCCGCACCTTGCCCGAAAGGTGCCGCCGGTGGGGATAGACCGCCTGTAGCAGCGGACGTTGCGGCAGATAATCGGTCAAAACCGGCACGAGCTCCCCCTTCTTGATGGCCGAATCAGTGAGAAAGCTCGGCAATAATGCGTAACCGAGGCCTTTTCGGGCCGCAACCAGCGCCCCGACAGCCGAATTCACCCGTACCGGACCGTCCACATGCACGGTGACGGTCCTGCCATCCTCGACGAATTGCCAGTTGGCCTGACCTGTCATGTTGGTATCGATGATGCACGGCACGCCGCGCAGGGCCTCAGGGCTTTGGGGCGCCCCATGGGCCTTGATGACCGAGGGGGCCGCCATCACCGCAACCGAGGTTTCGGCTATCTTGCGCGCGATCAGCGAGGTGTCGGCCATTTTCGAAATGCGCAGCGCAACGTCGATACCTTCTTCGACCAGATCGACCATGCGATCTTCCAGCCGCAGGTCCAGTGTCACGTCCGGGTGGGCGCTGGTAAACTCGAACAGCGGCTCAAGAAGCGTCGCTTCCCCGAAATTGCGCGGGGCGGATACACGCAGGATTCCCCGCGCCGCGGCTGTCTGTTCTGAAATGGTCGCATCGAGATCGTCAAGCTGGGAGAGGATATCGCTCACCTCGCGGTAATAGGCATCGCCCGCCTCGGTGAGGCTGAGCTTGCGCGTCGTGCGGTTCATGAGCCGGACGCCGAGGTGGTCTTCGAGATCGGTCACGTATTTGGACAACAGCGCCTTTGAACGGCCATGCACCCGGGCTGCGGCTGAAAAGCCTCCCGCATCAAACACCTGTACGAAGGCGCGGATCCGGGCCAGGTCCTGGGTCATTGTCTTCTCCGTTTCAATTGAGCCAGGACAGATCGCATCGGCTCACATCATCGAGCAGGCGCGCAAACTGGCGGCGCAGTATCTGCCATTATGCTTTCCAGCCGCATGATCGACAACACGGCACGATGTGTCCCGGCGTCTTCAGGCCTGCGCCCGGATTTCGCGCGCCTCGGCCAGGGTAATCCGTGTGTGCGTCTGCCATTGCGGGTCGGATTGCGGGAAATCGGTGCGAAAATGGCCACCGCGACTTTCGGTGCGCTTGAGGGCGCCGGCGGCAACCAGCGTCGCCGATGACACCATGTTGAGATAGGCGCGAGTGACGCCCGTTGCCGTTTCCTCCAGCTCAAGCAGGGTGCGCAAAGCCCGGCGCAGGCCCGGCGCGTCGCGCTCGACCCCGACCTCGGCGCTCATCACCGCCCGCAGGTCGCGCACCGCCTTGAGATCGCGCAGGACCTGCTCGGCGCGCCCGCCCTCCTCTGCATCCCACCCGATGCCGTCGAATGGAGGCAGCGGGCCGCGTTGCGGTTCGAGCCCGGACAGGTCCTCGGCGATCCGTGCGCCATAAACGATGGCTTCGAGCAGCGAATTGGAGGCGAGCCGGTTGGCGCCGTGCAGTCCGGTGCAGGAGGCTTCGCCGCACACCCAAAGTCCGGGCAGCGACGAACGCCCGCTTTCGTTCACCTCAACGCCGCCCATGTGATAATGGGCCGCCGGGGTTACCGGGATCGGGTCGTTCACCGGATCGATGCCTCCGGCCCGGCAATAGTCGGCGACGGTGGGATAGGCGGTGAGGATCTTTTCGCCCAGCGCCTGACGGGTATCGAGGAAGACCTTCCGGCCCGCCTTGATCTGCCGGAAATTGGCGCGCGCGACGATATCGCGGGGCGCCAGTTCGGCATCGGGGTGGATATCGGCCATGAAGCGCTCGCCAAGGTCATTGACCAGAATGGCCCCTTCTCCGCGCAAGGCCTCGGTGGCGAGGGGGGCGGGATCGCGCGCCGTCAAAATCGCGGTGGGATGGAATTGGACGAATTCGGGGTCGGCGATCACCGCCCCGGCCCGTGCCGCCATGCCCATGGCGTGGCCGCGCACCGAAGGGGGATTGGTGGTGACCGCATACAGCCCGCCCAGCCCACCGGCGGCCAACACCGTGGCCCGGGCGCGGACCAGCACGGGCTCGACATAGCGATCGCCCAGCTTGCGGCAATAAACACCCACAACACGGCCATCGGCTTGCGCCAGATCGACCGCCGTGATCCCTTCGACCACGCGGATGGACGGTGTGTTGCGAACCTTTGCGATGATCGCCTGCATGATGGCATGACCGGCCCTGTCGCCCGACACCCGAACGACCCGGCTGGCGGAATGGGCCGCTTCACGCGAGAGCACGAACTCTCCCAACCCATTGCGATCGAAGGGCGTGCCCCAGCGCGCCAGATCGTCGATGCGTGCCGCCGCTTCTGCGGTCACCGAGGTGGCAATGCCATGATCGACGATCCCTGCCCCGGCCATTTCGGTATCGAGGGCATGGGCGCTCGCACTATCGCCCGCGCCGACAGCTGCAGCCACTCCACCTTGCGCCCAGCTTGACGACGCCCCCATCCCCAATGGCATGGGCGAGAGGACCGTGACGGGGCACGGGCTGAGCTTGAGGGCACAAAACAGACCCGCTAGCCCCGCGCCAACGATGACCACCCCTTCGGCGTTGAACATATTGTCGAAAATAGCGATCGCCCCCTCCCCCTCTGGACGCCGTGCGGATCTGTAGCCGGAAATACTTTAGGTGCGGGCCGAAATCTCGATCATGCGCTCGACCGCTGCGCGGGCAGGCTCGATCAGGTCGGGGGAGACAATCACTTCCTCGGTGCCCGTGTGCAGGCTCCACAGGATGTTTTCGAGATTGATGCGCTTCATGTGCGGGCAGATGTTGCAGCCGCGCAGGAAGGATACGCCCTCGGTTTCAGCGGCGACGTTGTCGCTCATCGAACATTCGGTGACCATGACCACCCGCGCCGGCTTTTCCGACTGCACCCAATCGATCATCCCCGAGGTGGAGCCGGCAAAATCGACGACATCGATCACTTCGGGCGGGCATTCGGGGTGGGCGATGATCTTGGCGCCCGGGTAGGCGGCGCGCAGTTCGGCGATATCATCAGGGGTGAAGGTTTCGTGCACTTCACACGCCCCGGCCCAGGTGATGATCTTCTTGTTGGTCTTTTTGGCGGTGTTTTTGGCCAGATACTGATCGGGGATCATGATGACCGTGTCGCTGTCCATTGCCTCGACGATCTTCAGAGCATTCGAGGATGTGCAGCACACATCGGTCACCGCCTTCACCTCGGCCGAAGAATTCACATAGGTGACCACCGGCACGCCGGGATATTGGGCCTTCATGGCCAGCACGTCTTCCGCCGTGATCGAGGACGCGAGCGAGCACCCGGCCCGGCTGTCGGGGATCAGCACGGTCTTTTGCGGATTGAGCAGCTTGGAGGTCTCGGCCATGAAATGCACGCCGCACTGCACGATCACATCGGCTTCGACCCGCGTGGCTTCGACGGCCAGTTGCAGGCTGTCGCCAACGATATCGGCGACGCCGTAATAGATTTGCGGGGTCTGGTAGTTATGCGCGAGGATGACCGCGTTCTTTTCCGCTTTCAGACGGTTGATCTGGAAGATCAGCGGCGCATAGAATGGCCACTCGATCTCGGGAATGCGCGCGCGGACCTTTTCGAAGACCGGACGCGTCTCCTTCTCGATCGCTCCGGAAAATTTGAGATCGAAGCTGGAAGCGAGGACGGCCCGAGCCTCCTCCATCGGAGTGAAGGCGTTGATCTTCTGGATCATGACGATAAAATCCCCGGGGCAATAAAAAACGGGAGCGGCCCACTGCCGCGGGGTTCACTTAGGCAGTTTTGGTTCCCAATTCAATAAAAGCCATGCTAGAGCATCCCCAACCCCCAAGTCTTTGGTTGGAGACCACAATACCATGGCCCAGGACGCCGCAAAGCTCAGTACCATTCTTTCCGCCGCCCCGGTTGTCCCGGTTATCATCCACGATGACGTGGAGACGGCGCGCGCGCTGGCCGAGGCCCTTGTGGCGGGCGGGCTCACCAATCTGGAAGTGACCCTGCGCACCCCCAATGCGCTCAAGGTCATGGCGGAAATGGCCAAGGTTCCGGGCGCTGTGGTCGGATCGGGCACCGTGCGCAAAAAGAGCGACATGGAGGCCTCGGTCGACGCGGGATGCCAGTTCATGGTGTCGCCGGGCGCACCGGTGGCGCTGCTCGAAGCCGCAGCGGATATCTCAATTCCCCTGCTGCCCGGCATTGCCTCCCCCTCCGAGGCCATGGCCGCATCGCTTCTGGGCTATACCTATCTGAAGTTCTTCCCCGCCGAAGCCATGGGCGGTGCGCCGGTCCTCAAATCCTTTGCTTCGCCGCTGTCTGATCTGATCTTTTGCCCGACCGGCGGCATCGACATTGAAAAGGCGAAAACCTATCTGGCCCTGCCCAACGTGATCTGCGTCGGCGGTTCCTGGGTGGTATCGGCAGATGCCATCGCCGCCCGCGATTTCGAAACCATCCGCAAACTGGCCGCCGAAGCTGCCAAACTTTCGGCCTGAATGAAAAAGCCGGTCCCGCCATCCGGTCTGGGCCATCTGCGCATCACGCTCGATGCCGAGGCCTATATCGGACCGGGGCGGGCCGACCTGCTTGAGGGTATTGAACGGTCCGGCTCGATCGGCGCTGCAGGCAAGGCCATGGGCATGAGCTACAAGCGGGCGTGGAGCCTGGTGCAGGCCCTCAATGCCGGGTTCGGCGCTCCACTCGTTGTCACCAGCCGGGGCGGATCGGGACAGGGGGGCGCGCAGCTCACCGATCTGGGACGCGAGGTTCTCAGCCGCTATCGCGCCATGCAGGCCGCCACCGAAGCGGCCATAGAAGATGACGTGGCCGCGCTGCGCCGCCTCAAGTCCGACCTTTCCAACTGAACATATCGTTTGCCACTCCGGCGCAGGTCGTGCGATATCTCGATATGTCCAAACGGACATATCGAGGGAGGTTTCATGCGTATGATTGCTTCGGCCTTTTTGGCCGTATTCGCTCTTGGTCATTCTCCAGCCATCCTTGCCCAGGATGCGCTGGTGGCGGTTGCCGCCAATTTCACTGCTGCCGCCGAAGACCTGGCAGAGGCCTTTGCCGCCGAGACGGGGCAAGAGATCGGCTTGTCCTTCGGGGCGACGGGACAGTTCTATGCCCAGATCACCCAGGGCGCGCCGTTCCATGCGTTTTTGTCCGCCGATGCCGCCACTCCGGCGCGGCTGCTCGATGAGGGGCTGGGTGTCGAGGGATCGAGCTTTACCTATGCCATCGGCAAACTGGTGCTGTTTTCCACCGATCCGGACCTGGTGAGCGGGCCCGAGAGTCTTGAAGGCGATTTCACCCAGATCGCCATCGCCGAGCCGCAAGCTGCCCCCTATGGCGCTGCCGCCGTGGAGACGATCGCCGCACTGGGGCTGACCGAGCGTCTCGCCGACCGGATGGTGGTCGGCCAGAACATTTCGCAGACCTTTCAGTTCGTCGACACCGGCAACGCCGAATTGGGCTTTGTTGCGCTCTCGCAAGTGATCGGCCGCGAGGACGGATCGAGCTGGATTGTGGCCGATGACCTGTACACGCCCATCACGCAGGACGCGGTTCTGCTGGATGCCGAAAACGCGACGGCCAGCGCGTTCCTTGACTTCCTGCACTCTGACGCGGCCCGGACCATCATCGAAGCCTATGGCTATGGGTTTGCGCCCCAGTGACCCTGTTCTGGGAAATCTGGCCAGCGATCAGGCTGACCCTGGCGCTGGCCGCCACTACAACGATCATTCTGCTGCTCCTTGGCACACCGGTCGCCTGGTGGCTGGCGCGTTCCAAATCCCGCTGGACAGTGCTGGTCAACGCGCTGGTCGCCCTGCCGCTGGTGCTGCCACCCACGGTGCTGGGTTTTTACATGCTCATCCTTTTGGGTGCCAACGGTCCCGGCGGCTGGCTGGCCTCGCTGTGGGGGGCGCGCACCCTGGCCTTCACCTTTCCCGGACTGGTGATCGGATCGGTGTTCTATTCACTGCCCTTTGTCGTGCAGCCGCTGCGCAATACGTTTGCTTCCATCGGCCCCGGCCCCCTGGAAGCGGCGTTTTCGCTCGGATTTGATTTCAAAAAGGCTTTCGTTCTGGTCGTCCTTCCTCTGGCACGGCCCGGATATCTGACCGCCACGGTGCTGGGATTTTCCCATACGGTGGGGGAATTTGGCGTGGTTATGATGATCGGCGGCAACATCCCGGGCCGGACCAAGGTGCTCTCGATTGCGATTTTCGATTATGTCGAGCAATTGCGCTGGACCGAGGCCCATATCGTCGCGTTCGGCATGATGGTGTTTGCCTTTGTGGCGCTCGCCCTGACCATGGGCGCGGACCGCCACCTGTCCCGGGTGCAGCCCTACTAGGCCGGACGCGGACCCTTCTGGCCGGCCTCGTCCTCCGTCGCCGTACCCCCAGCATAATGGGCGGAAAGCTGGCGATAGGGGCGCGAATTGAGCGCCAGAACGGTCACCAGGACACCGATCATCCCCGCCACCGTGAACACCAGCGCTATGCCGCGATCCGGCCCGGTGCCGAACCATCCGCCAATCGTTCGTGCGCCCGCGCCATCGGTCATGAAGGGAATGACCACAAACTGGGTATAGGGGCCAATGAGGAAAGCCGTCAGCGGTGATGCGGCCTGTTCAATCGACTGCGCCAGGCCGAACACCCGCCCCTGACGCTCCAGAGGCACGACCTTTTGCAAGGTCGTTTGCTCAGCCGCCTCTGCATAGGGGCCGAGCAGCATCCAAATAAAGCACCCGAAGGCCAGCAGCCAGATCGAGGGCTGGAGCGTGAAGACGCAACACACCGACCAGGTGACGAGATTGACCAGCAGCAGCGTGCGGACCGGATTGCGCCCCAGGCCGGTGCGCGAGATCACGAGGCCGCTGATGATGAACGCCGTCGAGAGCAGGCCAAACAGCAGTCCCCACACCTGCACGGACACCAGCGACAGCCCATAGGCGTCGAGAAGGGCCATGAAGATGCCGCCGAGGAAATTGTTGAAGGTGGCGAAAAAGATCAGCGCGAACAGCCCCGGAACTGCGGCAATCACCCTGATGGTCCCAGCGATATCAACCCTGCCAGGTTCGGACGGCACACCGGGGACGGGAGGCGCCCGGCCCTCGTCTATGATCACCAGTCCAAGGTGGAGCAACACCAGGACAGTCACCGCCAGCGCGAGAACCAGCACCAGAACCATGCCGCCCCAGGCGACGAGGAAACCGGAAATCACCGACGTGGTCAGGAAGCCGATGCCCGTCACCATGCCGACCAGACCGTTGGCCTTGTCGCGCTCGCCCTCGGGGATGAGGATGGTGACGAGCGTTGGCAGGGCGATCGAGCGGATATTGCCTGCGATGACGCCGAGCATGACCAGCAGCACGAACAGCCACAAATACCAGCCATAGGGATTGGAAAAGCTGCCCTGCGGCTCGAACAGCACCATGGCGAAGGCCAGCGCGTAAAAGACCACGGACACGGCGCTCGATCCCATCATCGCGAGCTTTTTGGGATTGTGATCAACGATCGAGCCGAGCCAGAAGCCGAACGCCGCGGTGAAAACCAGATAGATGCCGGCCACCATGCCCGTGGCAAACACCGACTGGGTCTCGATAAAAATCCAGAACGTGATCGCGAACCAAACGGTGAAATTGGTCACATTGGCGACGAGGTTGTTGCCAAGGATCTGATGAAACGGGCTCATTTGGGTGTCCGGGTGTTTCGGGCGGCGAGATTAAATCGCGCCTTCAGGCCGCGCAATTGCCAATCGATGCATCGGGCGCGAATTTTCTTTCGAGTCCGAGCACTGGCAAGGACGGATGCCGATCAATTGTTCCGACAGGTGTGAGGAATTTAATTGGTCTGCAGCACCGCTTCCACCTCGGCGCGGGTGGGAGGATTGCACCCGACATGTGCGCAATTGAGGCCAGCCACCACCGACCCGAACCGCAGGATTGCTTCGAGCGAGGTTGCATCGAGTGCGCCGATCCGGCCAATCGCCAGGGCGTTGCGCTCAGCAAGGGCGGCGAGAATGCCGGCCATCATGGCGTCACCGGCCCCGACGGTATCGCCAAGCATTTCAGGGCGGTAGATCGGGGCGTTCGCTCTTGCGTCCGCGGTGAATGCGCAGGCACCCTGCGCGCCCAGGGTGACCACGACAAGTTCTACATGGGGCCGGGCCAGCAGCGCCCGCGCGTGTTCCTCTATGGATTTGTGCGCATCGAGCGCAACAAGGTCCTCATCGGACACCTTCACGATATGGGCGAGGTCGAGGAACGCGTCGAGGCGTTCTGTGTAGCCCTGGAAATCGGCAATGAGGCTGGGCCGGACATTGGGATCGATGGACAGCACCGTCCCCCGGGCGGCGACCGATTTGACCACATCGAGCCAGATCGCTGCGTCGTCGGGCTCAATGGGCAGGAAGCCGCCGATCTGGAACAGATCGATTGATAGAGGCAGCGCAGCCAGCAGCTTTTCGCGGCTGATATCGCGCTCCGCGGTGCCTTGCCGGTAAAACGCGTAGGCGGGCAGGCCCCTGGCGTTTTGGGTCACCACCGCAAGGGTGGTGTTGCAGTCGGAGCGCTGCTTGATCAAAGGAACGACGCCGGCCTTTTCCAGGGGAGCCAGCAGCAGATCACCGAAACTGTCGCTGGAGATGGGGCATAAAAAACCGGTCTCTTGCCCCAGACGGGCCAGCGCGATGGCGCAATTGTACGGCGAGCCGCCTTGATGCGCGCCCATTTGCAACACACCGTCGGTCCGCTTGGGCCCGGCGACCAGATCGATAAGGCTTTCCCCCGCAACCACGAACATCGGCGCCCTCCCCGCTCACTCCAGATACCTGCTTATAGACTGGCCGGGCATTGGCCAAGTCGGGGTGGACTTCGCGGCGCATCTGCGCGATTTCTATGCCCTTGCGGCGTCAGGCTCCTGATGCCGGTGCATTCTTACCATAGGCCCCGCGATGCCAGACACCCACACCGACAGGCTGACCGCTCTTGAAGAGCGACTGGCCCATCAGGACCGCATGATCGATGAATTGAGCGCCGTAATTGCGGATCAGTGGCGGCAGATCGACCGGCTCAAGCGGCGAGTCGAGGCGATCGACGATCAGATGGCCGCCGTCGAGCAACTGGCGCGGTCCGGCAAGGCCGAGCCCCCACCGCCGCATTACTGACGACAAGAAACTTTGAGTGAAAACGCTCTATGCGCACCAACTCCGCCTTGCGCCATCCCATGGTCGCGCAAGGCCTTCGGCCACGAGGATCATTCCCAGAGACTGCCCGTCGCGCCACAAGACCCTCAGTTTACGACCGTACTGGTCTTCATCGCGATGGTCCCACAGCGCCATGGTGAAAGCCCCCGCGTTGACCAGTTCAAGCATGCGGCGGGTGGCGCGATCCCCCAGCGCTTTTTCCTCCGGGCAGCGATAGTCGCGCACCTCGGGCGTATCGATATCGGCGATGCGGATGGTATCGCCATCGATGACGCAGGTGCCTCCAGCCCCGGCGCAGAGGGAAAAGCTTGTCGACACCACGTCGCGCGGGCCGGAAACTTCGGGAACGATGGCGGAGAGATCGACATAGCGCCCATCGATCACCGCCCATGCCAACAGGGCAATCGCGATGAAAGCCAGCGCCAGTTCGCCCGCCAAGGAGCGGCGTTTCCGCCGTACCGGCAAGAATGCCCGGGCCCGCACCCGTCCGAAAACCGCTCTGGTCCGCATATCCCGAATCGCTACCCCGCTGCGCAAAAATCCAATTTAGGATTTCACGGCTAACGGGAAGTAAGCGGCAACTTGGGACGACTACGCTTGGATACGATCACACCGCGAGACAGAGATATTTGATGTCGAGGTAATCCTCGATTCCATATTTAGACCCCTCGCGTCCGAAGCCCGATTGCTTCATGCCGCCGAACGGGGCCACCTCCGTCGAGATCAGGCCCGTGTTGATCCCGACAATTCCATATTGCAGAGCCTCGGCCACCCTGGTGACCTTCGCGATATCGCGCCCATAAAAATATGCGGCGAGGCCGAACTCGGTGGCGTTGGCCAGATCGATCACCTCGTCTACCGTCTCGAACCTGAAAACCGGCGCGACGGGGCCAAAAATTTCCTCCCGCGCCAGGCGCATGGCCTTTGTAGCCCCGGTGATCAGGGTCGGTGGATAGAAGGTCGCCTCTCCGGTGGGAGTGCCGCCCATGACAATTACAGCGCCCTGATCCCGGGCGTCCCCCACCAGTTCCGTCACCTTGTCGACCGCCTTGTCGGTGATCAGCGGCCCTATGGTAACGCCCTCTTCCAGGCCGTCGCCGACCTTCAGACGGGCCATTTCCTCGCCGAGACGCGCTACGAACCGATCATGGATTTGCGATTGCACATAGATGCGGTTGGCGCATACGCAGGTCTGGCCTGCGTTGCGGAACTTGGACGCCATTGCGCCAGCGACGGCGGCGTCGAGATCGGCGTCATCAAAGACGATGAACGGCGCGTTGCCGCCCAGTTCCATACTCATGCGCTTGATGCCGTCAGCGCATTGGCGCATCAGCGTCCGGCCCACATTGGTCGAGCCAGTAAAGCTGATCTTGGCCACCTTAGGATTGGCGCATAATTCTTCCCCGATCGCGGCCGCATCGGTGCCGGGGACCACGTTGAACACACCCGCCGGAAATCCGGCCCACTCCATGAGCCGGGCAATGGCCAAGGCTGACAGGGGCGTTTCCGCAGCGGGTTTCGCAACCACCGTGCACCCGACCGCCAGCGCCGGGGCCAGCTTGCGCGCCAGCATGGCATTGGGGAAATTCCACGGCGTGATGACCCCCACAACGCCCACCGGCTGCTTGATGACCGTAATGCGGGTGTTGGCCGTGTGCCCGGGAATGGTATCGCCATAGACCCGGCGGGCTTCTTCGGCGAACCATTCGATAAAGGCCGCCCCATAGAGGATTTCGCCCTTGGCTTCGGCGAAGGGCTTGCCCATTTCCAGCGTCAGAACCGTTGCCAGATCATCGGCATGTTCGATCATCAACCGATTGAGACCCTTGAGCAGATCGGCCCGCTCCTTTGCCGCCAGCGCAGCCCATGCAGGCTGGGCGGCATGGGCCGCCTCGATCGCCTCTTTTGTCGCCTTGGTGGACAGGTCGGAAATCTGCGCCAGAACCTCTCCGGTGGCTGGATTGCTGACGCGGAACACCTTGCCGCGCGATGATACGGTATTCCATTTACCGTCGGTGAACCCGCCGGCAACGACAATCCGGGGGTTCTTGAGCTTGTCGGTGAGCGCGGGCGTGAGGGTCATCTGGGGCCTCCTGTGTGTCTTGCACCGATTGAACGCTGTTCAGGGTGAGAACGCAACGCGGCATCCAATAGACTCATCCCCCGGCCAGAGGGGGCGCATTGGCTCCCTAGGTGGACAGGACCTGCCTCCACCATTCGCTATCCGGCAACAATCCGTCGCGATCTATCCCCTTAATCGCACCGGCACGCGCGATTATGTTGGTAGCAATGACTTATTGCCCACCCATCACCGGGTCCCGTTAAGGAGATTTGCTTATGTCTGCCCCCCAAGCGACCGTCGCCACGCCGCTGCTGGTCCCCACGACCACCCGGCTCGGCCCCATTCACATTGCCGTCACCGACCCCGCACGCGCTCTTGCCATCTGGCGGGACGTGGTGGGGCTGACTGTCATCGAGCAGACGACGGACCGGCTGATACTGGGCGCGGGCGACAAGCGCCTTATCGTCCTCGAAACCGGAGCCAGTGGCCCGGTCGTGCCCCACACTGTCGGGCTGTATCATGTCGCCGTACACGTGCCGACCCGGAAGGATCTGGCCCGTACACTCAATCGCGCGCTGGCCGCCGGTGTCCGGGTTTCACCCACCGACCATCTGGTGACCGAGGCCCTTTATCTGTGGGATCTGGACGGCAACGGCATCGAGATCACGTACGAAACTCCGTGGCGTGGCCGTTTTGTCGAGAACGATGAATTGCTGGCCATGACCCCGGATGGAACCCCGCATTCGGGCCGTGAACCCATCGACGTGCCGGGACTGCTGGCGGAACTCGATGGCGACGCTACGCCAATGGCCCCGATGCCGGCGGGCACGCGGATCGGCCACGTCCATGTGCATGTGGACGACCTCGACACCGCCATGAATTTTTACCGCGACCAGTTGGGTTTTGCCGGTCAGTTGCTTTCGCGGCGCTATGGCATGGGGGATGTCAGCCTTGACTATGCCCCCCATATTCTGGCGTTCAACATCTGGGCCGGACGCAATCCTTCGACGCCGCCGGAAGGCGTGGCGGGCCTGCGCTGGTTCGAGATCATCGTTGCCGATGTGGACACGCTGGCCGAAATCCGCGCCCGTCTCGACATCGCCGCCTCTCCGGTCATCGAGATCGCTTCGGGGATTGAAACCCGCGATCCGGCAGGCAACAGGATCAGGATTGTTATAGGCTGACCGCGCCTCTCCAACCCCGCACAGGAGCGACCATGGAACACACCCTCGACATCCATCACACCCAGGCCGGCAATCGTGGCCGGTACTGGGCCGATCTGGGCGATGACAACGCGGCGGAGATGACCTATCTCCGCCGCCCCGATGGCACCATGGTCATCAATCATACCGGTGTGCCCAAGGCTTTCGAGGGGCGGGGCATCGCGCTCAAGCTGGTCAAGCGTGCCATAGAGGATGCAAGGCGGGACGCGTTCAAGATCGTCCCGCAATGCCCGTATGTGGCGGTGCAGTTCCGCCGCCACCCGGACTGGTCAGACCTGCTGGCCTGACAGGAAGCGGGCGGCGGCGACAAGCTCCGCCTGCACGATTTCATGCCCGCCCTCATGCCAGACGACTTCCGTTTCCGTCCCCTGCGCGGCAAACCAATCGGCCAGCGCCTGGGTTTGGGGCGCGGGACAGATCGGGTCGCGACGACCGGCGGTGATCAGGACCTTGCGATCTTTGAGCCCCTCTACAGGCTCCGGCTGCCACAGGATCAGCGGATGCATCAGCACCGCAGCATCGATCAGGTCGGGATAGGCGAACATAACCGCAGCGAGAATGTTTGCGCCGTTGGAATACCCCAAACCAACCAGCTTGCCGTCGGTTTTCACGCTGCGAAGAAAGTTTGCCATCTTGTCCGTGCGCTGGCGCAGATCGTCCATGTCATAGACGCCTTCGCCGGTACGCCGGAAATAGCGCAGAGCTCCGCCTTCCGACACGTCACCGCGCGGCGCGATCAACCGGGCCGAGGGCAGCAATTGCCGCCCCAGCGCAAAGAACTGGTTCTCGTCGCCGCCAGTTCCGTGGAACAGGGCCAATGTCGGGGCACCAGCTGCTTGAGCCGGATGCTCTTTGAACACATAGCTTTCAGTCATGCGATGTGCCTTTCTGTCAGGGTTTCAAGATGACGAAGCGCCCGACGTGTAGCCGGGCGCTTTTTTTCCTAGTCGAGTTCGGGCAAATGGGTTTCGAGCCAGGCCCGCAAATGTTCGTGCTGGGTGGGAAGCTTGAGCGCTTCGCCCAGATGAGCGGTATCCTCGTCACGATCAAAGCCAGGCTCATTGGTGGCGATTTCGAACAGCACCCCACCCGGCGTGCGGAAATAGATCGCGTGGAAATAGTCCCGGTCGATCGGTGGCGTCACCTGATGGCCGCTGTCGATCAGTGCGGCACGCACCGTATCCTGAGCTGCCCTGTCGTCCACGGCAAACGCGATGTGGTGCACCGAACCTGCACCCAGATCGCCACGCGGCATATTGGGCAGCGTCTGGATATCGATGATATCGGCCCCGTTGCCGCCGTCGATGACGAAGCGCTTGATGCCCTTGGAGGTATCCGCGAGCTCATAGCCCATGAATCGGAGCAGTTCCTCGGTCGCGCCGCTGTCGCGCAGCCTCAGGCTAGCGCCGGAAAAGCCGCGAATGGCGACGTCACCGGCGATCGAGCCGCCCGTCCAGGCCGGGCGCTGGTCGTTGACATCTTCCACCAGCGCAAAGCTGTCGCCATCGACGGCGGAAAACCGCAGGCGCTTTTGCCCAAAACTATCGTCAGCAAGAACGCCTGCAACGCCTTTTTGAGCGAAATGCTCCTTCCAGAAACCGAGGCTGCCTTCGGGCACGGAAAACACGGTTTCGCCCACTTCGCCCGTTCCCGGGCGTCCGCGAATGATGTTGGGGAACGGGAAATAGGTCATGACCGACCCCGGCGTTCCCATCTCATCACCGTAATAGAGGTGATAGACCGACGGTTCGTCGAAGTTGACGGTCTTTTTCACCCGCCGCAATCCGAGCGTGTCGGTGAAAAAGCGGTTGTTGGCATCGGCATCACGCGCCATTGAAGTGACGTGGTGCAGACCCCTGATCTGATTGCGCATGTCCGGGCTCCAATCTTTCTGTGTTTCGATTGAAGTCCAATATAGACGCTGCATCAGGCTGGATAACCCGCCTGATGGTTCATTCATTATTCGATAATGGTGAACGGTGGTCGTTCAGAGACGGCCGGCCTCGATTATGCGTTGGAGGAATTTCTGCGTTCGGGGGTTCTCTGGCGCAGAAAACAAAGCCTTAGGCGGGCCCTGTTCGAGAATGCGGCCACCATCGAGGAAACACACCCGATCGGCTACGTCGCGGGCAAAGCCCATTTCGTGGGTCACGATCACCATGGTCATACCCTCGGCCTTGAGCCGCCTGATGACCGCCAGCACCTCTCCGACCAGTTCTGGATCGAGCGCCGCAGTCACTTCGTCAAGCAGAAGCACCTGGGGATGGGTCGCCAGGGCGCGGACGATGGCGACGCGCTGCTGCTGGCCGCCAGACAATTGTTCGGGATAGGCATTGGCAAACCGGCCCATGCCGAAAGCGTCGAGCAGCTCCCTCCCCTTGGCCATCGCCTCGGACGCAGGCACGCCGTGCACCTGGATTGGCGCGAGCGTGATGTTTTCCATGACGCTCATATGCGGGAACAGATTGTAAGACTGGAATACGATACCGATGCGGCGATAGATGCCGTTGCGGCCCCAGGACGGGTCCTCGATCGACACCCCATCGAGCGAGATGGTGCCGTGATCAAATTCGGTCAGCCCGTTGATGCAGCGCAACAGGGTCGATTTGCCCGAACCTGAAGCACCGATCAGGCACACGACTTCATGGCGGCCAACGTCGAGATCGACATCGTCGAGAACCAACACATTGCCATAATATTTGGTAACGCCGGAAATTGAGATGCAGCGATCGGTCACAAAACCCCCTGGAGCCGCCGCTTGCGGTCCTTGCGTGCGATATAGTCGGTGAGGCGCGCCAGCGGAATGGTTGCCACCAGAAACAGCAAAGCCGCAGCAATCAGAGACGAATAATTGAAGGTCTGGGCGGTATAGATCTGCGCTTCGCGCACCGCATCGCGCACGCCAATGACCGAGAGCAGCGCCACGTCTTTTTGCAGCGCCACCGCCAGATTGAGCAGCACGGGCACGACGTTGCGGATCGCTTGCGGCAGAATGGCGAACCGCATGGTCTGCCATTGCGACAGGCCAAGGGCCCGCGACGCCGCCCATTGTCCATCATGGACGGCCTCGATCCCGGAGCGAAAGATTTCGGCGGAATAGGCCGCGTAGGAAATGATCATGGCCGTCGCGCCCCAGAACAGGGCGGAATTGGGCAGTCCGGGCAGGTTGAGCGCCGGAATGCCGAAGCCGAAAATCAGCACCAGCAGCAACACCGGCAGGCCGCGGAACAGGTCGATATAGACCACGGTAAAGACGCGCAACGGCGCGAACCATGGCCCCGAAAGCGAGCGGAACAGCGCCAGCACCAGTCCCCACGCCATGATGCCAAACAGGCACACCACCCAGACCTGGATGTTGAGCCAGAAACCGGCCAGCACCTTGGGGAAGGAAATGGCCATGGCGTTGAGATCGAAGAACTGGCGCGCGATGCGTGGCCATTGCTCGGCAGACGTGACGGCATAGATCACCCCACCGAACACAAGCCCCACCATCAGTATCGAAATGGCGGCGGGAACGTAGCGCTCGGCGGCGCTGGCCTTCTTACGGGCTGGCGGAAGCGGGCGGCGGGCCTCCTCAACAGGCCCGCCCCCTTTGCTGTCTTGCACAGAAACCTCGACGGTCATTCCGTGATGATCGGCAGGTCGGGATCAGCGATGAGATAGTCCGCGACCAGCGCATCGATGGTGCCATCGGCCTTGAGCGCTGCGATCGCTTCGTTGACCCAATCGACCAGATCGTTGCCCTGCTCGAACAGCAGGCCATGGCCGTAATCATGCTCGTCAGGTGTCAGGATGGCAGCGATTTCCGCATCCGGAACCTGAACGGCGGTCAGATAGAGCGCCGTTGGCAACTCGGTTGCCACTGCGTCGATCTGGTTGCTTTGCAGCGCCTGGAACAGTCCGACCTGATCGTTGTACACGGCGGCATTGTCGACACCGATGATCTGCTCGACATAATCGAGGTCGGTGGTGCCGATCATGACGCCCCAGCGCACCTCGCGCAGGTCGGCGAAGCTTTCCGCCTCGCCCACCGGCGAGCCGGGCATGGCGACCACGGCCTTCTGGGGCTGATAATAGACATCGGAGAACGTCGCGATCTGGCTACGGTCCTCGGTGACGGAAATCTGCTGGATGCCGAAATCATAGCGCTTGGCGCCCGGAGCGATGGCCTGATCGAAGGTTTCTCGCAGCCAGACGACGTCGTCGGCGTCAAAGCCCATTTGCGCGGCGATGGCATAAACCAGAGCGCTTTCAAAGCCTTCGCCGTTGGCGGGATCGTTATCCATCATCCATGGCGGGAACACCGGATCGGACGTCGAGACCGTCAGCTTGCCCGGGGTGAACAGGCGGGGATCATCAACGGTCCCTTCCTGTGCGAAACCCGCCGGAGCGGACAGGGCGACTACAAGTGCCGCAGCAAAGGCTGCGCGACCGGCATAAAAGACATTACGCGACATGATTGATGACCTCCGACGTCCTAGAAATGAGTTGGTTCCAGGACGTTGATATTATCGGGCAGCGCTGGGCGCGCAAGCCTGTTCACCTCTTCTGTCACAAGGGCATGAAGGGGGCCAGAGGGGAGCGGAATGAGCGCAGCGGCACCCTACTCCACATCGACGCCGGCATAGCGGCGCTGGTGCCATAGGAGCGGGGTGCGATCGGGGTAGGACGCAGTGTGCAGGACGATGCCAGCGTAAAGAATGTGCGTATCGAGGACGATGGTGCCGGCCAGGGCGCAATCGAAGCTGGCGACCGCCCCTTCGAGGCGAGGCTGACCGGACGGCCAGGCACTCCAACCCTCGAATCTGTCCGCCGGGCCCCAACCAGCAAACGCATCGGCGACGGCCCGCTGGTCATCGGCGAGGATCGAAAGCGAGAATTTCCCGGCCTTGTCGATCATCGCGGCAAGGTCACTGTCGCGGGTGATCGAGACCAGCACGGCGGGCGGCTCGGCGCTAAGCGAAAGCATCGCGGTGACGGTGCGTCCATGGCGTTCGCCATCGAGGGCCGCGGTCACCACGCTCACCGAACTCGCCAGCGTACTCATCGCACCGGTGAACTGGGACATAGGCACCGCGTCGCGAGCAGCGGGGTGGTCGGCGCAATTGAAGGCAAGGCGCGAGAAAGCCTGCTCAGGCGTATGGATCGGGTCGGAAATGGTCATCGCTCTGATTGTTTTTCGGCACTGATCGGTCAACAGAGGCACAGCGGGGCTTGATCTCGGACCACCGCCTCTGTATTTTCCAAGAGAGAGCTTTCTAAATGTCGCCCCGGAGCCATGTCAAGCAGCAAACCGGATAGTGAACCTTCCGCATCTGGAAGCTGGAACCCGCGCAGCGCCGCGGAACGAATCCTGTTTCATCTCAAGATGCACGGGGAGAAAACGGCTGCCGAATTGGGACAGGCGCTCGGCACTTCGGGAGAGGCCGCGCGCCAGCAACTGGTTCGGCTGGGCGAAGAAGGGCTGGTGGAAAGCTGGAGCCAGTCACGCGGTGTAGGACGGCCTTCCCAATTCTGGCGGTTGACCGAGCGCGCGCAGGAGCGCTTTCCCGATACCCATGCCGCCCTCACCGTGGAACTGGTCGGGATCATTGGCGATACCTTCGGGCCCGAAGCGCTGTCGCGGGTGATCGACGCCCGTGAAGAGCGCACCCGGACCCGCTATCGCGCGGCGATGAGTGGAGCGCACTCGCTGGGCGAACGGGTTGCGAGGCTGGCCGAACTGCGCTCCGAAGAGGGCTATATGGCCGAATGGGAGGCCGACGTATCGGGCGGCTTTACGCTGCATGAAAACCACTGCCCGATCTGCGCTGCGGCCACTGCGTGTCAGAATTTCTGCCGCGCAGAGTTGACGGTGTTTCGCGATATCCTTGGGCCGGACGTTCATGTCGAGCGCACCAGCCACATCGTAACCGGCGCGCGCCGCTGTACCTACAAGATCTCCGGAATCTGAGCAGGTTCTTATTGTTCCGGGCGGGAGCGCAGCCGGGTTTCGCGCAATTCACCGGTATCATCAAGGATCGGGTAGGCAACCGAGATCAGGTGTGCGTTCACACGCTTGAGATCGCGCAGGATGTCGAGATGCAATCCTGAGGTTTCGATGGTCTCGTTGCGCTGATCGCGCAGACGCTCCAAATGCCGCTCCGCTGACTCCGCTTCCAGCCGCCGCACTTCCGTCTTGAACCCGACAAGCTTGCGGGCAAGGTCGACGTCACGCGAGAGGAATACCGATTGCGCGATCTGCAATACGTCGAGAGTGCGATCGTAGAAGCGGGCAATTTCCTCCCGCCCTTCCTCGGAAAAGGCGAGCTTGCGGCGGGCCTTCTTGCCAGCCAGTTCGGACAGGCCGGCATCGATGATATCGCCGATATGCTCAAGATTGACGGCATACGACATGATTTCCGAGGCGCGGCGCGTGTCTTCCTCGTCGAGTTCCTCGCGACCGAGGCGGGAGAGATAGGATTTGATCTCACCGTGCACCATGTCGATCTCGTTCTCGATTTCGTCTAGCCGCCCCCTGATCGAGGGATCAGACATCTGGAGCGCGACGAGGCTCGTTTCGAGCATGTCGCGGACCATGTCGCCAAGACGCAGGGTTTCGCGCGCCGCGGCAGACAGGGCGAGCGCGGGCGTTGAAAGCGCGCTTTCGTCGAGATAGCGCGGCGCGGCCTTGGGCTCGGGGCCATCGGGCATGATCATTTCCGCGAGCCTGACTACCGGGCCCAGCACGGGCAGAAACAGGACCAGGAGAACCGCTGAAAAGCCGATATGGGTCACCAGCGCCAAAGTGCCGGTATCGGGCCAGATGGCGGAGAGATAGGGGGCGATTACGCCAGCCAGAAGCGTAAGGGCCAGCGCGCCCACCCCGCGCATGGCGAGATTGGTAATGGCGAGACGGCGCGCCTCTATGCCCTCGGATAACACGGCCAGATAGGGTGGTATGGCCCCGCCCAGATTGGCTCCGGCGACAAGCACCAGCGCCAGTTCGGGGGTAATGATGCTGCCATGGCCCAAAAGGACCACGAACAGCACGACGGCAAGGCTGGACGTGGCCAGAAAGGCCAGGCCGGTCGCAAACATCAGGGCGAAAGCCGGAGCGCCGCCCAGATTGGCCAGCATATAGATGACCGCTTCCGAGTTGCGCACCGGTTCGGTGGCCTGGCCCATGAGCTGGAGCGCAAGCAGCATCAGGCCAAGCCCGAGAATGGCCCGCCCCACCCCCTTCCCGCCCGCATAGAGGCTGCGGTTGAACGTAACGACGCCGATGAGGATAAGCACCGGCGAAAGCCAGTGCAGGTCGAGCGAGAGAATCAGCGCCGCCAGCGAGGTGCCGATATTTGCCCCCAGCATGATAGCCTGCGCCATGACGCTGGAGACCAGATCGCGCGCCGCGAATGAAGCGATGATCACCGCCGTGGCTGTGCTCGACTGAACCGTCAGCGTGGCGAGCATGCCCACCACCGCCGCCATAACGCGATTGCCGGTGCTCCTGCCGATCCAATAGCGCAAGGAGGTGCCAAAGGAGCGCAGCATGCCCGTCTTGATCAGGCGCAACCCCCACAGCAGAAGCGCTCCTGCGCCCAGCAGATCAATAAGAATCAGCGTCGAGCTTATATTATCCTCCTGGCGCTGGAATTGAGCCTTTGCCCGTGCGGCCATCGCCCAGAATATCCATAACCGACCCCACATGGCTATCCATGAGCGCGGCGGCGCGTTCGCCATCGCCATTTCTTATGGCTTCGATGATCGAGAGGTGCTCGCGATAGGCCATGGCGGCACGTCCAGGGATAGCGCTTTGCAGGTGCAGGCGGGCGCGGTCCACATGGGTCTTGCTCAGAACCACCAACCGCCACGCTTCCGGCACCCCGGCCATTTCGGCCAGCCGGCTGTGAAAGGCATCGTCGAGTTCGAAAAAGCCCACATAGTCATCGCGGGCGGTGCATTCGGCCTGAAGGGTGAGAAGATGGGACAGGCTGTCCATCTGGCGCGTTTCCAGTTCGGCGAGGCGCTTGACGATGGCCCTTTCGATGGCGCTGCGGGAAAAGATCGCCGAAAAGACCTTCTTGCCGTCGATCCTGGTGACGACCGACCCCACCTGCGGGCGCGTTTCGACCAGATCTTCGTTCACCAATTGTTGCAGGGCCGCGCGGAACGGGGTGCGGCTGACACCGAGCGCTTCGGCAAATTTCGATTCGTAGATTGGAGTTCCCGGCCCGATGGTGTTCTCAATGATCGCCTTGCGCAGGAGGGTATAAATCTGAGGGGAGATCGGCGCGGAAAAGTCGATCGCCCGGTCGGCCACCCGGCTGTAGATTTCATCGAGGTCGGGCTTGCTCGCCGGGACGGTATCCATGACTAACGGTTTCCAATCAGGGCTCAAAGCCAAAAGGCTCTGTGCCCGCCACCCAAGGGCGGGCTGTTCTATCGCGACAGAGCGCGTTTGATGGCGGCGGGCGCTCCCAGACGAAGAAGTGCGTCGAGGTGATCGCGGGTCGTGCTGCGGACGGTTTGGTTACGAGCGAATGCCAAAGGAAACACCTCACCGATCTCCAGAAAATTTTCGAGGGTTTGATCGGGGTCGTCTCCGTTGCGGCTAGCTGCCTGCAGGCGGTCGGAAAGCGGGTCATCGATGGTCGCGCCCTTTTGCGTGGCATTGACGATGAAGGCGATCCAGCCGGCGACGGCAAGCGCGAGGAAATGGAACGACTGACCTGTTTCGGCCCGCTCCAGAAGTGTTGCGATCAGCCTTTGCGGCAGCTTCTGGGTGCCATCCATAGCGATCTGCGCCAGCCGGTGTTCCAATGCCCAATTGGTGTAGCGTACGATCAACGCCTGTCCGTAAGCGCCAAGGTCAATATCGGGCACCGAGAGCGTCGGGGCGATTTCCTCGGCAAACATCCGCTCGATCAGGACACGCAGATCGGGATCAGAGGCGGCTTCGGACACGAGGGTAAAACCACAGGGCAGGCCGAGATAGGCCAGTGTCGAGTGCGATCCATTGAGCATGCGCAGTTTCATATGCTCGAACGGTTCGACATCGCTGACCATCTGGACGCCGAAGTGTTCCCAGTCGGGGCGACCGGCGACAAAATCATCCTCCACAACCCATTGGCTGAACGCTTCGGCGACCACCGGCCATGCATCTCTTGCACCAATCATTGCCGCGACATCGTCGCGATCCCTGTCGCTGGTCGAGGGGACGATCCGGTCCACCATGGTGGAGGGAAAGCTGACATTGGCGCCGATCCACTCCGCCAGAGCAGGATCGACAAGCGCGGCAAAGTCCATGACGACGCGTCGCGTTACTCGCCCATTGCTGGGGAGGTTATCGCAGCTGAGCACCGTGAAACCACCAAGTCCCTCTGCTCTGCGGCTGGCGAGGGCGGCGACGATGACACCGGGAACCGAGTGCGGAGAACCATCCGCCGCAAGATCGCGAACGATTGCCGGATGCTGACGGTCGAGGCCACCGCCAACCGGATCGTAGCAATAGCCCTTTTCGGTCACCGTGAGAGAAATGATCCGAACAGCCGGATTGGCCATTTTCGCAATGAGATCGCGACTGGATTGCGAGGCATCGATAATGTCGATCACCGACCCGATGACACGCGCCGAATTGCCCTTCGTCTCCCGGGTCAAAAGACAATACAGGTAATCCTGCGGTTCCAGCGCGTTGCGCGTGTCCGGGCTCCGGAAACTCGCGCCGACGATGCCCCATTGGGGTGCTTCGGCCAGACACTTGTCGACATAAGCCGCCATGTGGGCGCGGTGAAACGCGCCAATGCCCAGATGCACAATCCCCGCTGTGACAGCGCTGCGCTCATAGGCCGGGCTTTCCACGCCTTCGCGAAGATGGCCAAGCGAATGGTTGTCGAGTCGGTCCATGATTTTTCCCTGTCGTCGTGCAGCGCGGATCGCCTCACCTGTTGAAGGGAAGCGATCCGCTTTGTTTAATGCGCGTTCAGATCAGCGCGCTGACACCGGCTCATTGCTCGCCAAGGCGTGCATGAGGCCGCGCAGTTCGGCCAGTCCCTTGAGCCGCCCGATCGCCGGATAACCGGCCCGCGCCCCACGCTTGAGGTCATCGAGCAGATCGTGACCGTGATCAGGACGCATCGGGATTTGCCAGTCGGCACGTCCCGCAGCAATGCGCCGCTCCTGTTCGCGCAGCAGGGCCCCGACCACAGCGGCCATGTCGACATTGCCCACAAGGTGGTCGTCTTCGAGGAACCCTGTGGGAACGCCCTTATGATGGAGGGTGACGTTGCGCAGATGGGTGAAGAAAATCTTGTCGCCCAGCCGATCGACAAAACCGGGAAGGTCGATATCGTCGCGCGACCCAAGCGAGCCTGTGCAGTAGGTGATGCCATTGGCGGGACTGTCGACTGCTTCGACCATGCGCCGGTAATCGTCTTCGGTCGACATCACCTTGGGCAGGCCCAGCAGTTCGAACGGCGGGTCGTCGGGGTGGCAGCACAGTCGCAGCCCCAGCTTTTCGGCATGGGGCACCACCTCTTCGAGGAAATCGTAATGGTGCCGCCGCAAAGTCTCGACATCGATCTGCGCATAGAGGTCGAGCTGGCTTCTCAGTGTTTCCACCGTCCAGCTTTCGACAGCGCCGGCCAAGCCCGCCAGAATGGCGTCGGCCAAATCGCGCTTGTCGCTTTCAGACAGCGCGCCGACCCGTTGCTGCGCCTCTGCGACCACCTCGTCGGGAAACGCCACATCGGCCCCAGGACGCTTCAGGATGTGGATGTCGAACACGGCAAAATTGACGAGATCGAACACCATCGCGGTTCCCCCATGGGGCAGGACATGATGATGATCGGTGCGCGTCCAGTCGAGGATCGGCATGAAATTGTAGCAGATGACTTCGAGGCCCTGCGACGCCAGATTATCGAGGCTGGTTTTCCAGTTCGCGATATGGGTCTGGCAGTCCCCGGTCCGGGTCTTGATGGCTTCCGACACCGGCAGGCTTTCGACCACATCCCATGCCAGACCCGACGGCTGGCCATCGGGCCGAAAAGCAACCTCATCCTGCCGTTTGGCGATCTGCTCACGCGACCAGACCTCTCCGGGCGCAATATCGTAGAGCGAACACACCACCCCCTGCGCGCCGGCCTGCCGGATGTCCTGGAGGCTCACCTTGTCCTCGGGACCAAACCAGCGCCAGGTCTCATGCAGTATTCGTTTCATTCATCCCCCTCATCAAACTTTGAATAGAATTTGGAATAGTTGAGCCAGGCCCCCAGGCTCCTCCCCCGTCGACTGCGGCCCATCTCATCCCTTCATGTTGCTGGTGCCAGTGTGGTCTGCCGCATGACCAGATGGGTGTCGAGCGCCAAACGGGCATCGCCCAGTGAACTGCCGCTCAAAAAATCAAGAAGCAGCGAAACTGCCGCCTTCCCCGCCTCCGCCGACCGGCTGGAAACCGACGTCATCGCGGGGTAGGTGGAGGCGCCCAGCACGTCGTCACACCCGATGACAGACATGTCACTGGGTACGGTCAGGCCCTGTTCGGCAAGTCCGGCCATCACCCCCTGAGCCGTCAGATCGTCGAATGCGACGGCAGCGGTGACACTGCTTTTAATAATCTGTTTGGCCGCCGCCACCCCCGCCGCATAGGACGGCACCGGGGTCGGAATCACCGTCACGGCAAGGCCGAGCCGCTTGCTTACCCGCACCACCGTCGCGCGGCGCTGCCGGTTGGACCAGGATTGCGCCGGACCGGCCACATAGGCAATGCGCCGATGCCCAAGTTCATTGAGATGCACCACCGCCTGCTCAACGCCCTGGCTGCTGTCGATCAAGACCCGCGCCAGTCCTTTGACGTCGCGGTTCACCAGAACGATGGGCTTTCTCGCCGCGTGATGGCGGATGCGGGCTTCCGAGAGGCGCGAAGACACCAGAACGACCCCCTCGACCTGTCCCATGAAGCGGTCGAGCAATGCGTCCTCGTGCCGGGGACTTTCGCCTGAGTTGCCCAGGAACACACAGAAATCGGACTGGTCCGCTTCGGCCTGCGCCCCCTCGATAATTGGCGGAAAGAACGGGTTGGCCACGTCCGGCACCACAAGCGCGATGTTGGAATATCGCCCCGTGCTCAAGGCCCGGGCTGTGTGATTGGGCACATAGCCGATGTCTCGGGCCACCGCCAGAATACGCTCCACCGTCTCCTTGCCCAACAGCTCGGGTCGGGAAAATGCCCGCGAGACGCTGGAGCGCGAGACACCCGCCGCCGAAGCAACCTGACTGATCGTTGGAGTGGACCGGGAGACGGTGGTTCGCGTCATGGATCGGGACCTGCGAGCGTTATGTTTTTCTCGTCGGAAGGACGATGGCAAACGGGGAGTCGAGCGTCCATGACCGCGCCACGGGCGTCAAGCGGATTCAGACCCACATCTGCAACCGGTTGCACGGATAACCGCCAGACCCGCTCCCGCAAAAGACGGCACACCACAACGCTTCATCCGACCCGTTTTGCATCCGAGAGCGCCGAACCCGAAGGGACATCGAGATGGAGGGAAACGGCTGGATGGCTCTGCAAAATCGATGCCGGAGCCGTGGGGGTAACGGGACCCTCCACCGACGCCGCAACGGCCGCAGCCTTGCGCAAGTCCGGCACGGACAGCACGATCTTGCGACTCTTGAGAATCTGCTGAATGCTCATGGAAATCGCCCTGTGCGGCACATCAGCAAGGGTTTCGAACCATCCTTCTCCCAGCTGTTGCAGGCGGCACGCCTCGTCGAGATCGACGACGATGTAGGGATCCGTCGTCTCGAAATTCGCAGGGGGGTCGTTGAAGGCCAGATGGGCATTTTCACCGATTCCGGCAAAGCAGACATCGATGACCTCCTCATCTATCCGCGCGTTCAAACGCGCCAACTCTGCATCCAGGTCCGGCGCATCCCCCGCGACCAGGACGAATTCCTGGAAATCGGGAACCCGATCGAGCACGCGCTCGCGCAAATAGCGTCGGAAACTGGCGGGGTGCTGGTCGTCCATGCCGACATATTCGTCGAGATGAAACGCTGTCACCTTCGAAAAATCGATATCGCTGGCGATCAGGGCTTCAAGGGTCTCAAACTGGCTGGCGCCAGTGGCCAGCACGATCGACGCCCGACCCTTGCTGGCAATCGCCTGCCTGATCGCCTCCGCGCCTTCGCGCGCCGCAGCCTGGCCAAGTTCCGCCACTGAAGTATGGATGGTAATATTCAAGGAGCTCCCCTGGGTTACGCCTGTTTCAATGGACGCGGCCATCAATCCTCCACTTCAGGCGCCACCTGACGCCCACCAAAGCCATCAGCGCAATGCCCACATGAAGTGCCGCTCCCTACTGCGACGAGTAAAGCGTGAATCTCAGCCTTATGCAACCGGTTGCGAAAACTTGTTGACTCACTTCTCAACCGCCTTAAGCTTGATGATGTTCATAAGGGAGAGGAACTCATGACACCAAAATTGGGAATCCTTGCGCTCACTGCTGTTCTGCTCTCAGGCTCTGCCCTGGCGCAGGAAGGCTCGGTGGTCGTTTACAACCCGGCGGGAGATGCGGGCGAGCTCATCATCGATGGTTTCCAGGCCAAATATCCGGGCGTTTCCGTTTCCACCATTAATGCGGGTGTGGGTGAGCTGTTCACACGCATGAGTGCGGAAAAGAACAACCCCCAGGGCGACATTATCCTGTGCGCATCCAGCGAAGCGTTCATGGCCAATCCGGACCTGTTTGCTTCCTATGAAAGCACTGAAATCGCCAATTTCAGCGCTGATGTGATCGGGCCGGACAACACCTATTACGGCTGCTCAATGCCGCTGCAGGCTTTCATCGTGAACACAAATCTTCTGGCTGAAGATGAGTATCCGACAAGCTGGGAAGACCTGTCCGACCCGCGTTTTGCCGGCAAACTGGTGCTCGCCAACCCATCGCTTTCGGGCTCGGCCTACGCCCAGCTCGCCCAGATTCTTCAGCTTTATGGTTGGGACGTTGCTGAAGGCATCATGGCCAACGCACGTTTCACAACCTCCTCCCAGAGCGTCTTTCAGGACGTGGGCCGCGGGGAGATCGAAATCGGCGTGACCGGCGAAGCCAATATTGGCCCGATGGTCGACGAAGGATACCCGGTGACCGCCGTTTATCCCTCCGATGGCACCGGGCTGCGATTTGACGCCAGCGCCATCATCGATGGCGCACGCAATCTGGACAACGCGAAGCTGTTCCTCGATTACGCCAACTCGGCCGAAGCGCACGAGTTGCTGGTTTCGACCAATCGCCGGTCGGTCCGTGCCGATATCGCCGCTCCGGATGGGCTCGCTCCGACTTCGGAGATCGTCACTTTCACCTACGACGCCGATGCGGCCGCTGAAAATCGTGACGAAGCCCTGGCCCATTGGGAAGAGCTGTTCGCCCAATAAGCGCAACGGACCCGGGATCTTCCGGTCCCGGGTCCCTACTCCGCAGGGATATCCGTGTTTTATATCGAAGCATTCAGTTGCGCCAAAAATCAGGCCCTGCCTGATACCAATGAAGATCAGATCGCGCTCGTACCTGGCGTCTTTTACGCCGTGGCCGATGGGGCGACCGACATTTCCGGCCGTCGCTACGACGATCGGCTGGGATCAAATGCGACCGGTGGTCGTCTGGCCGCCCGAGCGATCGCTGAAGCGTTGCATGACGTTTCCCGAACCGCGGGCCTGCCGGAACCCGATGCAGTCCTGGATGCAGTGAACCGCTCGATCGCAGCGGTTTACGAGCGTCTGGAGATCGCACCCGATCTCGTTCTTAACGGAGAGCATCGGTTTCGCGCCGCCATGGCCGCCGCTTTCAGCGATGGGCAGACCATGCGATTGATCACGGTCGGCGACTGCACGATCAGGATCAATGGCGCGCACTGCCTGCAACACGCGTTTCCCGCCGATTCCATCTTCGCAGCGGCGCGCTCACTGGCGTGGGCACTGCTGAGCGAGCGCGGGATGGCAACAGAGGATGTCCGGGCCGCTTCCCGCGCCTTGATCGTCGACGGGCTCGCCCAACCGGCGCGCCCGCCTTTCACCGACGCCGACCTTGAGGCGATCCGTACCGGGGTCGCAAACCATGAGCTGCTCAGAGATTTACCGCTGGAAGGCGATACCCTCGCACATGCGCTTGATGGCGGGTTGCGGGCGGTCCGGGCCGATCCTGCCGCCTTCAACGCCCAAGTGCCCGACGGCTACGCCGATCTTTCGGGCGCTGTGCTGACCCGGGACATCCCGCTCGCCGAAATCGATACCCTCGAAATCTTTTCGGACGGCTATCCGATGATGGCCAGCGAGCCGAGCGTTGCCTCCTGGGAGGCGGCTCTTGCCCACGCCGACGCGGTCGATCCCGATCGCATCGGTCCGTTTGCCAGCACCAAAGGGCGCGCCGGCGCACTGTTTGGCGACGACCGCTCCATACTTATTCTCAAATCCAGACCAGAGTGACCGATATGGCCACAGCCGAGCTCCTGTCCCAACCGCTTGACGATCTCAAGACATTTGAAGTCCGCGCCCTGACCAAGGTCTTTCAGACCGACGAAGGCGCAGTGACAGCCGTCGAGAACGTCAATTTCACCATCGAAGGCGACACGTTCTTCACCATGCTGGGCCCATCGGGCTGCGGCAAGACCACCACATTGCGGATGATTGCCGGACTGGAAACCGTCACCTCCGGCTCCATCCTTGCCGATGGCAAGGATTTCCGGCGCATGAATGCGTTTCAGCGCAATATCGGCATGGTGTTTCAGTCCTATGCCCTGTTCCCGCACATGACGGTGTTTGAAAACGCCGCGTATGGGCTGCGCTTGCGGGGCGCGGAGCAGTCGGTGGTCACCGCACAGGTGCAAAAGGTGCTCAAGCTGCTGCATCTTGACGGCCTGGCGCACCGGCATCCGTCTGACCTCTCGGGCGGGCAGCAGCAGCGCGTGTCGATTGCACGCGCGCTGGTGTACGAGCCGGGAATGCTGCTTCTGGACGAACCGCTGGCCAATCTCGACGCCAAATTGCGCGTCGAGATGCGCGACGAGATCCGCCGGCTGCAAAAGACTCTGGGGGTAAAGGCCCTCTATGTGACTCACGATCAGGAAGAAGCGATGGCGATTTCCGATATGATCGCGGTGTTCTCCAAGGGCCAGTTGATGCAGGTGGGCGCGCCCTTTGACATCTACGCCAATCCCGCCTCGCTGTTTGTCGCCGATTTCATCGGCAAGGCGAATTTTTTCCCCTCGCATTTGTCCAACATCGCCGCAGACGCCGCTCAGGTCCGCACCCGTTCGGGCGCAACCCTCGATGGTGTCGCGCTGAAATCAGCGGCAGCCAATGAGGCGGACTGGTTCACCAAGGCGGAAGACGGACTGCTGATGGTGCGTCCTGAAAAGATGTGGATCGCGGCACAAAAACCGGCCCAGAGCGATATCGCTCTTTCAGGCACTGCCGTTCGCATCCAGTTCCTGGGCACCTTCGTTCGTTATCTGGTCGAAACCGATCAGTCCGAAGCGTCTGTCATCATAGACGTGCCGGCTTTTGCGGATGGCGTTGTGGAAGGCAGCCCGGTTCATTTCGGCTTTGCCCGAACCGATGCGACCGCATTCAAGGCGTATGCACAATGACCGCCACCGTTGAGACTACGCCAAACCGGTTTGCGCCACGCCGCAAACGCGGCCCCGATTTCCTGCCCTATGTCGCAGGCGGGCTGACGCTGTTCGTGCTCGTGGCCTTTCTGGCCTATCCGATCCTTACAACCATGGCCAACAGCTTTGCCCCAGCGGGTGAAGCACTCAACTGGGCCAACGCAACGCTGGATAATTTCAAGCGATTCTGGACATCGGCGCTCTATCAACGCGCGCTGATCAACACGCTGGTGATCGGTGTCGCCGTCACGGTTCTGGCGACGCTTGTTGCCTTGCCAGCCGCCTATTTCGTGGCGCGCGTCGATATGCGGTTCAAGCCGCTGATCCTGTCGCTGTCGATCATTCCGCTGATCTCACCGCCTTTTATTGGTGCCTACGCGTGGGTCATCCTGTTCGGACGCAGCGGTATTCTTACCCATTACGCCAACGCCTGGTTCGGCCTGCAGATGCCACCGATCTACGGGCATTTCGGCGTCATCCTTGCGCTGGTGCTTTCGAACTTCACCTATGTGTTCCTGTTCGTGCAGGGTGCCCTGTCGGCGGTCGATCCGCATCTGGAGGAAAGCGCCCGCGTGATGGGGGCATCGCGGGCCCGGATATTGCGCACTATCGTGCTGCCGCTTGCCTTGCCGCCCATGCTGGCCGGGGCCATGATCATCCTGATCGAAGCGCTCGGCGAGTTTGGCGTTCCGGCCATTCTGGGCGGCGAAATGTATGTGCTCTCGACGCTGATGTATTTCCAGATTCATGGCTATTTCAATCTCAACGCCGCCGCCGCCATCGCGCTGGTCAATGTTGCGATTACACTGATCGCTATTGTGCTGCTGGTTCGGTTCAACAAGAAGCGCAAGTTCGTCACCGTTGGCAGCACAACGCGGCGCGCGGCCCGCCATACCGGGCTGGGCATCAAGATCGTCGCCAACGTCTATGTCTGGGGCCTGCTGTTTCTCGCTATTCTTCCCCAGATCGTCATCCTGTTCACCTCATTTGCCGAACGCTGGCCGGGCACCCTGTGGCCGCTCCAGTATGGCTGGGGCAACTACCAGTATGTGTTCAGCCGCATGGTGGAGCCCATGCAGAACAGCCTGATCCTTGCGACCATTGCCACGGTCAGTTGCGTCTTGTTCGGAACGCTCACCGGCTATGTCGCCGAACGCAAGAAGTTTGCCGGAAAATGGGCGCTCGATCTGACCATCATGCTACCGTTCATCCTGCCGGGGATCGTGACCGGCGTGGCCTTGCTGGTGACGTTCAACAGTGGCCCCGTCGTCCTGACCGGGACCGCCCTGATCCTCGTCATCGGCTACTTTGTGCGGCGTATTGCCTATATCTATCGCTCGGTCGTGGCAGCCGTTGCCCAGGTCGACCCCAAGATGGAAGAGGCCTCGACTGTGGCGGGCGCCACGTGGGGAATGACCATGCGCAAGGTTACGATCCCGCTTATTGCTCCGGGCATTCTTGCTGGTGCCATCATCGTCTTCACGACGCTGATCTCGGAAATGAGCACCACCGTGATGCTCTATTCCGCCCGCTGGAAAACCGTTTCCATCGCCATCTACGAGCGTCTGGAAAGTCAGGAAATTCAGGCAGCGGCGGCCATCGGGTCAGTTGCCATCCTCGTCACGCTGGTGCTGGTCTTCAGTGCGACCAAGATCATCGGCAAATCCATGTCCGATCTGTTCAGCTAGAGCGCCTTCCAAACACAAAAAAAGCGGCCAATCCGAACCCCGGATTGGCCGCTTTTGTTTCATCGCCACACCAAGGCCTTGACCCACTCGCACTACATTACCGCGCCGACCTGCCAGGGCGTGAACTCGCTGCTGCCATAGCCCAACAGTTCCGATTTGGTCTGCCGCCCCGACGCTACATCAAGAATAGCCTGGAAAATCTCCCGCCCCTTTTGCTCCAGCGTCACACCCTCCAGCACATCACCGCAATTGATGTCCATATCGTCGGTCATCCGGCGATAGAGGTCGGATGTCGTTGCCAGCTTGATGGAGGGAACCGGCTTACACCCGAAGGCTGACCCGCGCCCTGTCGTAAAGCACAGGACATTGGCTCCGCCCGCCACTTGTCCCGTCGCCGACACGGGATCAAAGCCCGGCGTGTCCATATACACAAACCCGTGCTCACGCACCGGTTCTGCGTATTGATAAACCGCAGTCAGCGGCGTCGTGCCACTCTTGGCGGCAGCACCCAGCGACTTTTCCAAGATCGTGGTGATCCCGCCTGCCTTGTTGCCGGGCGACGGATTGTTGTTCATCTGGGCGCCATTGCGGGCACAATACTCTTCCCACCAGCGAATGCGGTCGATGAGTTTTTCACCAATATCCCGCGACTTGGCCCGCCGGGTCAGCAAATGTTCGGCACCGTAAATTTCCGGCGTTTCCGACAGGATTGCAGTGCCGCCGTGCCGCACCAGAATATCAGCAGCAACGCCCAGCGCCGGGTTGGCCGTAATGCCCGAATAACCATCCGAACCACCGCATTGCAGCGCTAATACCAGTTCTGATGCCGGCACGGTTTCGCGCCGGGCTCGTGCCGCGATCGGCAGCATGGAGCGAATACGCTCTACGCCCTGCTCAATCGCCTTGCGCGTGCCGCCTTCACCCTGAATGGTCATCGTCTGGAAAGTGTCGCCTTCGGCAATATTGTACAATTTCTTCATGCGCCCGATCTGGAAAACTTCGCATCCCAGTCCCACCAGCAGCACGGCGGCGAGGTTGGGGTTGGCCGCGTAGCCCCACTGGGTGCGCATCAGGATGTCAAACCCCTCCCCCTCATCGGACATGCCGCAGCCGGTGCTGTGTACAAACGGCACCACCCCATCGATATTGGGATAGTCCTTGAGCATATCCGAGCCATTGACCGCATCGGCGATGTAACGCGCTACGGTGGCCGAGCAGTTCACGGATGTCAGGATGCCGATGTAGTTTCGAGTGCCGACCATCCCATTGGCCCGGCGATAGCCTTGAAAGGTGGCACGCTCTGCTTCGGGTACATACTCGACCGCAGCGACCTCCGAGCCGAATTCATATCCGCCCGCGATGCTGCCGCCTGTCTCGCCCATCCCGCAATTGTGCTCATGCACCCATTCGCCTCGGCCGATGGGCGCGAGGGCAAAGCCGATGATCTGGCCAAATTTTCGAACCGGGTCGCCCACCCCGATAGCGCGTGTCGCGATCTTGTGCCCACGCGCCACGCGCTGCGCCGCAGAAACACCCGGAGCGACGGGCGTTGCCGCTTCGATGGTGTCGAGAGCGACGGCAACATTGTCGGCATCATGAAGAACGAGTGCGGGAAACGCAGCTGGTATCATAATCTGTCCTGATGCACGTGCAGAAAAGGGCGCGCCCTTTAGCGTGTGAAAGAGCCAGGAAACGTGGCGGAACAGTTGATGGTTCGCACAATTTCCCAGACGCCGTCATGCTAGCGTTTCTCGCGCACAAAGCAAGGAAACCAGCCTCTTAAATCGCTTCAAACCACCCTATTGTGACACGAGAGCGCCTTGGTTGACCTCTTCGAGTACGGTTTTGATCGATGCGTCCTCCAAGGCCTGATACAGCGCGAATTCATCGGCAACCGGACCGCCCAGCGCCTGCTCAAACACGTCCCGATTAGAGCGTTCCAGCCGGTCTTTTGCAGCGTTGTCGCCCAAGTTGGACTGAAAGATTCCCGCGGCCGAGACCGGCAGGAAATCTTCATAGACGATGGGGTCGAAGCCCACATGGCCCTGACTGACCAGCCCCTCCAGATCCCTTGCAAGGTCTGCCTTTGGCGCGCCGCGGCCCTTGTCCGTTAGGAAATAGTGGAAATAGGCAAGGCCGTCACTGCGCAAGCGATCATAACTATCGGGCAGTGGAGTAAACACCTCGCTCAGCGCTGCCATATACTGGTCCGCGTTGGAACCATCGGCCTTGGGCTGGGCCAGCCCGCGCGCCGCGTCGAGCAATGTGTCGTAAAGGGCGCGCCCTTTTGGTTTAAGCGCCACACCCCGTTGCTCGATCTCGCCAAACCGCGCCGTGTGTCGTCCCGGCACCCGCTCTCCGGCTTCGCCGAGAAAGGCGATCTGCTCTTCGAGCGCCTTGAAACTGGTCTGGCGCAACAGCACCGGGCAGTGGCGCGGCGGCGGCCCTTCGATGATCGCCTTGGGCGTGATGCCGCGCGCCGGCATCAGGCGCTGCACCCTATCGATATCGAGGGTGCGGGGCGTCAGATGGTTGATATGCGGCCCCTTGAAGCTGACCACGTCGGCGACCAGGCGATGCGCGTCATGGAGCTTTTGATAGGTCGCCTCAGACACCGTCGCGTCCGAATGCCACCGGAAGGTTTCCAAGGCTTCGCGAATGAAAATTTGGGCTTCGTCTTCGCGCAGCCCGCCTTCTGTTTCCGATGTCTCGATCAACTCCCGCAGCTTGGGCGTAAAGATATCGCGCCGGGCAAGGATGGTTTCGGCCTCCTGGCGCAGCGCTGCATCTTCTATCAACTCCAGCCGCAGCAGCGAGGTGAACACCCGGAACGGGCTGCGCTTGAGGTCGGTGCCTTGCGTGGGCCGGAAGGCGGTCGAATGCACCGGGATACCGGCCACCGACAGATCGTAATACCCCACCGGCTCCATGCCCATCACGGCAAACAACCGCCGCATGGTGAACAGCTCCTCGGCGGTGCCCAACCGGATTGCTCCGTGGCGCTCTTCGGAAATGCGGTCGAGATTGTCGAAGGCTTCGAGCCGCTTCCTGAGTTCTGGATCGCGCGCCATCACCTCGGCATTGACGTCGCGGACCAAGTCCATGAGGTCACCATAAAGGGGAACCTCGGCTTTATACATGTCCGACATTGCCCGACAGAACCGGGCGCGAATTTCGCTCTTTGACAGGAACTGGCTCATGGCTGCGGTCCTTAGATGTCGAATTGGATTCCCTGCGCAAGCGGGAGCTCGGTGGAATAATTGATGGTGTTGGTCTGCCGGCGCATATAGCCCTTCCACGCATCCGAACCGCTTTCCCGCCCGCCTCCGGTTTCTTTTTCGCCCCCGAATGCACCGCCGATCTCGGCCCCCGACGGGCCGATATTGACATTGGCAATGCCGCAATCGGAACCGGCTGCGGACAGAAAGGTCTCGGTCTCGCGCACATCGGTGGAAAAGATGCAGCTCGACAAGCCCTGCGGCACGCCGTTTTGCAGCGCTATGGCCTCATCGAGCGTCCTGTAGGGCATGATGTAGAGAATGGGGGCAAAGGTCTCGTGCTGGACGATGGCAGTCTGCTCGGCGATTTCGACAAGCGCTGGACGCACATAATGGCCACCGGCAACTGCCTCGATCCGCTCGCCGCCGGAAATAACCCCGCCTTCCGCCCGCGCTGCATCGAGCGCGTGCTGCATTGCATCGAACGCCTGCGCATCGATCAGCGGGCCGACCAGCGTGCCCGCGTCGAGCGGGTTGCCGATCGGCAACCCGGCGTAAACCGTCTTCAGTCTCTCGACCAGTTGCTCGCGCACGTCCTCATGCACGATCAGCCGCCGCAAGCTGGTGCAGCGCTGGCCGCATGTGCCCACCGCCGAAAAGACGATGGCGCGCACCGCGTTTTCGAGATCGGCGGATGGCGCAACGATCATCGCATTGTTGCCGCCCAACTCCAGAATGGTCCTGCCGAACCGCTCGGCCACTTTCGGCCCGACGATCCGACCCATCCGGGTCGAGCCGGTGGCCGAAACCAGCGGCACGTCGCGCGATGCGGTCAGCGCCTCGCCCAGTTCGGCCCCGCCAATGGCCAGTTGCAGCAGTCCCTCGGGCGCGTCCTCGCCGAACCGCCCTACTGCCTTTTCGAAAATCCTGGACACCGCCAGTGCGCTAAGCGGTGCCTTTTCCGATGGCTTCCAGATGGTGGCGTTGCCGCAGACGGTGGCCAGTGCAAAGTTCCAGGCAAATACTGCTACGGGGAAATTGAAGGCCGATATCACGCCCGTCACGCCCAGCGGATGCCAGCTCTCACGCATGGAGTGGCCCGGACGCTCGGATGCGATGGTCAGGCCGAACAATTGCCGTGCCTGGCCCACTGCCAGATCGCAGATATCGATCATTTCCTGGACTTCCCCGAGACCCTCCTGAACGATCTTGCCGGTTTCCAGCGAGACCAGCGCGCCCAGTTCCGTTTTGGCGGCTCGCAATTCTTCGCCAAACAGGCGGATCAATTCCCCTCGGCGCGGCGCGGGAACCAGCTTCCAGACTTCGAAGGCCGCTTTCGCCTTCGCGATCATTGCATCGATCGCAACGCGGTCATGGGAGGCCACAGCGCCCAGTCTCGCCCCATCAATGGGTGTATCGACCACGAGGTCGCCTCCCACTAGGTCGGCATCGGTCAAAAGAGCGGCGGATAAAATTGCGGCGTAAGACATGGAGTGTGACGATCCTGTTCTCACTTCGGGACACAATCGCTACAGCTGAAAGCGCTTTCCAGCTTCGATTTGCGGAGCCTGCACTAGTCACTCGGCACCGATACTAGAGCGTTTAATCGTATTGGCAAATCGCGGGTTCACGAGAGGTTTTGCCGGGAACCAACCTGCTTGGTTTGAACTTGCCCCAATAGTGATCGCAAGCCATGATAATGAGCGAGCGGATTGTCCAGCCGAGAATATTGCCGAACCCGTTCCAAGGAGAAATTCGCATGAAAGCCATCCTCGCCGCCGTGACACTGGCCGCGCTGTCATTGCCAGCCTTTGCCGTGGAAACGTCGATGCAGCTCGTTCTCACGCTCGAAGGCAACGCACAGCGCGACGTGATCAGCTATCAGTGCGACGGCATCGATGAACCGATGACGGTCGAATATATCAACGCCCATCCGATTTTCCTCGCTGTTGTGCCGATCGAGGGCGAAAGCCTGGTCTTTGTCAACGTGATCTCGGCGTCCGGCGCGCGGTATGTCTCGGGCCAGTATGAGTGGTGGAGCAAGGGCAATGAGGTGTCGTTCACCGATGCCATGGCCGAATCCGATGAGCCGATCTCCTGTCACTCCATCGAAGATACGCCCTAACCGCCTCCCTTCATTCATGCACACATTTGCATCCGTTTGCCCGCGACGCCGGAAACTTCTGGCCAGCATCGGGCATGCGGAATAAAATAGGAACATGAGTGAAATCGATTCCGCACTTGCACCTCAGATTGTTGATGGCCGCCAATCGCCCACCGCGCTGCGCGTTCAGCGGGGGGTAATGCGCTTCCTGCGCTCGGTGCACGATATGACCTGCTTTGCCGAAGTGCCGCTGGTCAATGGACGTCGGGCGGATGTGATCGCGCTGGGGGGCAAGGGAGAAATCTGGATCGTCGAAATCAAATCGAGCGTCACCGACTATCGTGTCGATTCCAAATGGCCCGATTACAAGGATTTCTGCGACCGGTTCTTTTTCTGCAAGCCGCCTGAACTGGACGCCGGCATTTTTCCTGCCGACGAGGGTCTGATGGTCGCGGACGGCCATTGGGGCGATATCATGCGCCCGGCGCCGCATGCGCCGCTGGCTGGCGCGCGCCGCAAGGCCATGCTGCTCAAGCTGGCAAGGCTGGGCGCCGACAGGGTCCATGCGCTGATGGACCCCGCCACGCTCAGGGATGGATCATTCTGACGCGTCTTCGTCCGTATCGGTCTGCGCGCTGAACCGCGCGATTTCAACACTGTCTTCGTTGAACAGCAGCAGTGCATCGCCTTGGATGCTGTAGGATCCGACAGCTTCGAGGCTGTCGAAATACGCCCGCTCCTGGGTCATGCTCTGCTCGTCGCAAGCCATCAGCGTTGAAAACACCTGCGATATGGCAATGGCGTCATCGGCGTCATACGACACCGAGCCGCCATACGAATTGCAGCCGCCATTGCCGTTGATGGAATCCTCGTCCGCGGCGAAAATCAGTGTGGTTTCGACATCCGCGTGGATGGCAGCGCCATCAAGCGCTTTGAGCACCCAGCGCGTACCGGCAAGCGGGCCCGGCTCAGCCACGTCCACGCTATCTTCCTGGTCAGCCTGCTCAGCGCCCTCTTGTTCATCGCCTGCTCCTCTTGCGCTGACTAGCGGAATCGCGACCATGCCCACATCGACCAGCGGATCAACAGAAATACGGGTGTCGTTGATGAACCACAGCTGGCCGTCGACTTCGATGCGAGCCGAAAGCGCATAGCTGTGCCCGGCCAGGATCGCATCGGGTTCAAACGGCAGCACGAAAGGGATCGGCACCTGTCCGGCGGGATCGATCACCTGCTGGGAAATGGTCACTGATGGCGCATCGGCAAGGGACACGTCAATCAGTGCCACCGTGGCCACCGCCGTATCGGGCAGCGCAATCCGCTCGCGATAGGAGATGTCCCCGGCAATGCTCATCCCATCGGCGAGCGCTGTGCCGCCCATCATGAGAGCTGCAAAGGCGGCAATGCCGAAAGCGAGGGGTCTGGGCTGCATGGAGAAAATCCTTTGATCTGGACGACAATTTCGACTGTCCTATTGCGGATTTGGGGCTGAACCAAGTCTGAACAATCAGGCCGTTTGGCCCAGTGTGGCTAACGCGTCTGGTTAAAACCGGATCCATTCGCGCATAAGGCGCATGAAACGCATAATAACATGGTAAATCATTGCCTAACGCCCGGTCAGCGGCCTTTCTCGTTGGTGTCGAAGAGACTGACGCCAACACATGGAGGCAAAAATGAAACTTCTCGCTGCACTGACCGTCGCATCCACCCTGGCTCTGGCCATGCCAGCCCAGGCCCAGTTCTTCAACTCGGGAAATTCGGGCCTGCTGGGTGTGGGCAACAACCTGCTCACTCTGGGTAATATTTCCGTATTGAACGGCGGTATACTGAACGGCTCGAACGTTCTGTCGGGCATCGGGCTGGGCAATGCCGTCTCGGCAACCAACAGCTCGACCAATGTGACCGGCTCGGGCCACGCCGTCGCCCCGAGCGGCATGATCGTTTCGGGCAAAAACCCGGTGGTCATTCCCGGCAATGGCAACGTCATGGGCAATGGCAACACTGTGGTTCCCGGTTCGGGCAACGTCATCGGCGCCGGCAATATGGTCGGAAATCAGTGGGGCTCGAACTATTCGTATCGCTCCTACTCCCACTTTGGCTGGTAATATTTCCGGGTAATGCACCCTCCCGCCCCAGGAGTGTGCATACAACCCAACACCAGCTGGACCCAGTCCGGCCCGGCGCTGCTCCGGGCCGGGCTGTGGTGTTTTGGCGGGCCTGTTTGCAGTATCGATGCCCTCACCATTGAGGGTTGGGATACACATCCTTGTGGTGAGTGTGCCCCTCTAAGACCGTTACTACCGCATCCTTTTCCCCGCCGGTCACCTCAAATAACTACATAGATTTTGCAGCAAACCCTAAATCAAATTCGATTGTCTGTTCCATTTTGCAGCCCTAGGCTGTCTGCGCGGGTTGGCGCGGCCCTGCGCTTCCCGAACCGTATGGAGCAGCAAAGTGGATACTTCCGTATCGACCGTCGGCCAGCCGCCCCGGGGCATACGACGCTGGGTGTATTCGACCAATCACAAGGACATCGGGACGCTTTATCTGATCTTTTCAGTGATTGCCGGATTGGTGGGTACCGGGCTGTCACTGGCGATCCGAATCGAATTGCAGCAGCCCGGCCTGCAACTGTTTCTCAACACCGACCTCTACAATGCCGTGGTGTCGGCCCATGGGCTGGTGATGATCTTTTTCGTCCTGATGCCAGCCCTGATCGGGGGCTTTGGCAACTGGTTCGTGCCCATTCTCATCGGCGCGCCCGATATGGCTTTTCCGCGCCTTAACAACATATCATTCTGGCTGCTGGTCGCTGCCTTTATCCTCTTTCTGCTCTCCCTGTTCGTTGAAGGCCCTCCAGGATCTACTGGCCATAGCGGTGGTTGGACGCTCTATCCGCCCTATTCCACCATCGGCCAGCCCGGCCCCGCCGTCGACATGGTCATCCTCTCCATCCATATCGCCGGCGCGTCGTCCATCCTGGGCGCCATCAACTTCATCACCACGATCTTCAACATGCGCGCGCCCGGCATGACCTTGTTCCGCATGCCCCTTTTTGCCTGGTCCATGCTGGTCACCGCGTTCATGCTGCTGATTTCCCTGCCCGTTCTGGCCGGTGCAATCACCATGCTCTTAACGGACCGCAATTTCGGCACAACCTTCTTTGCGCCCGAAGGCGGCGGCGACCCGATCCTCTACCAGCACCTGTTCTGGTTTTTCGGACACCCTGAGGTCTATATCATGATCCTGCCGGCCTTCGGCATTATCAGCCATGTGGTCTCGACCTTCTCGCGTAAGCCGATCTTTGGCTATATGGGCATGGTATTTGCCATGATCGCCATTGGCGTCATCGGCTTCCTGGTCTGGGCCCACCACATGTTCACGACCGGCATTTCACTGCGCACGCAGACCTATTTCATGGCCGCATCCATGGTGATTGCCGTGCCCACGGGCATCAAGGTCTTTTCATGGCTGGCCACCATGTGGGGAGGCTCAGTCAGTTTCAAGGTGCCCATGCTATGGGCCATGGGCTTCATTTTGCTGTTCACCATCGGCGGAGTGACCGGCGTCGTTGTGGCCAGCGCCGGCTTCGACCATCTGTTGCACGACACCTATTATGTGGTGGCCCATTTTCACTATGTGCTCTCGCTGGGCTCCGCCTTCGCGATCTTTGCCGGGTTCTTTTACTGGTTCCCGAAAATGAGCGGCTATCTCTACAACGAGACGCTGGCCAAGCTGCAATTCTGGCTGATGTTCATCGGCGTCAACATCGTCTTCTTCCCGCAGCATTTCCTCGGTCTCTCAGGCATGCCGCGCCGTTATGTGGATTACCCCGATGCAATGGCGCTGTGGAACCTGGTCTCCTCGCTGGGTGCCTATATCTCCACGACCGGTGTGGTTCTGTTCGTCGTGGTGGTGATCGAGGCGTTTGTGGTCAAACGCCCGGCCACATCCAATCCATGGGGCGAAGGCGCGACAACTCTGGAATGGACCCTCACCTCGCCGCCGCCGATCCATCAGTTCAACACGTTGCCCCATATCGCGCATCGCCAATGAGGAAAGGACGTCGCCGTGTCGAGCATCAGCGTAATCGACTGGGTCATCACCATGGTCCTCATCGGCGTCGCCTGGCGCTTTCTTGCGTCGGTCGAGCATTCGGATCAGAACGCGACCATCGAGCAGTCCGGGTTGCCCCTACGAACAGCCCCTGCACTGCTCCCGGCCAACACCAAACCTCTCGACGACCAATTGGATCGCGTTCTCGGAATGGCGGATGGTGTTGACCGCGATCAATTCCTTTCGGGTGCAAAGCTTGCCTATGAGCACATCGTCTCCGCCTTTGCCGCCGGCGATCTCGTTTCGGTCCGGAACCTGTTGAGCGAGCCTGTCCGCACCACGTTCCTCGCCGCCATCACCCAACGGCAGGAGCGGAGCGAAACCTTATCCACGCTCTTGGTCGGTTTTTCCTCCGCCGAACCCGTCGCGGCAGGACTCGATCGGTCGAATGCATGGATATCGGTGCGGTTTGTCGTGCAACTCGTGTCGTTTTTAACCGACCGCGAGGGCCGCATCACCCAAGGGCATCCCACCAACGTGGTCGAAATCACCGAGATCTGGACCTTCGAGCGCAGTATCCTTTCAAAAGACCCGAACTGGATACTTGTGACCACAGACGGCGGCGCCTGAACGTTTTCATACGCTGTCGATGAAGCCGCGCCGTATCACATCGATCAGTTCGGGCTCCATGCGGCTCGAATAGACCATATGCATCGAGTACGAAAACTCCGGCGCCTCCGCCACTCGGTACAACTGACCGGTTTCTAGGTGTTCCTGCACCGCTTCCAGCCGGAAATAGCCGGTTCCCCCCACCTGCAGCAGATAGAGCAAGGCCAGAGGGCCATGCGAGATCGATACGCCTGGACTTTCCAGCGACGGAAACGCCGCTTGCAGGCTGGCCTGAAACGATGTCCCCCAGTCGATATGGATATAGTCGGATACATCCCCGATTTCCCGCGCCGTATTGGTGGTCACCATCACCAGCTTTTCCTCATGGAGCAACTCGACAACAGTGGTCGCACCCTGAGGGGGCGGATCATACAGCACCGCCATATCCAGCGTTCCGTCCTGCACCGCTTGCAGCAAGCGGGCGGGCGTCCCGACATCGGCGCGCAAGGCGATGTCGGGCGCGCGCCCTTTCATCCAGGCGAGCCAGTCGACCAGTACCGGATTCCACAGGCTGATCTCCGTGCCCACGCTGGCGATGTCGGTGTGTCCCTGCGGCAAAGCCACCTGTCGTCGGGCGCTGTCCCATGCCTGTACCAGCGTCGTCGCATGACGCACGAACCGCTCGCCCGCTGGCGTCAGCCGCGCGCCCGATTTGTTACGGATAAACAAACGGCGGCCAAGCGTCTCTTCCAGCGTGTGCACCCGGGCACTCACCGCCGTCTGGGTCACGTTCAGCCGTCCGGCGGCGGCAACAAAACTGCCCGACTCCACAATTTCGAGAAAGGTTCTGGCGAGCGCAATATCCATGGAGCCTGCCGCAATCGGGTTGCGTCGATGCTCCAATGATATGGGCTGGCCTTTTTCCTTCAACTTTTATTTTTTTCAATTTTTTTCACACAAAAAAGCCCCGCTTTTTGGGCGGGGCTTTTGTGTTTATTTTGTTTTGAGAAGGATTTTGCAGGTTTACTAGACTTGGCGGCGACCTACTCTCCCGTGCCTTGAGACACAGTACCATTGGCGCTGAAGCATTTAACGGTCGAGTTCGGAATGGGATCGGGTTCTGAGCGCTTCGCCATAGCCACCAAGTCGAATAAACCTGCTTATTTCTCGTGAACTGGTCTTTTGTATTAGCCTCACGGTCTTTTGGAAGACGGTGAGGATTGTGATCTTTCCACCAATATCTGGTTACGGACATTGGTAAATGAGAACGATCAAGCCGATCGAGCTATTAGTACCGGTAAGCTTCACACATTGCTGCGCTTCCACACCCGGCCTATCAACGTGGTGGTCTTCCACGGCTCTGATAGGGAATACTGGTTTTGAGGGAGGCTTCCTGCTTAGATGCTTTCAGCAGTTATCCCGTCCGAACTTAGCTACCCTGCTATGCGGCTGGCGCCACAACAGGTCCACCAGAGGTTCGTCCACCCCGGTCCTCTCGTACTAGGGGCAGCTCCTCTCAATATTCCAACACCCACGGCAGATAGGGACCGAACTGTCTCACGACGTTCTAAACCCAGCTCACGTACCACTTTAAATGGCGAACAGCCATACCCTTGGGACCTGCTCCAGCCCCAGGATGTGATGAGCCGACATCGAGGTGCCAAACGATGCCGTCGATAAGGACTCTTGGGCATCATCAGCCTGTTATCCCCGGCGTACCTTTTATCCGTTGAGCGATGGCCCTTCCACGCGGGACCACCGGATCACTATGACCGACTTTCGTCTCTGCTCGAGCTGTCACTCTCGCAGTCAGGCAGGCTTATGCCATTGCACTCGACGACCGATTTCCGACCGGTCTGAGCCCACCATCGCGCGCCTCCGTTACTCTTTAGGAGGCGACCGCCCCAGTCAAACTACCCACCACACGCTGTCCCGGGTGCTGTTACACCGCGGTTAGACATCCATGACGATAAGGGTGGTATCTCACATTGCGGCTCCACAAGAACTGGCGTCCCTGCTTCAAAGCCTACCACCTATTCTGCACATGCCGACACGAATGCCAGCGTGAAGCTATAGTAAAGGTGCACGGGGTCTTTCCGTCTGACCGCAGGAACCCCGCATCTTCACGGGGAGTTCAATTTCGCTGAGTCGATGCTGGAGACAGTGGGGAAGTCGTTACGCCATTCGTGCAGGTCGGAACTTACCCGACAAGGAATTTCGCTACCTTAGGACCGTTATAGTTACGGCCGCCGTTTACCGGGGCTTCAATTCGGAGCTTGCACTCCTCCTCTTAACCTTCCGGCACCGGGCAGGCGTCAGACCCTATACGTCGTCTTGAAGCCGACTTAGCAGAGTCCTGTGTTTTTGCTAAACAGTCGCTACCCCCTGGCCTGTGCCCCCTCCACACTGGTTGCCCAGTGAGAGGGCCTCCTTCTTCCGAAGGTACGGAGGCAATTTGCCGAGTTCCTTCAGGATACTTCTCTCAAACGCCTTGGTATACTCTACCATCCCACCTGTGTCGGTTTAGGGTACGGTCTTTGCCATTAAAGGCAGGTGGGGCTATTTCCCGGGACAACTTCCCTGCCAGGACCAATCCAATAAGGCCTGACAAGTTACGCCATCCGTCACACACCACCAGGTCCACGAATATTAACGTGGTTCCCATCGACTACCCCCTTCGGGCTCGTCTTAGGGGCCGACTAACCCTGCTCAGATTAGCTTTAAGCAGGAACCCTTGGGATTTCGGCGAGAGGGCATCTCACCCTCTTTATCGCTACTCATGTCAGCATTCGCACTTCCGATACGTCCACCGTCGGTTACCCTTCGGCTTCACTCGCTTACGGAACGCTCCGCTACCGCTGCAGTAAACTGCAACCCTAAGCTTCGGTGCATCACTTGAGCCCCGTTACATCTTCGCCGCAGGAACCCTTATTTAGACCAGTGAGCTGTTACGCTTTCTTTAAAGGATGGCTGCTTCTAAGCCAACCTCCTGGTTGTTTTGGGATTCCCACATGCTTTCCCACTTAGTGATGACTTGGGGACCTTAGCTGTAGGTTAGGGCTGTTTCCCTTTTGACGACGGACCTTAGCACCCGCCGTCTGTCTGCCGGATAAGACTCGTTGGTATTCGGAGTTTGGTTAGGTTTGGTAGATCTCGCGACCCCCTAGCCCATCCAGTGCTCTACCCCCAACGGCATACATCCGACGCACTACCTCAATAGTTTTCGCGGAGAACCAGCTATTTCCCGGCTTGATTGGCCTTTCACCCCTAAACACAACTCATCCGAGTATTTTTCAACATACAACGGTTCGGTCCTCCAGTGCGTGTTACCGCACCTTCAACCTGGTCATGCCTAGATCGCCGGGGTTCGGGTCTAATCCAACATACTGAAGCGCCCTATTCAGACTCGCTTTCGCTGCGCCTACACCTAACGGCTTAAGCTCGCATGTTAGATTAAGTCACTGACCCATTATGCAAGAGGTACGCTGTCACTCCCTAAAGGAGCTCCAACTGCTTGTAAGCATTCGGTTTCAGGTACTGTTTCACTCCCCTAATCGGGGTGCTTTTCACCTTTCCCTCACGGTACTTGTTCGCTATCGGTCATGTACGAGTATTTAGGCTTGGAGGGTGGTCCCCCCATGTTCAGACAGGATTTCACGTGTCCCGCCCTACTCGAGTCCTGAAGTCTCACTTTCGCATACGGGGCTGTCACCCGCTATGGCCACTCTTTCCAAAGTGTTCTGCTAGTTGAACT
>NZ_DATMGM010000011.1:0-16208 GCF_035555455.1 Pelagibacterium sp. | reverse complement strand
AATACTGGACGTTTGCGCTGTCGCTGATGCTGTTTTTCGGCATCATCTGGCTGTCGTCCTTTCCCAAGGTGAGCGGCGAGGCCGGGCCAGCGGGCCGGCAGGCACAGGCGTTCATGGCCGATCCGCATTTCGCGCAGGTGTCCGATACGGTGATGGGACGGTGTGCGATGTGCCACGCCAATGAGCCGTTCTGGGAGGGAGTGGCGCTGGCGCCCAAGGACGTAAAGCTCGACACGCCGGAGAGAATCGCCGAGCACGCTCGGGAGATCTACATTCAGGCGGGGCGCTCCGATGCGATGCCGCCGGGCAATGTGTCGATGATGACCCAGGATGAGCGGGAGCTGATGGTGGTGTGGTATCAAGCGGTGACGGGGGAGCGGGGCCTGTGAGCGGAAAAATCCTGCGCGGACGGGTGCTGACCTTTGTTTCCGAACCGACGGGGCCGGACGATCACGCCAGCTATCGCTATATCGAGGACGGGGCCGTGGTCATCGACGCGGGGCGCATCGTTTCGGTGGGCGAATGGAACGACGCGCTCAAACTCGCCGCGCCGAAGGCCGAGGTGATCGACCATCGGCCGGGGCTGATCGTGCCGGGCTTTATCGATACTCATATCCACTATCCGCAAATGCAGGTGATCGGGTCCTACGCCAAGGACCTGCTCGAATGGCTCAACACCTATACGTTCATCGAGGAACAGCGGTTTGCCGATGCGAGCCATGCGGCGCGGATTGCTTCGGCCTTTTGCGACGAGCTGGTGCGCTATGGGACGACCACGGCGGCGGTCTATTGCACGGTGCATCCGCAATCAGCGGAGGCGTTTTTCGCCGAGGCGCAGCGGCGCGATATGCGCATGATCGCCGGGAAGGTGATGATGGACCGCAATGCGCCCGAAGCGCTGTGCGACACGCCCCAGCGCGGCTATGACGAGACGGTGGCACTGCTGGAGAAATGGGACGGGGTGGGGCGGCTGAGCTATGCGATCACGCCACGCTTTGCGCTGACTTCGACACAAGAGCAGATGGAAATGAGCCAGGACCTGGTGCGGCGGTTTCCCGATGCGTATGTGCAGACCCATGTGAATGAGAGCATCGGCGAGATCGAATTCGCGCGCGAGCTCTATCCCAACATGATCGACTATCTGGGGATTTATGAGCATTACGGCTTGCTCGGGCCCAAGACATTGCTGGGCCACTGCATCCATATGAACGACCGCGAAATTGCTGCGATGTCGGAGACGGGAACGGTGGCGGTGTTCTGCCCGACATCGAACCTGTTCATCGGCTCGGGGCTGTTTGACCGGGCACGGATGATGGCGGGCAATGTGCGCATCGGGGTTGCGACCGATGTGGGCGGGGGCACCAGCTTTTCCATGCTGCGCACCCTCGATGAGGGTTACAAGGTGCTGCAATTGGGTGGGCAGCGGCTGTCGCCGATCGAAAGCTTTTTCATGATGACCCTGGGCAATGCGCGAGCGCTGTCTCTGGAACACACGATCGGTGTGCTGGAGCCGGGGGCAGAGGCCGATATCGTCGTGCTCGACGCACATGCGTTGCCGCATATGGCGCTCAAGATGGAACGGGTGGAAACGCTGTCCGAGGAATTGTTCCTGCTCCAGACCTGCGGCGATGACCGGGTGGTGGCGGAAACCTATGTCGCGGGCGAGGCGGCGAAGGCTCGGCTGAATTAGTCTTTTGCTTCTCCTCCGGGGGATGGATGCCCGGCGTGTGCGAAAACCACCTTCGCTGTCGATAGCGGAACCTCTGCGCACCTTTCTCCCCTTTTGGGGACGAGGGGGCTTCTGGGGCAAGGTCGCGGTGGGGGCGCCAAAATAACCGCAGCCTTCCCGCATGGCGGAAGTGTTTTGCGCAACGGCTTGGCGGAGCGCGGTCGGACCGCTATCGATCTGGAAATGATAAGGAGTTTCCCATGGGCAATTATGTGATCCGGTCCGGTTTGCAGATCGATGCCGTGTTGGCCGATTTCATCGAGCAAGAGGCGCTGGCCGGGCTCGACGTGGCCTCCGATACGCTCTGGAACGGATTTGCGGGACTGGTTTCGGCCTATATGCCGGGCAATCGCGAATTGCTCGATATCCGCGACGCGATGCAGGCGCGGATCGACCATTGGCATCGGGAGAACGGGCCGGTGGCCAACGACCCGGCGGGGTATGAGGCGTTTCTGCGCGAGATCAGATATATCGAGGACGAGCCGGAGGATTTCCGGATCGAAACCGAAAATCTGGACCCGGAGATCGCCACGCTGAGCGGACCGCAGCTGGTGGTGCCGGTGTCCAACGCCCGCTATGCGCTCAACGCCGCCAATGCGCGCTGGGGCAGCCTGTATGATGCGCTATACGGCACCGATGCGATTTCGCGCGAGGGCGATCTGGCGCCGGGGGCGGGATACAATCCGGCGCGCGGGGCCGAGGTGTTTGCGCGGGCGGCGGGTTTCCTCGACGAGGCGTTTCCGTTGCTCGGGGTCAAGCATGGTGAAGCGACGCGCTACGGCGTGGACGAAGCCGCCGATGGCGCGCGGCTGGTGATCGAAACCCCGGACGGACCGGCGAAGCTGGCCGATCCGGCAGCGTTTGTCGGCTATGCCCGGGATGGCGAAAAACTGCGTATCCTGCTGCGCCATCACGGCTTGCATATCGAACTGGTGATCGATGCCAACCATCCGATCGGCAAGACGCATCCGGCGCATCTGGCGGATGTGATCGTGGAAAGCGCGCTGACCACGATCCAGGACTGCGAGGATTCGGTTGCGGCAGTCGACGCCGAAGACAAGGTCGGCGTCTATCGCAACTGGCTCGGGCTGATGAAGGGCGATCTGGAAGACACCTTTGAAAAGGGTGGCCGGACGGTAACCCGCAGGCTCAACACAGATCGCAGCTATACGGCGCCGGATGGATCGGCGCTGACGATGAAGGGCCGCGCGCTGATGCTGGTGCGCAATGTGGGGCATTTGATGACCACCGATGCGGTGCTCGATGCCGACGGCGTGCCGATCGGCGAGGGCGTACTCGACGCGCTGGTGACGACGCTGTGCGCCATGCACGACCTTAAAAATCGCGCCAACTCGGCGGCGGGCTCGATCTATATCGTCAAGCCCAAGATGCACGGGCCGACCGAGGTGATGTTTGCCTGCACGGTGTTCGGAGAGGTGGAAAAAATCCTCGGGCTGCCGCACAACACCATCAAGATCGGCATCATGGACGAGGAACGCCGCACATCAGCGAATCTCAAGGCCTGCATCCATGCGGCGCGCGAGCGGGTGTTTTTCATCAATACCGGGTTCCTCGACCGTACGGGGGACGAAATCCACACCTCCATGGAGGCGGGACCGGTGCTGCCCAAGGATCAGGTGCGCTCGGAGCGCTGGCTGGCGGCCTATGAGGACCGCAACGTGACCATCGGCATTGCCTGCGGGCTGCCGGGGCGGGCGCAGATCGGCAAGGGCATGTGGGCAAAGCCCGATGACATGGCCGACATGATGGAGCAAAAGATCGGCCATCCCAAGGCGGGGGCCAATTGCGCCTGGGTGCCATCGCCCACGGCGGCAACGCTGCACGCGCTGCACTATCACCAGGTGGATGTGTTCGAGGCGCAGAAGCGCCGGCACAATGAGCCGATTCCGACGCTGGGCGAGCTGTTTTCGATGCCGGTGCTCGATCCGGCCACGCTGACGGGGGAGCAGATCCAGCGCGAACTCGACAACAACGCGCAGGGCATTCTGGGCTACGTGGTGCGCTGGGTCGATCAGGGCGTGGGGTGCTCCAAGGTGCCCGACATCAACGATGTGGGCCTGATGGAAGACCGCGCCACCTGCCGGATTTCCTCGCAGGCGATTGCAAATTGGCTGTGGCACGGGGTGACCAATCAGGACGCGGTGGTGGCCACCTTCACGCGCATGGCCAAGGTGGTCGATGAGCAGAATGCGGGCGATCCGGCCTATGAGCGGATGAGCGACGACCCGGAAGCTTCCATTGCGTTTCAGGCGGCATTGGAACTGGCGCTGCGCGGCACCGAACAGCCTTCGGGCTATACCGAGCCGATCCTGCATGCCAAGCGGGCGGAAAAGAAGGCGGCGGAGTAGGGGCGTTGTTGCTTGGCGTGGGCGCGGTGTTTCCGCTGGGGGCGGGGGCGGGGGCGGGGGCGGCGACAGAGCCGCAACTCTGCCGGTTACTGGATCCCGGGTCTTTGCCCGGGATGACGAAGGTGGGTGGGGAGGCGCTGGGTAAAATATCGAGCTCTCAGGGGCCTGAAACCGATCACAGGAATGGCCAGCCCCAATGGGTCATCCCGGGCGAAGACCCGGGAACCAGTATGTGCCAGCGGTGAGGAAGGAACACAATTACGGAGGGGGGAAGCACCACCGTGGCTGGGGAGCAGAAACTCACAGCACCCTCATCCGTCTGGCCCTTGGGGCTTGCCACTTTCACCCTCAAGGCGAGAAGGAGAGCTGGGGCGGCGGTGAGGAAGGGGCCGCAAGCTCTGTCGGTTACCGATCCTGGGGCCTTGCCCGGGATGACGAAGGTGGGTGGGGAGGCGCTGGGTAAACCAGCTCTCAGGGACCTGAAACCGATCACACGAATGGCCAGCCCCAACGGGTCATCCCGGGCGAAGACCCGGGAACCAGTATGCGCCAGGGGGTGGGGTAAGAACGCAAGCGCGGCTCCCACAGGGGGAGGGAATGGCCCAGCTAGTTCTCTAGCCCGCTGGGGGTGGGAATTTGCGATCACGGCGGGCGCGGCGCCAGAGTTTCCAGCGGCGCTCGCTGCGCAGGACGAGACCGTTGAGGGGGCGTTGAAGGAACGGCAGATCGATGGATAGCAGCAGCAGACCGAGCGGCAGCATCCAGAGGCCCAGAACGGGGAGGAATGACAGCAATCCGCCCAGGAGCAACAGGATGCCCAGAGGAACGCGGATGAAGATGGCGCGGGGCTGGCGCAGCCGATAGAGCACCTTTCCGATGCGCGGAAACCTTGATTCAATCCGCAGGAACAGGCGTTCGAGGCGGGTGCGCTCTTTGGTCATGGGCAATCAGATAAGCGGAAAATCGGCAAGATCAAGCCAGGCCACGAAGAGGGGACGGGCCGCTCAGCGCACGAAATCGAAGGCGTCCACATCAAACAAGCCGCGATCGGTCATTTTCAGATGCGGGATGACCGGAAGGGCGAGGAACGAGACCTGCAGGAACGGCTCGGGCAGGGTGCAGCCAAGCGCCTTTGCGGCCTCGCGCAATTGCCGCAGGTGGCCGGTGACGATTTCGAACGGTTCGGTGCTCATCAACCCGGCGATGGGGAGGGCGAGGTCGGCGAGGATTTCCCCTTCGCAGGCCACAGCAAAGCCGCCGCCGATCTCGATCAGGCGGTTGACGGCGAGAGCCATGTCCTCGTCGGTGACGCCGATGACGGTGATGTTGTGGCTGTCATGGCCCACAGACGAGGCGATGGCGCCGCGCTTGAGGCCGAACCCTTTGACGAAGGCGCGGCCGATATTGCCATTGATGCCGTGACGCTCGACGACCGCCACCTTGATGACATCGGCCTCGGTATCGGGCTTGAGGCCCATATCGTCGGACGCGAGCGCCGCGCTTTCGCGGTAGGTGAGAATGAGGCCGGGCTTGACGCCGATCACCGGGACTTCGTTATGGCCGGGGTTGGGGGCAGTGATGAAAGCGGACGGCGACACCGGGTTTGCCTTCATCGATTGCAGGCCCACCGGGGCGACCGGCGCGCGGGTGTGCCAGATATCGTCAGTGACGGGGCGACCGCCGGAGATGACGCCGGACACGCGGCACGCCTCAAGATCATCGAGCAGCGCAATGTCGGCCCGCCAGCCGGGGGCGACATGGCCCCGATCGCTCAGCCCGAAAATGCGGGCGGCGGAATGGGAGGCGGCGCGATAGACGTGATGCACGGGGCGGCCAAGGGCGATCAGCCGCCGGATGGAATTGTCGAGATGGCCTTCCTCGGCGATATCGAGGGGGTTGCGATCATCGGTGCACAGCGCAACGAAGGCGGAGGTGTTCTCGTCGAGGATTTCGGCGAGGGCGTCGAGGTCTTTTGAGACCGAGCCTTCGCGGATGAGGATCGCCATGCCCTTGGCGAGTTTTTCGCGCGCTTCTCCGGCACTGGTCGCTTCATGATCGGTGCGGATGCCGGCAGCGAGATAGCCATTGAGATCGGCCCCGCGCAACAGGGGGGCGTGGCCATCGAGGTGGCGGTGCTGGAAGGCTTCGAGCTTGGCGAGAATGGCGGGATCGGCGTTGAGGACGCCGGGGAAATTCATCATTTCCGCAAGCCCGATCACCTTGGGATGATCGGCGAAGGGCAGTAAATCGTCGATTTCGAGGCGGGCGCCGGCGGTCTCGAACGGGGTGGCGGGCACGCAGGACGAGAGGTTGATCCGGATGTCCATGATGGTGCGCTCGGCACTGTCGAGGAAATAGCGGATGCCGGTGGCGCCCAGAACGTTGGCGATCTCATGGGGATCGCAGATCACCGTGGTGACGCCGTGCGGGAGCACGCAGCGGTCGAATTCGTGCGGGGTGACCAGCGAGGATTCGATATGCAGATGAGTGTCGATGAACCCGGGAACGGCAAAGCGTCCGGCCCCATCGATTTCGGCCTTGCCTTCATAGCGCCCGTGGATGCCCACGATGCGATCGGCGACGATGGCGATGTCGGTGTGGGTGATCTCGCCGGTGATGATATCGAGGCGGCGGACGTCGCGGATGACCAGATCGGCGGGCTCAAGACCGCGTCCGGCGCGAATCATGCGGGCGAGGGTGGCGGCGTCGGTCATTGGCTGGGTCCTCGATGGGCTCGGAAAAGTCGCTCTGGCAACCATGCTAGAGCAATTCCCGATCTGATTGAATCAGATCAGTTGCTCTAACGTGCTATTGGCGAAGCCTCGCCAGCATTTGTTGCAGGTGATCCTGGCCGCCGAAATAGAGGGCGAGGATGCGGATGGTGGCGTCTGGCTCGCGTATGTCGAACCAGACGATGGTGCGGCCCAGAGTGACATGGCGGAGGCCGGGCATGATTTCAGGATGCAGCGTGCCGATATGGGGCGTACGGGTCAGGCCCTCGATCTCGGCGCGGATCGCCTGTACGCGTCGTTCGGCGTGATCGATGGCATCGGCGGCGGATTCGCCGAAGGCAGTGTAGCTGTCGAAGAGAAAGTCGAAAATGAGCTCGAAATCGCGTTCGGCGGCAGCCGAAAAGCGTATCTCAAACGCCATGTAGGCGCCGCTTGTGGCTGGCGATATCGGTGATGGCGGTTTTCATGGCATCGCCGGGCACGAACTGGCCCTGCCGCCGCTCTTCGATAAGGAGGCGCAGCGCCTCAATGCCGGTTTCCTCGCCGCGGGTTTTTTGGCGCAGGAGTTCAACCCCGTGCTGAAGTGCGGCGCTGACGCTGGGGTAATGCCCGTTCTCGACGAGATGGCGAATGAAGGCATCCTGCTGGTCGGTCAGGGAAATGGAGGATTTGACGCTCATGGCGGTCCTGCCTTTCGTGGAATAGGAAAGTACGACCTGGTAGCATAATGTCAAGGGCGGCGGTGGAATGGAACGCGGCGGCATTGCTGCCGCCGCGCTTGTTGAGTGTGCAGGCTTTACTGCGGAAGCTGGTCGTCCACGCCTTCGACGTAGAAGTTGAGGCCGAGCAGGGTGCCGTCGTCGGCGACTTCGCCATCGGCGAGCCACTGGGTGCCGTCCTGGCGGTTGATCGGGCCTTCATAGATGACCAGATCGCCCGAGACGATGGCCGCTTCGGTCTCTTCGGCCAGGGCCTTCACGTCATCGGGCATGTTGGTATAGGGCGCCATGGTCAGGATGCCGTCCTTGAGGCCGAGCCAGACGTTCTGCTCTTCCCAGGTGCCATCGAGGATGGCCTGTACGCGGTCAATGTAATAGGCCTCCCAGCTGTCGATGATGGCGGTGAGCTGGGTTTCCGGCCCAGCCGCGATCATATCGGAGGCCTGGCCGAAGGCTTTTACGCCACGGGCGGCGGCTTCCTGAATGGGGGCGGTGGAGTCGGTGTGCTGGGTGAGGATATCCACGCCCTGATCGAGCAGCACCTTGGCAGCGTCGGCTTCGAGCCCCGGGTTGTGCCAGTCATTGACCCAGACGACTTTCAGCGAGAAGTCGGGATTGACGGACTGTGCGCCGAGGATAAAGGCGTTGATGCCAAGGATCACTTCGGGGATCGGAACCGAAGCGATATAGCCAGCGACGCCAACTTCAGAAACCGAGGCGGCGATGACGCCCTGGATATAGCGGCCTTCATGGAAGCGCGAATTGTAGGCGCTCATGTTGGGCGCGGTCTTGTAGCCGGTGGCGTGCTCGAACAGCACATCGGGGAAGCGCTCGGCCACGGCCAGGGTCGGGTCCATGAACCCGAACGAGGTGGTGAACACGATATCGCAACCCGAACGGGCCATGCGCTCGATGGCACCCTCGGAGCTCGATTCAGGGATGGATTCCACATAGCGCGTGGTGACCGCATCGCCGAAATGCGCCTCGACCTTCTGGCGGGCCACGTCATGGGCCTGAGACCAGCCGCCATCATTGGCGGGGCCGACATAAACAAAACAGGCTTCGACCGAATCCTGCTGGGCGAACGCGGCGGGCACAAGCGTCAGGCTGAGCGCAGTGGCCGTCGCAAGGCTGGTGAGAAGTGCTTTCATGAGGTCCTTCCTCTATTTTCCCCTGGTTGGATCAACGGTCCGGCACAAAGCTCTTACCGAGCGAGGCCGGGGTATCGAGCAGCGTCAGACGCCGATTTTGCGAGATGAGAACGAGAACCACAATAGTGGCAACATAGGGCATGGCCGACAGGAACTGGGACGGGATGGCAATCCCCAGCGCCTGGGCATGCAACTGGCCGATGGAGACCGCACCGAACAGATAGGCTCCCGCCAGCACCCGCATGGGGCGCCACGACGAAAACACCACCAGCGCCAGCGCGATCCAGCCGCGTCCGGCGGTCATGTTTTCAGTCCATTGCGGGGTATAGACCAGCGACAGGTGCGCCCCGGCCAACCCGGCGCAGGCACCGCCGAACATCACCGCGAGATAGCGGTATCTGATGACCTTGATCCCCAGCGCGTGGGCCGAATGGGGGTTGTCGCCGATGGCCCGTAGCTTCAGGCCCTGCCGGGTGCGGAACAGGAACCAGGCGACACCGAACACCAGCGCGATGGAAATGTAGAAGATGATGTCCTGCCCGAACAACAGCCGTCCCACGATCGGCAGGTCGGTGAGGCCGGGAATGTTGAGGACCGGCATCCGGGTCGAGGACCGCCCGATATAGGATTCGCCCAACAGCCCCGAGAGGCCCAGCCCGAAAATGGTGAGCGCCAGACCGGTGGCATACTGATTGGTGGCCAGCGAGAGCACCAGAAAGGCGAACAGGAGCGAAAGCGCAACCCCGAACAGCACGCCGATCAGCGCGCCGATGAACGGGTTGCCGGTGACGATCATACCCATGAAACCGCCAACGGCGCCCATGATCATCATGCCTTCAACGCCCAGATTGAGAACGCCGGAGCGTTCGACCACCAGTTCGCCGAGCGCGGCGAGCAGCAGCGGGGTCGATGCGGTGGCGATGGTGATGAGAATGGCTTCAAGCATCGGCGGTGCTCCCCGTGCTGCGTGGGGTGCGAACGAGGCGGATCCGGTAATGGATCAGCGTGTCACAGGCGAGGATGAACAGCAGCAGAGACCCCTGAAAGACCCGGGCAACCTTGTCGGAAAGGCCCAGCGTGATCTGGGCCGCTTCGCCGCCCAGATAGGTGAGCGCCAGAACGAGGCCCGCGACGATGACGCCGAGGGGATTGAGCCGGCCCAGAAACGCCACGATGATGGCGGCAAAACCATAGCCGGGGGAAATGGACGGCCGCAATTGCGCCGCTGCGCCCGAGACCTCGATGATCCCGGCAAGACCGGCGCAACCGCCGGCCAGAAGGAAAGAGAAATACACCATCTTTTTGGCGTCGAACCCGGCGAACCGCCCGGCGCGCGGGCTGGTGCCCAGAACGCGGATTTCGAAGCCCTTGAGGGTGCGGCTGAGCATGACCCAGATGCCGATGGCCACCACAACCGCAATAACGAAGCCCCAATTGGCGCGGCCATCCATCGGCATCAGCTCGGGGAGCCGGGCAAAGGAGGGGAAGCGCACGGATTCGGGGAAGTTCATGCCATGGGGGCTGCGCCACGGACCGCGCACCAGATAATCGAGGATCAGCTCGGCCACATAGACCAGCATCAGGCTGACGAGGATTTCATTGGTGTTGAAGCGGGCCTTGAGCAGCGCCGGAATGCCAGCCCACAACGCCCCGCCGACAATGGCGAACAGCATCATGAGCGGGAGGATGAACGGGCCGCCCATATCGGTGAACAGCACCGGGAAGATCGAGCCGGCCAGCGCGCCCATGATGAACTGGCCTTCGGCCCCGATATTCCAGTTGTTGGACAGGTAGCAGACCGACAGGCCTGCCCCCATCAGGATCAGCGGAGATGCCTTGATCAGCAGTTCGTGGATCGACCACAATTCGGTGAGCGGTTCGACGAAATAAACATAGAGCGCTTCGAACGGGTTTTTCCCGAGGACCGCGAACATCAGTGCGCCGGTGATCACGGCCAGCGCCAGCCCGATCAGGGGGGACAGAAAGCGCAGGGCCCGCGAAGGATTGTCCCGCTTGATCAGTTCCAGCCTCATGCGGGCTCCCCTTCGAAAATACCCGACATCTTGAGGCCGATGGCATTGCGGTTGGTCTCAGCCACCGGCTCGAATGCAGAGAGCCTTCCGCCAGCCATAGCGGCGAGTCGGTCGGTGAATTCGAACAGCTCATCGAGATCCTGGCTGATGACCAGGATGGCAGCGCCGCCAGCGGCCAGGTCCACAAGGGTCTGGCGGATGCGGGCCGCCGAACCAGCGTCGACGCCCCAGGTGGGCTGGTTGACCACGATGACCTTGGGGTCTTCCAGCACCTCGCGCCCGATGATGAATTTTTGCAGATTGCCGCCAGAGAGCGCCTGCGCCGCCGGGTCAGACGCGCTTTTGCGCACATCGAGGCGGCTGGTGATGCTGTCGAGCAGGATGCGGGCGCGGCCCCGATTGAGAAAGAAGCCCGAGCGCAGGCCCGAATTGACCCGATAGCGGGTGAGGATGACGTTTTCGCTCAAGGGAAGCGAGGGCACGGTGGCGTGGCCAAGCCGCTCCTCGGAAATGAATACGGCACCCATGGAACGGCGGGCGGAAATGCCGTCATGGCCGACATTGCGGCCAAACAGCTTGACCTGCTCGGGCCGGTCGGAGAGGCGTTCGCCGGAAATCGCATCGAACAATTCGCTCTGGCCGTTACCGGCAATCCCGGCAATGCCGACGATCTCGCCGGGGTAGATATCGAGCGAAACATCCTTGAGGGGCGTGCCGAAAATATCGCGGGCCTCGACGGAAAGGCCGGAAACCGAAAGCAAGGGTTCCGCCGAGACCGGGCGCGCCCTGGCGGGGCGAATCTGGTGAATGTCGGCCCCGACCATCATGCGGGCAATCGAAGCAGCGGTTTCATCGCGCGGGATGCAGGTGCCGACCACCTTGCCATGGCGCAGGATGGTGGCGCGTTCGCACAGGGCGCGCACTTCCTCAAGCTTGTGCGAGATATAAAGAATGGCCTTGCCCTCGGATGCCAGCTTGCGCAGCACGGCAAACAGGTCCTCGACCTCCTGCGGAGTGAGGACCGATGTGGGCTCGTCCATGATGACCACATCGGGGTGGCCCAGCAGGCAACGCACGATTTCGATGCGCTGGCGCTCGCCGACCGACAGATCGTGGACATGGGCGTTGGCCTTGAGCGGCAGGCCATATTCGCGCGAAACGGATTCGAGTTCGGCGGCCACCGTGCGCAGGGGCTGATCTCCCGGCAGCGCGACGGCAACGTTTTCGGCAACGGTGAGCGCGTCGAACAGCGAGAAATGCTGGAACACCATGCCGATGCCCAGTTGGCGGGCATGAGCCGGGCTGGGAATGGTCACCGGCTGGCCGCGCCAGATGATTTCACCGGCATCGGGTTGCAGCGCGCCGTAGAGCATCTTGACGAAGGTGGATTTGCCCGCGCCATTTTCGCCCAGCAAGGCGTGGATTTCGCCCGGGAAGATTTCGAGATCGACCGCGTCGTTGGCCTTGAAGGACCCGAAGGATTTGGTGAGCCCCTTGAGGACGAGGATTGGTTCGGGGCCGGATACGGTCATCTGCTCGCCAAATTTAGACCAATTGGACAAAACACTATGTCGCCACACTTGCCGACAGGCAAGACCGTTAGAAGGTCCGCGCGCCAATGTTGAGTGCTATTTTCGATTTGCCCACAGACAGAAGGGGTTGTGCGGAACGCTGGAGGCGCCAGCAGCGTTAGGCAATGACGGGTTGCCACGCGACCCGGACGGGAACGCAGCAGACGAGGGATGCAGCCATGACCAACGACAAGCACGATTTGAACACGACCGAAATGCGGCAGGGCAACAGCCGGATGATGAATTCACGCGCGCTGGTGTGGGGCACCATCGCGGTGGTCATCGCGTTGGGACTGGTGCTCTGGTTCAGCTTTGCCACCTATGATGACACCGACACCACGGTGGGCGGAGGGCTGACGCTGGATGATGTCCAGACCCAGGACGACGCGGTGGGTGGCGATGCGCAGCCTGCACCGACACCGCAAGAGGAGGCCGCAGAGGCAGTGGAGACGCCTGCTCCGGCCGCGACGCCCACTCCGGCGCAGGGACCGGCACCCGAACAGGCTCAGCCCGGCGCGGTCGAGGCACCGGCGGGGCCGGGGACGCCGCCTGCTGGACAATAGGACTGCGCCGATCAGGCGGGGCGGCGCATCGCCACGGAATTGCGCAGGATCAGTTCGGCGCGCAGCAGGATTTCGCGTCCGGATGGCGCTTCGCCTTCGAGCATGGCCAGCAACAGGTCCATGCTTGCCTCGCCGATCTTGAGGCGGGGCTGCTTCATGGTGGTCAGTGAAGGGGTGACGAAGCTGGCAAAGGAAATGTCGTCAAAGCCCATGATGGAAAAATCGCGGGGCAGGGTATAGCCGCGCGCGGTGAGCGCGATGATCACCCCCAGCGCGGTGGCGTCGTTGACGCAGAAGAAGGCGCTGGGCAGGCGATCGCGCACGAACATGCGCTCGGTGGCGGCGCGGCCGCTTTCGGTGGTGCCATCGGCCTCAAGCACGAAGCGGGGCTCGACGGGCAGCCCGGCGGCCTGCATGGCGGTGCGAAAGCCGGTTTCGCGCAGTTTTGCGACGACTCGCCCCGACGATTGGCCGATAAAGGCGATATCGCGGTGGCCCTGGCTGACCAGGTGATCGGTCGCGACCCGCGCCGCCTCCACATTATCGACGCCGACAAAGGGAATGGCCGCATTGGCGATGGGCTCGTTGACCGCCACCATCGGCGGCAGACGGGCGGCGGGATGCGCCTGGGCGAGGCCGAAGGGAAGATGGCCGGTCAAGAGCACGATGCCATCGGCCTGATTGGAGGAAATGAAGCGCAGATAATCGGTTTCGCGGGTGGGGTCGTGACGGGTATTGCCGATCAGAACGCCATAGCCGCGTTTGGAGGCTTCGGTTTCCAGCCCGACAAGGATGTTGGAGAAGTTGGGGTCGCCCACATCGGGGGCGAGGATCAGGATCATGTTCGAGCGGCGGGTGCGCAGATTGCGCGCCATCGCGTTGGTCGTATAGCCGGTCTGTGCAACGGCCTCGATCACCTTGCGGCGCGTGGAATCGGCGACCTTGCCCGGTTCGTTGAGTGCGCGCGAGACCGTGGCGATGGACACGCCGGCAAGCTGGGCCACATCCTCGATGGTTGCTGGTTTGACGGCGCTCAAGAAAGTCCCCCGTGCCGGTCCGGAATAGGTCTCCGGGAGGCGGCTTGTCCACTGGATGCGGGCGGGCGCGACGCGCCCGACATCGGCGCAATGGTTTAAACAGATCAGTGGTTGTGTAAACCTTTACATGCAGAATGAAAAGGTTTACATACTTCGCCCATAAGGGAGGAGCCGCGGGGCAATGCGGCCCGAACCGGGGGGAGGAGAGGTGATGGCGGAATCCGCCAATGCGCCGCATATTCTTGCAGCCAGCAGGATATCGAAGAGCTTTGGCGAAGTGCCGGTGCTGTTCAGCGTCGATTTCGACGTGCGGGCAGGCGAGGTCCACGCGCTGATCGGGGAAAACGGCGCGGGCAAATCCACTCTCATCAAAATCCTTTCTGGCATAGAACAACCCACGTCCGGCACGATCCTGCTCGATGGGGAGCCAATCCGCCTGCCGCCCAATGGCGAAGCGGAAGCGCTCGGCATCGTGGTCATCCATCAAGAACTCAACCTCGCGGAACATCTGACGGTGGCCGAGAGCATTTTCCTCGGGCGCGAATGGACCCGGTGGGGATTTTTGCGGCGCGGGGACATGCTGGCGGAGGCGCAGCGCATCCTCGACAGCCTGCATGTTGCGATCAATCCCAACGCGCGCATCAACAGCCTGTCGGTCGCCGACAAGCAGATGGTGGAAATCGCCAAGGCGATCAGCCGCGATGCGCGGGTGCTGATCATGGACGAACCGACAGCGGTGTTGACCTCGGCGGAGACCGATACGTTTTTCGAACAGGTGCGCCGGTTGCGCGACAAGGGTGTCGCCATCGTCTTCATCTCGCACAAGCTCGATGAGGTGATGGCGCTTTCAGACCGCATCACGGTGTTGCGCGACGGGCAATTGATCGCGACCGTTGATACGGGCGAACTGACCCCGGATTCGATTGCGGAAATGATGGTGGGGCGGGAGTTGTCCAACCTCTATCCGCCCAAGCACGAACCCGATGTCGACGCGCCGGTGGTGCTGGAGGTCGAAAGGTTGAGCACGGCGGGCGCGCGCAATGTGTCGTTCACGCTCCGCAAAGGCGAAATCATCGGGTTTTCCGGGCTGATCGGATCGGGGCGAACTGCGGTGATGGAGGCTATTGTCGGCCTTGCCGAACGCACGGGGGGAGCCGTGCGTGTGCATGGCGAGGTGGCAAATTTCACCTCGATCGGCGACGCGGTGAAGGCGGGGCTGGTCTATATGACCAAGGACCGCAAGGGCAAAGGGCTGCTGCTCAATATCGGGTTGCAGCCGAACCTGACACTGCTGACGCTGGCGCGGCATCTGCGCGGCGGGTTCCTCAACGACGCGAGCGAGATCGAGGCGATGGAACGGGCAACGCGGCGGTTCGATATCCGCGCCCGCGATGCTTCAGTGCGGGTGGGCCAGCTTTCGGGCGGCAACCAGCAGAAGCTGATGCTGGGCAAGGCCATGGAGACCGAGCCCGAGATCGTCATCATCGACGAGCCGACACGCGGCATCGACGTGGGCACCAAGCAGCAAATCTATCACATCATCGCGGCGCTCGCCAAAGAGGGCAAATCGATCATCGTGGTCTCTTCGGAGATGCAGGAGGTGATCGGGCTCTCGCACCGGGTGGTGGTGATGCGCGAAGGACGGCGGACCGGGATTCTGGAAGGGTCCGAGATCACAGAGGGAGAGATCATGCGTTATGCCGCAGGGCTCAAGGGAGAACGAGACGATGACCGTGCAAGCGCATGAGGGCGTGAAGCCAGCGCGGCGGCGGCTGCATGTGGATTTCCACACGCTGGGGCCGCTGGTTGCGCTGATCCTGTTGTGCCTGCTGGGCTTTGCGCTCAATCCCGCCTTCATCTCCGAGGGCAATATTTCCAACCTGCTGACCCGTTCGGCGTTTATCGGCATCATCGCGGTGGGCGGAACGTTCGTGATCACGGCGGGGGGAATCGACCTGTCGGTGGGATCGATGGCGGCGGTGATCTCAGGGGTGATGATCATCGTGATGAACGCGGCCATCGATACGCTGGGCACGGGGCTGGCAACGGTGATCCTGGGATGCGTCGCTTCGGTGGTGCTGGGGCTGGGGGCGGGCTTCCTCAACGGCTTCATGACCACCAAAGGCAAGATCGAGGCCTTTATCGTGACGTTGGGCACCATGGGCATCTTCCGCTCGCTGGTCACCTATTTCGCCGACGGGGGCACCCTGTCGCTGGCGTTCGATATCCGCGACACCTATCGGCCGGTTTATTACGGCAATCTGCTGGGCGTGCCGGTTCCGGTGGTGGTGTTTGCTCTCGTGG
>NZ_DATMGM010000010.1:0-6881 GCF_035555455.1 Pelagibacterium sp. | reverse complement strand
AATGAGCTGGTACAGGAGGTAAAGGCCGGCCTGACCCCGTTCGAGGCGCTGCGCAGCGCCACCGCCGTGCCGGCCGCCTTGCTGGGACAGGAGAAGGATCTTGGCACGGTGGAAGTGGGCAAGATCGCCGATCTCGTCTTTGTCGATGGCAACCCGCTTGAGGACATCAAGAATGCCAGCAAGGTCCGCAAGGTGATGAAGACCGGGCAGCTTTACACGATCGAGGAACTGCTCGCGCAGACGGGTGGCGCGCAATGAGCGCAACGATCACGGACGGCCCCGCCAGATCCACCGCCATGACCCGCAAGGACGCGATGGTGATTGGCGCATCCGCGTTGGGGACCGTGTTCGAATGGTATGATTTTTATCTTTATGGTGCGCTGGCGCTGTTCATCACGGCCCATTTCTTTTCCGGTGTGAATGAAACAACCGGCTTCATTCTCGCTCTGCTCGCCTTTGCCGCCGGCTTTGCGGTGCGCCCCCTTGGCGCACTCGTTTTCGGCCGCATGGGTGACTTATGGGGACGCAAGAACACGTTCCTCGTCACCATGGCACTGATGGGCCTTTCCACCTTCGCGGTTGGCCTGCTGCCAAGTTATGAGCAGATCGGCGTCGCCGCGCCGCTGGCGCTCGTCTTCCTGCGCCTCATTCAAGGCCTGGCGCTGGGCGGCGAATATGGCGGGGCGGCGACCTATGTCGCGGAACATGCTCCACCCGGCCGCCGTGGCTTCTACACAAGCTGGATTCAAACCACGGCGACGCTCGGTCTGTTCGCCAGCCTGCTGGTCATTCTGGGCACCCGTAATCTGATGGGCGAGGAGGCTTTCCGGGCGTGGGGCTGGCGCGTCCCGTTCCTCCTCTCGATCATTCTGCTTGCCATCTCGATCTGGATTAGGCTGAAGCTGCAGGAAAGCCCCACTTTCCGCAAAATGAAGGCGGAAGGTCGCGGCTCCGACGCACCGATCACCGAAAGCTTCGGCCGCTGGAGCAATTTGAAGGTGGTGTTGATCGCGCTGTTCGGCCTGACCGCGGGACAGGCAGTCGTCTGGTATAGCGGCCAGTTCTATGCTCTTTTCTTTCTCGAAAAGACGCTCAAGGTTGATGGCGAGACCACCAATCTGCTGATCGCCGCCGCGCTGCTGCTGGCCACGCCTTTTTTCGTGATCTTCGGATGGCTCTCTGACAAGGTCGGACGCAAGCCAATCATTCTCACCGGCTGCCTGCTGGCCGCGCTCACCTATTTTCCCTTGTTTCATGCCCTCGCCGGTGCGGCGAACCCGGCTCTGGCGCGCGCGGCCTATGTCGCCCCGGTCATCGTCTATGCCGATCCGGCCGACTGCTCCTTCCAGTTCGATCCGGTCGGCAAGAGCCGGTTTTCGACAAGTTGCGACCTGGCGAAAACCTTGCTGGCGCAGACCGGTATTCCCTATTCGAACGAAGCTGCGGCCCCGGCCAGTATCGCCATGATCCAGATCGGCGCCATGCAGATTGAAAGCTTCCGGGGTGAGCGGCTGGAATCTGCCGTGTTCCAGAAACGGAAAACCGCATGGGAAGCCGAGGTCAGAGCCGCCCTGGCGACGGCGGGCTATCCCGAGCGGGCAGACCCGGCGGCCATCAACAAACCACGGGTGGTCGGCATCCTGTTCTTGCTCGTGCTCTATGTGACGATGGTTTACGGCCCGATTGCTGCCGCGCTGGTGGAGCTTTTCCCGACACGCATCCGCTACACGGCGATGTCCCTGCCCTATCATATCGGCAATGGCTGGTTGGGCGGCTTCCTGCCGACCACCGCCTTTGCGGTCGTCGCTGCAACCGGTAACATCTATGCGGGCTTGTGGTATCCCGTCATCATCGCCGCGCTGACGGTCATCATCGGGCTGATCTTCCTGAAAGACCGCAAGGATGTCGCGCTGGACGAGATTTAACGTTCAGCCGCCTGCCCGGCAAAAGCAGCATTTAGCCGGGCCGCCCTTCACCAGCCATACCGATCCCCGGTGGTCTGGTGGAGGGCAATCTTTTTCGCCGAGTACCGACAAACACACCTTCATCGACAGGTGTCATTCACGTCGAAACGGCCGCAGTTGAACGGGTCCGAGCGCCGCTTCGTCCCTGTTCAAACGCTAATTCAGCTAATCATCAGCCTACCGTATGGCGGAGCCAGCCGGCCCCATGCACATGCATATGACCCCGCGCCTCAGGCAGCCATGCGAACCGTCCGGCAGGAGTGGCCGCACCATGCAGGCAGTGCTGGCCGCTATACGCATCCTGCGTAACCGTCGGTGCCAAGGCGTCATGACAATGCAGGTGCGACGTCCGGCCTGACATTCGCTGCACGCTTTAATAAATATTGCGATCATGAAAAAGGGCGCGATAAACGCGCCCTCTTCCCTTTAATCCGGCCGATTGCTCAATAGCGATAGGCCACTGTCACGCCATAGCTGCGCGGCCGATTGTAAAGATAAGCGCCATGTAGCGGACTACCGAAGCCCAGCGCGTCGCCATCCATCAGATAATTTTCATCGAACAGATTGTTGACGAACGCGGAAATATCCAGCCCGCTCACGCGCGCGCCGATACGCGCATTGACCACATTGTTGGTCGGACCTGGATCATTCGATGCAGTAGGGTCATAAACGGCGTTATTGGGATTAAGGCCCGAACCACGATCATTTCGCCCGGTGTAGGTATAATCGCCGCGCATATAAAGGTCGGTGCTGGCGTTCAGCTGGAATGCATAATCAGCCGACAATGTGAACGTCGTCCGGGACCCACTGATTGCATCGCCCTTCGAGACGGTTGGCTTGGTCTGCGTATTGGTTGAGAAGAAATCCTCATCATAGGTAGCGTTGGCATCCCCCACTGCCGCAGTCAGTGTCAGACCCGCTGCCGGGCGGACACGAACCAGCATATCGAAACCATAGCTGGTTACGTCCCCCAGATTATCCGTGAAGGACAACGGGCAAGCCCCCACAGGCGGGATAGCAACGTTGCCGATGCGATTTTTCCACTTGATGAGGAAGACGCTGCCATCAAACTGAATGGCATTATTCGCGAAGCTGAGTTTGGCTCCGGCCTCGTAATTGCGCACACGGTCGGAATCATAGGTGGTCGGCACCCCGCCCACGGCGTCCACGTCGCAGCCCTGATTATAGATAGGCACATTCGCGCCACCAATCCGGAAGCCGTCAGACACCGACGCATAATAGAGATTGCCGTTATCCGCCTTGTAGCTGACGCTGACCATACCCGTGACCGGCGTTTCATTGCTGCTGCCAATGTCGAGACGTGGCGCAGGCGGACCGTTGACCGGCCCATCAGCCAGATTCTCGAACTTGAACTTGGTTTTAGAAACACGGATGCCGCCGGTGAGCGTCAGCTTGTCCGTCAAGCGCAGATCGACCTGGCCGAAGCCAGCCAATTGCGTATCCCATGTCGTGGTATCCCCCACGAACAAAAAGCGCCCGTCCACAAGCGGCACGCCAAAGGCCATCTCCACGCATGCATCCGGGGTTGCACAGGGCATCATGCCCGTATCAAGCAGCAATTGTCCGAGAAATTTATTCTCGACAGAGCGGAAGGTGGAAACCTTATTCTTTGAGTAGAAACCACCAATCGTCCAGTTGAGACGCGCATCGGGATTATTGTTCTGAATGCGCACTTCTTGGGTGAAAAAATTATTCTTCTGATTGTCGAAGCCGGGCGCGACGTCATTTACGTTATCCGGCAACGGAACCGTAACGCCCGTGAAAATCGTCGTCCACATCGGGACCTCGAACGGCGTAAAGTCCGTGACGCCCGCTTCTTTACGTCGATAGTAAGACGTGTTCGATATAATATCGAAGCCATCCGCTTCATATTCCAGCTTCAACGCCGGAAGAACAAAATTCTGATTAAACGGCTGCCGCAACGGATAAGCATGGCCATATTTATTTTGTGATTGGTCGGTATAGTTCAGATGCTGGTAACGCGGATCGTTGTTCGGTAGCCAGATAGCCTGCATATCATCCAGATTGATCCGTTGATAAAAAACCGACGGCGTAATCGAGAGCCGTTCCGTCGGCTGGAAACGCAGGGCAAACCGCGCCGCCAGCGTGCGCTGTTCATTGGCGTTCTCGTCATCGACCCGGCCACTGCGGGAATCGAGCCGATCAACGAAACCGCCATCGGTCCGATGCCAGACACTGGCGCGGAAACCCACCTTGTCCACTACCAGCGGACCGCCAACGGCGACCCCGGCCTCATAGCTGTTCGCACCGCCCTCGGTCCAGCCTAGCTCGCCACGCCCATAGACTGACATCTGCGTCAGACTCGGCGTTGGCGTGATGAAGCGGATCGCGCCACCTTCAGAACTGGCGCCGAACAGCGTGCCCTGCGGCCCGCGCAGAACTTCCACCCGCTCCAGGTCGAAAATCTGCGGGTAGGCGTTGGATGAGAAATTACCGGACGCAATCGTTGCGCGCTGCGCAATCGGCGTATCGTCAATATAGACACCCACTGTCGCCGAACCGGCACCGGACGAAATGCCCCGCATAGAAATCATCGACCCCAGACCATTTGTGCGACTGAAACTGATGCCGGGGGTCAGGCGAGCGATATCGCCCACATCACGCACGCCCTGCTTGTCCATCTGCTCCTGTGAATAAGCGGCGATGCTTTGCGGAACCTCCCGTATGCTTTCCTCGCGCCGCGTCGCCGTGACGATGATATCGTCCTGCGGATTATAGGGTTGAGCGCCATCGTCACTGTCCACCCCTCGTCGATCTTGAGCAGAGCCAGGCGAAGCGATGGCCAGCGCCACCAGCCCTGCTCCCGTCGTTAGCGATATATAGAAGCTTTTTTTCATGACACCCCTCCTGTTCAGCTCTCACACCGCGCTATCACGCTGGCGAAACAACCCTGCTTCAGGCTGCATAATTTATAATGTAGCTAAAAATTAGTTGGTCATCAATCTATTTTCGTGCGTGATAAAAACATAGCCGTTGCATTTTATCGGATGAAAATCGCTTTTTACGCCTGTTCCCAGGTGTAAACATCAACCCATCATAGATTGTATGCAAACTAATTTCCGATATGAGCCGCCCAAAAAGTACCGCGATGTCACCCGCTGAACACCATCGACTGTCCCGGTAGCGGCATGACGGAGCCTCAGGCCTTCATAACGCTGGACCTCAAGCCAGCCGCTCCGTATCGGCCTGCAACGAATCCTGGGCCTTGCGCTAAATCGCCCACCTCACTGACGAGGGAGCGTGCGTTGCCCTACGCCGCAAGTAACAGCCGGCCTACGCAGCCGTTGGGGAACATCAGACAGAGCGACCATGCTGCACACCGGCACGATCAGTAATCAGGGCCTCATCAGCGAGGCCCAGCGCATTGCCAGACTCGCCTGGCCGATCATCCTCACCAATCTCAACTGGACGATCATGCATCTGATCGACGTTGCCGTGGTGGGGTTGGCCGGCACGGACGAGCTGGGCGCGCTGGCGGCGGGGCGCGTGCTGAACTTCGTCATCCTCATGCTGCTGCTCAGCGGAATGTCCGGCATCGTGGTGTTCACCAGCCGGGCGGACGGCGCGGGGGATCTGCCGCGCACCGGCAGTCTATGGCGCGAGGCGGTGCTGACCGGATTGCTGCTCGGCACGCCCAGCGCCATCATCATTGCGCTGGCGGCCGAGCCCCTGCTCGCGCTCACCGGCGTGGTGCCTGACCTGATCGCACCCGGCTCGGCCGTGCTGATCGCCATGATGGTCGGCCTGCCCGGCCAGATGCTGCTCATCGCCTGCGGCTATTTTCTGGAAGGCGTGAGCTCACCGCGACGCGTTCTCTACGTCAACATCGCTACCCTGCCGCTCAATGCCGTGCTCGCCTATGCGATGACGCTGGGCCATCTCGGCTTCCCGCCAATGGGAGCGGTCGGCGCGGCGCTGGCCACATCGATCGCCGGCACCATTGGCGGCCTTGCCATGGCGCTGCTTGCCTGGACGCTGCCCAGCGCACAGCAGCGCGGCCTGCACCGGCTGGATCGGGCAGCATGGCGGCAAGCCTTCAAAGGCATTCCGGCGATCATCCGCTTCGGCATCATGCCTGGTGTCGGCGCGGCAATGGAAGTGCTCGGCTTCTCCTTCCTCATCATTCTTTCGACATGGATGGGTGATGTTATCGCCGGCGCCTTTCAGGTCATGCTCTCGCTGCACAATATCGGCTTCGCGCTGGCGCTGGGCCTCGGCTCGGCAGCGGGCGTGCGCGTGGGCAACGCAGTAGGCACGGGCGAACCCTGGACGGCGCGCAGCCGCACGCTCATTGCCTGCGCCCTTTCCATGGTCATCATGGGCAGCGTCGTGCTTGTCTATCTGCTGCTTGCAAGGCCAATCGTAAACGGCCTCACCGCCGATGCCGCGGTGGCGCGGGAAGCCACGCTGATGGTTCTGATCCTCGCACCCTTCATCCTCGCCGACGGCATTCAGGCCATCTTCGTGGCGGCGCTGCGTTCGCTGGGCGATCAGGTGGCGGCCGGTTTCAACGGCATCGTCGCCTTCTTCATCGCGATGAGCGCGGCGGGCTGGGCCGGCTGGCATTTCGGCTGGGGGTCGGCCGGTCTGGCACTTGCATCGGCCATCGGCATGGTCGCCGCGATGTTGCTACAAGGTGCGCGTTTCTGGCAAGTCAGCTCGCGCTATCGACGAATCTGAGTTCCAGATTGCGGGCGTTTTTAGGAATATCCAGCCGGCTTTCGGAAACCCGCGCTTCCTCATTGGGCTTGAGCTTGTTGCGGTCCGCCTTGGTCATCCAGCTGAACACCAGCCGCCCCTGATCGTCTCGCAGTTCGACGACAACAGGTGGCACCGAGAGCTCCTGATCGCTATCATTGAGGATGCGCGCATTGA
>NZ_DATMGM010000009.1:0-60014 GCF_035555455.1 Pelagibacterium sp. | reverse complement strand
GTGTCGCCGGATTCAGCATCAGGAACCGCAATCTCGGTTGCCTGGACCGTGCCTTCACCATTGCCGCGGCGACGCCGGCGGCGGCGCTTGCTGCGTCCGTTCTGCTCCTCACCGGAATCCGTATCGGACTCAGACACGGTCTCGACGGCGTCCTCGGCTTCGATATCCGCTTCGGCGTCGTCATAATCCTCCATCGAAGCAGCATCGGCGCGAATGTGCTGAACGGGCGCAGCCGCCACCGGGGCTCGTGCTTCGCCGCGTTCGATGTTGAACTGGGACCCAACCAACCCGCTCTGGGCGGAAATGGTGATCGACAGCGCATATTTGGCCTCAAGCGCCGTAAGCGAATCGCGCTTTGTATTGAGGATATAGAGCGCTACTTCGGTCGGCATGTTGACGTTGATCGATTGCCCGGGCTTGCGCAGCACGTGATCCTCGATGGCGCGCATGATCATCAGCGCGAGAGAGGACACGGACCGCACGAGGCCCGTTCCAGCACAGGTGGGGCAGGTGTGCGTCGAGCTTTCCAAGACGCCGAAGCGGATGCGCTGACGGCTCATTTCCAACAGGCCGAAATGGCTGATATGGCCGACCTGAATACGGGCACGATCGTTCTTCAGGCAATCCTTGAGCTTACGCTCGACGGCCCGGTTGTTGCGCTTTTCCTCCATGTCGATGAAGTCGATGACAATCAGCCCGGCAAGGTCGCGCAGACGCAACTGGCGGGAGATTTCCTCGGCAGCTTCGAGATTGGTCTGGAGGGCGGTGTCCTCGATATTGTGCTCTTTGGTGGCTCGGCCCGAGTTGACGTCGATGGAGACCAGAGCTTCCGTCGGATTGATCACGATGTAGCCGCCCGAGGGCAGGGTGACCTGCGGATGGAACATGGAGTCGAGCTGGGACTCTATGTTGTAGCGCGAAAAAATCGGCGCATCGTCCTTGTAGGTCTGCACATTCTTGGCATGCGAAGGCATGATCATCCGCATGAAATCCTTGGCCTCGCGGTAGCCGGCGTCGCCGGCAACGAGCACTTCGGAAATGTCCTTGTTGTACAGGTCCCGGATGGTGCGCTTGATCAGGCTTCCTTCCTCATAGACGAGGTTGGGTGCCGACGATTCCAGCGTCAACGTGCGCACGTTCTCCCACAGCCGCATCAGATATTCGAAGTCGCGCTTGACCTCGGCCTTGGTGCGCGAGGCCCCAGCCGTGCGCAAGATGACGCCCATGCCTTGCGGCACTTCGAGATCGGCGGCGATTTCCTTGAGGCGCTTGCGGTCTGCGGCGCTGGTGATCTTACGCGAAATGCCGCCACCGCGGGCGGTGTTGGGCATGAGAACCGAATAGCGTCCGGCCAGCGAAAGATAGGTGGTCAGCGCAGCGCCCTTATTGCCGCGCTCTTCCTTGACGACCTGAACCAGCAACACCTGGCGGCGCTTGATGACTTCCTGAATCTTGTATCTGCGCTGATTGCGGCGCGGCCGCTCCTGGAGGTCTTCCAGGGCGTCGCCTTCGCCGATCTGCTCGACCTTCTTGACTTCGCGCGGCAAGCCCAGCCCGTTATCGTCGCCGTTCTCACCATGTTCGTCATGATCGGAAGACTCGTCGTCGGAATCGCCGTCGTCAGCGTTATCCGCCTCGTCTTCCTCCTCTTGAGCCTCTTCCTGCGATTCCTCTTCCTCGGCGCGCATCAACGCTTCGCGATCAGCGACCGGGATTTGGTAATAATCGGGATGAATTTCGGAAAAAGCGAGGAAACCATGGCGGTTGCCGCCATATTCGACAAAGGCTGCCTGGAGGGACGGTTCGACCCGCGTCACCTTGGCGAGGTAGATATTGCCTCGCAATTGGCGCCGTTCGGCAGATTCGAAGTCGAATTCCTCTAGTCTGTTACCGCTGGTGACGACAATCCGTGTCTCTTCCGGGTGGGTGGCATCCACCAACATTCTCTTCGTGGCCATAAAATAAAACTCCGCGCACTCGCGCGCCAGACCCGGGCCGCAATCCTTGCGGGCCGCCAGCGCCATGCGAGGCGAATGACAGTATCGTGAAGGCGCACAGGGCGCCGCTTGCTTGAAGGGGAGGGGGTATGGAGCAGGGCAACGGGCTTCGGCGCGCCGGGAAATCCATCGTGCCGATTGCCAGAGAAAGACCCATTCGACCTCGTCCTCGGGAAACCGAGCCGAGCCGGCCCGGCCATTCGGACCACCATAACCGGCAGGTCCGTTATTCGTAATCGGTGCACGTCGCGCGTCATATTCCCTCAGTCGAGGCCGGCAGTGTGCCGGAGGCAACCAAGGGTTTCGCCGCAGACTCCAAAGAGCACCGCATTACAGTCATTACGGGTGTTCCGATCGGTTGGCAAGCAGCAATCGACCAGTCACCGCACGGCCAGAATGTGGCGTGAGGGGCGAGGAATTTCAAGCTGCGGCTTGCCTGAATCAGCCCGGGAATCGCATAAGAGGGCTCCGAACGGGAGTTTCCGATGTCGTTTCCGAGTATGCACGGGCGTCTGCTTGTTCTGATATTGCTGTATCTTGGCGGCTTGGCGGGCATCGCCATTGCGCAGGAAGCTGCGCCCCCGAGCGTCGAGGCAACTGCAGCCTCTGCGCCGCCACCGCTGCTGGATTCGCGGGTGACCGCAACGCAGGACCGGGCGCGCCTGGTGCTCGATCTGGGAACACCTACGGATTTTGCAGTACATACAGAAGCGGATCCTTTGCGGGTGGTCGTGCAATTGCGCGCCCAGGCCGGCGACAGCATCGAAACCCAGCCAGCCGGAGACGGACTGGTCACCGGGTATCTGGTGGAAGCACCCGCACCCGACCGTGTGCAGGTGACACTGACGCTGGCAGGTCCAGCACAGGTGCAACAATCCTATGTTCTCGAAGCCTTCGAAGATCAGCCCGCCCGGCTGGTGATCGATCTCGTGCCGGACACGGCGGAAAATTTTGCCGCCAAATTGCGCGACGCAGCAGCAGAGGAGGCAGACATTGCCTCGTCCGCAGTTCAATCGGAACTGGATAGCCAGCAAACGGCGCCCGGGGAGATAGCAACAGCAAGCGATACGGTGCGGCCATTGGTGGTTATCGACCCCGGCCATGGCGGCGTGGACGGCGGCGCCCGGGCCACCAATGGTCTGGAGGAAAAGACCATAGTTCTGGCATTTGCCTTGAAATTGCAGAGCCTGCTGGTCGAGACAGGCCGCTTCGATGTAGCGCTGACGCGGGATACCGACACCTTTCTAACTCTGTCTGACAGGCTGGCTCTGGCCCGGCAGAACCAGGCTGATCTGTTTATCTCGCTGCATGCGGATTCGTTCGATCAGCCGGATGTACGGGGCGCGTCGATCTATACGCGCGGCGATCTGGCAACCAGCGATCTGGATCGGATCCTGGCGGAGAACGAGAACAAGGTGGACCTGATTGCCGGATTTTCACCGCCCGAGGACGAGGGAGCCATCGACGTGCTGGTGGATTTCCTTTCCCGGGAAACGCGGCGTCAGTCCTATCTTGCCGGGCAGGAATTGATCGAGCAGCTTGAGCCTTCGGTGCAGCTCAGGCGGTTTCCCTTGCGGCAGGCGGATTTTTTCGTCCTCAATTCGCCGGATATCCCCTCTGTTCTGATCGAGCTGGGTTTCCTGTCCAATTCCGACGACACGCAGAACCTGACCACCGACGCGTGGCTGGATCGGGTCGCGGCGGCACTGGCGCGGGGCGTCGCGGTTTATTTTGACGGACGTTCCTGAGTCAGCGACACACGCTTTTGATAGGCGCAACGGCGGTTCCCGCGTACACGTGGCGCGGAGTCTGATAGTTTATCGCAGCGGGATTCGGCGTGAAGCGCTCGGCGCATATCCGTAAGAGAATTGAATGTTTCGACTTTTGAGCTGGCTCTTCGGTTTTGGCGTCTTTTGCGGCGTGATCGTGCTCGGCGTCGTTGGCTATTATGTCTGGCTGCTGAGCGAAGACCTGCCTGATTATACGGTGCTCACCGATTATCAGCCGCCCGTCACCACCCGCGTGCATGCCGCCGATGGCGTGCTGCTGGCAGAATTTGCCCGCGAGCGGCGGCTGTTCCAGCCGGTAGAGACCATCCCTCCGATGGTGATCGAAGCGTTCCTGTCTTCAGAAGACAAGGATTTCTACACCCATTTCGGCATCGATATTTCGGGCGTATTCCGGGCCGTTCGGGACAACGTCCAGCAGATAATTGACGGGAGTTCGGGCAACCTTTCGGGTGCTTCGACCATAACCCAACAGGTCGCGAAGAACTTTCTGCTGACCGCCGATCAGACCTGGGATCGCAAGATCAAGGAAGCCCTGCTGGCGCTCCGGATCGAAAATACCTTTTCCAAGGACAAGATTCTCGAACTTTATCTCAACGAAATCTACTTGGGCCTCAACTCGTATGGGGTTGCAGCGGCCGCGCTCAATTATTTCGACAAAGCGCTATATGAGCTGACCTACGCCGAGGCTGCCTATCTGGCGGCGCTGCCCAAGGGGCCCTCCAACTACCATCCCTTTCGCCGTCCGCAAGCGGCTATCGACCGGCGCAATTGGGTGCTCGATCGGATGGCCGAGAATGGATACATTTCGACAGAGGCCGCCCGAACCTACAAGGCCGAAAATCTCGACGTGATCCCGCGTCAAGGCGGCTCCCAGCTCTACTCGGCGGAATATTTCACCGAGGAAGTCCGGAGACAACTGGCGTCGCTCTATGGCGAGGATACGCTTTATGGCGGCGGCATGTCGGTGCGGACATCCCTTGATCCCCAGATGCAATTGCATGCTCGTAAAGCGCTGATGGACGGGCTGATCGCCTATGACCAGCGGCGGGGCGTTCATGCCGTCGAAACAACCATCGATGTGAGCGAGGATTGGGGGCAGGCGCTGGCAGCCGTTTCGCCCCTGAGCGATGTTCCGGAATGGACACTGGCGGTCGTTCTCGAAATGGAGTCCAACTCCGCGCGCATTGGCCTGCGCCCACTGATCGACATCGATGGGCGGGTGAGTTCAGCCCGGATCACAGGAACGCTGCCCGGATCAGCGGTCTCCTGGGTCAGCCAGCAACTAAGCCAGGTGCTCAGCGTGGGCGATGTAATCTATGTCGAGCCGGTGGCTGGGCAGGAGGGGACTTATATCCTGCGTCAGGTGCCCGATGTCGAAGGGGCGATCGTGGCGATGGACCCGCGAACCGGGCGCGTGCTGGCGCTGGTAGGCGGATTTTCCTTTGCCGAAAGCGAATTCAATCGCGCGACCCAGGCCATGCGCCAGCCGGGCTCCTCGTTCAAGCCGATTGTTTATGCCGCTGCGCTGGACAATGGCTATACGCCAGCGTCGGTCATTCTCGATGCGCCGCTGGAAGTGGTCAATGCCGATGGATCAGTCTGGCGACCTGAGAATTACGCACGGCAGTTCTACGGACCGCAGACCCTTCGACGGGGGATAGAGCTCTCGCGGAACGTCATGACCGTTCGGCTGGCCAAGGATCTAGGCATGCCAATGATCGAGGAATATTCGCGATTGTTCGGTGTTTACGATGACATGCCCCATGTGCTGGCAATGGCGCTGGGGGCCGGCGAGACCACCGTCATGCGCCTCACCGCGGCCTATGCGACAATGGCCAATGGCGGGCGCAAGATCACACCCACGTTGATCGATCGCATTCAGGACCGCTATGGCCAGACCATCTATCGCCACGATGAACGTATCTGCGAGGGATGCCAGCAGGCTGACTGGCATGGACAAGGCGCGCCGACGATCATCGACAGTCGCCCGCAGGTGCTCGATCCCATGACCGCCTATCAGATCACCTCGATGATGGAGGGCGTTGTGCAGCGCGGCACAGGGACGGCAGCGCGCAGGGCAGGGCGGCCGGTGGCGGGCAAGACCGGAACCACCAATGACTACAAGGATGCCTGGTTCGTGGGCTTTACGCCGGAACTAGCGGTCGGGGTCTATGTGGGTTACGACATCCCGCGCAATCTCGGATCGAACTCGACCGGCGGCGAGTTGGCCGCTCCAATCTTTGCCGATTTTGTTTCCGCAGCCCTTGAGGGCGTGCCGCCGACCCAGTTCCGGATGCCTGCAGGGATGCACACCGACTGGGTTGATATTACCACTGGCGTGGCCGGCGGGTCCGGAGTGCTCGAAGCGTTCAAGCCGGGCACTGGCCCTAACCCGATGACGTCGGTGATCGGGCTCAATTCCCAGGCCTTTGACACCATACGCTCTGACCCAGGCCGGCAGCCAATGTTCGGGACCGGCAGCCTTTTCTGACCAGGGCAGTGGTTGATTGTCGCTTTCAATATCGCTAAGTCACCTCGAAAGATCGAATTTGCGGAAAGAACGATGCGCGCAGAAGTTCTGAAGACTGTCGACGAAATCAAGCAGGTCCTAAGCCTGCTGAGGAGGCATCTTTGACTGGGATACAGCAGAAAGACGCCTCGACGAACTGAATGCCCGGACCGAGTCGGGGGAGTTGTGGAACGACCCCGAGGAAGCCCAGAAGGTGATGCGCGAGCGCCAGACGCTCGAATCGGCGATCGCCAACGTGCATTCCCTGGAAACAGGCCTCAATGACAATGTTGACCTGATCGAACTCGGCGAAGCCGAGGGCGATGCGGAAATCGTCACCGAAGCCGAAGAAGCGCTGGGCGCGCTCCAGGCCTCCGCTGCACGCATGCGCGTGGAAACCCTGCTTTCGGGCGAAGCCGACGCGAACGACTGCTATCTCGAAGTCCATTCGGGCGCGGGCGGCACCGAGAGCCAGGACTGGGCTCAGATGCTCTTTCGCATGTACACCCGGTGGGCCGAGCGGCGCGGCTTCAAGGTCGAAACCATCGAGTACAGCGCTGGCGAAGAAGCGGGCATCAAGGGCGCAACCATCGTCATCCGCGGACACAACGCCTATGGCTGGCTCAAGACTGAAAGTGGCGTGCACCGGCTGGTGCGCATCTCGCCCTATGATAGCCAGGCGCGCCGACATACCAGCTTTTCAAGCGTATGGGTCTATCCCGCGATCGACGATACGATCGATATCGATGTCAGCGAATCGGATGTGCGGATCGATACCTACCGGGCGTCGGGTGCGGGCGGGCAGCACGTCAACACGACCGACTCGGCGGTGCGCATAACTCACATTGCAACGGGCATCGTGGTTCAATGCCAGAACGAGCGCAGCCAGCACAAGAACCGGGCACAAGCCTGGGACATGCTGCGCGCCCGCCTGTACGAACTCGAATTGCAAAAGCGCGAGGAAGCGGCCAACGCCGAGGCAGCGTCCAAGACCGAGATCGGTTGGGGACACCAGATCCGCTCCTATGTTCTGCAGCCCTATCAACTGGTCAAGGACCTGCGGACGCAGGTTGAAAGCACATCGCCGTCCGATGTTCTCGATGGCGATCTCGATCAGTTCATGGAGGCCTCGCTGGCCCAGCGGCTCAATACGGAGGCCGCTGAAGGCTAGCCGCGTTCGGGATTTTTTTTCCGATGGTGTCGGATCGATAAAGGGCGGTGCGTCTTTTCTCTGCAGAACACCAGAAGGAGAAACGCCATGGCCTATATCGAAGGGTTTGTTGCTGCGGTGCCAACCGCCAACAAGGACAAGTATCTCAAGCATGTCCAGGAGGCCGCCGCTTACTTCAAGAAGCTGGGGGCAACTCGCTATGTGGAATGCTGGGGCGATGACGTGCCAAAGGGCACGCTCACCGATTTCTACAAGGCCACCCAGGCAAAGGATGACGAAACCCCGATTTTGAGCTGGGTTGAATATCCTGACAAGGCGACCCGGGATGAAGCCAATCGAAAGATGATGGAGGACCCGGACATGGACAACATGACCCTGCCTTTCGATGGTGCCCGCATGTTCTGGGGCGGTTTCATACCGATTCTTGACGAGTAGCGTTTCCGGTCAGGATCGCTCCAGCCAGCGCTGCGGAACGGCAATCAGAGATGGGAAGAGAGCGTCCGTCCGGTAGCGATGAACCGCGACGGATCGATGGCACTGCCGCCCCGGCGCACCTCGAAATGCAGGTGCGGCCCCGTTGACCGGCCGGTCGAGCCGGAGAGTCCGACTCGTTGGCCGCCCAGGATAGATTGGCCTGCCGTAACGCCGATCTGGCTCATATGCGCATAGCGCGTGGTCAGGCCATTGCCGTGGTCGATTTCCACCATTTTTCCATAGCCGCCATTTGTGCCGGCAAATACGACTTTCCCGCCAGCTGCCGCAAAGACCGGTGTGCCGGTGGTGACGCGAAAATCGATTCCCGAATGAAAAGCCGTGCGATTGAGGAAAGGATCCTTGCGGTTTCCGAAGCCCGAACTGAGGACACCGGAGCCCGGAACGGGTATTCTTATCGGTGCCGCGAGCAGCGCAGTTTTTGCCGAATGGTACCGGGCCAGCGCGTCGGCAACGGCGTTTGCTTCGTCGATGATCGATTCGCCGCTGCCACGTGCCGGGATGAATGGTCCGCCGATACCGGTCTCGGCAACCTGTGGCTCAAGACCGACCCCGCGCAGGCCGTCCAGAATTTCATTGGTCGACAGGGTTGCCGCGTCCGAGAGCGACACCAGCGCCATGCGCGTTTCATGCTGCATGGTCGAAATGCTGGCAGCCAGGGCAACGGTGTCGCTTCCGGAAAGATGCGGCTGCGGAGCAATGCTGCCGGTGATCACCGGATCGGTTGGAGTTTGGGGACTGGCAATACCCATGTCGCGGGCCATGTCGGTGAGGGCCCTGACATATTCATGCTGCTCGGACAGAACCTCCTGCTGCTGCACAAGTTCGTGCATTTGCAGGTTCATGTCGCCCATCTGGGCGTATTGGCGCGAATGCAGGCGGTCCACTTCGAGGCGCAACTCGGTAATGCGCTGCTCATAGGCATGGCTGAGCGCTGAATTGTCCTTGCGCATCAGACCGTTGATCTCTGGAGCGAAATAAAGCGCGAGGCCGGTGACTGCGTTAGTGCCGAGCAAAAGGGCGACCGCACCGGTCAGCAGCAGATATGCCGCAGAGCGATGCCGCTGTCGGGGCTGCTGCCGCCCCAGCCCGATCACGCGTTCGTCCGATTTCACCGTCACGCCCCCAGCCTCAACGATCATGTTTATGCGTTTGGGGGAACTATGCGTTTTGTTGGTTAATGGTGCGCTAACCAAGCGCCTTTATGAGTCGATCGACGTGGCCTTTGGCGCGAATGTTGGGCCATATGTGCTCGACATCGCCGTCCGGGCCAACGAGAACCGTGGAGCGGATCAGCCCCTCATAGGTTCGGCCATAATTGCGCTTTTCACCCCAGACACCAAAAGCGCTAATGGCTTTGTGTTCGGGGTCTGAGAGGAGGAGAGGCGAAAGGCCGTAATCAGCCCGGAAACGCGCCAGTTTCTCGACGCTGTCCGGTGAGATGCCAACCAGCACGATATTGCGCTGGGCGAACCAGTCGGCATGAGCGGTGAAAGCCAGATTCTGGTCGTTACACGCTGGGGTGCCAGCCTGGGGATAGAAATAGAGCAGTACCGACTTGCCTTTCTGATCGGAAAGGGTGAACTGCTCGCCTGAATCCGTAAGAAGGGTAAAGTCCGGGGCGGGCCGGCCAACAGCCAGTTCAGTCATGATTATTGCCTTTGTCGTGTATTTCGTTCTCGCCTGTGATCGGGCAGGCTATCTGTGCCATATTCAAGCCGATATGGTCAGCAACAGACAGCGTCAATAGCCGATTCTTGCGCTTTTTTCCGACGCGACTTGCATGGGACCCGCACCTGACTGTGAGTGAAACGACCCGCCCCAGGCAAGCCATTTGGGGGCCGAAGCGGCAACTGGCAATCAAGGCTTTGGCGTGGATCTGTATCGGGATCCTGATGGTCATGGCGCTGCTTTACGTTCGCCTGCTGTTTGGGCCGATCTCGCTCGGCTTCGTATCGGACAGGGTGAAAGAAGCGGTTGCCGGCATCGTCGAAGACAATTTCGCTGTTGACTGGAGCGATTTCGGACTGTCGCTGACCGGGCCGTTCAGTGTCGGATTCCATCTGTCTGCGGTCACGCTGACCGAGCCGCTGACCGATGCGGTCATTGAAATGGAAGCCCTGGAAATCGAACTTTCGCCAATAGGGCTCGCCCTGGGGCGTCCGAATGCGCGGGTCATCCTGATCGAGCCGCGCTTCCAGACGCTGCAAAGCCTGCTGGGGCCCCAACTTACTCGTTTCGAACTGCTCGATGATGAACAGACCGGCGAAGCTGTGGTCCGGATCATGGAAGGCGGAGAGCAGGCGCCGGCGGTCCAGATCGGTGATGAGGGACTGTTGCTGGACGGGCTCGTTGGCGGCGAGATCGGGCTGAAATCGGACAATGACTGGCTGGTTCTCAATGTAGAGGCGCTCAATCAGGTCCTCGCGCAACTGTCGGACCAGGCGATGGCAGGGCAAATTCGGCGGCTCGACATCCGTGACGGGGCGGTCGGGGTGCTCGACACAGTGTATGGGCTCTACAAATCGTTTGAACATGTCGATCTCGCCATAAGAGCAGGGAGGATCGACGGGCGTATCTCTGCGTCGTTTTCAGCCGAAATTGGCGGACAAACCATGGAAGGCGAAATCATACGCCGCCTCACCGGGGACGGGGCAAGCATCACCGCCGATATCCGCAACATCGATTTTTCAACCGTCGCGCCGTTCCTGGACGATGCCAACAGCCTGGCGGCCTTGCGGGGCGCGGGGCGGTTGGGGCTGGCTGTGGATTTCGAATCTGGCGAGGGCGGTGCGTTGAAAGGGGGGCGGTTTACTGTCGACATTGACGGCACCAAACTTCGCCTCAACAACGATCAATTTCGGATCGCGGCCGAACCGTTCGACATCGAATGGCTGCCTGCCCAGTCGCGCTTTAGCGTTTCCGATGTCGATTTCGTCATCGGCCAGAGCCGCGGCACGCTCGACGCCGATATCGTCATGGGATTTGATACACAGTTCGGCCCAACCCTGGGTATGTCTGTGCGCGGACGGGACCTGTGGCTGCATCCCGACGATCTGGATGCGCCTGCCGAGCCGTTCGATGACGTTCATTTCGAAGGGTGGTCCGCCCCGCTCTATGGCGCCATCGGCATCGACCGAATGGTGGTTGCCAAAGATGAAATGGGCATCGTGATGCAGGGACGCATCGATATGGTGCGCGACGGGGTGGGGCTGGACGTCACCCTGAGCGGGCGGGGCGCCTCAGCCGACGACATCAAGCGCCTCTGGCCGTATCTGTTTGCCCGGGAAGGGCGCGAGTGGTTCACATCCTATGTGTCTGATGGACGGGTCAGCGCGGCGGATATGCGTTTCAGGTTTCCTGTGGGCAGTATTTCCCTCGATGGGGAACAGCGCCCCATGCCACAAGGCGCCATGCAGATCGATTTGAAAGGCAGCGACGTTCAATTGCTGCCTCTCGATGGACTGCCGGAATTTCAGGTGGATGGCGAAGCGCAACTGACCATGCGCGACAATCAACTGACCATGGCGTTCGAGCGCGCCAGAGTTCCTGAATTCGGCGCTGCCATCGCGATCGAAAACGCGGCCTATATCAACCAGGATGTATCGGCCACCGAACAGATTTTCGAAGTGTCGGGGGATGTTTCCGGTCCCGTTCCGGCCATTCTGGGCGCGGCCAGCGGCGATTCGATGACTCTGCTGGATGATTTCGATACGGACATCGATCTCGCGCAACTCGCCCGGGACCTGTCGGGGCAGGTAGCGACAACCGTGATCGCCACCATCGCGACAGACGATACCGGGCGGCTGGTAAGCACCGATTATGCGCTCAACGGCGTCATCAGCAACCTGGCCAGTGTAAGGCCCATCCAGGGATTCAGCTTTTCTGATTCCAGCCTTGCCTTCACCGCCTCGCAGGAAGGATTTCGCGTCCTGGGCGACGCCAATGTGGGAACTCAAGGCGTCGGCGAAGCCCGGATCGAGATCGAAGCGGCGCAATCGGGCGATGCGGCCCCGCAATTTGTGATCGGCTCGACGCTGAACGTGGCTGATGCTGCCGCGTTCGGGATAGACCTTTCGGAATTCATGCAAGGCAGCGTGAGGGTTACCGCGCGTCCCGTTGCTGACGGACGCATCGAACTCGCTGCCGATCTGGCCGACACAGCGCTGACCATCAGCGATATCGGCGTTTCCAAACAACGCGGGACCAGCGGGCAACTCGATGCCGTGATAAGGCTCGATGACTCGGAAATATCGGTATCCGACCTGTCTCTGGCATTTGGCACGGTCCGGCTGCAAGGCGATATGCTTTTTGGAACAAGCGGCGATCTGCGCTCCGCCAGTTTTTCCAATTTCCAGATCAGCCCCGGCGACAGCGCCCGCGTCAGCATGAGCCCCATCGATGGGGGATATGCGTTTGCTGTGCAGGGCGAACAGCTCGACATCAAGCCGGTGCTCAAGCGCTTCTTCAACCTGGAAGGCGACACCACGGCGGCGGCGAGCACCGATCTGCAGGACCAGATTTTCAATGTGCGGGTCAATCTGGACCGGGCACTGGGATATTACGGAACGGCAGCCTTCAATGTCGACCTCGATATCTCGGTGCAAGGCGAGCAACTGCGGCGGATCAATTTGGCGGCCCAGTTCGGCGGCGACCGATCCGCTTCCGCAACCACCAATCCGCTGTCTTCAGGACGGGTGATTTCCTACGCCACCAATGATCTGGGGCAGACGCTGCGGTTCATCGGCGTCTATCCACGCCTCGCGGGCGGGGAAGGCAGCATGGTGATGCGCTATAACCCGGCGACCAATACGGACACGGGCGAATTTGCCGTCCGCAATTTTGCCATCGTCGATGAAGGCAATCTCGGGGTGATCATCGGCTCACACGATGAATCGCGGCAGGCGGTCGGCGGCGCATCGGCAATCGAGTTCGATTTCGGCCGGGCGGAATTTGTGCGCTATTCCGACCGCATCGAAGTGGTCGATGCGCTGGTTCACAGTGATATGGTGGGGGGCACCATACGCGGAAATGTACTGACAGAGGCGGGCCGTTACGATCTGGCTGGAACCTATGTGCCGCTGTTCGGGCTGAACAATTTCTTCCAGAAAATCCCGCTGCTCGGACCCTTGTTCGGCGGACGGGAAGGCGAGGGGCTGATCGGAGTGACATTTGCTGTGCGCGGGCCGCTCGACGATCCTCAATTGCTGGTCAATCCGGTGTCCATTCTCGCGCCGGGCGTTTTCCGCACCCTGTTCGAGTATCGGGCCGCCAACCAGGGCGGCCCGTAGATGCTCTAACGGCCGTCACACAGGCTTGAGCAGCACGTGGCGCTTCCGGCCGACCGAGAGCTTGATGACGCCTTCGGCAAGCACGTTGGCTTCACCGAGCGTCATTTTTTCGTCGGTGACAACGTCGTCATTGACCCGAAGTGCCCCGGCCTGAATGTGCCTGCGAGCCTCGCCATTGGAGCCGGCCAGGCCAGCCGTTACCGTGGCTGCAAGAATGCCGAGGCCGCCCCGTAGCGCTGACCAGCCGATCTGGATCGTGGGCAGGGACAGATCGATCTGCCCAGCTTCAAAGACGGCGATGGCTGTGGCGGCGGCGTCATCGGCAGCCTGCCGTCCATGGACCAACGCCGTCACTTCGGTCGCCAGGATCTTCTTGGCCTCATTGATGTCGGTCGCCATGCCGCCGACGATGCGGGCGATCTCGTCGAGGGGGAGAGTCGTGAAGAGTTTCAGGAACTTTTCGACGTCATCGTCCTCGGTGTTGCGCCAGAACTGCCAGAATTCATAGACTGACAGCGCGTCGGCATTCAGCCACACGGCGCCGTTGGCGGTCTTGCCCATCTTCTGGCCGGATGCGGTCGTGAGCAGCGGCGAGGTGAGAGCATAGAACTGGGTGCCAAGCATGCGATGGCCCAGATCAAGGCCATTGACGATGTTGCCCCACTGGTCCGAGCCGCCCATCTGCAACGTGCAGCCATAGCGCTGGTTGAGCTCGACGAAGTCGTAAGCCTGCAGGATCATGTAGTTGAATTCGAGAAAGCTCAGCGACTGTTCGCGGTCCAGCCGTGTCTTGACCGATTCGAAGCTCAGCATGCGGTTGACCGAGAAGTGCCTGCCCACGTCGCGAAGAAATTCGACATAGGAAAGGCCGAGAAGCCAGTCGGCATTGTTGGCCATCACAGCGTGTTGCGGACCGTCGCCGAATTCAAGAAAATTGCTGAACTTGAGCTTGATGCCTTCGATGTTGGCGGCAATGTCGTCAATCGTCAGCAGCTTGCGCGCTTCGTCCTTGAAGGACGGATCGCCAATCATGCCGGTGCCGCCGCCCATCAGGGCGATGGGCCGGTGTCCGGTACGCTGCATCCAGTGCAGCATCATGATCTGCATGAGGTGCCCGACATGGAGACTGGCCGCTGTCGGATCGTAGCCGATATAGCCAGTGACGACCTCGGTCGAAAATTTCTTGTCCAGAGCTTCAGGATCGGAAATCTGGTGGATGAACCCGCGTTCCGACAAGGTGTGGAGGAATTCTGATTTAAACTGCGTCATTGGTCTTGATTCCAGAGCGTTGGGGCTGCCCGGCAAGGCTTGCCGGGCTGGTTGGGCTCGAAATCATCCCGTTTCTCAGGCGCCCTTGCCGCCCAGGATGAGCTTCGCCGGGGTGCTGATCGGCACCCCAATACGATCGCAGGGTATTAGCGTCCGCCGCCGGCGGCGATCTCGGCCCGGCGACGGTCGAGATACTCGCCGCAAGCCCCGATCAGTTCATCGACGCGGTCTTCATAGAAGTGGTTGGCCCCTTCAACGATCTGCTGCTCGATGGTGATACCCTTCTGAAGCTTGAGCTTGTCCACAAGCTTTTGAACGGCCTCGGGCGGAGCCACACGGTCCTTGTCCCCATGGATAATCAGGCCCGAGGACGGGCAGGGGGCCAGAAACGAAAAATCATACAGATTTTCAGGGGGCGACACGGAAATGAAGCCTTCGACTTCGGGCCGCCGCATCAGCAGCTGCATGCCAATCCAGGCGCCGAACGAAAAGCCGGCGATCCAGCAGCCACGGCTTTCGCGATTGAGCGCCTGCAGCCAGTCGAGCGCGGCAGCGGCGTCAGACAACTCGCCAACACCATGATCGAAGATGCCCTGAGAGCGGCCGACGCCGCGCGAATTGAAGCGCAGGACCGCAAAGCCACGCTCAACAAACATATAGAAGAGATTGTACACGATCTGATTGTTCATCGTGCCGCCAAACTGGGGGTGCGGATGAAGCACGATCGCAACGGGCGCGTTGGGCTCCTTGCCCGGCTGATACCGGCCTTCTATGCGCCCTTCGGGTCCGTTGAAAATCACTTCAGGCATCTACTCTTACCTTTACGCTAAAGCCGATCGCTGCCGAATCAGGCAGACTTGGGCTGCTCTTTCCTGTACGGTAGCGCTGCTGAAAAGGAGGCGCTTTCGCCTCCATCTCGCGGCGTTCCGCATGAGCGGGCCGCAAGGGAGCCATGTGACGGCGGACGCTGGCTTGACGAATGGGCCGGGTGTCCATAAAACTGACCGTCATACCAGTTTAGAACTGTTCCAAACGGGTTTTCGAGCCGGCTCCCCGGCGATGTTGAGCGCTCCTTTTACTTAAGGAGTGAGTCGAATTTCAAGGACTGTTTGCTGTAGGGCCCTCCAAACCGGCCTGTTGCAGCCAGGTTGATGGATCGATGAGCACATATCTCGACCATAATGCTTCGGCGCCGCTGTTGCAGCAAGCGGGCGCAGCGATACAGGCCGCGCTTGCGATGACGGGCAATCCGTCGTCGGTGCACGGCCAGGGGCGGGCCCTGCGTGCGCTTATCGACACTGCTCGCGAGACAGTGGCGGCACGGACGGGCGCGGACGCCAAACAGGTTGTGTTCACCGGTTCCGCAACAGAAGCGATCACGCAAGCCATCGTAGGCGGCGTAAAGGCTTTCGGCGTTGACGGTGTCGCGGTCTGCGCGACGGACCACGCCGCTGCACTCCGGGCTGCCGAAGAATGTGGCGTTCCAGTCCACTCGATCGGCGTCGATTCCGAGGGGATCATTGACCTTGCGGCGCTGCTGACCTTGATCGATAGGGCGGATGCCGCCGGGGAAAAGCTGCTGGTGACGATCGCCTGGGTGAACAACGAGACCGGTGTAATCCAGCCCCGGTCGCGCATCGAGGCGATGGTGGGGCCCTCCCCTCATATTCTTGTCATCGATGCAGTGCAGGCTTTGGGGAAACTGGCTCTGGACTTTGCCGCTTCACCTACCGATATGATGGCTATATCAGCCCATAAGATCGGCGGCCCGGCGGGCGTTGGCGCGCTCCTGGTAAAAGGACATGCCGACACCGTCAGGCTTGTGCCGGGTGGCGGGCAGGAACAGGGGCGGCGTGGGGGCACGGAATCGGCAGCATTGATCGCTGGTTTCGGCGCAGCGTGTGATGCTTTCCCTGCAGCCTTTGACGCTGAGCGCGTTGCGGGGCTGGTTTCGGAATTTGAAACGAGATTGCTGGCTGCGGCACCGGATGCGGTGATTTTTTCCCGCGCGGCCGAGCGAATCGGCACCACCGTCAACTTCGCGGTGCCCGGGATCAGAAACACGGTGGCGATGATGGGGCTCGATCTGGCCGGCATCGCCGTTTCGTCAGGCTCGGCGTGTTCGTCGGGCAAGGTAGGACGCTCCCATGTGCTCAGCGCAATGGGTGTGACGCCTGAATTAAGTGAGTGCGGCCTGAGGGCCAGCTTCGGCTGGTCGTCGCGGGCCGAAGATATCGACGCCTTCTTCATGGCGTTTGAAACCGTTCTGAGCCGTCATCACCGCAACGGCGCGGCGGCTTAGTACCAGGAGACCTTTATGTCCGACTATGACATTCCGACCCTCAAGGAAAACATCGACCGTGCCACGGTTGACCAGGTGCTTGCGCTCGATGTCGACAAGTACAAATACGGGTTCGAGACCATTGTAGAGACCGAAAAGGCGCCCAAGGGCCTCGACGAGGACACGGTGCGCTTCATCTCGGCCAAGAAGGGCGAGCCCGAATGGATGCTCGAATGGCGTCTGGAAGCGTTTCGCCGCTGGCAGACGCTCGACGAGCCCACCTGGGCCCGGGTGTCGTATCCCGCGATCGACTTTCAGGATCAGTATTACTACGCCGCGCCCAAGAGCGTAAAAGGGCCGATGAGCCTCGACGAGGTCGATCCCGAGCTTTTGCGGACCTATGAAAAGCTCGGCATTCCGCTCTCGGAGCAGAAGATCCTTGCTGGTGTTCAAGAGCCGGAAGGAACGCCCTTCAGCGGCAACGTCGCCGTGGACGCAGTGTTCGACTCGGTGTCCGTCATCACGACGTTCCGTGAGGAATTGGCCAAGCACGGCATAATCTTCTGTTCGATTTCGGAAGCAATCCGCGAATATCCCGACCTGGTCAAAAAGTACCTCGGCTCGGTGGTTCCGGTAACCGACAACTTCTACGCGACACTCAATTCGGCGGTCTTTACCGACGGGTCCTTCGTGTACATCCCCAAGGGTGTGCGGTGCCCGATGGAGCTTTCGACCTACTTCCGCATCAACGAGCCCAATACCGGCCAGTTCGAGCGCACGCTCATCATCGCCGAGGAAGGCTCCTATGTGAGCTATCTGGAAGGCTGTACCGCGCCGATGCGCGACGAAAACCAGCTTCACGCCGCCGTTGTGGAGCTGGTCGCGCTCGATGATGCCGAAATCAAGTATTCGACGGTTCAGAACTGGTATCCCGGCGACAGCGAAGGCAAGGGCGGAATTTACAATTTCGTGACCAAGCGCGGCGAGTGCCGGGGCAAAAATTCCAAGATCAGCTGGACGCAGGTGGAAACCGGTTCGGCGATCACCTGGAAGTACCCGAGCTGCATCCTCAAGGGTGACGGCTCGCGCGGTGAATTTTATTCCATCGCGATTTCCAACGGCAAGCAGCAGATCGACTCGGGCACCAAGATGGTCCACCTGGGCAAGAACACCTCGTCGCGCATCATCTCCAAAGGGATCGCGGCCGGTCGTTCGGAAAACACCTATCGCGGCCAGGTCTCGTCCCACCGCAAGGCGACCAATGCGCGAAACTTCACCCAGTGTGACAGCCTGTTGATCGGCGATCGCTGCGGGGCGCATACGATTCCCTATATCGAGAGCCGGAATTCCTCGACGGTCTTCGAGCACGAAGCGACGACGTCCAAGATTTCCGACGATCAGATGTTCTACTGCACCCAGCGCGGTCTGTCGGAAGAGGAGGCCGTGGCGCTGATCGTCAATGGGTTCGTCCGCGACGTGCTGCAACATCTACCCATGGAATTCATGGTGGAGACGCAGAAGCTTATCGGGATTTCGCTGGAAGGCAGCGTGGGCTGACCCAACCGGCGCGGCGCAAATATCGGCCCTTGCAGCAAGCGGCCGGTATCGGCGCACGAACATCCCGTCTGGACCTATATGGGTCGTGACGCTGCAAGACGGCGTCTATTGAATTGAAAAGAACACAGACCGTCTCGATCCGTTCGAAGACGAAGAAATCGGAGAAGCCAAATGAGCACCCCGTTGCTTGAGATCAAGAACCTGCACGTGCGTGTCGAGGACAATGAAATCCTCAAAGGCGTCAATCTGACGCTCAATCCCGGTGAGGTTCACGCCATCATGGGCCGCAACGGCTCGGGCAAGTCGACATTGTCGTATGTTCTCGCCGGCAAGGATGATTATGAGATCACCGAGGGCCAGATTCTGTTCGGCGGCGAAGACCTGCTGGAGATGGATTCGTCCGAACGGGCCGTGGCCGGCCTGTTCCTCGCCTTCCAGTACCCGATCGAAATTCCTGGCGTTTCGACCATGACCTTCCTCAAGGCGGCAATGAATGCGCAGCGCAAGGGCCGCGGCGAAAGCGAACTGACCACGCCCGAGTTCATGAAGGCGATCAAGGACGCGTCAGCTCTGCTCGAATTCAAGCAGGACATGCTGCGCCGCCCGCTCAATGTCGGCTTTTCCGGTGGTGAGAAAAAGCGCGCCGAAATTCTCCAGATGGCGCTGCTTCAGCCGAGCCTGTGCATTCTCGACGAAACCGATTCCGGGCTCGACATCGACGCACTCAAGGTGGTTTCCGATGGCGTGAACAAGCTGCGTTCGCCCGAACGTTCGATGTTGATCATCACCCACTACCAGCGTCTGCTCAACTACATCGTGCCTGACGTGGTGCACGTGTTCTCCGATGGCCGTATCGTGGAAACGGGCGACAAGGATCTTGCCTTGCAGCTTGAAGCCAAGGGCTATGCCGATTTCGATGAGACCAACGCAGCCTGAGGATTGATGCCGTGAATATTCAAACGCCGGTTCGTCTGAGCGGCGCCGAGGAGAGTCTCGTCGCCCAACTCGAAAGCGTCGGGGCGACCGATGCTGCCGAGCGCCTGCGGGGTATCGGCTTGCCGACCCGCAGGATAGAAACCTATCACTATACCGATCTCAAGACGCTGCTTGGGAAGATTCCGCCGCTGGCCGGGGCCGCTGAGGCAATGAGCGCACCTGCAATCGATATTCCGGGATCGTACCGGATTGTCGTTGCCAATGGCGTCGTGCAGTCGGCCTCGACCGCGCCTGCGGGCATCATCGTGGGCAAGGTCGCTGGATCGGTGCTCACCACCCGGGACGATGCCCTGGTGCGCCTCAATGCTGCACTTGCTTCGGAATCGCTCAATCTGGAACTTTCCGGTTCCGTCGATCCGGTCATCCATGTGGATCATCGCATGGAAGGCGACGCCGTCCATGTGCAGTCTGGCACCAAGATTCACGTAGCGAGCGGCTCAACCGCAACCATCATCGAGACGGTTTCCGGGAGCAATGCCGCCCATATGGGCAATCTTGGCAGCTACGTATCGCTCGGCGACCATGCGGAAGTGACTCATATCCTGGTCGATCTTTCGGCAGAGGCTGCCACCCATTTCGCAACTGTGGAATACAGGCTCGCCGGGAGCGCGCAACTGCGGTCCGTCGTCATCAATGCCGGCGCGCATCTGGCCCGCACCAATGTTTACGCCGAATTCGCCGGCGAATTGGCCCATGGTGACTTTTTCGGCCTCAACGCCGTCGACACCGATGAGCACAAGGACATCACCATCGACATCACCCACGCGGTGCCCAACACCACATCCACCGAGTTGTACAAGCAGGTGGCGCGTGGCCGGGGCAGGGCGGTCTTCCAGGGCAAGATCAACGTGGCCCAGGATGCACAGAAGACCGACGCCAAGATGATGACGCAAGGGCTGATGCTCTCGGAGGAATCCGAGATTCTCACCAAGCCCGAACTGGAAATCTTCGCCGACGACGTTGTGTGCGGACACGGGGCTACCTGTGGCGACCTCAACGAGGACTGGCTGTTTTATCTCATCAGCCGAGGCATTCCGCGGGACGAAGCGGAAACCATCCTCATTCGTGCTTTTCTTGAGGAAATCGTTGAAGCAGTGGAAAACGAATACGTCGCCGAAGCCCTTTCTGGTGTCGTTGAAGGCTGGCTGAAAAAGGACGTCTGATGGCTTTGGATCTTGCAGCGGTACGTGCAGACTTTCCCATTCTCAAGGAAATGATCCACGATCGACGACTGGTGTATCTCGACTCCGGCGCGTCGGCACAAAAACCGCTGCGGGTCCTGGAGCGTATGGATCATGCCTATCGGCATGAATACGCCAACGTCCATCGCGGGCTGCATACGCTGGCCAATCGGGCGACTGACGGGTTTGAGGGCGCGCGGGAAAAAGTGCGCGCGTTCCTCAATGCGGAGCGGGTTGAGGAAATCATCTTCACCCGCTCGGCGACGGAAGCCATCAATCTGGTTGCCTCGTCCTTTGTCGGCCCCAGCATCGGCGAAGGGGATGAAATCGTCATTTCGATTGCCGAGCATCACTCCAACATCGTTCCTTGGCACTTTCACCGGGAACGCAAGGGTGCGGTGATCAAATGGGTCGATGTCGCCGATGATGGCAGCTTTGACCTCGACGCCTTTGCTGCATCGCTGACAGACCGGACAAAGTTTGTCGCCATAACCCATATGTCCAACGTTCTGGGCACCATCACCCCTGCCAAACAGATCGTCGAGGTCGCCCATGCAAAAGGCATCCCGGTGTTGATCGACGGCACTCAGGCCGTGGTTCACAGCAAGGTCGACATACAGGACATCGGTGCAGACTTTTACGTCTTTACCGGGCACAAGCTCTACGGTCCGACCGGGATCGGGGTTCTGTACGGAAAATATGACCTTTTGGCCGAGATGCAGCCCTTCCTGGGGGGCGGGGAAATGATCGAGGAGGTGACGATGGAAACCGTCACCTACAACGAGCCCCCGCATCGACTGGAGGCAGGAACGCCGCCAATCGTGGAAGCCATAGGCCTGGGTGCAGCCATCGATTACGTCGAGGCGCTGGGCCGCGATGCCATCGTGGCGCACGAGCAGGACGTGGTTGCATACGCTGCAGAACAACTGTCCCGCATCAACACCTTGCGTATGATCGGCACGGCGCCGGGCAAGGGCGGGATATTTTCGTTTGTTATGGAAGGCGCTCACGCCCACGATGTATCGACCATCCTCGACCGGTATGGGGTAGCGGTGCGGGCCGGCACCCATTGCGCCATGCCTCTGCTCCAGAGATTTGGGGCGACCTCTACATGTCGGGCTTCTTTTGCCCTATATAATGGCAAGGACGACGTGGACGTGCTTGTCGAGGCGATCGAAAAGGCCCGTTCCTTCTTTTAAGGCTGGATAGTCATGACTGAAAGCGCATCGAAAAATAATCAGGTCGAAACTCCACAGACGGTCAGCGCTCTTCCGCCCGAAGAGGTCGAGCGCATCACCAGTGACCTGATCGCGGCGATCAAGACCGTTTATGATCCAGAAATCCCCGTCGACATCTACGAACTGGGGCTGATTTACCGGATCGATCTCGATGATGATCGCAAGCTGACCATCGACATGACGCTGACGGCTCCCGGCTGTCCGGTAGCGGGGGAAATGCCCGGCTGGGTTGAGAACGCCGCGCGGACGGTCGAGGGCATTCAGGACGTCGAGGTGAACATGGTCTTTGATCCCCCATGGGGGCCCGATCGCATGAGTGAGGAAGCGCAGGTTGCGCTCAACTGGTGGTAAACATGCCGTTTGCGATTCTGCAGCTCACTGAAAATGCAGCTGAGCGCATCAAGGAAATCATCGAAGACAGCGACAAGCCGGTGATCGGCGTGCGCGTCGGCGTGCGCAATTCCGGCTGCGCCGGCATGGCCTATACGCTCGACTATGTAACCGAAGCGATTGCCGGTGACGATCATATCGCCGCCAAAGGCGTCGAGGTCTGGATAGACCCCAAGGCCACGCTGTTCCTGCTCGGAACCGTGATGGATTTTGAAGAAACCAAGATGTCCTCAGGGTTCACCTTCAACAATCCCAATCAGGAAGGGGCCTGTGGCTGTGGCGAAAGCGTTCAGCTAAAGCCTGCTGATCTGGCCGAACTGGCAAAGGCCCGGTCTTCGATCGCCGTATAACTGCGATCTGGTTCGGTCAGGCCTCTGATCGCCGTTTATCGGCGGCTCTCACTTCGTTCCAATAGCTATCGAGGCGGACCAGCCCCGCCTCGGCAATCTTGATGTCATCTTCGCGGCAACGGGCTTCAACATGCTCGAACCTGCGGACAAATTTTCCGTTGGCATCGCGCAAAGCTGCCTCTGGATCGATCCCCGCGTGGCGGGCGAGATTGGCGACGGCGAACAGCAAATCGCCAATCTCTTCGGCTTGGGAAGCTGCATCGTCACCGCTCAAAGCCCCTTCAGTCTCGGTGAGTTCTTCCCGGACTTTTTCGAGAACGGAAGCGGTGTCGGGCCAGTCAAACCCCACCCGCGCAGCGCGTTTGGCGAGCTTGCCGGCGCGTGTCAGCGCGGGAAGACCTACCGGAACATCATCAAGCAGGGACGGGGGCTTTTCTCCACCGCGTTGGCGGGCCTTATTGGCGCGTTCGCCAGCCTTGATGGCCTCCCAGCGCTGCTCGCTGGTTGCGGATGTGCCCGCTTCATCCTCACCGAAAACATGGGGATGGCGCCGGATAAGCTTTTCCGTCACCGCATAAATCACATCACCGATGTCAAACAGCCCCGCTTCGGCTGCCATCTGCGCGTGATAGACAGGCTGCAAGAGCAGATCGCCGAGTTCATCACGCAAATCCTCGTAATCCTCACGCTCTATGGCGTCCGCCACCTCGTAGGCCTCCTCAATGGTATAGTGGCGGATCGATCGGAAATCCTGCTCGATATCCCACGGGCAGCCGGTTTCAGGATCACGCAGGCGCGCCATGATTTCGATGAGATGAGAAATATCGCGAGAGGGCTGCATGGCGTAACTTTCGAAAAATGGGGCTTCTTGACTTCGGACAGTCGGATCATCCCGCCTTGATAAGCGGGATCGCAAGGTCTTTGCGGAAAACGTAGAGGAGGGTCCGTATGGCCTCACCTTCGGGGCCTTTGAGCCCCGGATTGCGCTCCAGCGCCGAGCGGGCATCCTCGTGCGCCATTTCGAGGAGATGGCGGTGAACGTCCGGGACGGCGATGCGATATCCAGGCATCCCGGACTGACGGGTCCCGAGCAGATCGCCCTGTCCCCGCAGTTCGAGGTCTTTTTCTGCGATTTCGAAGCCGTCATCAGTCTTGCGGATGGTTTCCAGGCGTTGCTGGGCGGTTTCGCTCAACGGATCGGAATACAGCAGCAGACAAGCCGACCGGGCCGATCCGCGCCCCACGCGTCCGCGCAGCTGGTGCAATTGGGCAAGGCCGAACCGCTCGGAATGTTCAATAATGATGATGGTTGCATTGGGAACGTCGACGCCAACTTCGATCACAGTGGTCGCGACGAGTATCTGGGCTTCTCCCGATTGGAAGCGGTCCATGGCCGCTTGTTTATCAGCAGCGCTCATTCGCCCGTGAACGAGCGCCACCTGATCACCGAAGGTCGTCTTCAGGTCGGCAAACCGGTCTTCGGCGGCGACCACATCGAGAATTTCACTCTCTTCAACGAGCGGGCACACCCAATAGGCCTGCGCTCCCTCTTCAAGCCGCGCCATGAGCCGGGCGATCACCCGGTCATACTCGGAAATGGGCAGGATCGCCGTGTCGATAGGCTGGCGTCCGACGGGCTTTTCGCGCAATACTGAGACATCCATGTCGCCAAAATGGGTCAGCACGAGCGTGCGGGGAATGGGGGTGGCGGTCATCACGAGCAGATCGGACCGGACACCTTTGTCTGAGAGAGCCAGCCGTTGGTGGACCCCGAAGCGATGCTGCTCGTCAACCACCGTGAGCCCAAGATTGTGGAAATCCACGCCGCCCTGGAACAGGGCATGGGTGCCCACGGCAATCGAAATGGAGCCATCCGCCAGCCCGGCCAGCGCTTCCCGCCGCTCGGCGGCCCGCATCTTGCCCGTGATCAGCGCTATACCGAGCCCCGCCTTTGCGGCCAATGGCTGGAGCGTGCGAAAATGCTGGGTCGCCAGCAGTTCGGTCGGGGCCATCAGCGCCGATTGCGCCCCGTCTTCCGCCATCATGGCCATGGCCATCAGCGCAACAACGGTTTTGCCCGACCCCACATCTCCCTGAAGCAACCGCGACATTCGCGTCGGTTTTTCCAGATCGGCACGAATGTCTGCAATCGCCGCGGATTGCCCCTCGGTAAGCGCAAAGGGAAGCGCCGCCTGTACGCGAGGAACGATTTCCCCGGTGAACGCGCGGGCCACTCCTGTGGCCTTGGTCATCGAGGCCCGGATGAGATTGAGCGCAAGCTGTCCCGCAAGATATTCGTCATAGGCCAACCGCATGCGCGAGGGGGAGACAATATCGCCCTCGCTCGGGCGCTGCGGCGCGTGGATGTGCCCCAATGCCTGCGCAAAACCGGGCCAGTTCATGATGGCGAGGCGGTCGCGAGGGATCCACTCGGGGATAATCGGGACGCTATCGAGTGCCTCCGCTATCACCTTACGCAGGATTTTGGACGAAAGCCCATGGGTGAGCGGATAGACCGGCTCGACCATCGGCAGACTGGAAAGCTTGTCGGGCTCGACTATATAGTCGGGATGGGTCATCTGCTTTTCCCGCCCGAAAAACCCGATCTCTCCGGACACATAACGAATTTCCCCCAAGGGGAGTTGACGTTCAACCCAGCCACCACGGGCGCCAAAAAAGATAAGCGTGATGTCTCCGGTTTCGTCGTGCGCCCGGATGCGCAATGGCGAACGGCTGTTGCGCGGCGGCACGATGTGCTCATCGATATGGAGCTTGAGTGTCGCAATCGACCCCACCTCCGCGTAGGCGATCCCGTTCTGGGCCCGCCGGTCAATCACCCCGGAGGGCATGTGCATGAGCACATCGAGTACGATGGCATCCTGTCCCTCAGGAGCACCGAAAAACTTCGCAAACAGCGCGCCAAGCTGCGGCCCGACGCCTTTGGTCGATTTGAGAGATTTGAATAGGGGGGTAAGCAGATCGGGACGTGGCACGACTCGAAACCGGCAAGTATGAACGGAAACAGAACGATAACCGCTTCAGTGCGCGGGCAAAAGGCTGACAGGCGCGCCGAATGCATCTATTAACGGCCATCTCCAACCCGATTAAGCGAATAATGACCGAAAAACACGATCTCGAAACGCGGCGCAAGCGCGCGCTGTACCGCGCCCAGCATCGCGGCACACAGGAAATGGACATCCTGATTGGTGGCTATGTCGCCGCACATCTGTCCGGTCTCGATGCAGCCATGCTGGATCGGCTGGAGACGCTGATGGATCACGAGGAAACCGATCTACAGGCCTGGTTGATGGGACAGCGCGATATCCCCGGCGATGTCGACCGGGGGTTGATCGACGCAATCCGCGACCACAAGCTCGGACAGGTATAGTTTTATGGACTCGATGCGCGACAGACCGCAGCGGATACTGGCCAACCTGCCGGACGGGATGCAGCCAGCCGTTTTGGCCAAGGAAATCGAAAAGCGATTGAAGGAGGCGCCGGAAGCGCCTGTTTCGATTGCGTTTGTTGCGCGCGATGGACGGCGGCTTCTGCGGCTGGGTGAAATCCTGGAGGCCATGCTTCCCGGCCATCCTGTGCTGGTTTTTCCCGCCTGGGACTGTCTGCCCTACGACCGCGTGTCACCAAACTCAGTGACGATTTCCTCGCGCATGTCGACACTGGCCCAATTGGTCGATCCCCAGATCAAGGGCGCCGTGGTGCTCACGGCGGTCAATGCGCTCATCCAGCGTGTCGTGCCGCGCGATGTGGTCGAGGCAATGACGTTTTCGGCAGCGGCGGGACGCGTCATCGATAGCGACCGTCTGGTCGCATGGGCGAGCGATAATGGCTATCTGCGCGTTCCAACCGTGCGCGAAACCGGTGAATTTGCGGTGCGCGGTGGCTTGATCGACCTGTTTCCGGCAGGGAACAATCAACCGCTCAGGTTTGATTTTTTCGGGCAGCAGCTTGAAACCATTCGCACTTTCGACCCGGAAACGCAGAGAACCACGGGAAACATCCGCAAGGTGACGCTGGTGCCGATGAGCGAGGCCCTGCTGACCGAGGACACGATCCCCCGTTTCCGTCGCAACTATACGACAACCTTTGGCGGCAACACCGCCGATGATCCGCTCTATGGTGCGATCAGTGCCGGGCAGCGCTTTGCCGGCATGGAACACTGGCTGCCATTCTTTTACGAACAGATGGGGACATTTGCCTCCTATATCGGCGATGCGCCCGTGTTCTTCGATGAGCAAGTAAGCGAAGCCTATGGGGAACGGCGCGATCAAATCCTCGACTATTATTCCGCGCGCAAGGAGGCTCGCGACCAGGGCTCGACGGCGGGGGCGCCCTATAAGCCCATCGATCCGGAACTGCTCTATCACGTGGGCCAATCGCCCTATGACTTGATGCACGGCCACGATGTCACCGAACTGACCCCGTTCCTCCCGGCGGGCGAAAGCCTCCCGGTGATCGATTGTTCGGGCAATCTTGCACCCAGCTTTGCCGCCGAACGGCAGGCTACCGACGTCAACCTTTTCGAGGCGGTGATCAGCCGGATCAAGACTGAGGCGAGGGCAGGGCGCAAGACCGTTATCACCTGTTGGACCGAAGGCACCCGTGATCGAATGGGGCAGGTGCTCAAGGATCACGGCCTCAAGGCTATCCGCCGGCTGGAGAACTGGAACCAGATTGCCCAGCTCAAAGTCGGGCAATTGGGCCTGGCGGTGCTGCCGCTGGAGTCGGGATATATCACCGACGATATCGCCGTGCTCTCCGAACAGGACATTCTGGGCGAGCGCATCATCCGCCAGACCCGACGCAGGAAAGCCTCGGACGCCCTGACTGAGGCCACGAGCCTGTCTGCGGGTGATCTGGTCGTGCATGTGGACCACGGCATCGGGCGGTTTATCGGCCTCAAGGCCATCGAGGCGGCGGGAGCGCCCCACGATTGCGTCGAGATCGAATATGCAAAGGGTGACAAGCTCTACCTGCCCGTAGAAAACATCGAACTGCTGACCCGTTACGGCTCGGAAGGCGCAGAACTCGACAGACTTGGCGGCGTCGCCTGGCAGGCCAAGAAGTCACGGCTCAAACAGCGCATCCGCGAAATGGCCGGGCAGCTCATCAAGATCGCCGCCGCGCGGGAGATGGCCTCAACCGACCCGATCGAAGTACAGACGGGCGCTTACGACGAGTTCTGCGCGCGCTTTCCCTATGAGGAAACCGAGGACCAGCTTGCCACCATCGATGCGGTGTTCGACGATCTGACGTCCGGTCGGATCATGGATCGGCTGGTCTGTGGGGACGTCGGCTTCGGCAAGACCGAGGTGGCCCTGCGGGCGGCCTTCGTCATGGCCATGAGCGGCAGACAGGTGGCCGTGGTGGTCCCCACGACGCTTCTGTCACGCCAGCACTTCAAGACATTCTCCGAGCGCTTTGCCGGCTTGCCGGTTCGGGTCAGGCAGGCCTCACGATTGGTGCCGGCTGCTGAACTGAAGGCGACCAAAGAAGGGCTCAAGGACGGCAGCGTGGATATCGTCATCGGGACCCACGCATTGCTTTCCAAATCCATCGGCTTTCGCGATCTCGGGCTGTTGATCGTGGACGAGGAACAGCATTTTGGCGTGGGCCATAAAGAGCGCCTCAAGGAACTCAAGCACAACGTCCACGTCCTGACTCTTTCCGCGACACCAATCCCCCGCACGCTGCAAATGGCGCTAACCGGAGTGCGCGACCTGTCGCTGCTGGCAACGCCACCGGTGGACCGACTGGCCATCCGTACCTTCGTGTCACCTTTCGACCCGCTGGTGGTGCGCGAGGCTTTGCTGCGCGAGAAGTATCGCGGCGGCCAGGCCTTTTACGTCTGCCCACGCATTTCCGACCAGCCTGATATCGCGCAATTTCTCACGGACCATGTGCCTGAGGTCAGCTTCGTGGTGGCCAATGGACAGATGGCGCCAACCCAGCTCGATGATACGATGACCGCCTTTTATGACGGCAAGTTCGACGTTCTGGTCGCCACCACTATCGTGGAATCCGGGCTCGACGTGCCGACAGCCAATACCCTGATCGTGCACCGCGCCGATCGGTTCGGGCTGGCCCAGCTGTATCAGATCCGGGGCCGTATCGGCCGCTCCAAGACGCGGGCCTATGCCATTTTCACTGTCCCCGCGGACCGAAAGCTCAACGAACAGGCGCAGCGCAGGCTGCAAGTGCTGCAGTCGCTCGAATCGCTGGGTGCTGGGTTCCAGCTCGCCAGCCATGACCTCGACATTCGCGGGGCGGGAAATCTATTGGGCGACGAGCAGTCGGGTCATATCCGCGAAGTGGGCTTCGAACTTTATCAATCCATGCTGGAAGAAGCTGTGGCTTCGCTGCGCGCCGGAGAGACGGCCGAGCAGGCTGAAAATGGCCAGTGGTCGCCACAAATTTCTCTGGGAATGCCGGTGATGATCCCGGAAAGCTACGTGCCCGACCTTCAGGTGCGGATGCAACTCTATCGCCGGCTGGGTGACCTCGCCGAGCCGCGTGAAATCGATGCGCTTGGCGCAGAAATGATAGATCGTTTCGGGCCTTTGCCGGAAGAAGTTGAAGCCTTGCTCAAGGTCGTCCTGATCAAATCCCTGTGCCGGACGGCCAATGTGGAAAAAGTCGATGCCGGCCCCAAGGGCGCACTTGTCACATTGAGGAACGCGGTTTTCCCAAATCCTGCCGGATTGGTGCGCCATATCGCTGATCCGGGTCAGGCTGCAAAGTTGCGACCCGATCAGAAGATCATGTTCGCGCGCAACTGGCCGACTGCCGAGCAGCGTCTCAAGGGCAGTGCTGCAATTCTGTCGCGGCTGGCCGCTCTTGCCCAAGATCGGTGAAGCCTTTGAGATACAGCACACGAGCAACCGCATTGGCAGGAGGCAGGGGTCATGTTATTGCCCGAATTCGCCGCTCTTGAAGTATCTGATCCGTTTGATTCCGGCGGGGACAACCTGCCCAGAGCAACAGGAATTTCCATGAAGATTTTAAACGCGATACTTGCTGGCGCTGTTGCCACGGGACTGGCTCTTTCAATGGCCGGGGCCGCATCTGCACAGTCCGCAGACGCGGGAATGGTCGACCTTGCCGAAGCCACCGAGGGTGCGGCGCCAGAAAACAACTGGCTTAAGGTCTGCAGTGAACTTGATGATGGCGGCAAGGCCTGCATCATGCGCCAGGTCGTGACCAACACCGGCGTGTTCACCGGTTCGTTCCTGCTGCGCGACGACCCCAGCCAGGAAAGCCGTCTGTTGGCTGTGGCCTCCGTACCCATCGGCGTGCTGCTGCCTTTCGGGCTGACCTGGCAGATCGATAGCGGAAAGCCGGTGCGTGTGCCATTCATGCTGTGCGATCCGCAGGCCTGTTCAGCCCAACTCGTGGTCAACGAATCCTATATCCAGAGCCTCAAGCGGGGCGCTTCGCTCAAGCTGATCGCCAAGAACCGCCAGAACGAGGACATCACGATCAACATTACCCTCGCCGGGTTCACCGCCGTTTACGACAATCCGGAAGGCATCTCCATTGAGGAACTGAACCAGGCGAGCTCCACGGAGAACGTGCTGGAACAGGTTCTGCAGGATCGCGCCAATCAGCTGCGTGAGCAAATGGAATCCGGCGCAGAAGCTCCTGCCGAGAGCGCTCCGGCCCAGTAAGGCGCACAAACCTGATAGCTACAAAAAAGGCGGGCCGCTGTGCCCGCCTTTTTTTAAATCTGCGATCACACGCAGAGAAGTTACCGGCCCAGGCCAAACTCCACGGCCCGGCGACGCAGGCCTGGAAAGGTCTTCAGTCCCCACAATCCTGCGCCGCGGAGCACTTGTGCGGGCAGGTGAGGGGAGATCAGCGTTCCGAACAACCCATCAACGAACGATCCGGTGCGCATAAGGTCAGGGCTGCGGTCCGCGCCATAGCGCCGGGCAACCGTATCGGCCCAGCCATAGGCACCCGGATTGGCTGCCCTCAGGCAGGCATCGAGTCCGGCCACATCACGCAAGCCAAGATTGAGCCCCTGCGCCCCGATGGGCGGGAAAGCATGAGCGGCCTCGCCGACGAGAACCGCGCCGTCGCGCCCGGCGACGCTGACGGAAAGCGTCGACAGCGGGAAGACGAAGCTCGGCGTCACCGGTTCGATCTCCCCGAACAGATGGCTGGATTTTTCGTTGAGAGCCGCCTTGAAAATTTCAGGGTCTCGCCGCGCCTGCTCAAGCGTTTCCAGTCGGTCAATCCATACCAGGTTGGCGCGTGTTCTGCCGGCAGGGACCAGAGTGAATGGGCCATTGGCATAGTGGAATTCAACTGATTCGCCATCAAGGCCCCGGCCCAGTTGCAGGTCGCAAACCAGCGCCGCCTGATCGAATTTCCGCTCTCGCACCTGGATACCGGCGGCTTTGCGAACTCCCGAATTCTTGCCGTCAGCTCCGATAAGCAGGTCAACGGTCGCCACCGATCCGTCTCCAAGCGCCAAATGCCAGACGTCCTCCCGGCGATGGGCCGAAACAAGCGTGGTGGCCTTATGGGCAAGGCTCTCAAATGCGGCTCCCGCCCGCGCAAAGCTCTCGCCGAGCGCGATATTGGGAAAATTCCAGCCAAATGTCGCGTAACCGAATTCGGAGGCTGCGAAGGCCACCTCGGGCCCTCGCAGGAATCGCTCGGTCGCATCGATTATGCGGATGCGGGTGAGGGGGGTGCCGAGGGAAGCGGGATCTCCAATCAGCCCGGTCTCGATCATATAGTCAACTGACGGGCCCATCAGTGCGGTCGTCCTGCGATCGGGAGCAACGTCCGGGGCGACATGCAGCGTTGAAAACCCGGCCCTTGCCGCTGCGACCGCTGAGGCCTTGCCGGTCAATCCGCCGCCAATCACCGCAACCTGATTATGTGTGCCCATGGTTCATCTCCTGATTGGCCTACAGATAGGCTTGCGCGTATCGTGCCGCAAGCAGCGCGCGTGCTCTGCCGCTTTATTGCCGTTGTTGCCCGCAAATGTGCAGCACTCGTGCGCCGGGGCGGTCGCCGATCATCCCCGCGGGCGTTGTCATGCCACCACCAATGACAGCGTTCTGCCTCCAGATTGAGGGCATCACATGCTGGAATTCGTTTTCGAACCGGCCTTTTGGGCCAGCCTTTTCCTGCTGATCGGCATGGAGGTGGCGCTCGGCGCCGACAACGTCGTTTTCATTTCAACACTGGCCGCAAAACTGCCCGAACGCCACCGCCAGCGCATCTTGCAAATCGGCCTGGCGATGGCGGCAGTGTTTCGATTGCTTCTGCTGGCCGCCATTGTCTGGGTGCTGGGCCTGCAACGAACGGCCTTCACCCTTGCAGGGTGGTCCCCAAGCTGGCGTGATCTGATCCTTCTCGGCGGTGGGTTCTTTCTGGTCTATAAGGCGGTCACCGAACTGCATCTGCTGGTGGAGCCAGTGCCGAGGCAAGCTGCAGCCCGATCCGCCGCGAGCAGCCCGGCGCTCGCCATTGTCCAGATCATTTTCATCAATGCGGTATTTTCGGTCGATTCGATCATCACGGCGATTGGGCTCACCTCCTATGTCGAAGCGATGGCCGTCGCTGTGGTCGTTTCCATCATAATTCTTTATTTCGCCGCCAGTGCCGCGGGAGCTCTGATTGCCCGTCACCCATCCATCAAGGCGCTGGCGCTGGGATTTCTGTTCATGATCGGTGCCGTGTTGATCGCCGATGGTCTGGGGCTCGATGTGGCGCGGCCCTATCTCTATGCCGCCATGGGGTTCGCGGTGCTGGTGCTGGCGGTGACCACGCTGATGCGGAGGGAGTTTTCGGCCTCTGGCGCAAAAGCGGCAACGCCCGGTTCGCGCGGCCTGCAAGGCCGCACCGAGCCAACGCTTGAGCCCGCTATCGATCCAATCCAGACAGCTCCCGAACTGCGCGTTGAACCCGTTCTGCCGGCCGAGCGAGCGGAAGATTCCGAAACTGGTGCAGACCCGGCGCTGGCGATGGCCGGGGAGGGGGGCGTTGACCAGCCCGACGCCGAGAATGACGTTTTCGATGGCAATAGCGACGTTGCGCCACTTGGCGAAGGCGATATGCCTGTGCAAAGGTCGCGCCGGAAACGACCCGTTCTCCGTCGCCGCCCTGAACGGCTGCGTACGGCCAGAAGAAGAGAGTAACGAGAAACATGAAAGCTATCGTCGTCGACCATTTTGGCGGACCGGAAGCCATGAATTTCCGGGATGTCGAGATTGGAGAGCCGGGTTCGGGAGAAATCCATGTCCGGCACCATGCGATTGGCGTCAATTTCATCGATACCTATCATCGGAGCGGCCTGTATCCTCTGCCTTTGCCACTGATTCCCGGCTCGGAAGGGGCTGGCGAAGTGCTCGCCGTGGGTGCTGGTGTTTCCAGCTTCAAGCCCGGCGACCGCATCGCCTATCAGGGAACGCCAGGCGCATATTGCCAGGAGCGGATCATGCCTGCATCCAAGGCCGTCCTGCTGCCCGACGCGATCGACTACGAGACTGCGGCTGCAATCATGCTCAAGGGGCTGACGGCATACTATCTGCTGTTTCTCACCTGGCCGGTGCGCGCTGATGAAACCATCCTGTTCCAGGCTGCCGCGGGCGGCATGGGCCTTATTGCCTGCCAATGGGCCAAATCAATTGGCGCTCGCGTGATCGGAACCGCGGGCAGCGCGGAAAAGGTCGAGTTGGCGCTCGCCAATGGATGCGATGCGGTCATCAACTATTCCGAAGAGGATTTCCCGCAGAAAGTTCGCGAGTTGACCAATGGCAAGGGCGTGGACGTCGTCTATGACGGGGTAGGGCAGGCGACGTTCGAAAAATCTCTCGACTGCCTGCGGCCTATGGGCCTGATGGTGAGCTACGGCAATGCGACCGGTCCTGTCAGCGTGCCTGACCTGGGCATTCTCTCCCGCAAGGGCTCCCTGTTTCTCACCCGACCGACCGGCGCAGACTATTTCGCCGAGCGCCCCGCGTTGCTGGCCGGAGCCAAGGCATTGTTCGCTGCCGTCGAATCGGGCGCCATTAAGCCCCATATCGGCCAGCGTTTTGCACTTGCGGATACCGCTGAAGCGCACCGCGCTTTGGAAAGCCGCCAGACGGTCGGTTCGACAATTCTTCTGCCCTGACATTTGAGAGCGGGTTGGCGCAAAGCCTCCTGATCCTCTGGACAGACACGTCATGAACCGCTAAACCGCGAGCCATCGACCGGGCCCTTCAAGGGGCCCTAGCGTCCCTCGGGTGGGTGGCAGAGTGGTTGATTGCACCGGTCTTGAAAACCGGCGGGCGTGCAAGCGTCTCGGGAGTTCGAATCTCCCCCCACCCGCCACTTGCCTTTGGCAAGAGCAGCGTGCATCGTGATGCGGTGCGCCCACGCCCATATCCAAGGTATTTGGGTGACAATTGAACCCATCCAGCGTTTTCATCGCTGCCATCCGCGCACAGCCTAGGCTCAAACTGTGTTTCCTCAGCGCTTGCCAGGCTTGCAAGCGCCGAGAACAAAAACGGCAATACCCCATCGTCACCGATGCCCCCAACGTTCATCTGGCGGCTTGGCAATTGCAGGATGCCGTTAGCAAATCACATTCGCATAATATATATTATGGAACTTATGCGCATCTGAAAGCATGCCCGGACCGGCAATCTACCTCCTGTAGCAACAGCGCCCAAACACTGTTCCGCCTGCTATTCCACGGTGACGGATTTTGCCAGGTTGCGTGGCTGATCGACATCGGTGCCCATAAAGACTGCCGTGTGATAAGCCAGAAGCTGCACCGGCAGTGCCATAAGGACCGGGGCAGCGAAAGAATGAACCCGCGGCATTTCGATGATCTCGGAAATGTCCGGTCCAGCCTTGCTCCGTCCTTCGGCATCGGTAATCAGAATGATTTTTCCGCCGCGCGCCGCCACTTCGTGCATGTTCGAGAGCGTCTTTTCCAACAGTTCGTCACCCGGAGCAATCACGACAACGGGCATTTGCTCGTTCACGAGCGCGATAGGCCCATGTTTGAGTTCGCCGGCGGCAAAGCCTTCCGCGTGGATATAGGAAATTTCCTTGAGCTTGAGCGCGCCTTCGAGCGCCAGAGGAAACATATGGCCGCGACCGAGATAAAGAACGTCGCTCGCTCGCGCCAACTGGCGGGAAATTGCCTCGATCTGCGCTTCCTGCCGCAGAGCTTGGGAAATCGCGCTGGGCAACTCACTGAGTGCGCGAACGAGAGCTCGCGCATCGTCGGGCCTAAGTACGCCCCGCGCCTGCCCGGCCGCGATACTCAGGCTGGCCAAGGCGGTCAATTGCGCTGTAAACGCCTTGGTCGACGCAACGCCAATTTCCGGGCCGCACAAGGTGGGAAACGCCACATGGCTTTCGCGGGCAATCGTCGATTCCCGGACATTGACCAGCGCCGCGACATGCTGGCGGGACCGCACCGCATAGCGCAGTGCCGCCAACGTATCGGCGGTCTCGCCCGATTGAGAGATAACCAGGGTCAATCCGTTTTCGGGCAACGGCGGTTCGCGATAGCGGAATTCCGACGCGACATCGACATCAACCGGCAATCTTGCATAACGCTCGAACCAGTATCTAGCGACCAGAGCGGCATAATAGGCCGTGCCGCAAGCGGTGATCGTCAATCGGGAAAGCGCAGCAAAATCAAAGGGTAAGGACTCCCTTAGGCTGACACGCTCTTCGGCCAGATCAACATAATGCGCCAGGGTGTGCGACACGGTTTCGGGCTGCTCGAACATTTCTTTGGCCATAAAATGGCGATGATTGCCCTTGTCAGCCAGCACTGCTGACGCGGCAGAAATCTGCCGCCTGCGTTCGGCGGGCTTGCCATCGAAGTCGAAAATCTCAGCCCCAGCTCGTGTCAGAACCGCCCAGTCGCCCTCTTCCAGATAGGTAATCTTGTCGGTGAACGGAGCCAGCGCGAACGCATCGGACCCCAGATACATCTCGTCTTCGCCGTGACCAATGGCGAGCGGTGATCCTTGTCGGGCAGCGATCAGAAGATCGCCAGCTCCGGCAAACAGAAACACGAGACCAAACGTCCCGCGCAGCTTTGGCAGTGTCCTGGCTACCGCCTCGCGCGGTGTCGCACCGCGGGCCATTTCACGCGCCACCAACAGCGCGACCACCTCCGTGTCGGTCTCACTTTTGGGAAAATATCCATCTTCCCCAAGCTCTTTAATAAATTCCCTGAAGTTTTCGATGATGCCGTTGTGAACGACAGCCACCGGCCCCGCCATGTGCGGGTGAGCATTGAGCTCGGTTGCCCCGCCATGAGTTGCCCAGCGAGTGTGACCAATGCCGATCGTCCCGCCGAGCGGCTGATTGACGAGCGTTTGCTCCAAATTGTCGAGCTTGCCTTTTGCGCGCCTCCGGTCGAGGCCAGAGGTGGAAAGAGTTGCAATTCCGGCACTGTCGTAGCCGCGATATTCCAGCCGTCGCAAGGCATGCACAAGGCGGTCGGCGACGGGTTCAGTCCCTATGATGCCGACAATTCCGCACATGTGCCGTCTCCTACTTGCTTTCCCTGATGGCCTTGAAGCGCTGGTTGAGCGCCTTGCCGTAGCCGGATTTGTTCACCTGCCGCGAGCGTCCGATCCCCAAGGCATCGGATGGAACAGGCTCGGTGATCACGGAACCGGAAGCAACATAGGCTCCATCGCCGATCTCGACGGGGGCAACGAGGGCTGAATTGGAGCCGATGAAAGCGTTTTCGCCGATCACCGTACGCGCCTTGTTATAGCCATCGTAATTACAGGTGACGGTGCCCGCCCCGATATTGGATTTGGCACCGATTTCGGCATCGCCGATATACGTGAGGTGGTTGACCTTGCTCCCCTCGCCTAGCGTCGCATTCTTGACCTCGACGAAATTGCCGACCCGCGCCGCGCTCGCCAGTTGGGCGCCCGGGCGCAAGCGGGCAAACGGGCCCACGCTGGCATGGGGCCCGATATGGGCACCCTCGATATGGGAGAAGGCATGAATCACCGCGCCGGATTCGATCCGCACGCCCGGGCCGAAGACCACATGAGGTTCGATTTCTACATCAGGTTCGATTTCGGTATCGAAGGAAAAATAGACGCTGTCCGGATCGTGCAAGGTCACCCCTGCCCGCATGAAATCCTCGCGCTGCATCGCCTGGAACACGCCCTCTGCCCGGGCAAGCTGGGCGCGATCATTGACGCCCATCACGCTTTCTTCCGGCGCGACAGCATAACCGACCGATTTTCCGGCGCGGTTGGCCAGTTCCACGAGGTCGGTGAGATAATATTCGCCCTGGGCGTTGTCGGTGCCAACCTCGTCGATCAAGGCTTCGAACACCTCGGCGCGAAAGGCAAGGATGCACGCATTGCAGAGCCCGATCCGGCGCTCATCCTCGCTGGCGTCCTTATGCTCGCGGATGGCAAGCAACCGATCTCCTTCGGTGATCAAACGTCCATAACCCGTGGGGTCGGCTGGCTCAAAGCCAAGGATCGCCACATCCAGCCCGGCATCGAGCCGCGCGGTGACGCGGCGGAAATCCTCGCCGCGCAGCAATGGATGGTCCCCATAGACGACCGCAACATAGCCGGTTGCACCGGAAAAAACCGGACGAGCCATCGAGGCGGCGTGTGCGGTCCCTTTTCTCTCGGTCTGCTCGAAGAAGACGACCTGCGGGTCGATCGCGCTCATGGCCTCGCGCACGGCGCCATGGCCGGGCCCCGTGACCATCGCCACGGTCTGGGCACCAGCATCGCGGGCCGCCTTGAGAACATGGCCGACGATTGGACGTCCCCCGATCTTATGGAGAACTTTTGGCAGGGCGGACTTCATGCGGGTGCCCTCCCCCGCTGCCAGAACGATTACCCTAAGATCGGACATCTCAACTCCCCAAGCCTTTTCCGGGCCGTTTCGCCCATCTTTATGGCAGCACGGTGTTGCCTTGTGCCAGTCCTCCGCAATTTTCAGGACGGCAAAGTGCGAATAGCGGCTCCGTTTACGTTTGCATCGCTAATGTGTGTTTTGATCTGATTCGTCAGTAAAGCGGGATATGCAAAGGTGCAAAAAACCAAACGATTTTTCCTGCCGGTCGAACGAACCGATATTTCCTGTTGGGGCATAGCGGCACTGGCGTGCGGCGCTGTCGCGGTTCTTGCTGCCAACCTGTCCTTTCTCCTGCCAGCGCAGACTTTGGGCGGCCTGCATACGCCATATCGCGAAAACGGCAGCTTCAGTCACATCCGCACGCAACTGGCCGAACTCGAACAGGACCGGAACCGTATTGCGGGCGACTATCGCAGACTCGTTACGCGCTTTAACATGTTGCACGACGACAGCAACGAGGCGATCCGTCGTCTGGCTGCCGTGGAAATGAGCCTGCCGCTGCTCATCGAGGCGCTGCCGCTAGAAAGCGATATCGATCGCTCCCTGCTGACCGCCTCGATCACCGAAACCGCTGGTGAGATCTATGAACTGGCAGGCGGTGCCATGGTGGTTCGCTACAGTGCGCTGTTCGACGACGCCCTGCCCCTGCCTAGACAGCCCCTGCCCCCGCCGCTCGCACCAGAAATCGTTGCAGAGCCCGAGCCCGAAACTCAATTGTTGGGAATCGCTGTGGGCGATCCGGTGCGGCGGGAGACAGCCCAAACTGCCTACACCGCCGTTCGGGCAATTGCGGGCTCATTGCTGCTCGACACCGCTCCCCTACTGGCCGATTCGGAACAAACCGAGTTGACCCGCATCGTTTTCGGCCCGTTTCCCGGTCCATCCTCCGCCCAGGCGCTGTGTTCACGGCTCATACGACTGGACCTGCCCTGCGAGATCACACCTTATCGCGGTCGCCCCTTGCCCCTTTGATATCCACGCGATAAACGATGTTTCGATCACTCCAACAAACGGGTTGACTCGACGAAGTCAGCCACTATGTTCCGCGCATCATCGGCGGTCACCTCTCGACCGCATTCAACAGGGCTCGTAGCTCAGCTGGTAGAGCACTCGACTTTTAATCGAGCCGTCGCGGGTTCGAATCCCGCCGAGCCCACCATTTTCCGAACCTCTCCCCTCACATGAAGTGAAAATGCCGCTTTTTGCGGCCCGTCCCCGTTGCTCACATTGTCATGATCTCCACGCGACCGCCGGACTCAGAGTTCGGTAACCTTACCCGCGTATAGATCGGTCCAGACTACCGGACCGTGCCGGCAAGCTTAGGAGAGCAACCTGTCATGCGACTGATTGCCGGAACAATCATCATCTTCCTCTCTGTCCTTGGTGGTTTTGCCGCCATGGGTGGTCATCTGGGGGTGCTCTGGCAACCGTTTGAGGCGGTTATCATCCTCGGCGCCGCGCTGGGTGCCTTTATCATCGGCAACCCGAAGGCGGTTCTCAAACAATCGCTTGGCGTATTCGGCACCCTCTTCCGCGGGCCGCGCTACAACAAGCAGTCTTATGTCGACCTGCTCGGGCTGCAATTTTCGATCTTCAAGCTGGTGCAATCCAAGGGCCTGCTCGCTTTGGAACAGCACATCGAAAATCCGGTCCAATCGGATCTTTTCGCGCGCTTTCCCACCTTTGCCAGCAACCATCGCGCCGTGGAGTTCCTGTGCGATTATCTGCGGATGATCACGCTGGGCACTTATGCGGTGCACGAGCTGGAATCCCTGATCGACGAGGAACTTGAAACCCACCACCAGGAAAATGACCGGGTGGTGCAGGCCGTGCAGTCTCTGGCCGACGCCACGCCCGCACTGGGCATCGTGGCCGCCGTGCTTGGTGTGATCAAGACCATGGGTTCGATCACCGAACCGCCGGAAGTGCTTGGTCAGCTGATCGGTGGCGCGCTGGTCGGAACGTTTCTGGGCGTTTTCTGTGCGTATGGCTTTTTCGGGCCGATGGCACAGGCGCTGCGCAACACCAATGAAGCGGAAGCCAAGTATTTCCTCTCCATGAAGGCTGGGCTGCTCGCGCATGTGGCCGGCTATCCGCCCGTCATCGCCGTCGAATTTGCCCGCAAGGCCGTCATGTCCGAAGATCGCCCCTCATTTTCTGAAGTCGATCAGGCGACCGCCGACCTCAAGCTGGCCCGCTAGAGGAGTTCGTCCCAATGGCGCGTCAGCAAGGCCCCGTTATCATCAAGCGGATTAAAAAGGCGGCCCATACCCATCACGGGGGCGCGTGGAAAATCGCCTATGCCGACTTTGTTACGGCAATGATGGCGTTTTTCCTCCTGCTCTGGCTGATCAACATGACCACACCGGAGCAAAAGGAAGGGCTGGCCAACTATTTCGCTCCTCCCAACGTCAGCGAAAGCCAAAGCGGCTCGGGTGGCGTCCTTTCGGGGCGGTCCCTCGATGTTGCCGGAGCGCTGACCGACGCCACACGCTCGGACGGCATCGCCATAGCCGGTTCGGTCGCAGACGCCATTCTCGAAGCCGCGCCGGGCAGCACTGCCGAAGCCCAGAGCGAAGGCAAGGATTCCGCCACCGACCTTTTGGCGCAGGATTCGCAGCGCTTCCACAGTGCGGCAGCCAGCATTCGACAGGCATGGGAATCCATGCCTGAGATCATGGAAATGGCCGACAACCTGATTGTCGAAGCCAGTGAGACCGGCCTTGATATCCAGATCGTCGACCAGCGCGGTCGCCCCATGTTCCAGGAAGGCTCCAAATACCCCTACGAATGGATGCGGGCCTCGCTGGCGGCCATTGCGCCCGTTTTGGAGCGGTTACCCAACCAGGTGCGCATCTCCGGCCACACGGCGGCTGGAGTGCAGTATTCCGACCCGTCCTATGGCGCTTGGGAGTTGTCGTCTGACCGCGCCAATGCGGTGCGCTCTATTCTGGGGGAATTCGGCCTCTCCGACGATCGTATTCATTCCGTCGTCGGCAGGGCGACCAGCGAGCCGTTCTTCGTCAATGATCCTTATCTGGCGGCCAACGCCCGTATCCGGGTCACGGTCGTCAACCAGGCCTCGCCTATTCCCCTCGATATGGCGCCATAGTCTTGTCGCGCATCCGAACCCGACAACCCGCTTGCCGTTCCTATGGCCGCCCGATATTGCCTGTTCAATCTCTCAACCATGCGGGGGGCGCATTCGTGGTTTTCGCGCGTCGTATAATCGCTGCCGTTCTGTTCGCCGGGGTCGCTTTTCCCGCGCTGGCGCAGAATAGCTATGTTTCCCGGCTGTACGAGCAAGTTCTTGAAAATATGGAGTATGCCCAATCCGGCTATACACTTGATACGTTCGGTATCGTTCGGATCAACAGCGGCGAGACCGCCACTATCGAACTGGACGTTCCCGCCAAAACGGCCGTTCAGATCATGGGCGATTGCGACGAGGATTGTTACGATCTCGATCTGGTTGTCCGCAACGCCTCCGGCAAGCTGCTCGGCGAGGACCGGCTCGACGACTATTATCCGATCGTCTCGATCGTGTCCGACGGCAGCGGGCGAATCGCACTGGAATTCGACCTCGCCGATTGCGCCGCTTCTTACTGCTACGCGGCCTATTCAGTGTTCATCGATCGGGCGGACTGACCGATGAACCCGGTATCGAGCAGGCTTAAAGCCGTCGGCGTCACAGCCGCGTTCTTTGCTCTGAGCGCGCTGTTGCTGCTTGCTCTTGTGTGGGGATTGAACGCCCAGCCGCTGCCCTTCCCCGGCAAGCCGCTGCTGAGTGCCTACCGGCCTCACGATACGATCGCCATGTTATCCGACCTGAGGCTGCCCGTGGCCCTCACCGCGGCTTTTCTGGTGGCTTTCGCAGTGGTCCTCGTTTTCGCAAGCGCCTATCTCGATCGCATGATCGCCATTTTTGCCGATGTCCTGCTCATGCTGATGGCTGCGCTGGCGGGGTTTGTCGCGGGGTACTGGCTTTTGCTCCGCCTGGCCGGATTCAGCAATTTTCTCGCTCTGGATTTCCTGCAAGCGGCCATCATCTGTCCGGTGATCGTTTTTGGCGTTTCCCTGCTATCGCCAGCGTGGCTGCGGTCATCCCTGCCCATTCGCCTGATCACCATAGCCCTGCTGGTCGTCGCTGCACCCCTGATGCTGGTGCTCCTGCCCTAGTTGACTATGGAACCTGCGCCCATTTCATTGCGTTCATGCCCCAGTGAACCGGAACCCGATCCCGCTTTCTGATCGGGCAAGAAAACCAAAAGGATGAAGCGGCTCAAACGCTTTATCGAGTGCTTGTCATGAAACCTTTGCTTGTGGCGGTGATGCTGGTCGCCGCAGCGATGCCCGCCTATTCCCAATCGACAGAGTCCGAGAGCCTTCAGCAGCGCGATCAGAAACTATTTGTGATGGGCGGACGTATGGGCCAGTCCGACATGGGCGAGATGTTCAACCCATTCACGGCAACATACGAAGATACCCTCGTCTTCGGCGCTGGCTACCAACGCTATTTTTTCGAACCGTTTGACGATTTCAAGGTCGGACTGGAAGTGGGGGCAGCCCTGCGGGTCGATGAGCAGATCACGGGCGAGGGCTGGGCCGGGATCGTGGGCCGATATGACGGATGGGTGCTGGCCGATCGCCTGCGATTGTCACCCTCACTGGTGTTTGGCGGCAGCGTCGTAACCCAAACCATTGGCGTCGAAGCCGAAAGGGAAGCCAATGACGGGTTGCCCGGCGATATCCTGTTCTATCTGAGCCCGGAAATCAGTCTTTCGACGCTCGATAACCCCAATTCAGAGGTCTTTTGGCGTCTCCAGCACCGCTCCGGCGCGTGGAACACGTTTGGTGGCGGTGGCACAGCCAACGCCACCATGTTGGGCATCAGGACCAGCTTCTAGGCCGCCAGCGTCACGACCACAGCCCCGCGCCGCGTGGCGACGAGTGTATGTTCATATTGAACGCATAGCGCTGCCGGCACACTCACCAGCGTCCAGGGATCGTCAGACGACTTTTCCTCAGCCATCTTGCCCCCCAGCGACAGAAACGGCTCAACGGTGAACACCAGCCCGTCAGCGATCTTTCGGCGCTCGGACCGGTCCGGCCAGGTCGGAATCTGGTCTGGCTCATCGTGGAGCCCGTGACCGATACCGTGGCTGGCCAGATTGCGAATGAGGGTATAGCCATTGCGGCCCGCGAACTTGCCGATCGCATCCCCGATATCGCCCAGTCTGCCCCCTGCCCTCACAGCGCGGATCCCCGCCCACATGGCCTTCTTGCCATCCCGGCACAGCTTTTCGATTTTCGGCGTTCCGGGAGGCACTATGTAGGACGCCCCGGTATCAGCGAAAATCCCGCCCTTTTCCGCCGAAACGTCGATATTGACCAGATCGCCTGCAGCGATGACCCGATCTCCGGGAATACCGTGCGCCACTTCCTCGTTGACCGAAATGCACGTCGCACCTGGGAAATTGTAGGTGATTTCCGGGGCCGAGCGGGCGCCGTGATCTTCGAGCACCTTGCGCCCGATATCATCGAGCTCGCGCGTGGTCATTCCCGGTTCGAGGGCATTGGCCATCGTATCGCGCGCGATGGCGCAGATGCGGCCAATGACCCGCAAACGTTCCAGGTCCTCTTCAGATGTAATCGTCATGCTCTGAGATCGTGAAAATGCGCCAACAGGCCCTGCGTCGAGCTGTCGTGACCTTCAGCATTTTCGCCTTCAACCTTGGGCAGCAACGCCTTGGCCAACTGCTTGCCAAGCTCGACGCCCCACTGATCAAACGAATTGACGTTCCAGATGACGCCCTGCACGAACACCTTGTGCTCATAAAGCGCAATCAGCTTGCCCAGTGTCGCCGGATCGAGCTTTGAATACACAATGGTGTTGGACGGTCGATTGCCGGGGAAAACCTTGTGGGGAAGCAAGGCCTTGATCTCATCTTTGCTCAAACCGTCAGCACTTAGCTCGGCGTGAACTTCGTCTTCCGTCTTGCCCAGCATCAGGGCTTCCGATTGCGCAAAGCAATTGGCGACGAGCTTGGCGTGATGGGGTGGAAGGCTCTCGTGCGGGTTGGCCGCCACCAGGAAATCGCACGGAATCACGCTCGTGCCCTGATGGATCAACTGGTAGAAAGCGTGCTGGCCGTTGGTGCCGGGCTCGCCCCAGATGATCGGCCCTGTTTCCCACGCGACGTCTTTGCCCTTGAGGGTCACGGACTTGCCATTGGATTCCATGTCCTGCTGCTGCAGATACGCCGGAAAGCGTGACAGACGCTGGTCATAGGGCAGCACCGCGTGGGTCGAAAAATTCCACGCATTGCGATACCAGACGCCCAACAGACCCATGATGACGGGCAGGTTTTCTTCCAACGGTTCCGTGAGGAAATGGAGGTCCATTTCCCCCGCCCCGCGCAACATGGCTTCGAAATTCTCAAACCCGATCGCAATTGCGACCGGCAATCCGATAGCCGACCAGATCGAATAACGGCCACCGACCCAGTCCCAGAACCCGAAGATGCGATCTTCTTTGATTCCGAAGGCCTTACAGCCTTCGATATTGGTGGAGACGGCGGCAAAATGATCGGCAACTGCGGCCTCGCCCAACGCTTCTGCCACCCAGTTGCGGGCGGTGTGCGCATTGGTCATCGTCTCGTCTGTGGTGAAGGTCTTCGACGCCACAATGAACAAGGTCTTCGCCGGGTCCAGCCCCTTGAGCGTATCAGCGATATGAGCGCCGTCCACGTTGGACACGTAATGGGCGCGTAGATCCGGGCGCGTGTAGGGTGCAAGCGCCAGCGTCACCATGGCCGGGCCCAGATCGGACCCACCAATGCCGATGTTGACGATATCGGTGAACTGGTCGCCACGCCCGCCCCGAATATCGCCATTGCGAATGGCATCCGAGAAAACCTTCATGCGAGCGAGCACGTCCCGGACGTCAGGCATGACATCGGCGCCATCGACCAGCACCGGCTCATCGCCGAAATGCCGCAAGGCCATATGCAGCACGGCACGGTGCTCGGTGATGTTGATCGGCTGCCCCGCCCACATGGCGTCCCGCCTGCCTTCGACGTCCACCTCGCGGGCCATCTCGAACAGCGCGGCCATCGACTGGCTATCGATCCGGTTCTTGGAATAGTCGAGCAGGATATCATCCAGCCGGGCCGAATAGCTCGAAAAACGCTCCGAGTCGTGGGCGAACAGCTCACGCATCGTGGTCTCCGAAAGGCGCTTCTTATGCGCCCGCAGCCGCTCGAATGCAGCTTTGCGAACCTTGTTGGACATGAAAATGGCCCCTTATCCCAGCGCCGGCAGATCGCCTCGGGCCCAGCCGTCGCGGACCGCCATGCTGTATTGGTCGAAAGTCGCACTCTCAATCGCATTTCGCATGCCGTCCATCAACTCCTGATAATAGGAAAGATTGATCTGGCTCAGCACCATCGCGCCCAAAATCTCCTCGCTGCGCACGAGGTGATGCAGGTAGGCGCGGGAGAACCGGCGGGCGTTAGGGTTCGGTGAGGTCTCATCGAGCGGACGCGGATCGTCCTTGTGGCGGGCATTCTTGAGGTTGATCACGCCGAACCGTGTGTAGGCGTGACCATGGCGGCCCGCCCGCGTAGGATGCACGCAATCGAACATATCGATGCCACGCTCGACCGCGCCCAGCAAATCATCGGGCTTGCCTACGCCCATGAGATAGCGCGGCTTTTCCTCTGGAAGCTCGGGCAGGATATCATCGAGAACCTTGAACATCACGGCCTGTGGCTCCCCTACGGCGAGCCCGCCCACCGAGTAGCCATCAAAGCCGATATCGACCAGACCCGCCGCGGACCGTGAGCGCAATTGCGGATCGTCGCCGCCCTGCACAATACCGAACAGCGCCCGCCCCTTTGCATCATCGAAGGCCTTCTTCGAGCGCTCAGCCCAGCGGATGGAGAGCTCCATGGCGCGTTCGAGCTCGGCGGTCTCCGCTGGCAATGCAACGCATTCATCAAGCTGCATGATGATATCGGAATCGAGCAGCTTCTGAATCTCGATCGAGCGCTCGGGAGTCAGGGTGTGACTGGAGCCATCGATATGCGAGCGGAAGGTGACTCCATTTTCGTCCAGCTTGCGCAGCTTGGCGAGGCTCATCACCTGGAAACCGCCGGAATCCGTGAGGATTGGCCGTTGCCAGTCCATGAAATCATGCAGGCCGCCCAACCGCGCAACGCGTTCGGCACCGGGGCGCAGCATCAGATGATAGGTGTTGCCCAAAAGGATATCGGCACCGGTTTCGCGCACTTGCTCGGGATAGAGCGCCTTGACCGTCCCCGCCGTGCCAACGGGCATGAATGCGGGCGTGCGGACTTCGCCACGCGGCGTATCGATCTGCCCGCGACGGGCCTTGCCATCAGTTTTGTGAAGGGTGAACTGAAAATTCTCGGTCATGGGTCAGCCCGGAACAGCAGGGAAGAATCCCCATAAGAATAAAAGCGATAGTGGGAATCGATCGCGTGCTTGTAGGCCCCGTGCATGGTCTCCAGGCCTGAGAAAGCCGAGACCAGCATGAACAGGGTGGAGCGGGGCAAATGGAAATTGGTCATCAGCATATCGACCACCCGGAACTGAAATCCGGGGGTGATGAAAATATCGGTTTCGCCTTCGAACGGTTCGAGTTCGCCGGTTCGGCGGGCGGCGCTTTCGAGGAGGCGCAGGCTGGTGGTGCCGACCGCGATGACGCGTCCGCCCGCGGCCTTTGCCGCCTTGATGTGCTCGACGGTTTGCGCGGAAACCGTACCCCATTCGGCATGCATGACGTGATCTTCTGTGTCGCCCGCCTTCATCGGCAGGAAGGTGCCAGCGCCCACATGCAAGGTAACGCGCTCGATTAAAACGCCTTTGTTTTCAAGGGTCTCTATCAATTCAGGCGTAAAATGCAGGCCCGCCGTGGGAGCGGCGACGGCACCATCATGACGCGCATAAACGGTCTGATAATCGGTCTTGTCGCGCTCTTCTAGATCGCGTTTGGACCCGATATAGGGCGGCAGCGGCATGGCCCCGCGCGCCTTGATGGCTTCATCGAGAAAAGCATCGGAAAAATCGAACGCAAGAGTCGCCTGCCCGGCCTCGATTGCGGTGACGGTAGCGGACAGCTCATCGAGCATGCAGACGTCGGACGTCGCTCCAAAAATCACCCGGTCCCCAACGGCTAAGCGCTTGGCCGGCCTTGCAAAAGCAAGCCAGTGATTGCCGTCGATCCGCTTGTGCAGATTGAACGAAACGCGGGCGACAGTATCGCCGCGATGGCGCAGGCCGGACAGTTCTGCGGGGATGACACGGGTGTCGTTGACGACCAGAACGTCGCCCGCCTTGAGCAACTCGCCAAGATCGGTGACGATGCGATCTGACAGCGCTCCATCAGCCCCCACCACCAGCATTTTTGCGCTGTCGCGGGGGCTTGCCGGGTGGAGGGCGATCCGGTCCTCGGGCAAGTCGAAATCGAACAATTCGACTTTCATATCAATGCCTTCCGAGAACCGGCTGATTCATCAGGCGACGTCGGCAGCGACGCGCATGGTGATGATGTTGTCGGGATTGCGGACCGGCTCGCCGCGCTCCAGCGTATCGACGACGTCCATGCCTTCGATCACTTTTCCGAACACCGAGTACTGGCCATTGAGCCAGGGAGCTTCGTCAAAGCAGATGAAAAACTGCGAATTTGCCGAGTCCGGATTGGCCGAGCGGGCAGCGGAAACCGTGCCGCGAACGTGCTTCTCCTGGGAAAATTCTGCTTTAAGATCAGGCTTGTCGGATCCACCGGTGCCATTGCCCTTGGGGCAGCCGACCTGGGCCATGAAGCCGTCGATCACGCGGTGAAAGACGATGTTGTCATAGAAGCCTTCGCGGGCCAGTTCCTTCATGCGCTGAGCATGATTGGGGGCCAGGTCAGGGCGCAATTCGATGACGATCTTGCCCTTGGTGGTTTCCATGATGATGGTGTTTTCGGGATCGGCGTAAGCAGCCATGAGCTTGTTTCCTTATGCGGTTGCCGGGCGGTTTTTAGGCCAAACCTGTGACAAACATTGAGTGAAAAATGTATGGAGTTGCGCACATTCAAGATGGGAAATGCGCAAAAAATCGAAGCTAGGGTTGGGCGACGCGCAGCGACACCATGATATCGGGATTTTCGACCACTCCATTGGTGCGCGGATCACCCTTTTCCAAGCCATCTACCAGCTCCATGCCGTCGATGACATTACCGAACAGGGTGTAATCGCCATTGAGGTGCGGCGCGTCCGCCGTGACGATGAAAAACTGCGAATTGGCGGAGTTGGGATTCATCGAGCGGGCCATGCCGACGGTGCCACGGACGAACGGAGTGTTGGTGAACTCGGCGGCGAGGTCGGGCAGATCGGAACCACCGGTGCCATTGCCGCGCGGATCGCCGGTCTGGGCCATGAAGCCATCGATCACCCGATGGAACTTCAACCCATCATAAAAACCGGAATTGGCCAGCTCGGTGATGCGGGCCACATGCTCGGGCGCGAGATCGGGACGCAGCGCGATGGTGACGTCACCGCTTTCCAGCGTGAGGGTCGCGATGGGAGCATCGGCGGGAATGTCCGCCGCCGGGGCCTGAGCCACTGCCGGGGTCTGCCCGAACGGCAGATAGGGCCAGGCGACCATGGCACCGAACAGGGCGACGAAGGAAAAGACAAGGGTGCCAACCACACGGTTGACCGGCTTTGCAGCAGGACCAGACATCATTTCTCCAGAAGTTTGAGCACGGCGCGCGGCACGAACGGGGCGATATCGCCATCCATCTGGGCAATCTGGCGGACCAGCGTTGCCGAAATATGGCGGACATAGGGGCTTGAGGGCACGAACACCGTCTGGATGTCGGGCGCCATCTGGGCATTCATGCCCACCATCTGCATTTCGTAATTGTAGTCGGTGGTATCGCGCAGACCGCGAATGACGATCCCTGCCCCGCAGCTTTGCGCCGCACGCACCATCAGGCCATCAAATTCGATGATCTCTATCGAAACGCCGGTGCGTGTGCCGATCGGGCCAGCGGTCTCGGCCAGCAGATCGCGCCGCTGGGCGGCGCTGAGCATGGGCTGTTTGGCAGCGTGAACCCCGATGCCGACCACCAGGCGGTCGACAAGACGGCAGGCCCGCTCGATCACGTCGAGATGGCCATTGGTGATCGGGTCGAAAGATCCGGGATAGAATCCCACGCGCTCAGTCATGGCTGCGTTTTGTCACGACCGCCACCCAAGCGCAAGCCGGATGCGCTTCCATGGGAGAAACGGAAGGTAGGAAAGGGCCGGTGCGGCACCACACGGGCACCGCACCGGAAATGCTCTATTCGTCGGCCTGCGGGGTCTCTTCGCCGTTCCCCTCTTCGCCGTCGCCGTCTTCATCGTCATCGCCATTTTCAGGCTCGATGATGCGCTCGACGGACACGACCTTTTCATCAGCCGCAGTGCGGAAGATGGTCACGCCCTGGCTGGAGCGGCCAACGATGCGGATACCCTCGACAGGAACCCGGATCACCTGCCCGCCATCGGTCACCAGCATGAGCTGGTTTTCATCCTCAACCGGGAAGGAACCGACCAGAGTACCGTTGCGCTCATTGACCACCATGGCGACGATGCCCTTACCGCCGCGTCCGGTGGTGCGGTATTCGTAGGACGAAGTCCGCTTGCCGAACCCGTTCTCGGACACGGTGAGCACGAACTGTTCTGCCGCGCTCATTTCGACGTAGCGGTCCTGCCCCAGATGGGAATCGCCCGCGACCTCTTCATCGCTATCGATGGCACCATCCTCGGCTTCGCCGCGCACCGCACGGCTCATCTTGAGATAGGCAGCACGTTCGTCCGGAGTGGCTGCGAAATGGCGCAGGATCGACATGGCGATGACGTCATCGCCTTCGGCCAGATTGATGCCGCGCACACCGGTGGAATCGCGGCCCTTGAACACCCGGACATCGGTGATCGAGAAGCGGATACACTGGCCCTTGGCCGTGGTGATGAGGATATCGTCGGTCTCGCTGGCGGTCTCGACGCCAATGATGCCATCGCCCTCATCGAGCTTCATGGCGATCTTGCCGTTCTGGCGGACTTCGACGAAATCGGACAGCTTGTTGCGGCGGACATTGCCCGACCGCGTGACGAACATCACGTCGAGATTGTCCCAGCTGTCCTCGTCCTCGGGCAATGGCATGATCGAGGTGATCCGCTCACCCGCTTCGAGCGGCAGCATGTTGATCAGCGCCCGGCCCCGGGCATTGGGCGCGGCCATGGGCAAGCGCCAGACCTTGGTCTTGTAAACGATGCCGCGCGACGAAAAGAACAGGACCGGGGTGTGGGTGTTGGCCACGAACAGGCGCGCGACGAAATCCTCGTCCCGCGTCGACATGCCCGAACGCCCCTTCCCGCCCCGGCGCTGGGCACGGTAGGTCGAGAGCGGCACCCGCTTGATGTAGCCCTGATGGCTGACGGTGACGACCATGTCCTCACGGGCGATCAGGTCCTCGTCATCAAGGTCGCCGGCGAATTCGTCGATCCGGGTCAGGCGCGGGGTCGAAAACTGCTCTTTGATCTCGATGAGTTCGTCGCGGATGATGCCCAGGATGCGGTCGCGGGAGCGCAGGATATCGAGATAATCCTTGATCTGCTCGCCAAGCGCATTGAGTTCATCGCCGATCTCGTTGCGGCCAAGAGCGGTGAGGCGCGACAGGGTGAGCGCCAGAATGGCGCGGGCCTGTTCGTCCGACAGCTGGAAGGTGCCATCATCATTGACCTTGTGGCGCGGGTCGTCGATCAGCTGGATCAGATCGACCACGTCCGAGGCCGGCCAGCTGCGAGCGAGCAGGCGCTCGCGAGCCGTGGCCGGATCCGGCGAGGACCGGATCAGGGCAATCACTTCATCGACGTTGTTGACGGCGACCAGGAGGCCCACCAGCACGTGGGCACGATCGCGAGCCTTGTTGAGCAGGAACCGCGTGCGCCGCGTGATGACCTCTTCGCGGAATTCAAGGAACGCTTCGAGGATCGACTTGAGCGGCATCAGCTCGGGCTTGCCGCCATTGAGCGCAACGAAGTTGCAACCGAACGAGGTTTGCAGCATCGAATAGCGATAAAGCTGATTGAGCACGACATCGGCGACCGCATCGCGCTTCAATTCGATGACGACGCGCATACCCTGACGGTCGGACTCGTCGCGGATATCGGAGATGCCTTCGATGCGCTTGTCGCGCACCATCTCGGCGATCTTCTCGATCATCGTCGCCTTGTTCACCTGATAGGGAATCTCGTGAACGATGAGCGCCTCGCGCTCCTTGCGGACCTCTTCGACGGTGACGAGCCCGCGCATGAGCACCGAGCCGCGCCCGGTTTCATAGGCCGAGCGGATGCCAGACTTGCCGATGATGATGCCGGCGGTGGGAAAATCCGGGCCGGGAATGATTTCCATCAGCTGATCGACAGTGAGGGCTGAATTTTCCATCAGCGCCAGACAGGCATCGACCACTTCACCCAGATTGTGGCTGGGAATATTGGTGGCCATGCCGACGGCAATACCGCCGCCGCCATTGACGAGCAGGTTGGGGAACCGCGCGGGCAGAACCGTGGGCTCGCGCTCGCTGGCGTCATAGTTGTCGCGGAAATCGACGGTGTCCTTGTCGAGATCGTCGAGCAGGGAATCGGTGACCTTTTCCATGCGCGCTTCGGTGTAGCGCATGGCCGCCGGCATATCGCCATCGACCGAACCGAAGTTGCCCTGCCCGTCGATGAGCGGCACGCGCATGGAAAAACTCTGCGCCATGCGGACCAGCGACATGTAAACGGCATCGTCCGAGTGCGGGTGGTATTTACCGATAACGTCACCGACGACACGCGCCGATTTACGGTAGGGCTTGTTATATTCGTAGCCCTGCTCGTGCATCGAAAAGAGAATACGGCGATGCACCGGCTTGAGGCCGTCACGGACGTCAGGCAGGGCCCGGCTCACGATCACGCTCATGGCGTAATCGAGATAGGACTTGCGCATCTCGTCGGTTATCGAGATCGGGTTGATGCCGGTGGCCGGCACGCCGCCCGTGTCATCTTCTGGCGTATCTGTCACGATGCTCGTTCTGAAATGATTCTGCTGCCATTGGGTTTATGCGATTCCGGCTCCAGATGCCAGTTTCGCACGGTCGCAGGCATAATTGACACTTTCCCGGCCTCGCGGCTGGGGTATTGTCGGACCACGATAGAAGAGAATTAGCGCCGCCCAAAACGTTTTGTTGAGGGTGGAGGCCCAAAGTTCATTCAAGCCTTGTTGGAGTTCCATGTCCGGTTCGACGACTTCTGCTTCAACGCCCCTCTATTTCGGCATGCGCGCCGACCGCATCGCGATTTCGGTGCTGTTCCTGATCAACGGATTTCTCGTCGGAAGCTGGGCACCGAAAATCCCCGTGCTGATGGCGCGGCTGGACATTTCCGAATCGATCATGGGGCTGCTGATCCTGTTTTTCGGGCTGGGGTCGATCACCGTCATGCCGGTGTTCGGCACACTGGCGGCACGCAACGGCTCAGCCCCGATCCTCAAATTCGCTGCACTGGCGCTGATCCCGCTATTGCTGCTGATCTCGCTGGCACCCGAACTGGTGTCCACATCGGTGGCGGTGTTCGTGTTCGGGGGCATCATCGGCGGCATGGACGTGGTGATGAACACCAATGCCGTGGCCGTGGAAAAGCGCATGGGCCGGGCGATCATGTCGTCCTGCCACGGGTTCTGGAGCCTTGGCGGGCTGCTGGGCGCGACGCTGGGCGGAATCCTGCTGGGCACGATCGGCGAGTTGGGCCATGCGCTGGCGGTGACCGCAATCGCGGCCCTTGTCATCGTGCCCGTGCTGCCGCTGGTGGCGCGCGACGACCCGACAGCCGGGGCGAAAGCGGCGGAAAAGCTGCGGTTTCCCAAGTCACCCCTGCCCTATCTGGTCGGCATCATGGCGCTGTTTTCCATGATCCCCGAGGGGGCGATCCTCGACTGGAGCGCGGTGTATCTGCAAACCGACCACGGCGCGAGCATCGAACTGGCAGCGCTGGGCTTTGCGGCGTTTTCCGCGACCATGGCGGTGATGCGGTTTGCCGGAGACATCATCCGCCAGCGGCTGGGCGCGGTGACCACAATGCGCATTTGCGGCGGGCTGGCGCTGCTGGGCATGGTGATCGGGGCGCGGGCCGGATCGGCGGAAATCGCCATCCTGGGCTTTGCCATTGCAGGGATCGGGATTTCCAACATGGTGCCGATCGCATTTTCGGCGGCAGGAAATCTGCCGGGCGTACCGGCGGGGATCGGGCTTTCGATCGTGACGGTGACCGGATATTCGGGCATTCTGTTCGCACCCTCGATCATCGGGTTCATCGCCGAGCGCACGGGGTTTTCGCCGGTGCTGCTGGGCACCGCGTTCCTGCTGGTGGTGGCGCTGGGGCTGTCGGGGCTGGCGCGGCACGCGGATTTCAGCGTCGAATGAAGACGGCGGAACTCCATTCGAGATTGACCCGTTCCCATGAGGACCGGACACAGGGAGCACTCTCATGCAACAGATGGATTTCAGGGTCGACAACAAGGTCTGGGTACTGGTTGCCGACGGCGAGAAGGCTTTGTTTTTCGAAAATGCCGGGACGAGACATGCCCCTGATTTCAAGGTCGTGCGCGAAATGGAGCAGGACAATCCGCCCAACCGGGAACAGGGCACCGACGCGCCGGGCCGCACCTATGATTCCGGCCCCGGCCCCAAAAGCGCGATGGAGCCGACCGACTGGCACCGGCTGGCGCAGGAGCGCTTCGCCAGGGATGCGGCTGAACTGCTGCGCAAATACGCGCTCAACAACCGCTTCAGGCAGATCGTCCTATGCGCCTCCCCCCGCGTATTGGGGGAGTTGCGCAAGGAACTGCACCAGGAGGTCGCCGACCGCGTTATCGGGGAAGTCGCCAAGAATCTCACCAACCATCCGGTCGACAAGATCGAGCGCATCCTCAGCGCGGGCTGACCGGTGACGGCTTTCGGCAGCGAACCGCAAGCGCTTGCGGACCTTGGCTGGCGCGGCTGGCGGCGGGTGGTGTTTCGCACGGCCCGCACCATGGTCAACATGGAGACCTCGCTGCGCTGTGCCGGTGTCGCCTTTTTCGGGCTGCTGTCGATCTTTCCCTCCATCGCCATCGTCGTCCTGCTGGTAGGGCTGCTGGGCAGCCGCCCGTTTCTTGTCGAACAAATGGCGCGGCTGTCGATGTTCATGCCCGAAATCGCGTTTACCGTGATCATGGGCCAGCTCGACAAATTGCTCAGCCAGCCGCCGCGCGGACTGGGGATCGGGCTCGCCATATCGGTGATCATCGCGCTGTGGAGCGGGTCGCGTGGCGTGCATGCGCTGATCTATGCCGCCTCTGCCGCCTATTATGAATCGGTGCAGCGCAATTTCATCATCGCGTCGCTGCTGTCGCTGCTGGTGACGGTGCTGAGCGCGGTTTTCCTGATCGTGGTGATGGCCGTGATCGCGGCCATTCCCATTGCCATCAGCTATTTTCCGGTACCCGAGGGCGTCGAGCGCATCCTGATCGGGCTCCGCTGGCCGCTGCTGACCGGGCTGGCGATCACCGCCTTTTCGCTTTTGTACAGATTTGCCATCCCCAGACCCCCGGGGTGCCGACGGCAGGTGCTGCCCGGAGCTATCCTCGCCTCGCTCCTCTGGCTGACCGTCTGTATGGCATTTTCGCTCTATGTCGAAAGTTTCGGCCAGTTCGAAGCCAGCTTCGGGTCGCTGGCCGCCGCGGTGGTGCTGCTGTTCTGGCTGTATATCTCGGCGCAGGTGTTCGTGCTCGGCGCGGCCTTCAACGCCGAAATCGAACTGCGGCTGTCCCACGACTGACCCCGCTCAGGGATGGTCGCCCAGCACCGCCTCAAACGCGCCCATCGCGTCATCGATCTGGGCTTTGGTGATGACCAGCGGCGGGGCAATGCGAATAGTGTCGGTGTGGGTATCCTTGGCAAGCACGCCCCTGTCGCGCAGGCGGTAGCAAAAATCCCGCGCGCCACCGGCTTCGGGGTGCAGATCGATAGCCAGCATCAGCCCACGCCCGCGCACCGCCTTGATATGATTGGAGCGGATGGAGGTGAGCTGATCGAGAAAATAGGTGCCCAGGCGCTCGGCATTGCCGATCATGTCTTCTTCAACCAGCACTTTAAGCGCCATACGCGCCACGGCGCAGGCCAGGGGATTGCCGCCAAAGGTCGAGCCGTGCTGGCCGGGCTGGAGAACACCCAGCACCTCCGAATTGGAGAGCACCGCCGAAACCGGATAAAATCCGCCCGAAAGCGCCTTGCCCAAGAGGGTCACATCGGCCTCGATGCCCTCATGCTCTTCGGCCAGAAGCTTGCCGGTGCGGCCGAGGCCCGTCTGGATTTCGTCGAGAATAAGCACGACATTATGCGCCGTGCACAGCTCGCGCACCCGGGCGAAATAGCCCGGCGGCGGGATCAGCACACCGGCTTCACCCTGAATGGGCTCGACGAGAAACCCGGCAGTGTTGGGGGTGATGGCCTGTTCCAGCGCCTCGGCGTCGCCAAACGGGATCACGCGGAAGCCCGGCGCAAACGGCCCGAACCCGCCACGCGCATCCGGATCGGTGGAAAAGCCGACAATGCCGATGGTGCGCCCGTGGAAATTGTTGGCGCACACGATGATCTCTGCCTGATCATCGGGGATGCCCTTCACCTCATAGCCCCATTTGCGCACCGCCTTGATGGCGCTTTCAACGGCCTCGGCACCGGTGTTCATCGGCAACACCTTGTGCGAACCGGTCAGCGCGGCAATTTCCTCGTAAAACAGCCCCAACTGGTCATTGTGAAAAGCGCGTGAGGTGAGCGTAAGCTTGCCAGCCTGCTCGACCAACGCCTGGAGGATTTTGGGGTGGCAATGGCCCTGATTGACGGCGGAATAGGCCGAGAGGCAATCGAGATAGCGGGTGCCGTCCACATCATAGACATAGACGCCCTCGCCGCGCGCCAGCGCCACATCGAGGGGCCGGTAATTATGCGCGCCAAGACGATCCTCCAGCGCAATCAATGTCTTGGTTGTGGTCATGATATCCCCCTTGGGTCAGCCCGGCTGCGTAGGCCGGTCGAAAATGCGGCGTCCGAAGGCGCTGGCGGCCAGATCGACCATCAACCGGGCACTGCGGCCGCGATCGTCCAGAAACGGATTGAGTTCGACGAGATCGAGACTGACCATGCGCTGGCAGCGCCCGACCATCTCCATGGCCAGATGCGCCTCGCGAAGGGTGGCTCCGCCCGGAACCGTGGTTCCGACGCCCGGGGCGATTTCGGGATCGAGAAAATCAACGTCGAGACTGACATGGAGCAGCGCGTCGTCTTCCACCACTTGCTCCAGAATGCGGCGGACAATGGGACCGATGCCGTGTTCGTCGATCTCGGCCATGTCGTTGACATCGACCCCACGCACCTCAAGCAAATCGGCTTCCGCCGGATCGATCGAGCGCGCGCCAAGCAGATGGAGCCGATGCGGCGGCATTTTGGGGCAATCGACGAGGCCGTCAAAGCCGGGTTCGCCGCAAAAGAAGGCGGCGGGCATGCCGTGCATGTTCCCCGAGGTGGTAGTGTGCGGCGTGTTGAAATCGGCGTGGGCGTCGAGCCACAGGACATGCAACGGGCGGCCCCTGCGCTCGGCATGGCGCAGCGCGGCGGCAACCGACCCGAACGACAACGCATGATCGCCGCCCAGATAGACCACGGTACCCTCGCCCAGCGCCGCCTCGCCCGCATCGGCCAGCGCACGGGAAAAACCGGTGACCGCAACAAGGTTTCGGGCGTTGCCGGGGAGCGAAAGACTGGCTTTGACCGGCGCGACATCGCCGCGATCGGCAACACTGTGACCCAGATCGGCGAGCGCCTGTTCAAGCCCGGCAAGGCGCAGCGCCTTGGGGCCCATGGAACAGCCCTGCCGCCCCGCGCCCTCCTCGATGGGCGCGCCGATCAGCGTGATGGTTCTCGATACCGGTCTGCGCATACCTGTTGTCTCCCCCACAGACAGAAGGATGCCCAACCGATCGGGTGGCGGTAAGTTGCTATTGTGGCCAATCCGGCGCAAAATCTATCCAGTGTGAGAAGCACTGCTGTGCAAAGTGGCGCTAATGGACGATCTCGACCGGAAATTGCTGTCCCTGCTGCGCGACAATGCCCGCCTGCCGGTGGCAAGCCTGGCCGCCGCGCTGGGGGTTTCACGCACCACGGCGCGGGTGCGCATGGAGCGGCTGGAGGCCAATGGCATCATCGCCGGATATGGGGTGCGGCTGGGCCGGGCGGACGAGCACGACGGCGTGCGCGCCATCGCCATGATCGAGGTAGAAGGCCGGGTGACCGACCGGGTGGCCCGGGCCATGGCCGGCCTGCCGCAGGTACGCTCGGTTTACAGCACCAATGGGCGCTGGGACCTCGTAGCCGAAATCGAAAGCGCCTCGCTGCCCGAGTTCGACGAAGTGCTGCGCGCCATCCGGCTGATCGAAGGGGTGACGCTCACCGAAACCAGCCTGCTGCTGGCGGCGCGGTTTCGGCGCTAGAGCCAATTCTGATATCGAGGATATTCCTGCTATATCAATACTATACAGATATTATATAATTTATACTGTTAACTGCAATTGCAGATGAAAAAAGGGCGCCGTGGGGCGCCCTTTGCGATGGAGCATGCGAGACGCGACCGTAGATGGCGCGCCTGCAAAAACCGATCAGAACGGGATGTCGTCATCCATTCCGCCCGGCTCGAAGGCCGGTGCGCTGGACGGGCGCGACCGGTTTTCGACCTGACGGCTGCCGCCGCCATAGCCGCCACCAGATCCGCCATAGCCGCCGCCGGAGCTGTCACCCTCGCCGCGGCTGTCGAGCATGGTCAGGGTCGAATTGAAGCCCTGCAACACGATCTCGGTGGTGTACTGGTCCTGCCCGTCCTTTTCCCACTTCCGGGTCTGGAGCTGGCCTTCGATATACACCTTGGAGCCCTTGCGCAGGTAATTCTGCGCGACCTTGGCGAGGCCTTCGCTGAAAATCACCACGCGGTGCCATTCGGTCCGCTCACGCGGCTCACCTGTGTTGCGATCGCGCCAGCGCTCGGAGGTGGCAATGCGCAGATTGACCACGGGGCTGCCGCTGGGCAGCGACCGCACCTCGGGATCGGCGCCCAGATTGCCTATCAAAATGACCTTGTTCACGCTTCCCGACATGTCATGCCTTCCTGTCTCTTGTCCGCCGGACGATGGGCCCGGCCAGTCACGTTGGGCGCACACTACAGCCGGTCGCGCGATTTCGTAACTGTCGAGAGCCGTCTATCAACAGCTTGCTGCCAGCGTCCCGCACAAATTTGTTCTTAATTTGTTCACGCCCCTCGCCGCAAGTCAAGCACAGTTTTCGGGTTGACTTGCCCGCACTGTTCTTACTATGTTCTCATGCAGCAGTAAACTTGGGACCCCATATCTTGCAGCAGGCCGGTGATGCGCTTAAGTGAGGCGTGTGCCCCCATACCTCCCTTTCAGCGACGGAGCCGGCTTTGCGGCGCGGCCCCCTTTGGATAGTGCGACAGAATGAACGACATCCCCAATCCGAACCGCGATATCGTCATTCGTGGCGCCAGGGAACACAATCTCAAGAATGTCGATGTCCGTCTGCCGCGTGACAAGCTGATCGTGATGACCGGGCTGTCGGGCTCGGGGAAATCCTCGCTGGCGTTTGACACCATTTATGCCGAGGGGCAGCGGCGCTATGTGGAGAGCCTGTCGGCCTATGCGCGGCAGTTTCTCGAAATGATGCAAAAGCCCGATGTCGAGCAGATCGACGGGCTGTCGCCGGCTATTTCCATCGAGCAGAAGACCACCTCGCGCAATCCGCGTTCGACGGTGGGGACCGTGACGGAAATCTACGACTATCTGCGACTGCTGTTCGCGCGGGTCGGCATTCCCTATTCGCCCGCGACCGGGCTGCCGATCGAAAGCCAGACCATTTCGCAAATGGTGGACAAGGTGCTGGCCCTCGATGAAGGCACGCGGCTGTATCTGCTGGCGCCGATTGTGCGCGGGCGCAAGGGCGAGTACCGCAAGGAACTGGCCGAGCTGATGAAAAAGGGATTCCAGCGGGTCAAGATCGACGGCGAATTCCACGAAATCGAAGAGGCCCCTGCCCTCGATAAAAACCTCAAGCACGATATCGAAGTGGTCGTCGACCGGCTCGTGGTCAGCCCTGACATCGCCAGCCGACTGGCCGAAAGCTTTGAAACCGCGCTGCGGCTGACGGATGGCATCGCACTGGCCGAATTCGCCGACCGCACCGAAGCCGATGGCAGCCCGAGCCGCATGACGTTCTCGGAGAAATTCGCCTGCCCGGTGTCCGGTTTCACCATCGCGGAAATCGAGCCGAGGCTGTTTTCGTTCAACAATCCGTTCGGTGCCTGCCCGGTCTGTTCGGGACTGGGCACCGAGGCCAAGATCGACCCCGATCTGGTGGTGCCCGATGGCGCGCTGTCGCTGCGCGACGGGGCGATCCTGCCCTGGTCGCGAACCTCCTCGCCCTATTACCAACAGACGCTGCAGGCGGTTGTGCGCCATTATGGCGGCACCATGAGCGCGGCCTGGGTGGACCTGCCGTTTGAAGTGCAGCACGCCGTGCTGTTTGGCACCGACAAGACCAAGATTGAATTCGTCTATGATGACGGATTGCGCAAATATACGACCCAAAAGCCGTTCGAAGGCGTGATCGGCAATCTGGAGCGGCGCTACCGCGAGACGGAATCCTCGGCGGCGCGCGAGGATATCGAGCGCTACATGTCGGACGCGGCCTGCCCGGCCTGCAAGGGCTATCGGCTCAAGCCCGAGGCGCTGGCCGTCAAGATCGATGGCTGGCATATCGGCGAGGTGACCGCGCTCTCGATCAAGAATGCGGCCAAATGGTTTGCCGACCTGCCGGAACGGCTCAACGAAACGCAACTGGCCATCGGCGAGCGGATACTGAAAGAAATCCGCGACAGGCTGGAGTTCCTCAATGATGTGGGACTGGATTATCTGACGCTGGCGCGCAATTCAGGCTCGCTGTCGGGCGGCGAAAGCCAGCGCATCCGGCTGGCCAGCCAGATCGGCTCGGGACTGACCGGTGTACTCTATGTGCTCGACGAACCCTCGATCGGGCTGCACCAGCGCGACAATGCGCGGCTGCTCGATACCCTGCGCCGCCTGCGCGATCTGGGCAATACGGTGATTGTCGTCGAGCACGACGAGGACGCGATTCTCACGGCGGACCACGTGGTCGATATCGGCCCCGGTGCGGGCGTGCATGGCGGCCATATCGTGGCCGAGGGCACACCGCAGGACATTCTGGCCGACCCCGACAGCCTCACCGGGCAATATCTTTCCGGGCGCATGGGTATTCCGGTGCCGCCCGAACGGCGCAAGGCGAAAAAAGGCCGCCAGCTGTCGCTGCGCGGCGCGACCGGCAACAACCTCAAGAATGTCTCGGTGGATATTCCTCTGGGCATGTTCGTGGCCATCACCGGAGTGTCGGGGGGCGG
>NZ_DATMGM010000008.1:0-59124 GCF_035555455.1 Pelagibacterium sp. | reverse complement strand
TGCTCGCTCCGGCCGGGCTGATCCTTGTCTCGGTCGTCGCGGTCAATCTGATCGGCAATGCCTTGCGCGATGTGCTCGACAGCGGAGCGGACAAATGAACGCCCCCACCCTGCCCTTGCTCTCGGTCGACAATCTCTCGCTCACCTATGCGGGCGGCAATCACGCCGTGCGCGGCGTCAGCTTTGCGCTCCAGCCGGGCGAGTGTCTGGCGCTGGTCGGCGAATCGGGCTGCGGCAAGACCTCCATCGCCCGCGCGGTGATCGGCCTGCTGCCGCGCTCCACCAACACCTCCGGCCACATCCGCTTTGGGGGCGAAGACCTGCTTGCCGCCCCCGAACGGCGTCTGCAACACCTGCGCGGGCTGAGCATCGGCTATGTCGCCCAGGACCCGTTCGAAGCCTGCGATCCGCTGACCACCATTGGCGGGCATCTGGCCGAATCGTGGAAGGCCCACGGCCTGCCAGTGCCCCGGGACGAGGCTGCGGCGCAGTTGAGCGCCATCGGCATCACAAACGCTGCGCGCCGTCTCCGGCAATACCCGCACCAATGGAGCGGCGGCATGCTGCAACGCGCCGCCATCGCGGCGGCCACCGCGCACCGCCCGCCGCTGATCGTCGCCGATGAGCCCACCAGCGCGCTTGACGCCGATCACGCCGATCTCACCCTCAACCTGTTGCGCGCCGCTGGCACCGCCGTTCTGCTGGTCAGCCACGATCTCGACCTCGTCGCCCGCCACGCCGACCGGATCGCGGTCTGTTATGCCGGCCAGATCGTCGAGATCGGCACCGCCGAGCAGGTCGGGCTCAATCCCCGCCATCCCTATACCCGTCGGCTCAGCCTCGCTCTGCCGCGCAGCCGGGGCGTCCTGCCCCTGCCTTTGCCCGGTTCGCCCCCAAGGCTCGATCAGCCCATTGAAGGCTGCGCCTTTGCGCCGCGCTGCTCCAGCGCCGAACCGCAATGCCGCACCCAGGCTCCGCCCCCAGCGGCGGTCGCCTGCTGGCATCCGCCCCAGGCCTCTGCGCCCGCGCGCGCGCTGGCCAGTCCGCGCCTCACGCAGCCGCGCGACGAAACCATTGTGGTCAAGGGCCAGGCGCTGGCCCGCCGCTATGGCCTGTTTGAGGCGCTCTCCCATGCGGACCTGAGCGTCTGCCGGGGCGAGATCGTCGGTATCGGCGGCCCCTCTGGGGGCGGGAAATCCACTCTGCTGCGCCTGCTGGGCACCATCGAAGCCCCCAGCGCCGGAACCCTCTCTTTTGGTTTCCCCACAAGGCGCAAGCGCATGGCTGGCGGACGCCTTGTCGATCAGGCGGCCCCCGGCATGGTCATGCCGGTGTTTCAGGATCCCTCGGGAAGTCTCGACCCGCGCTGGCCGATCTGGCGCAGCCTGACGGAACCGCACACCCTCGGGCGCTGGCCATTCAACCGCACCGCGCAAAAACAATCAGCGCGCCAGCATCTGGAAACCGTTGGTCTGGGCCATCTCGATATCGAGGCCCGCCCGAGCGAACTCTCGCTCGGTCAATGCCAGCGCATTGCCATTGCCCGGGCGATCGCAGCCCGACCGGCGCTGGTCATCGCCGATGAACCCACCAGCGCGCTCGATGCCGCCGCCACCGCCACCGTGGTTGGCCTGCTCGATGCCCTCGCCGCAAACGGTACGGCCATCGTCATGGTGAGCCACGATCGCAAGCTGCTCGACAGCCTCTGCGACCGGGTCCTCACCATGCACGATGGCCGGCTCTATCCCGACGGGTCAAATGCTCTGGCCGGAGCCGCCGCGCTTACCGCGAGTTGAGAAAGCCCGGGGTCATTTCAAAGTCCCCGGCCAGCGTCAATTCGATCTCGACCGGCGTATCAAAGGAATCGTTGACGAAATACCAGCCGTGCCAGCCTTCCAGCGGCGCGGTCAGCACCCCGGCAGAAGCGCTGCCCGTCTCGTTGCGATACAGCACCGCGTCGCCGGGCGTATTGGCGTCGAGCATGGTGTGGCCGTGGAATTCGTAGTGAATGTCCCCCGAAGCCGTCCACGCATAATACACCGTATCGCCGGGCTTCATGGTGATCTTGTATTCGGCCTGCCCGTAGTTTTCGACCAGCCCGCCCACTGAAAAGGTGACTGTTTCCGTGCGGGTCGAAGCGTCCGCCTCCTGGGGCAGCCCGTCGAGGCTGCGCGCGATCTCCTCGCCCGCCTGCCCCAACGTATAGGGCGCGTAGTCGGTCTCGATCGGGTCGCCGAACCGCACGTCCTGGGAAAGGCCGGGCAGAACAGCCGAAACCATCAGCCCCGTCGCGATGACGGCACCGGCGGCGACATGCAGCCCGTTGCGGGCGACAAGTGTGCTTGTTGCTTTCATGGTCTGTTTTCCCCTAGCCAACATACGGTGCAATGAGCTGTCCGGCGGCCCCGAACAGATTGTCCAGATCGAAATCGATATCGATCGGAGCGTCAAAATTGAACCCCTTGGAATACCCGATCCAGCGGCCCAGAACGATGACGCTGACCCAAAGGGTGATCGAGGCGAACCCGGCAAACCGCGCCGCGTTTGGCGTTGTCCGGTCCGTGTCCCACTGGGAGACCGAGCGCACGGTGACCAGTTCGAACACCATCATGTTGATCCCCGCCAGAGCGATCGCCGCCAGTTTGAGCTGGAATTGGGTGTTGACGTAAAAGGTCGTCGCATTGGCCGAAAACATCAGCAGCCCGGTGACCAGCGCAACGGCAAAGCCCAACCAGGTCCATTTGAGCAGGTCGCCGGCGACATTGGTGAATGGCCGCGTCACCGACTGCCATCCGACCAGCCTCAGATCGACGACGAAGATCGTGCCGAACACCAGCGCGATGCTGATCACATGCAGCGCATTGACGATGGGCAGGCCATACAGCGACTCGCGCACCCAGGTCGCAATGCCGGTGGCTTCGATGCCGCTGAAAATTTGATAAAAATCCATGCCTATTCCTCCCGGGACCAAGCCGTAATGTTGCTTAAAGCTGCGGCGACAGGGCGCCCCAGATCTGGGCGTCCCAGGCTATGAAGCGCCCCAGAACCATGATCGCGATCCAGATTCCGATTGAGGCGATGGCGAACACCTTGGTCAGGGGCGCAGCAACCAGCGTCGTCTCCCATTCGGCCTCGCGGCCCCGCAGGTGAATCTGGAAAGCCGCGACAATGGCGGTGCCGATCACGACAAGGATCATCTTGGCCCAGAACGAAAAGCTCAGCAGTTCGCGTTCCGGCTCGCCAAAGATCAGCAACACGCCCGAGGTCAACAGCACGGCGATGGCGCCCCAGATCCACGGCGCAAAGCGGCGGCTGGTGACCACAAGGCTCTGGTCCTTGCCGACCACCCCGAGAATGCGCATATCGACCATGAACAGCGCACCGACCAGCACGCCGATGGCGACGATATGGACCGACTGGATCGTCGGGATCATCCATAGGTTCCCGGCGATGGTCTGGTTGAGACCGGTGCCCGCCAGCCAATTGGCAAATTCACGCATGGTATCGCATTCCTCCCTTGGTGGTTTTTGCGCCGGCACCGGGAGGCTTACAGCACCCCGGCACCGGCTTTTTGGCCCCGCCTTAGGCGTCGGGGTTGTATTCTTCGGTCAACGCGCCTTCCTGCGGGATCACACCCTCGCCATGCGAGGTTGCGCCCTCGACGCTGTCACAGTGCTGGCCAGCCGCCGGCGGCGTGTTTGCCGGGCATTTGAACAGGCCCGATTGTCCCCGGTCGCCGCCCGGCTGGCCGTTGCGCAGCGGGTGCAGACCCACCGAGAAGATCGTTCCCGGCGTAAAGCCATTCACAGAAATCCCCTGCTGCGCGGCCTGCGCGGCCCCCGCCATTTCAACGGCCCAGATGACGGGCTCGCCCGCGTCGTTACGGATAACCGCTTTGCGCTCGTCATCGAGCGGCGCAAAGAAAATCTGCAAATGGTTGGCGTCCGGGTTGATGCGCACGACAACGCCGGTAAACACCTTCATCTGCGAACCATCGAACATGGCGAACGAGTGGTGTGCGCCCGCCGGGCCCACCAGCCCGAGGCCGGCAAAAGCGGCGGTAACGCCGCCCAAAATCAAGGATTTCAAGCGCTTCATTGTGCTCTCCTCATCTGGTCCCCGCCCACTCCCATAGGCTGGAACATGTCGTCTTCAAGTCTGGCCGCGAGGCCAACATATTGATGTGCGGCTGCGGAAAATCTCCCGCAGCCGCACATCATCGGTTCATCAGAACCCGAACAGGCCTTCCGCCTGCGGGCGCTCCATATCCTGCTCGAAATACTGCTCCTGGATCGCGGCCCAGGGGCGGCCGAACCGGTCGGGCACCGTGTATTCGATCGTCTGGCCAGGAGAGGTCGGCGTGGCACGACCGTCGATCGGGAAGATCGTCTGGTTGCACTCGATGAAGATATACGGATCGCCTTCAGTGAAGTCGTTCTGGAACTCGTACCACTGAATCTGGCGGACCGGCTGCAACAGCGCTTCCGCGTCGTAGAAGATCGTTTCGTGGTGCAAGCCGACGAATTCGCCGTTTTCCTCGCGCGGGGTGAGGATTTCGATGACCTGCAACTGGTTGGAGTGCTCGAACGCGTTGTGCGTCACCCAGCCCTGCACGTTCGACGTCCAGGTGATCAGCGCATCGCCGTCCCAGAAGCCGATCGATTCACCGTACCAGCGCGGCACGTCCTGACCCAGGCGCGGCACGTTGCCTTCATAGTTGAAGTCACGACCGATATTGTACTGGAACAGGAAGTTGTCCGCCGTTCCCATCAGCCACTGCACGAGATTGGGCGTAACCAGCAGCTGGTGCGGTTGCTGCACCGCATATTGGTGCCAGCGCCGCATCATGCCCTCGGGCCAGCAATACTGGCTCGGCCACTGGGCGGCATTGGTGTTGCCCTGATGATAGGCTTCCTGCACCACGCGGGTCTGGTAGTCGTCGGTCAGCAGCGACAGGATCGTCGGAATCTGGCTGATCCGCTGCCACCACCAGTTTTCATAGGGCATGCGGGTGAACCGACCGCTCCAGTTGGGCGGCGGGTTGTCCCAGTCATATTCGGTCGGGCCACCCTTGGCGTCGGCTTCCGCCATCAGCGCTTCATAATGGGCCTGTGCCGTATCGAAGGCGTACGGGCTGACAATCCCTTCGCGGGGATAGTCCTCGTCACATGCGCCCCACGGTGCCGTCGCCGGATCATCGTCTTCGATCAGCGAACCCGAATTGCCATACGCTCCCCACAGCGATTCATTGGCCAGCCCGCTGTTGCACCGGAAATACCGCTGGTCGCTCCACAGCTCGCGATCGATGTAAAAGTCGTCGGAGGTATAAAGGTCGCGCTCCAGCGGCTCGATGCCCTCGGGAGCGTCCCCGCCCCGTGCCGCAATGGAGTTCTCGCCGCCCGGACCACCGGCCCCGACGATCGGGTACTGATTGGCGTCAGGATAGGCCCAGCCGCGCCCGGCACTGTCGCTCTCATAAGGCGAGTGCCATGGCAGCTCGGGATGGGCGGCGAGCATGTCGGCTTCGCTCTCCCACTGCGCGAACGCAGGTGTCGCTACGAGCAAAAGTGCTCCCAGCGACACGGCCGTCGTAACGTGTCGTCTGACTATGGAATACAAGACTTCCTCCCTGGATCAATGGTTCCCGACCTGATTTCCCGCAGGCGGAAACACAGGATACGGGCGCCAAAGCCCGGTATCGCAAAGCATAATGGCGATGCCCTCGGGCGGTGACCTGCATGTTCGCGATGCGTGTTCTGCACAAAACACGCGCAGGACGGAAAGCGCCCCTCAATGCAGACAAAATCCCCCAGGCCTTAGGCTTTACACCGCCCGTCCCGCCGCTCCTTTGTCGCCGGATCAGCGCCCGGTTATCGCGGCAAGCGCCGCGCACAGCGCTGCTGCCGGGTCGTCCACCAATCGATGCGACCGCCAGCCGACCACCTGATCGGGGCGCACCACAATGGCCCCGTCATCGCCGACCTCGCGCAGCCGCGCCCAGTCGCCGAAATGGTCCTCCCATTCAAGTCCCGCCCCGATGGCGACGACCCGGACCGTGATCCCCAGCCGCTCCTGAGCCGCCCGTGCCGCTGCTGCCCAGCCCTCGCCCCCAATCCCGGTCAGGAGGGTGAACTGCCCCCGCCCCACAAGGTCGAGCGTGGACACCGTTTCCCGGTTCCGCTCCACAAAGGCGTGGGGCAGGCGAGCGCCGGGAAAGCTTGTCGGCTGGTAGATCAGTTCGGAATCCTCTGTGAACTCCGGCGCGTCATCTTTCCCGCTCACCACCGCCGCCGACCGGTAACGCTGGTTCATTTCCACCCCATGGGCATCGAACTCGTAGCGCTTGAAGGCGATCGCCTCGCGCAACGCGTCGCGGCGGCGGCCCCCTTCCGCACTGTCGTGCTTGCGGGCCTCCATATTGGAGACCATGGCCTCGGCATTCTTGGTTTCCAGCAAGCCCAGCGCGTCAAAAATCGGGCCGAACTCGCGGATCGACTGATTGGCGCGCTCGACGATCTGCCGCCCGATCGGGGCCCGTTCGGCGTTATAGGTATCGAGCAGGGCTGGCGTCGCCTGCCCCTTGAGCACCATCGCCAGTTTCCAGGCGAGGTTGAACGCATCCTGCACCGAGGTGTTAGAGCCCAGCCCGTTCGACGGCGGATGCCGGTGCACCGCATCGCCCATGCAAAACACCCGCCCCTTGGCGTAATGCTCGGCATACATATGATTGACGGTCCACAGCGACACGGATTCGATATCGACCGGCACCGTATCGTCCCCGATCAGGGCATGGGCGACGCTGCGGGCGAAATCCTCGCTGATCTGCGGCGGCTCCGCCTCGATATCGTATCCCCACACGATCAGCCATTCGTTCCAGGGCCGCACCATGCGCACCAGCCCCATGCCGATGCCGCCCACATCCGAGCCCGGCTGCAACACCCAGTAGAGCACCGAAGGCCGATGCGCGACGTACCGGCTCAGGTCCGCCTTGAACAGGATGTTGATCGACCCTTCCACGCCCATCCGGCCCTGCATCGGCAGGCCGATATCCTCGGCGACTTTCGAGCGTCCCCCATCCCCGCCGATCAGGTATTTGGCCCGGATCTGATAGCTCTTGCCGGTGAGCCGGTCCTTGACCGTCGCGGTCACCCCGTCCTCATCCTGCTCAAGCCCCAGATATTCCGTCGACAGCCTCGCCTTGGTGCCCCGGGCGCAGGCTGCGCTGAACAGAATGGGCTCAAGATAGGTTTGCGGCAGGTCGATCATCTGGGTCGGGCTCGCCTTGCGATGGCGGGCAAAGCTCATCGGGTCCGAACCCCATCCCCTCAGCCGCCCCAGTTCTTCCCCCGCCAGCGAGGTACAGAACACCGTATTGCCCATCAGCTCATTGGGCGTGCCATACAGCATCGCCTGCTCTTCGAGCCCCAGATCGCGCAGCACCTCCATGGTGCGCTGATTGGTGATGTGGGCCCGCGGCGTGTCCGCCAGCCACCCATGTTTGGTCACCACCATATTGTCGATGCCATAGCTCGACAGCAGTGCCGCGGCGGTCGATCCCGCCGGGCCGCTCCCCACGATCAGTACGTCGGTTTCCAGCATGATTTCCCCCCTCATGCGGTCGGCTTGAGGCCGAACCTGTGATCGAGCCGCATCCATGCGCTGCCCTGCGGCTTGTTTGCCGCCGCCGGTGCCGGACCCGTTTGCGCTTGTGGCGCAACGATCAGCGATTGCTTGACCCCGAACACCGCATCGCTGTCGAGATAGGGGTCCCCCTCCATGAACAGATGGGTGACCAGCGTTTCATACCCCTCATGGGCGATCATGAAGTGGATATGGGCGGGCCGGTACGGATGCCGTCCGGTCGCCTCCAGCATATCGCCCACCGGCCCGTCCGCCGGGATCGGATAATATTTGGGCACGATGCTCCAGAAGCTGATCCTGCCGTCCTCGTCCGCGATGAACCGCGCGCGCAAATTGGGATCGTCGCCGGGCTTTTGCACATCGTAATAGCCGTCCTCGTCCGATTGCCAGACATCGACCTGGGCCCCGGCCAGCGGCGTTCCGTCCGGCGCGCTGACCGTGGCGGTCACATAGAGCGGCGTGCCTGTCTCCCCGCCCGAAATATCGGCATCGGCGGGCTGGACCGGCGGATTGTCCACGTAGAACGGGCCGAGCACCGTGGTTTCGGTCGCACCATCGGGCATGCGATGGTTGATCGCATCGACCAGCATGGAAATGCCCAGCGTATCGGACAACAGGATGAATTCCTGCCGCTTGTCGTCGGTGATATGCCCGGTCCGGGTCAGGAACCCGATCGCCGCGAGCCATTCCTCCTGGGTCAGTTCGACCTCGCGCACGAAAGCATGGGCATGGCGGACCAGCGCCTGCATGATCTGGCGCAAACGGGGGTTTTCGGTGCCGTCGAACCTGTCGACGACCGCATCGGTTATCGTTTCCTCGTTGAAATCGCGCATGACTGTGCTTCCTCGCCCCTGGTTGACCGCCAAGACTAGAAAGCCGCGCCGCGCCCGCGCCTGCATGAATCGCGCATGCCGGGGCAAAAACAGCCCGGAACCGTCTCGCTCTGCGCACTTTGTGCAGGAACCACCTCCGGTTCTGGGTTTTTCTCTCTCGGCAACCCGGTGCTGCACCCGGCGCGACATCCCCCGCTCAGGCGGATTTGCGCCGTGCCCGAATCCGGCAGTGGCGGCTTGCACTTGCCCCATGTTTATCCGAAAGGATCGAGAAATGATCAGGACCTCCACGCTCTCTGGCGCTGCCCTTGCGGCGGCCCTTCTGTTTGCCGGTGCTCCGGCGCTGGCCCAGACCCAGCTCGATGTTTCCTTTGCCGATCCGGCCTGGACCGGCGAGACCGTTCCGGCCGGTCAGCATTGCAGCCTTCAGGGCGGTTCGGGCGCAACCCCGGCCCTTGAAATTTCAGGCCTGCCCGACGAAACAACGCGGATCGATGTGGCGTTTTCCGATGAGACCTATCAGCCGATGAACAATGGCGGCCACGGCACCATCGGGTTCGACGTCACCCCCGCCGATGGCGCGGTAACCCTGCCCAGCGTTCCCGGCGAGACCGACGATCTGCCCGCGCCCGCCTTTGTCGCCGCGCCCAATGCGACCTCGGGCGATTTCCTCGCCGAAGGCTATATGCCGCCGTGCTCGGGGGGCAATGGCAACACCTATTCGGCGCAGATCACCGCGCTTGATGCCAGTGGCGCTGTCTTGGGTACCGGCGCGATCACCCTCGGCACCTACTGAGGCAAATCCCCGAAAAGCAAAAAAGGCGCCGGAGCTTCCCAACTCCGGCGCCATCTCTCTCCCTAATCCGCCCCGATCACTGGGCGGCTTCGGCCCGCTCGTTGTCATCCAGACCCGGCCATTTCGCCCCCTCGGCCAACCGGCTGCGGATATCGTCGCCATCCGCATTGTGGCGCGGGGCCGGGCGCACATCGAGGGTGGGGCGGCGATCCAGCGTCACCGCAGGCCGCACGGCCCGGTCCGCCGCATCGTCCCCGGTTTTTTCCACGGGCACGATCAGGTTCATGTGCTGAACCTGCGGGTCGTTGACCACCTCTTCCACTTCGTTGACGGCGGCAAACGGCACGTCATACCCGCTCATGATCTCGTCCCATTCGGCGCGGTCGCGCTGGCGGGTAATCGCATCGAGCGCCTTGCCGAGCTCTTCGTAATTGTCGATCCGCGCCAGCCGCGTTGCAAACCGGGGATCGTCGCGCAGATGCTGGGCTCCGAACGCCTCGGTCACCTCTTCCCAGAATTTTTCCGGGCTCGACAGGTGGATGGCCACCAGCTTTTCGTCTCGGGTCTTGAGGATATGGGCCTGCGCCAGCCTTGGGCGATCGAGCCCCACCGGGGCCTGCCCGAGCGCAAACAATGCGGTGAACGGTTCGATGGAAAAATGCGCCATGGCTTCGAGCATCGAGACCTCGACCAGCCGCCCCTTGCCGTTGACGCCCCGGCTGACCAGCGCGCCCAACGTGCCATAAGCGGCATAAATGCCGGTGATGGCGTCGGCGAGCGCTGGCCCGAGAAAGCGCGGATTGTCGCGATCGGTCACCACGCCCAGAAACCCGCTCAGCGCCTGCGCCACGGAATCATAGCTGGGCCGGTTCTGATACGGCCCGTCCGGGCCAAACCCGGAGATCGAGCAATAAACGAGTTTGGGATTGATCGCAGCGAGTTGTTCATAGCCCACCCCCATTCGCTCGGCTGCACCGGGACGGAAGTTTTCAATAAACACATCCGCTTCGGCGATCAGCTGATCGAACACCGCCTTGTCGGCTTCGGCCTTGAGGTTGAGGGCGATCGAGCGCTTGTTGCGGTTATAGGCCTGAAAATGCGGCGAATAGGTCCCTTCCTGATAGGTCCGATAGGGATCGCCATCCCCCGGAGCTTCGACCTTGATGACGTCGGCGCCCAGATCGGCCAGCATCATCCCGGCGCACGGCCCGGTGATGAACGTGCCCTGCTCGACAACCTTGATTCCCTTGAGTGGCAGGTCCATGGCCTTATGCCTCCTTACGCTCGGCGACAAAGCCCGCGGGCACGTCGCCGGAATATGAAATGACCCCCGATCCCGCCTCGGTCAGCGCAAAGCCGATCGGATTGGTGCGCTCTTCGAGGATGTGGGCGATGAGGCTCGCCGTGCGCGCGAGGATGGGGACGCCCTTCATCGCCAGCAGCGGATAGCCCGCATCGAGCAGCAGCGCCGGAATCGCCCCCGACACGTTGAGCACCAATTGCCGTCCGGTGATCTCGGGGATCACTTCTTCCGCCAGCAGCGCGGTCTCGAAATGCTCGCCGAACACCCCCAGCTCGCGCGCGACGGCAATCAGCCGCCCGGTGCGCGGGTCATGCGCCTTGTGATAGGGATGGCCGTAGCCGGGGATGGCTTTTTTCTCGGCCCGCAGATCGGAAACGATGGTGTGGATGGCCGCCCGGCGATCGCCGTCTGCTGCGATACACGCATTGAAAAAAGCGCCCGCCGCCTCCGCCGCGCCCAGAATAACCGAGCCGCACCCCAACAGCCCTGCCGCCACCGCACCCTGCACCGCCTCCGGGGCCGCCGCATAGGTGACGCGGGCCGCCTGCACCGATGGCACCAGCCCGTGTTCCGCGATCGCCACCAGCGCCGCATCGAGGGCTCGGGTCTGGCTTTCGGTGGGCATCTCGCCGGTGACCAGCAACCAGGTGTGCTGGGTGAACGTGATCTTGCCGATCAGATCTTCACAAAGATCCTTGCCGCGCACCACGATCTGATCGGGGGTCGATGTGGAGATGCTGGTTTGCCGTGTGGATTGGGGGCCGATCTTCATACTGGACCTTTTGTCTTCAAAGAGGGGGAGAAGGAATGCCAGGCGCCAGCACCCCATTGCGGCCTGTGGCCAGCGCGGGTGGCGTCGATGTCGCGAGGGGGCAGCGCTGCGTTCCCGGGCATCCGCTCTCATTTCCTAACTTTTCGTTCAGCGAACTTTTTTTCGCACAACGCATTCTCATGATTTCCCCGGCCCTTGTCAAGGATCGACCCCACCGCAATTGCCCGTTTCCTCGCCCTCCAGCACAAACCATCGGCACAAAAAAACCGCCGCCTCCTTACGGGAGACGGCGGCAATTGATCCGGACTTTAAAGGTCCCGATGAAAGGCCTCAGGCGATGGCTTCCATTTCGCCCTGCAGCTCGATTTCCGGCGCGGCCTGGTTATCGACGATCACCAGCTCATAGCGATCGCCATCGGCAATGCGCCACTGGCCACCGACCAGCTTGGTGGTCGAAACGTTCGCCGCGGCAAAGCCCGGAACATTGTCGCGCCCGAAGGCCACCCGGCCGACCATCGTTTCCAGATCAGTGGCGGCGATGGCATCGGTATTGGCTTCGAGATCCTTGGGATCGGCGCTGCGCTGCAGCACGTCGAGGGCAACCTCGAACAGGGCGTGGGTGAACCCGATCGGCTGGGTCCACTGGCGGCCGGTCGTTTCGGTGAAGGCGCGGGCCAGCTCAGCAGCGGTCATGCCGTTCATCGACGAGCTGTAGGGATGGCTCGGCGACCACCACACTTCGGTCGACAGATTATGCCCCTGCGTGCCCAGCGCCTCGACAGCGGACGGGAACAGGATGCACCGGCCCATGGTGACGACCGGCGGGCGGTAGCCCTGCTGCAACGACTGGGTCCAGTAGGTGGTGAAATCGGGCGGGATCATCAGGCCGGTGACGATATCGCAATCGTTCTGCTGGAACAGGGCGATCTGGGCCGAGAAATCGTCCGACAGGTTGGCGTAGCGGCCCGGATCGACCACCTTGTAGCCCATATTGTCGAGGAAGGGCGGAAAGCCCGTATTGGCATCGGAGAACGCGTTGCCGTCCGGATCGTTGGGCCACAGCCCGCCGACATTGGTGTTCAGCCCATCGAGCTGCGCCCACATGTTGGTATAGGTCGTGAACCAGTCGGCCGAGCCGGGGAAGAAGTGATAGGTATAAAAGAAGCCCTCGGGATTGGCCGGGTTGGCCTGACGGCCCATGAACCAGGCATCCCACGGTGCCATGGTCGAGATGCACGGCATCTGTTCAAGCTCGCACACCGTCGACACCGGGTTGGTGGTGTCGGGCGTGGATGCGGTGAGCATCAGATCGACATTTTCCGAGACGATCAGTTCCTGCGCCACTTCGCCGGCCCGGTTCGGGTTCGACTGGCTGTCGCGCACGATGACTTCCACATTATACGTGGTGCCGCCGATATTGAGGCCGCCAGCCACCGCTTCCTGGAACATCTGGATCATCATCTGGTCGGCTTCGGCAAAGCCTGCCAGCCCGCCCGACTGCGGCGTCACATACCCGATGCGGATGGTCGGCGTCTGGGCCTGAATGGCCGGAGCGAACAGGCTGGTGGCGGTAAAGGCAGCACCGGCACCGGCCGCGCCCTTGAGAAACCGGCGGCGATTGAACCCGCGCGGCAGAATGAGTTTTGTCATGAATGTCTCCCTTTCGCTCGCTTGCCAGCGAGCCGCGCCCAATTAAGCGGCATTAAACGCGCGCATTCCTGCACAATCCGAGCGGCGATCCTGCTCGCCTGCCGGTTTGTGTCCATTCCGGCAGCGCCCGGAGCCGCAAAGCCCCGGACGCCGCCGGATCGGGTAATTAGCCGGAAATTTTTTCCTTGGCGGCCTTGGGCTTGTCGCCAGCATTTGCTGCCGGGCCGCTGCGCAGGCTGCCATCGGGCCGGCGCGGATTGGTGATCGGGGTCAATTCGCGCTCAAGCCGGGCGCGAAGCGGCTCCACCCGCTTGGACAGGGCCAGGCGCTCGCCCAGTTCCTCGGGGGTCTGGTCGACCAGGAACCCCGGACCGTCATTGCACAATTCGATGATGCCGCCCGGCGTCTGGGTGTAGCAGCTGTCGAATACGTGGTGATCATAAACCGGCGTGGTCGGGATCGGGCCCGAATGGGCAAAGTCGCGCCAGCCCGACAGATCGTCTTCGGCATCGAGTGCCAGGTGGTGCCACAAACCGGCGCCGATTTCCTGGAACGGACCTTCGGGGGCCGGCGCTGTGTACCAGCGGGCCGTCTTGGTCGCGCCTTCGAGTTCGAAGCGCTGCATGGCGTCGTTACGCACAAAGCCCATATGCTCGGCATAAGGGGCCAGTTCGTCGAGCGACGCGTAGGAGCGGATGCCCTCGATCCCGGTAATGCGGTAGGCTTCGGGGATATCCTGGGCCGGGAACGCCAGCGGCTTGTCCTTGGCATCGGTCGCCATCAGTTCGACCTTGTGGCCCTCAAAATCTTCGAACACCAGACGGCGCGGCTGGGTCGGATCGAGGCGCATCAGTTCGGAATAGATCTGCTCCTGGGTCAGCCGATCCATCCAGTAGTCCAGCGCCTCATGGCTGCGCACCCGCAGGATGGCCGCGGCGTGGTTGCCCTTGCCCGGCTTGGCCTTGGGGGCATCATTGAATTCAAGGAACGTCACCACGCTGCCGCGCGTCCCGTCCGTATCGCTATAATAGGTGTGGTAGCGGAACGTGGTCTCGAAATTGAGGGTCTTCTTGATGAAGCGCAGCCCCATGATGCGGCTCCAGAAGTCCACATTGGCCTGCACATCGGCGGTAATGCCGGTGATATGGTGGTTGCCGTCGAGGCCCTTGGCCGGTTTGTTGGTATTGGGACGCTGAGACACTTGAAATCCTCCTTGTCTGTCAGTCCTTGGTCCTGCGCTCCTCCACAAAGCAGACGCAGGGGTTGCGGTTCAGGCAGCCACCCTGTCGATGAGCTGTCCTAAAAGCGTGAGTTCCCGTTCGCGGACCGCGTGGTCGCTGTCGGGAAAAATTTCCAGATGAACATCGGCGCCATACATTTCCATCAGGGCGGCGCTGGCCCTGAGATCGCCGACCGGCAGCCAGGGATCGCCATCGCCCCCGGTCATCAGCACCGGTAATCCGTCGAAGTTGGGCTGCGCCTCACCGGCCCCGGCGATTCCCAGCACACTGCCGGTAAACACCGCCGCCGCCGCCGGACGCGCGGGCACGCCCAGAAGATATTCGAGCGCCATGCAGGCTCCTTGCGAAAACCCTGCCAGCACCGTCCGCGACAGATCGATGCCGTGGGCTGTCCCGAGCGCCATAACCGCGCCGATATGGGCCAATCCCTCGGCCACCGCCGTTTCATTTTCCGCGATGGGCGCATCATAGCGGCCCGCATACCAGCTTCGGTCCGGGGCATAGGGGGCCAGAATGCGGGTATCGTTTGCCTGCTCCTGGGTCACGAACAACTCGACCAGGTCCTCAGGGGCACGGTCGCGCCCATGCAGTACCACCAGCACCCGATCGGCCTCAGCCCAGTCGGCTCCGCACTCGATATGGCCGTATCCGGACCCGGCGGGGCGCGCCGAGTCAACAGACCCTCTTGCGGAGTGCGGATTGTCCATCGATAAATCTCCTCGGGCTAGCTTCACCTTGCGACTGGACTTTTTCGCTGGGCGAAATACTATCCGTACAGCGAATATTTATGGAAAGGAGCCGCCATGTCAAGCGTCCTGGATGGCAAGGTGATTGATGAGAAGGAATTCAACTCCGCCCTCGCCCGCGGGTTTGCGGTTCTGGAGGCGTTTGACAGCGAGCATGTGGAGATGACTCTCTCCCAGGTCGCGGCCCGCACCGGACTGTCCCCGGCCACGGCGCGACGCTGTCTCTATACGCTGTCGATTCTGGGCTATGTGCGCCAGCAGGGCCGCCTGTTCACGCTGGGGGCGCGCGTCCTCACGCTCAGTTCATCCTATATGCGTTCAAGCCAGATCGATGAGTTCCTGCTCCCCGAACTGCGCCTGCTGGTCGATACGTTCGGCGACGCCGCGTCGGTGGCGGTGCTCGATGACAACATGGTGCTTTATCTGGCCCACACCTCGCGCCAGAGCGCCGTGCGCCCCATCGCCGCCATCGGTGTGCGCTACCCGGCTCACGCCACCTCGCTGGGCAAGATTTTGCTCGCCTATGCCGATTCGACCGTCCAGAACCGCTTCCTCGCCACCGCCCCGTTCAAGGCGATGACCGACCGCACCGTCACCGACCAGCCCACCATGCTCCAGGAGCTCAAGGACGCCAGACGCCTGGGCTATTCGGTTGCCATCGACGAGCTTGACTACGGCATCGCCTCGCTCGCCGTCCCGGTATTCGACGGCGAAGGCCGCGCCGTCGCCGCCATCAACTCGTCCGGCTATAGCGGAAGACTGTCCGCCGAGGACCTGATCGAAGACCGCCTGTCGCTGCTACTCCAGTCCTCGCGCAACATTTCCTCAAAACTGTCCCAATACCCCGTCCTCGTCAAAACCGCCCTCACCCCCGCCGGCCGCTAAGCCGCGGGGGTCGATCCCCTTTCGCGCGCCGGTCGGCCCACCGTCTTTTCCCCAGGCGCTGTCATCCCGGACTTGATCCGGGATCCAGTACACTGTGCGCCCCGGCTCCTTCCCCAGCCTGCCATTGCACAACCCTGTGTCCCGAACCCGTCAACGACGAGGCCAATATTTCGCTCTGCCGTTTACTGGATCCCGGGTCTTCGCCCGGGATGACAGCGGTGGACGTGGCCCAGGCTGAGGATACGCCCTGACCCTGGCAGTGTTCCTTGCCTCACCCGTCCTCCGCTCCCTGCCAACACCCCCCCGCCAGCCGAGCGCCCACCTCTCCCCCGGTGCGGAGCAGCAGGGATAAGCGGTCGCCGAGCAAGCCCCACCCTGTCGCGCTCCCCTTCCACCCATCTTGACATCCCCCAATTCCTCGCCGCACTATTCGCTGTGCGAATTATTTTTCGTCTAGCGGAGGAAATGCATGGCGAAGATTCTTGTTCTCTACTATTCCAGCTTCGGTCACATGGAGGAGATGGCGCGCGCAGCAGCGCTTGGGGCCGCCGAAACCGGCGCCGAGGTCACCCTCAAGCGGGTGCCCGAACTGGTCCCTGAAGAGGTGGCCCGCGCCGCCTATTACAAGCTCGATCAGGAAGCCCCGTTCGCCACGCCCGCCGAACTGGCCGACTATGACGGTTTCATCTTCGGCATCTCAACGCGCTTTGGCATGATGGCCTCGCAGATGAAGAATTTTCTCGATCAGACCGGCCCCTTGTGGGGTCAGGGCGCACTGGTCAACAAGGTGGCGACGGTGATGTCGTCCACCGCTGCCCAGCATGGCGGTCAGGAACAGGCGATCCTCTCGACGCAAGCGGCGCTCCAGCATCACGGCATCATCATCGTGCCGCTGGGTTATGCCTATGAGGGCCAGATGGGCGTCGACAAGATCCGCGGCGGCTCGCCCTATGGCATGACCACGGTCACCCTTTCGGACGGTTCGCGCATGCCCAGCGATCAGGAACTCGAAGGCGCCACCTGGCAGGGCCGCCACCTCGCCGACATCGCCACCCGTCTCCACGGCTGACTTTTGGGACCCTCGGGCCCGTCCCGAGCGCCCCCCTGTCATCCCGGCTTCAGCACCGGCCTGCCATTGCTCCACCCCGTGTCCCGAACGCGTCAACGGCGAGGCCAATGTTCCGCTCTGCCGGTTACTGGATCCCGGATCAAGTCCGGGATGACGGCGGTGGACGTGGCACGGGCTGAGGATAGACCCTGACCCTGGCAGTGTTCTTGATACCCACCTTCCCGGTCCCCCTGCCAGCGCCCTCCCGCCAGCCGAGCGCCCACCGCTCCCCCGGTGCGGAGCAGCAGGGATAAGCGATCGCCGATCCGCTCCACCCACCACCCTGTCATCCCGGACTTGATCCGGGATCCAGTAACCGGCAGCGCCCGCCTCCTTCCCCACCGCTCCCACCGCCACCGCCCCTACCGGCAACGCACCGCCACGCCCCCCGCTCCCCGCCCCCCTCACCTCCCACCTTGACAATCCCAAACCCCTCGCCGCACTATTCGCTGTACGGATATTTTTTCGCATAGCGAATAATCCGTGTTTTGGGAGGAGAACCAAATGACTTTTAGAGTGCCAGCTCGGCTGGCTTTTACGTCGCTGGCCGTGCTCGGCCTGGCGCTGGCTGCCCCGGCCCAGGCCGCCGATGACAGTGTGGGATTTGGCTGGCCCATGGCCGATCAGGAAGGCCACAGGGCCGTTGGCGCCGGCAGCGGAGGGGCTTTTGGAGGGGAAGCCATCGCCGCCCGCAATGGCGAGGTGCCCGAGGGGGTCGAAGCGCTCGAACGCGATATCTTCACGTCCGACGATTTCTATCAGGATGCCGATCTGTGGTCCGATCCGCGCTATTTCCGCTGCAACAGCCCCATGGGTCTGGAATCGCAGTGGGGCGCCTATGGCAACGCCATCATCGGCGACACCCCACCGGGCTCAGGGGCCTGGGGCTATTGCGATGCCGATTATCCGCGTGAAGACATCGTCAGCCCCTACCCGTTCGAAAGCGCCCAGGAGCATTACGAAGCGCTGATGGCCGAGGCTGTCGAGGCTGGCGCAACGCTCAAGCGCCCCGCCGGGGACCTGCCCGACTGGGATGGGGTGTACAACGATTCGAGCGAAAACTGGTTCTGGGGCCGCATCGTTCAGGCCACCACCATCCTGTCGCTGCTCACCCCCGATTACCAGCAGCGCTTCGTGCAGGAGGCCTATCACCACGCCAACACCAATGCCGCCATGTGGCCCAGCCAGTATTGCTGGCCCGAAGGGTTCCTGCGCCGCTGGCACGAGCATTCCGTGCGCGACCATCAGGTGCTGATGAACCCCAATGTCGTGCAGATTCTCACCGGTGTGGCCGACAACTTCCTCACCCAGATCCGCATCGGCGATGAATTCACCATCGAGGACGGCAGCTCGCCGCGCCTCGGTCAGGCCGTACCCCGCTGGTATGGCGAAACCATCGGCTTCTGGAATGGCGACAACCTCATCACCTGGACGTCCAACATCCAGGGCTGGATGACCCATGGCGGGTTCGAGCATTCCAACCTGATGCAGACCATCGAAATCTATTCGCCAGAACGCGATGACGCGGGCGAGCTGATCGGCCTGCGCCACGAAACGATCTTTTACGATCCCGAAGCCCTGGTCGAACCAATCCGCATGGACCGCGTGCTCGAACGGCTTGGCGATTATCAGGACCGCGATCCATACATTTTCGTCGAGTGCAACCCGACCATCTACCCGATCGACGGACGCGGCCAGCCGGTCTCGCCCGGCCAGGTGATCGAATATGTCGTCCCCGACTGGTTCGGCCGCCCCTGGGCGCAGATGTGGGAACGCTTCCATGAACAGGACATGGAGCGCCCCCAGGGCGAGGCCCTGTTCGGCTTCTGACCGTTCTGAACTTCTGGCTGGCCCGGTGCGATCCGGGCCAGCCGTTTCCCCGGGAAAGGAAAGGACACGCGCCCATGCACGTTTCGCGCATCGACCAGTTCCCCTTGCAGTTGCCCGGCGCGCCCATCGCCAGCGGCTTTGACGGCATCGCGGTCGAAGCGCGGCGCGAAGGGCCGTTTTCCGGCTCGTTCGGCGCCGAATCCGACCTGTTGATCATGCGGCACACCGGCGGGGAAATGGCCGCCGATGTCTATTATCGCGACCGGGTCTATAGCCGCACCCTGCCCGAAGGCGGCATTCTGATCATTCCGCCCCAGAGCACGTTTCGCCTCCATCTGAGCGAACACGGCATCAATCTTTACGCCGCGCTCGCCCTGCCCGCTCCCCGCCCCTGCCCCCAACACCCGGCCACGGACCTGTCACGCCCGTTGATGATCTCCTCCGACCCGGTGCTTGACGGCCTGCTCGACATGTCGCGCAATGTCATTGATTTCCCGCGCAGCGTCGCCGGCGGCATTCTCGACATCCTGTCCGATACCATCATCGCCCATATTGGCCGGCTTCAGGCTGCGTCCGAGCGCGAGCGCCCCCCTGCCTGCCCCGACCGGTCCTCCAACGCCATTATCACCCGCGCTGTTGACTATATGGTGCGCAACGTCGATCGCTCCTTCACCCTGAGCGATGTGGGCTCGCACGTCCGGTGCAGCCCCTCCCATATCGGACGGCTGTTCAAGGCTCATCTGGGGGTATCTCCCCATCGCCATCTGCTGGGCCTGCGCATCGAACGCGCCCGGCTGCTGCTGGTCACCACCGATCTGCCCATCGTCCAGATCGCCCTCGAATGCGGCTTTGCCAGTCAGGAACACCTCACCCGGCATTTCCGCCGCCAGACCGGCACCACCCCCGCAGCCTATCGCCGCGCCCAGACGCGCGCGCAATCGAGCACCCAGCTCAGCGCCTGACCGCAAGGCTTTCCATCGCAAGCAGCATTGTGCAGGCGGGATGTGCGGATCATGCAGGCTTAGGGCGACGGCGTAAGGTTCAATTCGCGCGCGACCAGATCGCAAACCGATGGAGGAGATACAAATGATCCGCAAATTCACGGCTGTCCTGGCCACCGCGCTGCTGGCGACCACCGCCTCTGGTGCCTTCGCCCAGGATGGCGCGCTCGGCGGAGAAGCCGGCCCGCTTCACCTGCGTGACATGGGCAATTTCTATGTCGGAGCACAGTTTTCAGAGCCCGACGCCGACGGCAATGTGTTCGTCAAGAACCAGATGCACGTCGAATATTATTTCCCGCAAGAATCCAGCTACGATATTCCGCTGATCCTCGTCCATGGCGGCGGTGGCCAGGCCTCTGACTGGTACTATACCCCGGATGGACGCGACGGCTGGCGCGACTATTTCCTCAATGCCGGCTTCGATCTCTATATCGTTGACCGCCCCGGCTATGGCCGCTCGCCCGCTTCGCCCGACTATGGCAATGGCGAGCTCAGCGCCGTGCCCAGCGCGCTGATCGCCCGTCTGGCCGCCGCCGACAACTGGCCCGAAGGTGCCCTGACGTCCGACAGCGAAAGCGTGCGCAACTGGATCGTCGCCTCGTCCACCACGCCTTACGCGGGCAATGAAGTGGCCGGCAACGACATCGCCGAGCTGCTCGAAAAGGTCGGCCCTGCCGTCCTCGTCCTGCACTCGGCAGGCGGCGTCAGCGGCTTCTGGGCCGCCGATCAGCAGCCCGAGAACGTGGTTGGCATCATCGCCTTTGAGGCGAGCGGTTCGGACATGCTCTCCATTGCCCAGGGCCTCACCTTCGATCCGGCCCTGCCGGAAGGCTTTGAAGCCGTCGAAAACGCCGATGGGTGCAAGGTCCAGCCCGACGATGCCGTCAGCACGCTGACCAACTACGCCGATATCCCGGTGATCCTGATCGGCGCGCCGGAAAGCTTCCTTGCCGCCGGCCAGCCCTGCCAGCTTGCCGCCATGCAGCAGGCCGGCATCGACGCCTCGCTGGTCAGCTTCGGCGACCTGGGTGCCCCCGGCACCGGTCACTTCGCCATGGCTGAAACCAACAACGCCGATTCGGCCAAGGTCATGATCGACCTTGCCGCCCAGCTGATCGCTGGCGCGAAATAAGTGATCATCGACGCGCCGGCCCTCGGGTCGGCGCGTTACTCTTTTTCTGCCAGCACCGCCGCAAGGGCCGCCTCATCGACGGCGTCCATCCGCTCCGGCGACCAACGCGGCATCCGGTCCTTGTCGACCAGCACCGCCCGCACCCCTTCGACAAAATCGGCCCGCTGCGCCAGATACGTGGCCAACGCCTGATCGGCAGCGAGAATGGCCCGCACATCGCGCGTCCGCCGCGCCTGCCGGTGCGACAACACAATCGCCGCCAGCGATGTCGGGCACTGCGCCCCCAGCATCCCATAGAGCGCCGCCGCCCCCGGATCGCCCTCATCGGCCCGCTCGTGCAACCCGTCAAGAATCTGCCCCGCGCCCGTGTCGACAAACACCGGCGCAAGCGAATCGGCCAGCGCGCAGAACTGCGCCGGGTCCGGCTCGATCGCCAGCGCCTGGATCACCTGGGAAATCGCGGTATCGGGCTCATCGGCCCGCGCCGCTTCGATCACCCGGCTGCGCGCTTCGGCCAGGGCCGCCTCCGGCACCGCCACATCGGTCAGCCCCAGCGCCATGGCATCGCCTGCCCCCACAATTTGCCCCGATAACAGGAACGCCAGCGCCCGCGCCTCGCTGGTCTGATACAAAATGGCGTTGACCCCCACGTCGCAGAAAAATCCGATCGCCGCTTCAGGCATGGCAAACCGGCTGTTTGGCGTCGCAATGCGGTAGCGCGCATGGCTCGACAGCCCGATCCCCCCGCCCATCACCACCCCGTGCTGCAAGGCGATGATCGGCTTGCGATAGGTCGCGATCACAAGGTTCATGTCATATTCGTCGGCAAAGAACGCCTCGACCCGACCCGTCTCTCCCGCCAGCGCCATCTCGCGCACCTGCCGCACATCGCCCCCGGCGCACAGCCCCCTGTCGCCCTCCCCCTCGATCAGCACCGCCCGGACGCCGTCATCTTCATTCCAGCGCTCCAGCGCGTCGCGCACCGTACCGATCATGGCGGCGGTCAGCGCGTTGATCGCCCGCGGCCGGGTCAGACGGATGACCCCGCACGCGCCCTCTGTGGTGATGGAAATATCGCTCATGGCTGCCCTCAATTCCCCTCGTCTCGGCCTGCGTTATCATAAAACACGCGCTGGGCAGACCCAACGCCCTTTCCCTTACCCGCACAAATGGATTAGACAGAACGTCATCCTCATCCACGCAAAGCCCCCAAGGGTCATGAATATTTCCAGAACCGGCATCGCGCGCGACCTTCAGCGCCGCGCAGAGACGGGCAAGCCGATCCGTCTCGGTCTCATTGGATCGGGCGAAATGGGCACCGATCTGGTCACCCAGGTCTCGCTCATGGACGGCATGGAGATCGCCGCCATCGCCACCCGCCGCCCCTCGACGGCCCTCGCCGCCATGGATATCGCCTATGGCCCCGGCGGGCGCGCCGAACACGCGCGCGAAGTCGACAGCCGCGCTGCCATGAGCGCTGCCATCGCTGCGGGCAAGATCGCCGTCACCGCCGATACCGCCCTGATGGTCACCGCCCCGGAAGTCGATGTGATCATCGACGCCACCGGCAAGCCCGGCGTCGGTGCCGATTTCGACCTGCTCGGCATGGAGCACGGCAAGCATCTGGTGATGATGAATGTCGAGGCCGACGTCACCATCGGCCCCTGGCTCAAGCACGAAGCCGACCGGCTCGGCGTCCTTTATTCGGTCGGCGCCGGGGACGAACCTTCGTCCTGCATGGAGCTGATCGAGTTCACCTCGGCGCTCGGGCTCGAAATCGTCGCCGCCGGCAAGGGCAAGAACAACCCTCTCGATCACGACGCGGTCCCCGCCGACTATCTTGAGGAAGCCGCCCGCCGCAACATGAACCCGCGCATGCTTGTCGAGTTCATCGACGGCTCGAAAACCATGGTCGAGATGGCCGCCATCGCCAATGCCACCGGGCTGGTCCCCGATATTCCCGGCATGCACGGCCCCAACGCCGACCGCGATACGCTGGCCAAAGTGCTGATCCCCGAGGCTGACGGCGGCGTTCTCACCCGCTCGGGCGTTGTCGATTACACCATCGGCAAGGGCGTCGCCCCCGGTGTGTTCGTCATCGCCAAGGGCACCCATCCGCGCATCGTCGAGCGCATGGATGACCTCAAGGTCGGCAAAGGCCCCTATTACGCCTTTTACCGCCCCTATCACCTGACCAGCCTCGAAGTGCCGCTCACCGCCGCGCGCATGATGCTCTATGGCCGCACCGACATGGTGCCGCTGCCCCGCCCGGTGGCCGAAGTGTGCGCCCTGGCCAAGCGTGACCTCGCCCCCGGCGACGCGCTCGATGCCATCGGCGAGACCTGCTACCGCTCCTGGACCATGACGGTCGGCGATGCCCGCGCCGCCGGGGCCATCCCGGTCGGCCTGCTTGAAGGCGGACGGGTCACCGTCCCGGTCAAAAAGGGCCAGTTGCTGACCACCGCCAACGCCACCCCCGACACCTCGACCAAGCTCTACGCCCTGCGCCAGCGTCAGGATGCCATGCTGGCCGAGGCCGTTCGATAGTCGGACAGCGATAAACAAGCAGTGAGGCCGTTTCCAGCAAAGGCGGAGCCGGCATTGGGGTGCAGAAGCTTGCGGCAGAACAAAGACTTGGATCGCCCGATCTGATTCGATCGGGCGCAGTCTGGCGCGTCCCATCGGGCCGGGCTGTGTCGGCGCGCGATTTTCATCCCCGCACCTATCCCCGCTGATCACCGTCCCCGCCGCCCTGCGTTCAAATACGTACGGAACTGTGCGAACTTTTCCTCGATGCTTAACGCAATGTTGATGACCGCCTTACAGTGCGTTGGAGGGGGCAATGGCAAGGTTTGTGCCGGCGCAGATGCAAGTCCGGGGCAAGATTGGTCCTGTTCCGCTGGTGCTGATTCCACTGCGCGACGCCACTGTCTTTTTGCGCGGCCCCCATCCCTGCCTCGTCTATCCGTCCGGCCTGCCCCTCACCCTGTGCTATGGTGGCGCTTTTCCCCGCCGCACGGCACGCGGCTTGCGCACCCGGCTCGTCATCAAACGCGGTGCCGATCTGGTTCTGGCCAGCCTCGCCCTTGTGATGCTGGCCCCCGCCCTGCTGCTGATTGCCCTTGCCATTCGCCTCACCAGTCCCGGCCCGGCCCTGTTCCGCCAGGTCCGCGAAGGCTTGAACGGCAAGCCGTTCCGCATCTACAAATTCCGCACCATGCAGGCCGACCGCTGCGATCCCTTCGGCCTCTGCCCGGCCGTCCCCGACGATCCGCGCATCACCCCCCTTGGCCGGTTCTTGCGGCGCACCTCGCTCGACGAACTGCCCCAGCTCATCAATGTGCTCAGAAACGAAATGTCGCTGATCGGCCCGCGCCCGCATGTGTATTCCATGACGGTTTGCGGCATCTGCTATACCTGCCTCGTCCCGTTTTATGCCACCCGCCACGCCATGAAACCCGGCATCACCGGCTGGGCCCAGGCCAATGGCTATCGCGGCCCGCTTGACGACCTGCTCCACGCCCGCGCCCGCATCGATCACGACCTCGCCTATATCGAGAATTTTTCCCTGCGGCTCGACCTGCGCATCCTCTGGCTGACCCTGCGTCACAACGGATCGGGGGGCTGACCCATGCAATCGACGCAATGGGTGACGCCGCTTTCCCCTTCCGATATGAACGGCGCACCCTCAAATGTGCAGCGAGCCCTTTTCATGACTTCGACCGACCGGCAAGCCGCGCCTGTGCTCCCGGCCAGCGCCGCCGAACTCTTCGCCGACATCGCCCTCGCCGCCGGCGCGGTCATTCTCGACATCTATGGCGGCGAATTCGACGTCACCCTCAAGGCCGACGCCTCCCCGTTCACCAAGGCCGATATCGCCGCCGAGGCGCTGATCCTTGCCCGCCTTTCCGCGGCGTTCCCCGCTGTGCCGGTCATTGCCGAAGAGGCCGTCGCCAATGGCATTGTCCCCGAATTTGCCGAACGCTTCATCCTCGTCGATCCCCTTGACGGCTCGCGTGAATTTATAGCCCGCAACGGCGAATTCACCGTCAACATCGCCCTGATCGAGCACGGCGTCCCCATCGCGGGCGCGGTCTATGCCCCGGCGCTGGGCCGCATCTGGTGGGGCAGTGCCGCGGGCGGGGCCTTTGCAGCCAGCGTCGCCGAAGGCCGCATTGCCGCCCCAACGCCCATCACCATCCGGCCCGCGCCGTCGGGCGGGCTCACCCTTGTCGGCAGCCGCTCCCATAAGGGCGGCGAAGCAGAGACCCCGATGACCGGCGTCGTCGTCGCCCAATTCACCCCGATCGGCTCGTCGCTCAAATTCTGCCTCGTTGCCGAAGGCACCGCCGATCTTTATCCGCGTTTCAACCGCACCATGGAGTGGGACACCGCCGCAGGCGACGCCATCTTGCGCGCAGCGGGCGGCGCGGTGGTCAGCGCCGATGGCGCCCCGCTTCTGTACGGAAAATGCAACCGCAGCGGCGAGACCGACTTCGCCAATACCCGGTTCTGGGCGGTGGGCGATCGCGCCCTCACCGCTACGCTTTGCGGCGACCCGGCGCCGCCAATACCCGACAAAGGCTGATTGCCTTTGCGGCAGGCTCGGGGAGGGGCCTTCCGATGGACACACGGCATACAGCACACACGGCCCGCCCCGGCGCGGGCCATCCAGGCCGCCCCACCGCCCTTGTCTGCGGTGCCGCCGGCTTCATCGGCAGCCATCTTGTCGCCCGACTCCGCCACGAGGGATTTTGGGTGCGCGGCGTCGACCTTGAACCCCCTGCTCCCGGCTCCGAAGCCAATGAATTTGCCCTGGGCGATCTGCGCGACCCCGGTTTCGCGCGCGCCGTCGTCGATCGCCCGTTTGACGAAGTGTACCAACTCGCCGCCGATATGGGCGGCGCGGGCTACATCTTCACCGGCGCCAATGACGCCGCCATCCTGCACAATTCGGCGCTGATCAACCTCAACGTGCTCGATGCCTGCCGGGCACGGTCCGTCAGCCGGATTTTCTATTCCTCATCCGCCTGCATCTATCCCGCCCGCAACCAGACCGACCCCAATGCCCCCCACTGCGCCGAAGATAGCGCCTATCCCGCCGATCCCGACAGCGATTATGGCTGGGAGAAACTGTTTTCCGAACGGCTCTATCTCGCCTATCGCCGCAACCACGGCATCAAGACCCGCATCGGGCGCTATCACAATATTTTCGGCCCCGGCGGGGCATGGCAGGGCGGACGCGAAAAGGCCCCCGCCGCCCTCTGCCGCAAGGTGGCCCTGGCTGAAACTGGCAGCGCCATCGAGGTCTGGGGCGACGGCCAGCAAACCCGCTCCTTCCTGTTTATCCAAGATTGCCTCGACGCCACAACGCGCCTGATGCGCTCCGATTGTGCGCTGCCGCTCAATATCGGGTCCCAAGAGATGATCACCATCAATGATCTGGCCAGACTGGCCATCGCGCTGTCGGGCAAAACACTGACGATCACCAATATTTCCGGCCCCCAAGGTGTGCGGGGGCGCACTTCCGACAACCGGCTGATCGGGGAGGTGCTGGGCTGGAGCCCGGCCTGGACTCTCCGCCGGGGCATGGAGCAGACCTATGGATGGATTGCAGATCGGGTCGCCGCCCAGCGGCACCCCACCGCCGCCTGACCCGCGCGCGCCGCGCCACGACACGCTCCCCCGCAGCGGGCAAGCCCCCTATCGGGTGCTGATCCATGACTATGCCGGCCACCCGTTTCAGGCCGATCTGTCGCGCGAACTGGCCCGGCGCGGCCACACCGTTCTCCACGCCTTTTTCCGGCAGGATCCCGGCCCCAAGGGCGCGCTGCGCCGCCTCTCATCCGATCCACAGACCCTCGACTTCGCCCCCGTCGATATCGGCTTTGCCTATTCCAAAACCGGATTCCTGCGCCGCCGCCGGGGCGATCTCGCCTATGGCGCGGCCCTTGCCGCCCTTATCGAGGCCATCCGCCCCGATCTCGTCCTTTCGGGCAATACCCCCACCGAGGCCCAGCACCGCATCGCCGCCCGCTGCACCGCGCTCGGCATCCCCCTGGTCCATTGGTGTCAGGATTTCTATTCCCTCGCCGTCGCTCGCCTGCTCGCCCGCCGCCTCCCCGGCCCCGGCCATGCGATTGGCGCGTGGTACGCCCATCTCGAACGGCGGCAGATGCGTAGTGCCGCCCATCTGATCCACATCACCGAAGATTTTCGCCCCCGTTCCGAACGCTGGGGCATCCCGAAACAACGCACGTCAATCATCCCCAACTGGGCCCCGCTCGAAGCGATACCCACCGGCCCGCGCGACACCGAATGGGCGCGCACCCAGGGCCTGCCGACCGGCCCGCGCTTTGTCTATTGCGGTACGCTCGGCCTCAAGCACGACCCCACCCTCTTGTCCGCCCTCGCCACCGCGCTGGGCGACACCGGCTCAGTGATCGTCGTCTCGGCGGGCGCAGGCGCGGACCGCCTCAAGCGCCAATCTGCCCATCTGCCCGCGCTGACCCTCTTGCCGCTGCAACCGGTCGAAACGCTGCCCTTGGTCCTCGCCTCCGCCGATGTGCTTCTGGCGGTAATCGGGCGCGAAGCCGGGACCTATTCGGTGCCCTCGAAAGTGCTCAGCTACCTCTGCGCCGCCCGGCCCATCGTCCTCGCCGCCCCGGCCGACAACCACGCCGCTCGCATCGTCCGCGCTTCGGGCGCTGGCATCGTGGACGACCCCGATGATCCGTCGGGGTTTGTCGCCGCCGCCCGTGCCTTTGCCGCAGACCCTGTGCGCGCCGCCAGAGCCGGTCGCGCCGGACGCCGCTATGCCGAAGCCCATTTCGCCATCGCCCCGATTGCCGACCGCTTCGACGCCATCTTCCGCGCCGCCCTCACCCCGCAAAGGCAAATCCCATGAGCAAGACAGCCATCCTCTTCGGCGGCAGCAGCTTTTTCGGCACCCATCTGGCCCGCGCCCTCGCCGCCGAACCCGCCATTTCCCGCATCGTCATCGCCGATCTGTGCCCGCCGCGCGAAACCGGTCCCAAGATCATCCATGTCCCCCTCGACGTGCGCCAGCCCATCGCCCTCGACGTCTCCGGGCCGGTCGAGATCTACAATTTCGCCGCCATTCACCGCACCCCCGGCCACCCCGACCGCGACTATTTCGACACCAATGTGCGGGGCGCGCTCGAAGTGTGCCGCTTCGCCGCCGCGCACGACACGCGCCTTATGGTCTTTGCCTCCACCATCGGCATTTACGGCCCGGTCGAGCAGCAGGCCGACGAGCGCACCACGCCGCGCCCCACCACCGCCTATGGCCGCTCCAAGCTCATCGCCGAACGAATCCATACCGACTGGCAGGCCGCCGACCCCGCCCGCAAGCTGGTGATCGTGCGCCCGGCCGTCACCTTCGGCCCGGGCGAAAACGGCAATTTCACCCGCCTCGCCCGCCTGTTGAGATCAAACCGCTTCGTCTTTCCGGCCCGCAAGGACACCATCAAGGCCTGCGCCCCGGTCTGCGATCTTGCTGCCTGCCTGCGCTTCATGGAAGCGTTCGACGAACCGGTGATCCGCTTTATCTATGCCTATCCCGAACGCACCACCGTCGAGGCGATCACCTGTGCCTTTGCCGACGCCGCCGGGTTCAAACGGCCCAGCCTCGTCGTCCCCGAACCCGCCATCACCCTCGCCGCGCTGGGGTTCGAAGCCCTCGCCCGCCTCGGTGTTCCCACCGCCATCAACCGCGCCCGCCTCCGCAAGCTGATCGACGCCACCAATGTCTATCCCCATGAGCTGATGGCGCGCGGCTGGCGCTTTCCCACCCCGCTGGTCGAGGCCTTGCGCCGCTGGCAAACCGAAAGCGATTTCACATGAAAACCCTGTCCCTCTTCAGAACCCGCGCCCCCCACCGCGACGCCCGCACCGACACCATGCGCCGCGCCGCCATCGCCGACGCCATCGAGCGTCAGCGCGCCGATGCCCTGCGTGAGCGCGAAGGGCTCGCCGCCCGCATGCGCGATCATTATGACCGCGCCGCCACCGCGCTGGAAACCGCCGCCGGTTTTGCCTCCCGGCCTGCGCAAGACGAGGCCTCGATCAACGCGTTCGAACACTCCGCCGCCGCCGCAAGCCTGCGCATCGCCCGCCTCGATGCCGAACTGGCTCTCTATGACGCCCTCTGTACCCAGCTCGAAACCGACCTTTCCCCGGCCACCCCATGAGCACCCTGTTCGACACGGCCCCGCTCCGCGCCAGCCCCGTCCTGCGCAAGGCGCTGGCTATAGGACTGCGCCTGCCCCGCGCCGCCCTGCGCCCCTGGCCCAGCGCCGCCCATGCCCGCCCGCCCGTTCTGGTCAATTCCATCCCCAAAAGCGGCACCCATCTGGTGCTGCAACTCGCCCGCGCCCTGCCCGAAACGCACTATTGGGGCACGTTCATCGCCACCACCCCTTCGCTGACCCTGCGCCCGCGCACCCCCGAGGCGCTGGCCCGCCGCCTTGGCCGCCTCTTGCCCGGCGAGGTCGCTGGTGCCCATCTTTTTCATTCCCAAAACAGCGAAACCGCCCTGCGGGCCTCCGGCGTGTTGCACCTGTTCGTCTGCCGCGATCCCCGCGATGTCCTGCTCTCGGAAGCCCATTACCTCGCCACCATGAACCGCTGGCACCGCATGCACCGTCCCTTCCGCCGCCTTGACGATCCCACCGCAAGGCTGCGCCTCGCCATCGAGGGGTTTGACGCCCGCTACCCTTCCTGCGAACAGCGCCTCGCTCCCTATCTCGGCTGGCTCGCTGCCCCCGATACGCTGGTCCTGCGCTATGAGGATTTTTTCGGCCCGGCGCGCGCCAAAACCCTCGCCCGCATCAGCGCCGCCTTCGCCTCCCGCGCCCGCTGGCCCGGCGATCAACAGGCGCTTGCCGCCCGCCTCGCCACCGCCATCGCGCCGCAAAAATCGCACACCTTCCACACCGGCGGCACACAAAAGTGGCGCACCGCCTACGATCCGGCCACGCTGCGCCGCGCCAATCAGCGCCTCGGCCCGGTGCTCGCCGCCCTCGGCTACCCGGAAAGCTGAGCGCCATGGCGGTTCTCCCCCTCGCCGCCCTGCGCCCGCTAACCACCCTGTTCGCGCGGCTGGTCGGCACCGCCATCAATTTCGCGCTGCTTCTGGTCGCGATGCGCCATCACGGCCCCGAGACCACCGGACAGCTTTACGTTACCATCGCCACCACCGCCCTGCTCGGCACCCTGTTCGCGCTCGGCCTGCCCAAATTTTTCCTCCGGGCTCTGGCCGTCTCTGGCCCCGCGCCCGGCCCCCTCCACCATGCCGCCGCCTGGCTCGCCACCCTTGGCGCGGCGCTGTCGATCGCCCTCGCCGCCTCCGCCCTGCTTGCGCCGCCCGCCCTCACGTCGCCCCTTCTGCTCGCCGCCGCCGGGGTCGGACAGGCGACGCTATCGCTCCGCGCCGACCTGTGCAAAGCCCGCCAGCACCCCGAACTTGCGCTGTTTCTGGAACTGTCCGCCGTCCCGCTGCTCACCCTCGCCGCGCTGGCCCTTCCGGCGCTTGCCCCCCATGGCCCGGCAGCGCTCTATGCCCTGGCTACAATTGTGGCCGCCGCCCTCGCCGCCCTGCCCCGCGCCCGGCTCCACCCCGGCCCCGCCTTGCCGGTCCTCCGCGCCCATCTGCAAGCCGAAGGCCGGGCCAAAATCCTGGCCTATTGGAGCACCAGCCTTGCCACCATCGGCTATTCCCGCCTGCACGGTCTCGTCGCGCCGTTTCTGCTCGATCCCGTCGCAATCGGTGTGCTCGCCATCCTCACCGGCGTTGCCGGTCTACTGGCCACCATCGCCCAGGCGGTCGGGGCCTATGCCGCCCCCCGCTTCGCCCGGGCCTGCGCCATGTCCCCCGATGCGGCGCGGCACCTGTATTGGCACATCGCGCGCCTGCAATCGGCCCTTGCCCTGCCGCTGGCGCTGGGGCTCTGGCTCGGCGCGGCCCCGCTGCTCGCCCTGTTCGTCCCCAAAGCCCTGGCCGCGCAAACCCCGCTGGCCATCCTCATCGCCGCCCAGAGCCTGCGGATCGCTTTGGGCAATTCCGAAACGTTCCTGCTCATGGCCGGTCGCCCCCGCGCCGAACTGGTCTCGATCAGCCTCTCGGTCATGCTCTTTGCCGCCGTGCTCGCCAGCGCCCCGCCCACCCTTTTGCACTATTGCCTCGCCATCGCGACGCTGATCTGCACACGGGCGCTCTGTTCGCTGTTTGCCTCCGCCCATGTCTTTTGGGCGCGCCCCCTCCGCGCGCGGGCGCCCGCATGAGCCCCCTCGCGCCCCCGGCCCCAAACCCCGCAAGGCAAAAAGCCATCCCCCTCGTGGCGCTGCTTATCGTCCTGCCGGTCTTTATCATCCCCGCGCCGCAAGGTGTCCAACTCGCCACCCCCTATTCCGCCGATCTGATCGGGGTCACCATCCTGCCCCTGTCGCTGCTCTTGATCCCGCTGGTGCTGCTGCTCAGCCCGCCCCGGCGTCTCCCCGCCGCCGCGTTTTATGCGCTGCTGCTGTTCGTCCTGTCGGCGGCGCTGGGCCTGATGCTGGGTCTTTTCACCCCCGACGCCGAAGGCGCGCCAGACCAGCGCCTGCTGCGCTTTGCCCAGACCGTCGCCCCCACCCTCTATTTTATCCTCGGGTACGGCCTCATCTCCACCCTGCCCGATGCCAGAACTCAAAACCGCGCCATAACCGCCCTTCTGGTCTGGTGCGCCCTGTTTGTCGCTGCGTTCACGCTCCTGTATGCGCTTGACGCGGCCTTCACCGGCACGCCCGCCCGCTTCGGCCAGCTTTCCGACACCATCGGCCCCTTCGCCAATCCCAAGATGAAGCGGTTCTTCCCCATGCTGATGGCGGTTTCCGCCGTGGTGCTGGTGGGCGCTCTTTTGCCCCCGGCCCGGCACAAACCCTTGGCCTGCCCCTGGCTCGCCGGGCCCGGTGCCTGTGTCCTGCTGGCAGCGCTCGTCCAATCCTGGTCGCGAGCCGCGCTGCTCGCCGCGCTCGCCGGGCTGGCCATCATAATCTGGAAAAACGGGCGCGCCCGCTCCCGGCCTGCTCTCGCCGTCGCCAGCCTTGCCGCGCCGCTGCTTATCGCCGCCATGCTGCTGGGGCCCGAGCTGTCCTTTGGCCCCAACGCCCTTGGCCGTTCGATCGAAACCCTCGCCACGCTCACCGGCACCTCAACCCTCGATAGCGGCGATGCGGTCCGGCTGGGCCGGATCGCCATGGCCCTCGAACACGGCCTGTTCACCCCGTTCGGCGACGGGTTCCGGGTTCGCCCCCAGCCCAATCTCGATCACGGCCAGATGATCCTTGCCGAAAATGGCTGGCTCGATCTTGCCGTGCGCAGCGGGCTGATCGGTATGCTCTGCATCCTCTTTCTGGTCGTCCGCCCCCTGCCCGCCCTTGTCCGCGCGGCCCGCGCGCCGCTTGCCGGCCCCACTGCCCCGCTGCTGCTCGCCGTCTGGGTGGCGATCTATGGCGTGGGGTTTTTCTTTCTGCATCTGGCCACGGAACTCTATTTCGCCACCCTGTTCTGGCTGCTGCTCGGCATGGTCTGGGCCGCCCGCAATCCGGTGCAAACGCTAGCCCGCCCGCACGCTTTCCAGCACCGCCATCCGCCCGAACGCGACCGGCTGCACCGCCCCCGCGCCGCCGATCTCGTCGCGCCCATGGGCAAAAACCAGCGCTACGTCGAGCCCCGCCTGCGGCAGTAGCAGGCTCAGACTGTCGGCGCTCCTGTGCCCCACGCTCCCCGTCGTCGGGATCAGCGAACCCGGCCTCTCCCCCAATTCCAGCTGATTGCCGCCAACCCAGCAGGCCGAGGCATAGGGATTGGGGTCCGCGTCGGAAATCATCACCGTCGCCCCATAAGAGAGCGCCATCCCCGACTCATTGCGGAACGCCGTCCACACCCGCCACACATCCGCGCCGATCCGCTGGCTGCCGCTGCCCGCATGGCTGGTCCGCCCCGGATTGTTGACGATGGTGGCGTTGACGCTGGGCACCCCGTCTTCCCAATTCCAGATGGTTGCCGTCGCCCCGGCCCCGTCCACCGCATGGGTGCGGGTGCGCGGCGATTGCCCGGCTTTGATATAATGGGACACCACCCCGACCTGACCGGGCGGCACCGTCAGCCGGTCACTGCCGGCAAACTGGCTCCACTGGTTCTGCCCCGCCGAGCCGGTCACCGTGCACTCTTCAAGCACCAGGGCCCCCAGCGCCAGCCGCTGGCCGGTGACATTGGCGTTGCCACTGCGCCCCCAACTCGCGGTCTGTCCCAGCCCCGAGGAATGCCGCACCGCATTGGTGCCGTCCCCCTCCAGCAGCAATCCGTCCTGGGTCAGCCGCGGCACGCCCGACCCAAACCGCACCAGCCGCCCGTCGCTGCGATGGGCGTAAGCCGCCCCCGCCCGGTCGAACGCGCATATTTCGGCAAATCCGGCCTCCAGTCCGCCCGCCATAAAGCGTCGCAGCACGAAATCGGCGGCATACAGGTCGCCCTCCTGCCACCAGGGGCCAACCACCCCTTGCGTTCCCAGCCCCAGCCCGAGCTTCATCGCTACACCAGCCCGACCAGCGCCGAGGCCGTTGTCCCGGTGGCCTTCACGATCCGCGCCCGCACCGGCAGCAGCGCTCCCGAGGGCAGCCCGGCAAAGCTGACTTCGGCCCCCGATGCCAGCACCACGCTCAGCGCCCCGCTGCCCCCCACAAAGATCGCCCGCGTCAGTTCCCCCAGCTCCGCCGCATCATCGGGGGTGATGGCAAATCCATGCGTTGCCGGCCCGTCGATGCTCGACGCCCGGTTCCCGAAACGATTGACCATAGGCCGCTCTCCCTTTTGTCCCACGCCGCCAGCATAACCGGGGCCCGGACCACGGGGATAAACAGCAAATTTACGAGCGCCCGAATTCGTCCTCCACCCGCACGATATCGTCCTCGCCCAGATACGATCCCGTCTGCACTTCCACCAGTTCGAGCAGGATTTTGCCCGGATTGCCCAGCCGGTGCAGTTCGCCTTGCGGGATATAGACGCTCTCGTTCTCGCGCACAGTGCGCACGGTGTCGCCCACCTGCACCTCGGCGGTGCCGCGCACCACGATCCAGTGCTCGGAGCGGTGGAAATGCTTTTGCAGGCTCAACCGCTTGCCCGGATGGACGAACAGCCGCTTGACCTGAAACCGCTCGCCGTCCAGCACCGAGGCATACCCGCCCCAGGGCCGATAGCTGGTCCTGTGGATTTCCGTCAGATGCCGGGTTTGCGGATCGGCCTTGAGCTGCTTGACCACCGCGCCCACCGCCTGCGCCTCCGACAGCCGCCCCACATAAACCGCATCCTCGCTGGCCAGCACCACCACGTCATCGAGCCCGTCCACCACCACGTGATGGCCCTGCGAAATCACCAGCGAGCGCGTCAGCCCATTGAGCGTCACATTGCCGATTCCCAGATTGTTGTCCGCGTCGCGTGCGCCGCTCTTCCACACCGCGTCCCACGAGCCCAGGTCCGACCACACGATCGGCGAAGGCACCACCGCCGCCAGCGCGGTCTTTTCAAAGATCGCATAGTCGACGGAAATCTCGGGTGCCACCGCGAACGCCTCGGCGTCGAGCCGCAGGAAGTCGAGGTCTTCGCACGCCCGCGCCACCGCCGTTTCGGCAGCCTCCAGCACCTCGGTCGCCAGCGCTGCACATTCGGCCAGAAAATCCCCGGCCCGGAACAGGAACATGCCCGAATTCCAGTAATGGTCGCCCATGGCGATCAGCGCCGCCGCCCGCTCCGCATCGGGCTTTTCGACAAACCGCTTCACCCGGTGTGCGCCCGAAGCCAGCTTCTCCCCCGCCTCGATATAACCGAACCCGGTGGCCGGCTCGGTCGGGGTGATCCCGAAGGTCGCGAGACTCCCCTCCAGCGCCGCCCGCTCGGCGATATCGAGGGTCGCCCGATAGGCATCATCGACGGTCACCAGATGATCGGACGGCAATACATGCACCAGCCGCTCCTCGCCGTCCCGCGCCGCGATCAGCGTCGCCGCAGCAATGGCCGGAGCGGTATTGCGCATCGCCGGTTCGAGCACGATGCTGGCCGGCACGATCCCCACTTCCTGCGCCTGTTCGGCCACCAGAAACCGATACTCCTCATTGGTCACGATCACCGGCGCGCCATAGCGCGTGTCGCCCCCCAGCCGCAGCAGCGTTTCCTGAAACAGGCTCTGCGTGCCCACCAGCGCGAGAAACTGCTTGGGCCGCGCCGTCCGCGACATCGGCCACAACCGTGTACCGGTGCCCCCCGCGAGGATGATCGGTGTGATGCGCCCTTGCGCTGTATCGATTGGGGAAGTCATGTCACACTCACTCGGTTTGGAAATGGGCGGCCAGCCGCGCCATCAGGCGCGCCAGCAGCGCCTCGGTTTGGGCCGCGCTCGCGGTCTCTACATAGCAACGCAATTCCGGCGCGTTGCCCGACTGGCGGAAATGCACGATTCTTCCCTCGCCCAGCACCAGCCGCGTCCCGTCGGTGGTATCGATCGCCACCGGCCGGTTCAACACCGCATCGATATCGCCGCGCATCTGCGCCGACCGCGCCATCGCCTCGACAAACGCCTGCCCCCTGTCGGGCGCGATCTGTTTGAGCCGGTCCGCCGCCATCACCCGCCGGGGCAGCTGGGCCGCCAAATCCGCCACGCTCACCCCGCGCGCCCGCGCCTCGGCCAGCACCCCGATCAGCGGCAATACCGCATCGCGCGTCGGCAAAGGAGACAATGTCCCCGACCCAAGGGTCCCCGGCCCCAGCGCAAACACACTGCCGGTCAAAAATCCGCCATTGGCCTCGAACCCGACGACCCCCGCGCCGTCAACCGCCGCCATGGCCTCGACCACATAGGGCGAGCCGATCCGCGTGCGGATCACGTTTGTGAACCACCCGCTGGCCTCAACGGCGCTGGTCGAGGTCAACGGCGTCAACACAGTTTCCGCCCCCAGCCAGCGCGCCGTCAGCGCCCCCAGCACATCGCCATTGATCTGCCTGCCCGTCGCATCGATCAGCAGGGGCCGGTCGCCATCGCCATCCGCCGACACCACAGCGTCAAACCCCTCCCGCGCCACCGCCGCGCGCAGCATCGCAAGGGTGTGCGGCTCCACCGCCTCAGTATCGACGGCGACGAACATGTCGCTGCGCCCCAGCGCTACGCACTCCGCCCCCAGCCCGGCTAGGATTTCGGCCAACAGGTCTCGCCCCACCGCCGAATGCTCGAACACTCCGATGCGCAATCCGGCCAGCGTGTCCGCGCCAACCGCGTCGAGATAGCGCCGCACATAGTCCCGCGCCACCCCCGGCTCTTCCGGCCCCAGTTCCGGCGCAAACTCGGGTATTCCGCCCTCACCCCGAGCCACCTTGTCCCGGATCGGCGCTTCGTCGGCCTTGAGCAATTCCCCCTCGGGGCGATAAAATTTCAACCCGTTATAGTCTGCCGGAATATGGCTGCCCGTCACCATGATCGCCGGAAGGTTTCGCGCCAACGCATAGGCAGCCAGCGCCGGGGTCGGCACCGTCCCGCCATTGACCGGCTCCCAGCCCAATGCCCGCACCGCGCCGCCCACCAGCCCGGCAATCTGCGGGCTCGACTGGCGCAGATCGCGCCCGATCACCACCCGGCGCGCCGCGCTCGCGCCACAGGCCGTGTCGAGAAACGCCGCCACATGGGCAAACACCGCCGCCTTGGTGAAGCCTTCGGCCCGGCCGCGCAGGCCCGAGGTTCCAAAGGCGATGGCCGGTTCACTGTCTTGTGTGGGGATGGATATCATAGGTCCTGTCATGACGCTTTTTGCCGCGCGTCTTTTGATTGAGGACGCCCAGCGTCAGCGCCCGCGGGTTTTTCGCCTGTTCGAGCCGCGCCAGCGCCTTGCGCACCTCGGCCTGAGCCGTCGATGACCAGCGCACCACGAACAACACCGCATCGGCATACTGGGAAACATACTGCCCGTCGACCACCGAGAGCACCGGCGGGGTATCGAGCACCACACATTCGAAAGTTCTCGCCGCCGCCGCGATCAGGTCTGCAAAGGCGCTTCCGGCGATCAACTGGTCGGTGGCACTGTCCGGACGCCCCGCGCCCACCACCACGCTCAGCCCGGTTTCAGGCTCATGGCAGGCCAGCGCCGCCAGCGCCTCGCCCCCGCCGCGCCCGCTCAGATAATCGACCAATCCGGTGCCGGGAGCGAGCCCCATCAGGGTGTGGATCACCGGATCGCGCAGGTCGCAATCGATCAGCAGGGTCTTTTTGCCCGCCTGCGCAGAGGCCCGCGCCAGAGACAGCGCCAGCGTGGATTTGCCCTCTCCCGCCACCGCCGAGGCAACGACGAGCACCGTCCCCCGCGCGGCCTCCACGCTCCCCGCCCGGCGCAGATGCTGGTCGATCCCGGCCCGCACCCGGCGCACCGCTTCGGCAAAGGGCGAGAGCGGCGCGGCAATCACCGCATCGGCCACCGTCTCGATGCCGCCCGCCAACCGCTGGCGCGGCACCGTGCCCACCACGGGAAGTTGCGTGACCAGCGCCAGCTGGTTTTCGCCCGAAAACCCGCCCACCACATGCTCGGTGATCAGCGCCAGCCCGACCCCCAGCCCCAATCCGATAAACCCGGCGGCCATGAGGATTAGTTGCGTATTGGGAAAACTCGGCGCCATCGGCGCCAGCGCCGCCGAAACGATCCGGCTGTCGGCGATCTGCAACTCCGCCTCGACGCTGAGCGCCCCGCTGCGCTCCAACAGCCCGTGATAGTGACTGCGCGCCACATCCACCGCCCGCCGCGCCTCCGCGTTGCCCATCCCGCCAATCCCGTCGCCGCCCGCCTGCCCCGGTTCGAACCCCGCCGGCACAACCGCACTCTCCGCCTCACCCTCACTCCCGACTTCGGTCAGCCCGGCCAGCGCCGCCTCAGCGCGCAAAACCGCCTGCCGCGCCAGCTCCACCCGCGCGTCGAGCACGGCGCTGGCTGCCAGAACCCCTTCGATCTTGGCGAGGGTTTGCGCGTCGATATAGGCGGCGGCCAGTCCATTGGCGATGCGCGCCGCCTTGTGCGGATCGCGCGAACGCGCCTCGATGGCGATCACCGCCGTCTGGCCGCGCCGCCGCACGGATATGGTTTGCTTTAATCCGTCGAGCGCCGTGCGCAGCGCCACATCGCCTTGCGGCGGCGCGGCCTCCCCCGCCCCCAGCAGCGCCAGCAGCCGCTCGCCCCAGCCCCTGGGACCTATAAATTCCGCATCTCCGGCCAGATCGAGCGCGATCACCACATCGAGCAGCACCGCATCCGAGCGCAGGATTTCAACTTCGGACTCCACCCGCACCCCGTCCGCCGCCGGACGCGCCCCCACGGTTTCGGGGTCGAGCAGCAAGGTGCGCGAGGGATCGACCAGCACCAGCGCCGAGGCGCTGTAGAGCGGCGTCAGCGCCAGCACCGCTCCCCCGGCACCACCAAGGCAGAGCGCAAGCACGACCGCGACCAGCCCCGCCCTGCGCCGCAGCAGGTCCACCAGTCCCGGCCCATCGATCTCTTGGTGCTCCATCCCGCGCCCGGCCCCCAAGGGACGGCCTCCCCCGGCCCCCTCACCCCGCCGGACACGCCAGTTTTGCGGTTCCCCGGAGTTTATTCAACCCCAATCGCGCCGCGTTCATCTCCCCTTTCTCCCCATCCGGGGGAGAAGATGGCCGCAAAGCGGCCGGATGAGAGGCCGCTGAGCCCATCCGAGTCGCCAGCAGCCAGTACACCCCGCGCCCCATGCCCCAACGCTGTCATCCCGGACCTGATCCGGGATCCAGTAACCGGCAGAGTCAAAACCGTGCCCCCGCCACCACCACCGCGCCCTTCCCCCTCCCCTTCAGGGGAAGGGGCCGGGGAGAGATCAAGCCCCAGTCCCCACGCCTGCCTGTTTTCCCGCCGTTCCCGGAAATCCTCATACGCACCAACCACACCGCGCGCACGATCCGCAACGCTTGAGCATACCGGATCCGGGATCCAGTAACCGGCAGCGCCCCCCGCTTTTTCCCCAGCCTCTACCAAGTGCGCGCCCTTCTCCCCCATCCGGGGATAAGGGGACCGCAAAGCGCACCGGATGAGGGGCAGCTGAGCCCACCCAAGTCGCCAAGGCCAGCAGCCAGAACACCCCGCATCCCACGCCCCAGCGCCGCCATCGGGACCTGCCCTTGCGCTGCTGTCTTAAAACCCCAATCGCGCCGCGCCTGCGCCATTGCCCTTGCCCATCCGCCTTGCGGCTGGCAAACGGACCACAAGGAAAAGGGGAGAGGACCTTGCCGCACACCACCGATTGGACGCAGGTCTGCCTGATCATCATCGCCGGCATCATCGGTGCCTGCCAGATCGGCAAGCTCGCCATCGCCGTCCCCATGCTCCAGGTTGATCTGGGCCTGAGCCTTGTCACCATTTCCTGGGTGGCCGGGGCCTATGCGCTCCTTGGCGTCATCGGCGGGTTCGCCACCGGCTATCTGGTGTCGTTCTTTCGCACCCGCGCCGTCGTCATCACCGGCCTGCTGGCCATCGCTCTGGGCAGCTTTATCGGTGCCGCCGCCACCGGCGCTCCGGTGCTGATTGCCAGCCGCGTCCTCGAAGGGGCCGGATTTCTCGCCATGGTGGTTGCGTGTCCGCCGCTGTTGCGCAGCGCCGTCACCCCCGGCCATCAACAGGTGGTGTTTGCCTTCTGGTCGGCCTACATCCCGATCGGCGCACTGGCGATGATGGTGGCGGGCCCCTTCATCATGCAGGGTGACTGGCGGGTGTTGTGGATATTCAATGGCTCGTTGGCGACCCTGCACGCCCTGGTGCTGCTCGGGGTTGGGGGCCGTTCGAGCCAGGCAATCGCCCGCCCGGCCCGACTCTCTCCCCGCGCTGCGTGGGACGCGTTGCGCGCCCCGATCCCGCTGCTGCTGGCCCTGTGCTTTGCGCTCTATACCATCCAGTATTTTGCGCTCGCCACTTTCCTGCCCACCTTCCTTATCGAGCGGCTCGATCTGTCGCTGGCGACAGCGGGCGCGTTTTCAGCCGCCATTCTCACCGCCAATGCCGTGGGCAATATCGGTGCGGGCCTTGTGCTGCGCGCCGGCGTTTCCCTCACCGTGATCCTTGCCGGGGTGTTTGGTGTTGTTGGCGTCACCGGGTTCGCGATCTTTTCCCCCGCCATGCCCGCCGCCCTGCTCGCCGTGGCGGCCATCGCCTGCATGGGGTTCGCCGCGCTGCTCCCCGCCTCGGTCATTGCCAGCATGCCGCGCTTTGCTCCGGGCGCCACGCAATTGATGCTGGCGCTGGGGCTGGTCCAGCAAGCCTCCTCGATCGGTCAATTGGCCGGACCGGCCCTGTTCGCCGTCTGGGTCGAGCGCTTCGGCTGGGCGCACATCTATCCGCTGTTCGCCCTGATCGGGCTGACCGGCCTCGTCCTCGTCGCCACCCTCCGGCGGGCGACCGCCAAAGAGGCATTGACGGGAGCAACCCGGGCCTGAACCGGCGTCCCCGGGCGCTCCCAATTTCCGGTTGGCAATTTATTGCCATCCCGGTGCTTGATTTTGCACAGGTCCATGCATTTTTTGCTCAAGGTTTGCCTGGACTTCATGGCCGGTCCGGCAGGGGTTTTTACCGGCCCGGAAGCTCGAAAAGCCCGTCCGGCAACGCTTTCAGCGCCGCATCGGCCTCCTCGGCACTGATCACATCGGCATATTTGGCGTTCATGTCGAACAGGCTCATAATATGGGATGCTTCGTAGCGATCGAAGCAACAATCGCCCACCACCGACACCTTGTAGTTGAGGCTGAACGCATCAACCACAGTGCCCCGCACGCACCCGCTGGTGGTCGTTCCCGCGATGATCAGCGAGTCGACCCCCAACTGGGTCAGGAACCCTTGCAGCGGCGTGGCAAAGAACGCGCTGGGCTTGAGTTTGCGGATGACGATGTCGCGGCTCTCGGGTACGATCTGGGGCATGATATCGTAACCATCGACGCCCAGATCGGGCGCACCTTCGCCCACGCGGCGGTTCTTCCAGCGCCACGCGCCGCTGTCCCAACCATCCTGCCGCCGCTGGCCGGTGGTGTAGATTATCGGCAGATTGCGCGCCCGCGCCGTCTCCAAAAGCCGCGCGATCCGGGGCAGCGCGTCCCAGGCAATGCTGCCGCACGAGGTGCGCCACTTCTTGACCGACTCCGCGATCGGCTCGCTTTTTTCGCCGCAAAAGGCATAGCTGACATCGATCACCATCAGGGCTGGCCGCTTGCCCGGTCCGGCCCGCTTGCCCTGCCCCGAAAGCTCGAAAACCTCTCTGTCCTGCTCGCTGAGCAGTACCGTCATATCCATCATGGCGCCGCGCCTCCTACCCTTGGCCACTGTCTCCCTCTCGTGTAGGCCGAGGCCTCATGCAGCGTCAATATAATCTTACATTGTAGGACTACATGGCAAACCGCCTCATCAACTCGTTGAAATCATTGAACCCACAGCACAGGTGTGCAAGAGACTGTTTCAGAGAAACCGCCACCAGGATTCGGCCAGGGAACGCAAGCACGTGGACAAGAATTCAGGCAAAACTTTCGTCAGCGCCCAGCAGGTCGCCGACCGCGCCGGGGTCTCACGATCCGCCGTGTCCCGCACCTTCACGCAAGGCGCCAGCGTCTCTCCATCCACCCGCCAGCGGGTACTCGCGGCGGCAGCGGAGCTGGGCTATCACGTCAACCACCTCGCCCGCGGCCTCATCCATGATCGCAGCAATATCGTCTCGCTTGTCGGTGCCAATATCGACACCCCGCACCAATCCCGCATGTTGACATCGCTCACCCGGCACCTCCAGAACGCCAACAAGGTCGCCATGGTGATCAACACCTCCGGCGAGGCCACCAATTCTGAAGCCGCCCTGCGCCAGACGCTGCATTATCGCGCCGATGCCACCATTGTGCTTTCGGGCCAGCCCGATCCTTCCCTGATCGAAACCTGCCTCGCCAATGGCCAGCATGTCATCTTAATCAATCGCGACGACCCCGTTCCCGGACCGGATTCAATCGTCGTCTCCAACCGCCGTTCAGCGCGCGCGGCCTTTGCCATGCTGCAAGAAGCCGGCTGCTCGCGGATGGCCGTTGTCACGTCCGAGGTTGGCTCGGCTTCACTCGCGGCTCGGGAGACAGCGTTTGTCGCAGCGGCGCACGAAGCCGGAACCAGCGTCGACGTGATCAGGCGCGGGCCTACAGCCTATAGCTCTGGCGTTGAGGCCGCCCGGCTCATCCTCGGACAATCAGACCGTCCGGATGGCGTTTTCTGCGTCACCGATTTGCTGGCACTGGGATTCATGGATGCGGCGCGCCATGATTTCCACTTGCGCATCCCGAACGATCTGAGCGTTGTCGGCTTCGATGATATCGAGCAGGCGGGCTGGTCCTCCTACCAACTCACCACCTTCGCCCAGCCGGTCGATGCCATCGCCCAGTACATCGTCAGCCTGATCGATCAGCCGACCCGTTCCGACACCCTTCGCGAACCCACCCGGTTCGAAGCGCTGCCCGTCTGGCGGAGCTCGGTGCGCAAGGCCTGACGCTCACCATCCTCTCGCGCAGGTCATGCGAACCGGTCAGCGGTCAGCGACGTAGGCGGCACCCGCCCGGCAAAGAACGCGTCGAGATTGTCCCACACCAGTTCGGCCATGGCGGTTCGGGTTTCCACAGTAGCGCTGCCCTGATGCGGGGCCAGAAACACCGTGTCGAGCGCGAAGAACCGCGGATCAATCTCCGGTTCATTAAGGAAGACATCGAGACCTGCCCCGGCGATCGCCCGGCTTTCCAGCGCGTCGAGCAGGGCGGCTTCGTCGACCACGCTGCCGCGCGCGACGTTGACCAGAACGCCCTCTTCCCCCAGAGCCGCCAGCGCAGAGGCATCGACCAAGCCGTTGGTCTGGGGCGTCGCCGCGACTGCAATGGCCAGAATGTCGGCCCAGCCGGCAAGCTCTTCGACCGACGCAAACGAGGTCCAGCCCGCTACGATCTTGGACGAGCGGTTCCAGAACCCGACGTCCATCCTGAAGGCAGCGGCACGCTCGCCCATCGCCTGGCCGATCTGTCCCAGCCCGACAATGCCGAATTTTTTGCCCTTGAGCGATCGGGACAGCGGCAGCTTCTCCCCTGCCGCCCAACGTCCGTCCCGCACCAGATTTTCGCCCTTACGCAATGAGCGCAGTACCGCCAGCGTCAGCGCGAGTCCCAGATCGGCAACATCATCGGTCAAAACATTTGGGGTGGTGGCAACGTGGATGGTCCGCTTGGCCGCCTCATCGAGATCGACCTTGTCGGTGCCCACGCCATTGATGGCGATCAACCCCAGGTTGGGCAACCGGTCGAACCACGCATCGGGGAGCCCGGTCCCACCGCCTGAAACGACAGCACGAATGTTCTCATATCGCGTATCGCCACCGGCATCCTTGGCCCACAAGATATCGTAGCGCGCTTCAAGCCGCGCCTGCAAAGGATCGAGTAGCGGCTCGAACATCAAAATCGTCTCGGTCATCAATAGTCCCCGATTAATCGCTTAATGGCCGATCTGGCCGAGGAAGGTGCGGGTGCGCTCATTCTGCGGATTGGAAAAGAAACTCTCGGGTTCACCGACTTCAACGATCTCCCCCTTGTCCATGAAAATCACACGGTCCGCGACCTTGCGTGCGAATCCCATTTCGTGGGTTACCACCAGCATAGTCATCCCCTCTCGCGCCAGATCGATCATCGTATCCAGCACCTCATTGACCATCTCCGGATCGAGCGCCGAGGTGGGTTCATCGAACAGCATGAGCTTGGGATTCATGCACAACGCCCTGGCGATCGCCACTCTTTGCTGCTGCCCGCCCGACAGCTGCGCCGGATATTTATCCGCCTGTTCCGGGATTCGAACCCGGTCGAGATACGTCCGCGCCGTCGCCTCCGCTTCCTTGCGGGCGATGCCGCGCACCTTCATCGGCGCCAGCATGCAATTTTCCAGCACAGTCATATGCGGAAACAAATTGAACTGCTGAAACACCATCCCGACGTCGCGGCGGATTTTTTCGACATTGGCCGAGCTCGCGGTCAGTTCGGTACCATCGACCGTGATCGTACCGCCCTGCACGGTTTCGAGCTGGTTGATGCACCGGATCAGCGTCGATTTCCCCGAGCCAGAGGGACCGCACACGACGATTTTTTCGCCGCGCGCGACCTCCAGATTGATGTCGCGGAGCGCATGATAATTGCCATACCACTTTTCCACGCCGACCATCCGGACAGCGGGGACGCCGACGGTGGCTGGACTTGCATCATTGGGAACTGTGCTCATGGCCTGCTCTCCGCTCTGTGCTTTTTACTCGCCCGAGATCACGAAATCGGGCAGCGGACCACCAACCCATTCTTCATGCAGGGCGTTGAGCCGTCCATCCTCTTTGACGCGATCAAGGAAGTCGTTGATATAGGCCAGCAATTCATCATTGCCCGGCCGCACGGCGATGGCCTGGCTCTGTTGGCGCAGGGAAAATTTGGTATCGAACCGGTCCGGCGCCATGGACTGAATCTGGCTGATGACCACGTTGGACGCCCCCATCAGTTCGGTCTGGCCAGACAGCAGCGCCTGCACCGCAGTCGCGTCATCATCGAAACGTTGGATATTGGCCGTTGCCGGAGCAATTTCTGTGATCGCCGTATCCTGGGTCGACGCCCGCGCCACGGCAATGTTGTGCCCGGCAAGATCATCGCCGTCGGCGATATCGAGATTGGCATCACCGAAAACGAAAATCTCGATACCAGCATAGGGGTCGGAGAAATCCACCTGTTCGGCGCGCTCAGGGGTGATGCCCAGTGAGGCGACGAGGATATCAACCTGATTGGACAGCAGATACGGAATGCGGTTGGGGCCGGTCACCGGCACAAGATTGAGCTGGACGCCCAGATCTTCGGCCAGAAGCCGCCCCACATCGGCGTCATATCCATCCGGATTGCCCTGTTCGTCGAGGATACCAAAAGGCGGAAAATCCACCAGAAGGCCGATATTGACCGTCCCGCGCTCCTGGATGTCTTGCGCCGACTGCGCCAGCGCCGGCCCTGCCACCAGTCCCGCAGCGAGGGCCGCGGCGGCGAAGCCGAGCAATGTTCTCGAAATCGTCATTTTTTCTCTCCCTTTGAGTTGATGGCAACAGATTACCGTTGCGTCGCAACGGCAAACCTTGCCTCCAGGTGCCGGGCCCACATGGATAGGGGCCAGCACAAGATGAAATACAGCGCCGCGACCAAGGAAAAGACGGTGAGGGGCTGGAATGTTGCATTGTTGATGATCTGACCGGCCCGCGTCAGTTCGACAAAACCGATGATCGAGGCCAGCGACGTGCCTTTGATGAGCTGGACCAGAAAGCCCACCGTCGGGGCGACGGAAATCTTGGACGCCTGCGGCAGGATCACCGAAACCATCCGGTCACGATAGTTGAGGCCCAGCGCCCAGGCGGCCTCGGCCTGTCCCGGCGGCACCGCCTGAATGCAACCGCGCCAGATTTCCCCCAGATAGGCGCTGGCGTGCAGGGTCAGCGCGACCGCCGCCGCCACCCAGGGGTTGATGCCCACACCCAGAATGTTGAGTCCGAAAAACACCAAAAAGAGCTGCATAAGCAGCGGGGTGCCTTGAAAAACGCGGATGAAGATCAGCGCCGGATAGCGCAGCATGGCGATGGGGGAAACCCGCGCCAGTGCAATGACGAGGCCACCTATGGCGCCTCCGGCAAAGGCCACCGCAGAAAGCAGCAGCGTCCATTGCACCGCCGAAACGATGAACCAGACTTCATTGGGCCCAAAGGTTCTGAACATGGCCAGCCCCCCTATCGCGCCAGCGGGTAGCGAAACGCCACCCGCTCGATCATCGAAAACAGCCCTGAAAAGCCAAGCGACAGCACGAAATACAGCGCGGTGATGACCAGATACACTTCAAACGCTGCAAACGTCGCCGACTGGATGTTGTTGCCCGCAGCGGTGAGGTCCGTCGCCGAAATCGCCGAGACCACGCTTGAAGTGAGCATCAGATAGATAAACTGGCTGGTCAGCGCCGGATAGATGGTGCGGATGGCGGGCTTCAAAACGATATAGCGAAAGATCTGGTGACCTTTGAGGCCCAGCGCACGACCCGCTTCCACCTGCCCCTCGTTAACCGACTCGATGCCCGCGCGCACGATTTCAGTGGCGTAAGCCCCCACATTGACCGAGAGCGCTACCAAAGCGGCCGTGTTGGGATCGAACCGCACCCCAAGGGCGGGGAGAGAAAAGTAGATAAAGAATATCTGCACAAGAAAGGGCGTGTTGCGGATCACTTCCACATAGATATTGACCAGCCAGACCAGCAGTCTGGGGCCCGCCGTCTTGGCCAGCGCGCACGGCACGGCAATTATAAGGCCGATCAGAATTGCGCCCAGAGAGAGCTGAATGGTGATGAGGGCGCCAGCGATAAGCTGATCGAAATTGCTGATCACGGGCAGGAAGTTGAACTTGTAATTCACCCAGGCTCTCCTCCCCGGGCGCGCTCAGCCCGCAAAGCCATCGTTCACGATCCATTTAGATCGATCTAAATATGGGATGACGAGCGAGTCAACCCACTCCCTTGATTTGGTCGTGAACCGCGCCGACCGAGCCGCGCTCGATAAACCGCGTCAGCACCGTTTCACGTTCAAAAATTGCGCCCGGTGTCTCGATGCGCTTGAGCAGCATCTGCGCGGCCAGCGTACCGATCTCGGCAGCTTCGGTCGCCACCGAGGCGAGGCCCGGGCGCACGAGGTCGGTTTCCGCAACATTGTCAAAGCCGATGATCGACACATCGCGGCCCGGCATCAGTCCGGCGTCGGAGAACCCGCGGTGCAGCCCCAACCCGATCACATCGTTGTGGCAAATCCATGCCGAGGGCGCGCCTTGCCGACCGGCCATATCCATGGCCAGCGCCGCCGCGTCCCCATGGGTCGGCTCGATTTCCAGTTCCAGCGCCGGTGCAAGGCCATTGTTGCGCAGGGCGGTGCGAAAAGCATTAAGCCGGTCGGCATGTGCCGAGTGGTGCAGATTGGCCGTTACAAAGCCGATGCGCCGGTGACCCAGCTCCACCAGCCGCGCCACCGCCCCCCCCATGCCCCCGGCCTGGTCCATGCCCACATAATTGCTCTGGTCCGGCGTTACCGTGCGCAACACCTGAACCAGCGGAATACCCCATGCACCGATCTCTTCGGCAAAGCGCGGCTCGGTTCCCGCTGCCGGGCAGACAATCAGCCCGTCCGCCCCGTGTTCGCGCATACGCGTGACGAACCCATCCTGTTTGGTCGCCGATTCAGCGGAATGAGCAATGAACGTGGCGAGCCCCGCTCCGTCCAGGACCTGATCGATCCCCGACAGCAGCACTCCGAAAAAAGGGTTGGAAAGGTTGGGAATGATGACGCCGATGGTGCGACTGCGCGCCGCCCGCATCCCCGCCGCGCTCACATTATAGACATAGCCCAATTCGGCCATGGCTGCCTCGACCGCAGCGCGGGTCTCGGTGCTCACAAGCGGGCTCTTGCGGACCACCAGCGACGCCGTCGCCCGCGAAACACCTGCCTTACGGGCCACGTCCATCAAAGTCGGCCGCAATTTCCGTGTCGGCATTTCGCCCATCATGCTCTCCACACCAGCATGTCCAGTGTCGTCTTTGCGATCACGACCGCGTTTGCCGCTTCCCGTCCGGCAGCAAGGCGAGCCGCCACGGCACTGCCCGTCGGCGCCCTTCTGGATCGATCTAATTGGAGTTTATAGCGATCTCGCCCATGGACACAATCGCTGACGCAACCCTGCGCATCGCAACAGGGCCCACCAGCCCATTCGCGATCAAATCAGATGATGACAAAGAAAAAGGGAGACAGCCCTCATGCCGGACGCTCGATCGATACGCCTGCCCGCCCGCTGATTGCCTGCTTACCCCTGCTGGGCGATGGTTGCGCGGTGGGAAGCCTGCTCGTTGCGCAGCTCCTGGGTCACCTGCGGCAGATACCGGTCGCACGAGCCATTATGCCGCGAGATCGAGGAAACGATATCGTAGGCGGCCTCGGCCAGCACCCAGCGCAGGCCCGCATGCACGCCCTCCTGCGATTTATCGCCGATGCGGATATCGTAGAGGTCGTTGGAAAAGAAGCGGAAAATCGAGGCATAGACTTCCGTCCCGACCGCCTGCTTGGAATAGGTACCGGCCCGCACGATTTCGGTCGAAACCGTGTTGGTAACCCGCAGGTCGACGGCAGCCGTAAGCGCAAAGGTACGCGCCCCCGCGCCAATACCGGCCACGATCGCCTCTCCGCCTCCCGAATAGGTATTGAAATCGAGCTGGGTGATACCGCCATCGATCACGTAATCGGACCCGCGCACCGATCCCGGCGCGATCGGGCGGAAATCAACGGTCTGATTGCCTACCGTTACCGGGCCGCCATCGCCCAATATCTGCTCACGCGCGCGGGCGATCTCCCATTCGGTCACTACGGTGTTGGAGCGGTTGACCTGCCGCACACCGGCCTTCTGCAACGCCGTCACCAGCATTCCGGCCACATCGCGCGGCACGATGCCGCCTTCTTCATTGGTGAATTTATTGGTCTGGTCGGTGATGGTATGGACGGCGAATACCACTCTGGAATTACGGACTTCCGGGCGCTGGCTGAGGCACAGCAGGGCGTCATCCGCTGGTGTGCTGGTGGCCAGGGGGACCGGGCCGTTGAACTGAGCCGCCGGACGTGACATCTGGGGCAGGTGCACGCAGCCGCTCAAGGCCACCGCCAGAAGGCCCGACAAAACGCCTCTGGCAATCAGCATCCGTACATTCCCCCGGTGATGTTGAAGTTTGCCCCGGAACAATCGGTCGTCTGGGTCTGATTGCCGAGATTGCGCTGTGTCACGGTGATGTTGTTGTTGGAACCGCTGACCGAAATGGTCACCGCATTGCCGGTCTGGCCGCTGCCCGATCCCAGCCCGCCGCTGCCACTGCCCAACAGGCCCAGCATTTCAAGGCGGGTGCGCTCCAGCGTCAAGAGGACCTGGCGCTGTGAATCGGTGCGGAACTGAAACGGTCTGGATTCGCCAAGGCCATTGCCCAGTGCGAATTGCGGCAGGTTAACAGAGGTGATCGAAACAACGCCGATCAACAACAATCTGCTTAGACGCATAGGATAACCCCACAAGTCAGTATCCGATTATCTTCGTAGGCGAATTCGCGGTCAACACGCAAAAGAAAACTTCCCACCATTGTGGCAATCGCGACACAGGCGCACTGTCGACTGTATCGGCGAGCAATGCATATCCTGATATGCAGTCCGCTCGATCTCCAGATCGTTTTCATCGGCTAAAGGAAACGGTAAAGCGATCTAAACTCGAATCTTTACACAAGTCCGGACGGAAGAGCACTTCGCCCCTTATGCTGGAACTGCTCTAGCGGTCGAGGCAAAAATCCAGCGAGCACCACTGCCCGGGCTGCATTGCCGGGGCCGCAGGCCATTGCTCAGGCTTTTCACTCTGATAGTACGCGGCATTGAGGCCATACTTGACGAACGCGACATTGAGCATGTCCTGGCACAGCACCGCTGCCTGAGAACCAATGAAGCGCCTTAGCGACGATTGGGTAGTCTCATTGGCAAGCTCTGGAAGCTGTTGGTTGAGCTGCGCAAAAAACTGCACAACCCCTTCCGTGCGCGCCGTCGGGTTGTCGCCAACAAACGGCTCGCAGGTCAGCGCGGCGCCCCGCAACTCCACCATTGCCGTCAGAAACGGGGTAATGTCGAATGCCGGACCGGCCTCTTCCGTCGCCTCGCCCGCGGCAGCTTCGGGCGCCGGGCTCTCCGATGCGCCCTCTTCAGCATCAGGAACCTGCGTTACGGCGCCGGAATCGGGCGCCGGCATCGGCACGGGAGCAAGAGGAGCAACAGCCGGCTGCGGGCCAGGCGCCGCCTCAACCACGCCCCCCGGCCCTACCACTGGCGGCTCGGGCGGCGCGATCTGCGCCAAGACCGCTCCGGGTGACATGATCATCAGAACGACGCAGATCTGACGGACGATATTGAGCATGGCACCTCACCCCGGAGCTGAAAAAAGCTGGCACCGGCGCACGAGAATGTCAATCGTGCAACAGCAATGCCTTTACCCTGAAACCATGGAAAGCGCTGCGCCACACACGCCAGCATTTGGCTTTATGGCGGAATTTTCCCGCTCAACGGCTGATGACAATGACGTTCCCGGTCTGGGACTGCCCGGAAGTCCCGCTCGCCGATTGCTCAAACTCGGCAGTCTGCTCAACGAGCACCGGTTGCTGATTCGCGGATTGATTGTTTCGCAGCACCATCAGGTTCACGACGTTGGACGCGCCCTGATAGTTGAGCTCGGTCTGCACGATGTTGGGGTGGGAAAAATATTCGCCATCAGGGCCCAGCACCCTGTTGGTCACCCGCTGCTCCCCGATCGAGAGCTGCCGCACGGTGCCGATCGACGATGCTGCGAAATAATTGGCGATATTGCTGCCCGTTTGGCTTATGCGCGGCACTGTCGAGCCATTGAGGATCACGGTGTTCTCGACGATCTGGTCACCGGCAAAAAGCCGCGTCACATCATCGACCCGTTCAGCCACCATCACGTTGCCGAAATTGACGCCATTCTGCTCGATCTGCCCGCTCACCGTGGCGCCGGCATCCAGCTCGATCTGGTTGATGACCCGCTGGACAGCGCCTTCGTCGATCACCTGCTCGGCGGTGCCGATGGCGTGATCGGCCATTGCGATATTGACGACATTGGTGCCCGATTGGACGATGTCGGAAAAAGAGCCGCCCGCGGCCAGACGATTGGAGACGATCTGCTCCGCCTCAGCGGTCATTTCCTGATCGGCAAGGTTGATCGTTTGCCCGCGCAGCATATTGGCGTAGTTGGCTCCGGCCTGATCGACCGAATACAGCACGTCGGCTTTGATGGACGATGAAGAGATGCGGTTGTCGATGGCCTGGCGTCCGGAAAACTCCTGGACAACGGCATTAAGGTCGGCGTTGGACGATACGAAATTGACCGCGTTGAGACCGGCTTGTGTCAGAGACACATTGCGCGGATCGGCGTCGGAGACAAGCACGTCGACGGCGGGCAGAGCGCCCTCGTCGGCCGGCGACTCCAGCATGGCCTGAAGAGCCTCTTGGGATTGAGCGAAGAACTGGGTAAAACTGGGGGCCAATTCCTGCGCACTGACACCACCGGCCCCAAGGAGGCAGAAAACAGCGAAGCTGATGTGTTTCATGGTCTTGCCTCCCCGTCCGGCGCTTCAAATCCGGCAGGCTGTACCGCCGGACACGCGTTCCGGCGGCACAGTTTGGGTAAGGATCAGTCGGCCGCAGCCAGGAAGCTGATCGAGTTGGCGATATTGGTCGCGTTCTGAACGATGTTGTTCAGATCGGTATTCCAGCCCGAGCCTGACAGATCGTTGAACGCATACTGATCGGCAGCAGCGTTTTGCAGCACGGATACGCAGCCGCAATCCACACCGGCAATGCCAGTGGCCGAGACCACGTTGGCGATGTTGGTCGCTGTCTGGCCTACATCGTAGATATCGATGCTGTGGTTGTAGCCACCGCCGCCATAACCGAAGGGCATGATGCCGCCTCCGGCGTATGTCATGGAGTTGATGGCCTCCTGAGCGCTGTTGGAATACTGATTTCCGCTGCCGTTCAGCATGCCCACGGTGATCAGATTGACGGCGTTGAGCGCCGACTGGGTGGGCAGCAGGACATCGTCCGCGTCATAGAGAGCATCGGCATCGTAACCGCCTTTGCCGAAGGTGATCACGTTGTTGGCCCATTGCGAGCTGTTGGCCGCCTGGACGATCTCATTGACCTCGGGCCCGGAGAAGACGTTAACGACGTTGGTGGCCGCCTGCTCGATATTTTCGAGCGCCGATTTCGTGCCACCAAACAGGTCGTTATCGGCCTGTTGCGCCAGCGAAGCGTTGGTTGTCTGCACCACCTTGCCGATTCCGTCGGCCACGCCCCCCTCACCCAGATCCATGCCGTCGAGGCTGATGAGATTGGCGGCGTTCAACGCTGTCTGGGTCACATCGGTCACGTCGCCGACCTCTGAGATGCTGTTGAAAGCAACCTGCAAGCCGGAAACGAGCTGCTCGATGTTGATCGCGTCGTTGAGACACTCCACGCAGGGCGGCTCCGGAACAGTGGGTTTCGGATACTTGGGTTTATTACCTGCAAAGGCGCTGCCCGCCGTCAATATCATCCCGCTTGCTACGGCTGTCGTCACGAGAAGCTTGTACATTTTGTTCACTCCATGTTTATTTTATTGCCTCTGGGGCACAAAACTTCCTCGTTCCTTGCCAACTCAAATTGGCAGGCTGAAAGTTTTCCAGTTTCAAAAGACACTCCGCCCCGCCCTCAAAAAGAGAACAGAACTACCCTTCCTCACACAGCAATCGTGTCAGGCCATAATTTATTATGCTTATAAATATGCCAGGGGATTACCCGATTTGATCATAGTCATAAACTACTATGCGCTGCATACGGATATATACGCCCAGCTGTACAAGGCGACTGCTTAAACCACTTGCGAGAACTCTTCTCGATTGATTTGCATAACAGTATATATCGCCTTCTATATTTCACCATAACTCGGGGAAAGAGTCTATATAATCTTTACTTCCCATTAAGAATCACAGCGCGCGACGGATCCTCAATCCGCACTGGTGCTCAGGACCAATCCCATCAGCCCCTCAGGCATTGCCCAATAGGGACTTTCCCGCACCGGACTCCGCCGCCTCGTCGGCGACGCTGCCTATCGGATTGTGAAGGGCACGATGGTGCATCGGCCCGACTGGACCGAGACCTCGATTGCCAAAGGGGAATCGATACGTGCCGTCGATATGCAGTGCGCCACCTGCTCAAGGCTGGCGTCGAACATGCGCGCCATGTAGCATATTTTTATACATGGTTATGCCTGACGCACGGCGCCTGACAGGGAGGGCAGAATGCAGGACGTGATCGACGCGCTTGAAGACCGGCGGGACCAGGCACGGCAGGGCGGCGGCGCCCGCAGGATCGAAGCCCAGCACGCCAAGGGCAAGCTGACGGCGCGCGAGCGGCTCGCCGTGCTGCTCGATCCGGGCAGTTTTGAAGAATACGACATGTTCGTCACCCACCGGACGCGCGATTTCGGCATGGACGAACAGATCGTGCCTGGCGACGGGGTGGTGACCGGCTGGGGCACCATCAACGGACGGCTGACCTATGTGTTCTCGCAGGATTTCACCGTGTTCGGCGGTTCGCTCTCGGAAACCCATGCACAGAAGATCTGCAAGATCATGGATCTGGCGATGCAGAACGGCGCGCCGATCATCGGGCTCAATGATTCCGGGGGCGCGCGCATCCAGGAGGGCGTGGCGTCGCTGGGCGGCTATGCCGAAGTGTTTTGGCGTAACGTGCAGGCATCCGGCGCGGTGCCGCAGATTTCGGTGATCATGGGGCCATGCGCAGGCGGCGCCGTCTATTCGCCCGCCATGACCGATTTCATCTATATGGTCAAAGACACCAGCTACATGTTCGTGACCGGCCCCGACGTGGTCAAGACCGTGACCAACGAAACGGTGACCCATGAGGAACTGGGCGGGGCCTCGACCCATACAAAAATTTCCTCGGTGGCCGACGCCGCGTTCGAAAACGATATCGAAACGCTGCTTGAAGTGCGGCGACTTTTCGATTTCCTGCCGCTGTCGGCGCGCGAGAAAGCGCCGAGCGTGGCAACCAACGACCAGATCGACCGGCGCGAGGACAGCCTCGATACGCTGATCCCAGCCAATGCCAACACTCCCTACGACATGCGCGAAGTGATCGAAAAGATTGCCGACGAAGGCGATTTTCTCGAACTCCAGCGCGAACATGCGGGCAATATTCTTATCGGGTTTGTCCGGCTCAACGGGCAGACGGTTGGGGTCGTCGCCAACCAGCCCATGGTGCTGGCCGGATGCCTCGACATCAACGCCTCCAAGAAGGCGGCGCGGTTCATCCGGTTTTGCGACAGTTTTGAAATTCCCATCCTGACGCTGGTGGACGTGCCGGGCTTTCTGCCCGGCGTGGCGCAGGAATATGGCGGGATCATCAAGCACGGCGCCAAACTGCTGTTCGCCTATGCCGAGGCAACCGTGCCCAAGGTGACGGTGATCACGCGAAAAGCCTATGGCGGGGCCTATGACGTGATGGCGTCCAAGCACATCCGCGCCGATGTGAATTACGCCTGGCCGAGCGCGGAAATCGCAGTGATGGGGGCCAAGGGGGCGGTGGAAATTCTGTACCGGTCGGACTTGGCGGACGGCGAGAAGATCGCTGCCCGCACAAAAGAGTATGAGGCCCGGTTCGCCAACCCGTTCGTCGCGGCGGAACGCGGCTTCATCGACGATGTGATCATGCCCCACAACACCAGACGCCGCGTGGCGCGGGCCTTCGAGACCCTGCGGCACAAGACGGCGCAGGGGCCGGTGAAAAAGCATGGGAATATTCCGCTGTGAGGAGGGGGAATGTCGATAGTTTACGTTTTGACCAATGCAGCAATGCCTGGGCTAATAAAGATTGGCATCACAAGTGGACCAATTGAAACCCGTATGCGCCAGTTGGATTCATCTGGAGTTCCAATGCCTTTCGAAGCATTTTACGCTGCTGAAGTTGAGGACGCCGCGCGATGGGAGAAGGCGCTCCACGAGGCATTCGGAGATCATCGGGTTCGATCAGCACGGGAATTTTTCAGAATCTCGCCAGACAAACCCACTGCAATTCTAAAAATGATCGACGGCCTGAATGTAACACCTAAGACTGATGTTGAAACCGAGCCAGGTGACAAGGAGGCGTTACAAAAAGAGCGGCGCAGAAAATCCAATTTTTCTTTCAGCCTAGCTGATATTCCGCATGGCTCCGTGCTTGAATCCGTATTTGATGATCAGATTAAATGTATTGTAATCAGTGACAGGAAGGTTTTGTTCAGGGAGCAGGAACATAGCCTCTCATCATCTGCACTTATAGTTGCACGTGAGCAAGGCTTCGAATGGGCATCAATAGCTGGCCCCGCATACTGGAAATATGAGGAAAGAACACTATCGGAAATACGCGAAAGCCTAGATTTAGAGGAGGGCGACTGACCGATGTACTCCAAAATCCTCATAGCCAATCGCGGGGAAATCGCCTGCCGGATCATCAAGACGGCGCGGAAGCTGGGGATGGCCACCGTCGCCGTCTATTCCGACGCCGATCGGGAAGCCCTGCACGTAAAAATGGCCGACGAGGCCGTCCATATCGGGCCCTCGCCGGCGGGTGAGAGCTATCTCGATATCGAAAAGATCGTTGCCGCCTGCAAGCAGACGGGGGCGGTGGCGGTGCATCCGGGCTATGGGTTCCTTTCGGAAAACCCGGCCTTTGCCGAGCGGCTGCGCCAGGATGGGATTTATTTCATCGGGCCGCCCGTCAAGGCCATCGAGGCCATGGGCGACAAGATCACCTCGAAAAAAATTGCCGCCGAGACGGGAGTGTCGACGGTGCCCGGGCATATGGGGGTGATCGAAACGCCCCGGGAGGCGGCCCGGATTGCCGGGACAATCGGCTACCCGGTGATGATCAAGGCTTCGGCGGGCGGCGGCGGCAAGGGAATGCGGATCGTCCGATCCGATGCCGATGTCGCCGAAGGGTTCGAGCGGGCGAAATCGGAAGCGGCCGCCGCGTTTGGCGACGACCGGGTGTTCATCGAGAAATATATCGAGGAGCCGCGCCACATCGAAATCCAGATCCTCGCCGATGCGCAAGGCAATTGCATCCATCTTGGCGAGCGCGAATGCTCGATCCAGCGGCGCAACCAGAAGGTGATCGAGGAAGCGCCCTCGCCCTTTCTCGATACCGAGACGCGCGAGAAGATGGGCGCGCAGGCGGTCGCCTTGGCAAAGGCGGTCAATTATGTGAGCGCGGGGACGGTCGAATTTATCGTCGACAAGGACCGCAATTTCTACTTCCTCGAAATGAACACGCGATTGCAGGTCGAGCATCCGGTGACCGAACTGGTGACCGGGCTCGATCTCGTCGAGGAAATGCTGCGCATCGCCGTTGGGCAGAAGCTGCGCTGGAGCCAGGATCAGGTCAAACTGAACGGCTGGGCCGTCGAGGCGCGCATCTACGCCGAGGACCCCTATCGCAATTTCCTGCCCTCGACGGGGCGGCTCAAGCGCTACCGGCCCCCGGCCGAGGAGGCGTCGGCGCAGCTCGTGGTGCGCAACGACACCGGGGTCGAGGAAGGGGGCGGGATCAGCCCCTATTACGACCCGATGATTGCCAAGCTCGTGACCTGGGCGCCCTCGCGGATCGAGGCCATAGACGGACTGACGGTGGCGCTCGACCAGTTCGATATCGACGGTGTGGGCAATAATGTTCCGTTCCTTTCGGCGGTGACCACGCAGGGGCGATTCCGGGAAGGGCGGCTTTCGACAAACTACATTGCCGAGGAATTCCCCGAAGGGTTTTCGGGCGTAAAGCTCGACGGTGAAACCACGCTCAGGCTGGCGGCGCTGGCCTGCCGGGCCACCTACCAGCTCGAAACCCGTGGCTTTCTCGAACCGGCGCCGTTGACGCGGCGGCACGTGACCGCCGAGCGCAGCGTGATCATCGGGACCGAGCGCTGGAATTTCTCCATCCCGAAATCGGACGAATCCTTCGTGCTGATGACCGATGACGGGCGGGGGCTGTTGATCGAGGATGGCTGGCAGCCGGGCACAAGCCTCACCACGGCCGAGATCGACGGGCACGTGCTGCACGTCAAGATGGACCGGATGACGTCGGGCTTCCGTATGCGCTATCGTGGCGCCGACCTGATGGCCAGGGTGGTGATGCCCCATGTTGCGGATCTGATGGACCTGATGCCCGTCAAGACGCCGCCCGATATGAGCCGGTTCCTCTTGTGCCCCATGCCGGGGCAGATCGTGCGGGTGGACGTGGTCGAGGGCGATCTGGTCGAGGAGGGCCAGGCGCTGGCTATTGTCGAGGCGATGAAGATGGAAAACGTGCTCAAGGCCGAGCGGCGGGCAAGGGTGGCAAGGGTGAGTGCCAGGGCCGGGGACGTGCTGGCCGTGGACGCGGTGATCATGGAATTCGAGGCCATGTGATGGGCAGCAAGCCGCGCGAGATCTGGACCCATATCGCCCAAGCCGAGTTACGCGATGCCCCGCTCGACACCCTCATTCGCGACTATGGCGGGCTGGAGATCGAGCCGGTCTATTTCGGCGACGATGGTGCCATACCCGGCGTCGAACCGTTCACGCGCGGCATAAGGGCGACGATGTACGCCAACCGGCCCTGGACGATCCGGCAATATGCGGGGTTCTCGACGGCCGAGGACAGCAACCGCTTTTACCGCCAGGCCCTCGAACGCGGGCAAAAGGGATTGTCGGTGGCCTTCGACCTGGCGACGCACCGGGGGTATGATTCCGACCATCCACGCGTCACCGGCGATGTGGGCAAGGCTGGAGTGGCGATCGATTCCGTCGAGGACATGAAAATCCTTTTCGAGGGCATTCCACTCGACAGAATGAGCGTCTCGATGACCATGAACGGGGCGGTGATCCCGGTGCTGGCGATGTTCATCGTCGCGGCGGAAGAACAGGGCGTGCCGCCGGAAAAACTTTCGGGGACCATCCAGAACGATATCCTCAAGGAGTTCATGGTCCGCAACACCTATATCTACCCCCCCGAACCCTCGATGCGCATCGTGGGCGATATCATCGCCTATACAGCGGAACACATGCCCAGCTTCAATTCGATTTCGATCTCGGGCTATCACATGCACGAGGCCGGGGCGACGGCGCTCCAGGAACTGGCCTATACGCTGGCCGATGGCGTGGCCTATGTGCGCGCGGCGCAGGCGCGCGGGCTCGATATCGACGCCTTCGCGGGGCGGCTGAGCTTTTTTTTCGGCATCGGGATGAATTTTTTCGTCGAAATCGCCAAGCTGCGGGCGGCGCGGACCTTGTGGGCACAGATCATGACCGATCTGGGCGCGAAAGACCCGCGCTCGAAAATGCTGCGCACCCATTGCCAGACCTCGGGCGTGTCGCTGACCGAGCAGGACCCTTTCAACAATATCGTGCGCACGGCCTATGAGGGGCTGGCGGCGGTGCTGGGCGGGACGCAGAGCCTGCACACCAATTCCTTTGACGAGGCCATCGCGCTGCCCAGCGAAACCTCGTCGCGCATCGCCCGCAACACCCAGCTGATTTTGCAGCACGAGACCAAGGTGGCCGATGTTGTCGATCCGTTGGGCGGCTCCCATTATGTCGAGGCGCTGACGGCGCAGCTGGTGGACAAGGCCGAAGCGCTGATCGCCGGGGTCACAGCGCAGGGCGGCATGGCCCAGGCGGTGCAATCGGGCGAGCCCAAGCTGGCCATCGAAAGGGCGGCTGCGGTGCGGCAGGCGAAAATCGACCGGGGCGAGGAGGTAATCGTCGGGGTCAACCGCTATCGCCTCGACGTCGAGGAGAAGATCGAAACGCTGGAGGTCGATAACGCCAGGGTGCGGGCCAGCCAGATCGAACGCCTTGAGACCCTTCGGCGCACACGGGATCAAGCGCGGTGCCGCGCGGCCCTCCACAGCTTGCGCGAATACGCGGCCAGGGACGAAGGCAATCTGCTGGCGGCGGCAATCGAAGCGGCACGGGCCCGGGCCAGCCTTGGCGAGATTTCGCAGGCGCTGGAAGATATTTTCGGGCGTCACGACGCCCATACGCGGGTGCTGTCGGGGGTCTATGGCACCGAGTATGACGGCGATCCGCAATTTGCCGAGGCGAAGCGCCGGATCGGGGGCTTTGCCGAACGGCAGGGGCGCCAGCCTTCGATCTTTATCGCCAAGATGGGCCAGGACGGGCACGATCGCGGCGCCAAGGTGATCGCGACGGCCTTCGCCGATCTGGGCTTCTGCGTGCATATGGGCAGCCTGTTCGAGACGCCGCCCGAAGTCGCGGCCCAGGCCGAAACGCTGGCGGTCGATGCGGTGGGGGTGTCCTCGCTGGCGGCCGGGCACAAGACGCTGGTGCCCGAGCTGATCGCGGCGCTCAAGGAACGCGGGCTGGGCG
>NZ_DATMGM010000007.1:0-53890 GCF_035555455.1 Pelagibacterium sp. | reverse complement strand
AGAGCACCAATTACGCCGATCTGGTGCCGACGGTGGAACGGGTGGTCGCCTATCTGCAAAACGACCTGCCCAACGCCGCCGATATCGAAGACGGGCGCCCCTCGCCCGGCATCGACTGGCAGATCACCGTCGACCGCGTGGAAGCGGCCCGCTATGGCATCGGGGTGCGGGAGTTGGCACCTTATGTCCAACTGGTCACCGGCGGGGTCAATCTGGGCACCTATCGCGATCAGGAGACCGGCGACGAACTCGACATCAAGGTGCGCCTGCCCAACGAGGAACGCACTCTGGATGCGCTGGATTCCATGCGCATCGCCACTGCACAGGGCATGGTTCCGGTCTCGAACTTCATCGAACGCCGGGCGGTGCCGAAGGTGGCCAATATCGAGCGGCGCAATCAGGTCTATGTGATGCCGATCGCGGCCAGCCTCGTGGACCTGCCCGCTGGTGTTTATCCCGCAGAGCGGGTGGCGGAGTTGCAGGCCTGGCTCGATTCGCAGGAGTGGCCGGACAAGGTGTCGTTCGCCTTTGGCGGCGCGGAAGAACAGATGGGCGACGCCAACGCCTTTATCGGACAGGCGCTGGCCGCAGCGCTGTTCATGATCTTCCTGATCCTGCTGCTTGAGTACAACAGCTTCTATCAGGTGCTGGTGACCCTCTCGACGGTGATCATGTCGGTGGCGGGGGTGCTTTTGGGGATGCTGGCGACGGGTATGAGCTTTTCGGCCATCATGACCGGGCTGGGCATCGTGGCGCTGGCGGGGATCGTGGTCAAGAACGGCATCGTTCTGATCGACACCTATAACACCTACAACCGCGGGCAGAACGTCGAGCCGATCACCGCCATGCTGCTGACCACCGCGCAGCGGGTGCGGCCAGTGCTGCTGACGGCGTTCCTCACCGCGCTGGGCGTGATCCCGATGTGGGCGAATATCGAATTCGACTTCATCCGCCGGGAAATCGTCCTGGGGGGCATCGCCGGGTCGTGGTTCGTCCACCTGTCGGCGGCGCTGGTGAGTGGGCTGCTGTTCTCGACCGTGCTGACCCTGATCATGGTGCCGGTGATGGTGACTGCGCCCAAGGTGGTCCGGCACCAGATCGGCACCCTGTTCGGGTGGCTGCGGGGCCGGCGCACACGCGAACCCGTCCAGCCAGCCGGGTTCGACGGCATGGCCGTGGCCATCGAAGGCAACGCCGAAGCGCCTCGCCATATCGTGACCAAGGACACCGAATTGGTGGAGCGGGCCGAAAACGGGGTGACGATCCTGTCGCGGCGACCCGCCGCCGAATAGGCCCCTGCCCTTCCGAGTAAACAAAAAGGCCCCGCATTGCGCGGGGCCTTTTTTATGGCGAGAAAGTGGTAATTCCTCGCGTTTCCGAACCGGAAAACCGGCGGCCACTTTTCCTGTAAACGCTCATTGTTTGATCGCGTTTCCGAACTGGAAAACCGGAGACCACTTTTCCTGGAAACGCTCTATTCTGCCGGCTGGGGGGCCGGCTTGCGGGTGACGTAGCCTTCGGGGTCGTCCTCAGCGACCCGGAGCCGTTCGCTGGCCTCGGCGGCTTCACGCTGGCGGTTCCACATCTGGGCGTACAGGCCGTTGTGATCAAGCAACTCGTTGTGGGTGCCGCGCTCGGCAATGGTGCCTTCACGCAGGACGATGATCTCATCGGCATCGACCACGGTGGAGAGGCGGTGGGCGATGACCAGCGTGGTGCGCCCCCGCGACACGGTATCGAGCGCCGACTGGATTTCCCGCTCCGTCTGGGTATCGAGGGCCGACGTCGCTTCGTCAAGGATCAGGATCGGCGGGGCCTTGAGGATGGTGCGGGCGATGGCGACGCGTTGCTTCTCGCCGCCGGAGAGTTTCAGTCCCCGCTCGCCCACCTGGGTATCGAACCCGTGGGGCAGGCTTTCGATGAAATCGCCGATCTGGGCCATGCGGGCGGCTTCGCGCACCTCCTCGTCGGTGGCGTCGGGGCGGCCATAGCGGATATTATAGGCGATGGTATCGTTGAACAGCACGGTGTCCTGCGGGACCATGCCGATAGCGGCCCGCAGCGAGTTCTGGGTGACGTCGCGCACATCCTGTCCGTCGATAGTGACGCGGCCCGAGATCACATCATAGAACCGATAGATGAGGCGTGAGATGGTGGATTTTCCCGCGCCTGATGGCCCCACTACTGCGATGGTCTTGCCCGCCGGCACGGTGAAGCTGACGCCCTTGAGGATCGGGCGGTCGGCATCGTAGTGGAAATACACATCCTCGAAGCTGAGCACCGGGCCTTCCAGCGCCAGCGGCTGGGCGTCGGGCTTGTCCTCGATCTCGGGGCTCTGATCGAGCAGGCGGAACATGGCTTCGATATCGGCCAGACCCTGACGGATTTCGCGATAGACGAAACCGATCTGGTTGAGGGGCCGGTAAATCTGCATCAGGAAGGTGTTGAGCAGGACGAAATCACCAACGGTGAGATCGCCGCGCATGACGCCCAGCGCCGCCATGACCGAGAGGACCACCACGCCCGCCCAGAAGATCACGCCCTGGCCGAAGTTGAGGAAACCCAGCGAAGTCCAGATGCGCACGGCGGCGCGTTCATACCCGGCCATGGCGGAATCAAAGCGCCTGGCTTCCAGCGCCTCGTTGCCGAAATATTTGACGGTCTCGAAATTGAGCAGGCTATCGACCGCCTTGGCGTTGGCGTCGGTATCGCTCTCGTTCATGTCGCGGCGGATGGCGATGCGCCAGTTCGAAGCGCGCACGGTAAACACCATGTACAGCACCACGATCACGGCCAGCACCAGCACATAGGCCATGCCGAACAGCCAGCCGAAAATGATGCCCACGATGAGGAATTCGACAAGGGTGGGCGCGGTGTTGAGCATCGTGAAGCGCACGATGGTCTCAATACCCTTGGTGCCGCGCTCGATGACCCGGCTCAGCCCGCCCGTCTTGCGCTGGAGGTGGAAGCGCAGGGAGAGCTGGTGCATGTGGGTGAAGGTGCGATAGGCCAGCTGGCGCACGGCATGCTGGCCGACCGAGGCAAACAGGATGTCGCGCAACTGCTGGAAGCCGGTATCAACGATCTGGCCCACGCCATAGGCGATGGCGAGGATGATGGGGATGGACAGCCCCATGATCAGCGCCGCATCGGGGCCCGAAACCCCAAGGGAATCGATGATGCCCTTATAGGCGAAGGGAACAAGGGTGCTGGCGACCTTGGCGAGCAGCAAAGCCCCGATGGCAAGCACCGCGCGCCGGCGCAGATCGGGGCGCCCCTCAGGCCACATATAGGCCCACAGATTGCGCAGGGTGCCCAGGATTGCACCTTCATCGGCGCTGACGGTTGATCCGGATTCGTCGGACATGGGTGAGGACTCCGCGAAAGATTTTTTTGTGGCGGCAGGGGGTAGCGGCTGAAGCCGGACGCCTGCCGGTTTTTCGTTATGCCCGCGGACGGGCTGTTACTATCGGCGTCGAGAAAGTGAAGTGCTGCAACCGCACCCGGGCGGGGGTCATGAAGCGGACAGCAAGCACGCGCCATCCGCGCCTTGTGGCGAGAGGCCCGACAGATACCCATCCACAGCGCGGCTGAAGGCTGCAAGGCGGATGTGGCACACATTGTAATTGTTGCGCGTGCCCTGCGCATGGCGCTGAATCACCCCGGCGTCGAGCAGCACCTTGAGGTGTTGGGACACCGTGCTCTGGGCGAGGGAGAGACAATCGGTGATGTCGTTACAGCAGCAATTTTCGGCCCGCCGGGCAAGGATGCGCAATATCTCCAGCCGCACCGGGTGACCGAGGGCGCGCATTATCGTGGCAATATCGTCTTCGTCCATGGCCGCTGCTTTCATCGTCAGATAACGATAAAGAAATAGGCAAAAATTGCAAGACGCGCGGTGGCGCCGTCCCGACCTGAATTTGATCAGGCCGGGAGGTCCTCGTCTTCCATGTCGCCGATCATCTGATCGGTGCCCGGCAGATCGAAAACCTGTCCGGGATAGATCAGATCGGGATCGCGAATCTGATCGGCGTTGGCCTCGAAAATCTGGGTGTAGCGAATGCCCTCGCCATAGACGCGGCGGGCGATGGTCCACAGATTGTCGCCACGGCGGATGATCGCCTGACCCGACGTGGTGCGATTGCCGGTGGTGACGCCGACCAGCGTGGGCACGGCGGTTTCGGCGGGCGCAGTGGGCGTTTCGGGTTCGGCAGGCTCTTGCATTGTCGGAGCGGGCTGAGCGGAGACCGGAGCAGCCTGGGCCTGTTCGGGCGTTGAAACCGGCTCTGGCGCGGTCTGGGGCGCAGGTGCTGGCTGGGCATCGATCACCGGCGCGGATTCCGGCTCAGGTGCTTCGGCAACGACGATTTCATCGGCCACGGTGGCGGGCAGATCGAGAATGAAATCGACCTCGGCGCGACCGACGACGATGCCGTTCCTGTCGAGCATATCTATGCGGACACGCTGGCTTTCCTGATCGAGCACGTCGGTAGCTTCCACCAGCCAGCGGCCATCGGCGACCCGGGTGCTGCCTACAGCCTCGTTGTCCACATAGAGGCGGACGCTCATGCCGTTGGTACCACTGCCGGCAAAGAAATTGCGGTTTCCGTCGATCTCGACGGCATCGATAGTGGGCGGCACGGCGGCGGCAGGCGCGGGCGTTTCAGCCACGGCGATTGGTGCGGGTTCCGCCACCGGGGCCACCGTTTCCGGTTCTGCGGCAGGTGTGGGCACGGGAGCAGGCGCAGCGGCACTGGCTGGTTGCTCAGCGGTCACCGGGGCTGCGGGCTGCTCCGCGACAGGGGCGGCAGCGGCGGGCTGCTCCATTCCCGGTTCTGCGGCGGGAGTTGGCTCTTCCGCCACGTCTGGTGCCGGGGGCACGATGGGCTCGGGCTCAACCGTGTCCTGTGCGGCAGGCTGGTCGGGAGCTTCGGCGATGACCGGTTCAGCGACCGGGGCTTCGATGGTCTCGGCAGGTTCTGTGATCGGGGCCGGTTCGTTAGTTGTGGTTTCAGGCTGAGTAGCAGTCGCACTCCGGGGGGTAACGGCATCGGCAATGACCGCCGTTTCCACAGGTCGTGACGCGGGCTCGCGCGGCGCTTCGGCCACGACGATTTCGGGTTCAGCCACGGGTGCGGAAGGTGCCGGTTCGGGCTCGACGGGAGCGGTGGCTTCCACCGCTTCGGGCTGCACATGCGACTCGGAGGCCGTCAGCGCTGCGCTTTCGACTGGCTCCGCAGGTTCGGCCATTTCGGGCTGCGCCGGGACTTCGGCTGCGGCGATGGTGGCGGGCTGTTCGGCGGGTGTTTCTGCCGGTGCGGCAGGTGGCGCTGCGGGCTCCAGGCCCTGGAGGATTTCGCTTGCCTTGCCCGGTTCGGCGGCAACGACGAGGGGTTCTGCCGTACGGTCTTCCTGCACCACCACCATCACCGACGTGCTGGCAAAGCGGTCGGTCTGGACGTCGAGCAGGCGCAGTTCGACACCACCGGCAGGCAACGGCGTTTCGGTGACGAACACGAAGTCGCCGGACGGCTCTGCGGTCTCGGTGCCGATCTGCTGGTCATCGGCAAAGATATGAATTTCGCCCGAGGGCGAAGCCGTACCGGCGATCACCGCCAACCCATCGGGCTCGACCCGGACCAGCGCAAAGGACGGCAGCACTGCCTGCGACACGCTGAGCGCGGTTTCATCGTTTGCCGCCGTCGCGGGCTGGTCCGTGATCGGATCGCCAGGCTGCGCATCGGCCTCGACAGAGGTAGCACCCTCAGTCGCCGGTTCGCCTGCCGCTGTCTGGACGGGTTCGCCCCCGAAAAAGGTCTCGCTCATACAGGCCGCGAAATCGCCGCGCTGGACACAAGCAACAGTGCCCGGCCCGGCAAAGATGCCGATGACCACGATGGCGGTAGCTGCCGCCGCGCCGATGGCGAGAGCTACGGGAGAAAGGGGACCGGCCAGTGGAGCCTCCGTCAGTGTTTCCCGGCCGCCGCATCGGCCTCATTTCCTGATTCGCATATTTGCGACAGCGATTTGAATTATAACGCCTATAAAGTCTTCATCAACTTATAGGTGAACGCCTCATAGAGCGCCTCGAAAGACGCGTCGATGATGTTTGGCGAGACCCCGACGGTGAACCATCTATCGCCGGCGCGGTCCCGGCTTTCGATCAGCACGCGGGTGATCGCCCCGGTGCCGCCATCGAGAATACGGACCTTGTAATCCACAAGTTCAAGATCGTCGATACGGTCGGAATATTTTCCCAGATCCTTACGCATGGCGAGGTCGAGAGCGTTGACCGGGCCATTGCCTTCGGCCACCGACATCAGAATTTCACCATCGACGTCGATCTTGACCACCGCCTCGCTCACCGTCACCTGCTCGCCGCGCGCGTTATGGCGGCGCTCGATCGAGGTGCGGTAGCTGGTGACGTCGAAAAATCGGGGCAGCGTATCGAGGACCTTGTGGGCCAGCAGGCAGAAGGACGCTTCGGCCCCATCATAGGAATAGCCGCGTGCTTCGCGTTCCTTCACCTGCCGCAAAAGCTCATCGAGGCGCGGATCCTCGCGGGGCAGATCGATGCCGAAGCGGGCTAGCGAGGTCAGCAGGTTGGACTTGCCCGCCTGCTGGCTGACCATGATCGACCGTTCATTGCCCACACTCTCGGGCGTGACATGCTCATAGGTCGCCGGGTCCTTGGCGATGGCAGAGGCATGGATACCCGCTTTGGTGGCAAAGGCCGAGGCCCCGACATAGGGCGCCTGCCGGTTGGGCGCGCGGTTGAGGATTTCATCGAAGGCGCGCGAAACCTGGGTGATCCTCTCCAGCTTCTGCACGGTCACCCCGGTTTCGAACCGGTCGGCAAATATGGGTTTAAGCACCAACGTGGGGATCAGGGTGACCAGATTGGCATTGCCGCAGCGCTCGCCCAATCCGTTCAGCGTGCCCTGAATGTGGCGCACACCGGCGCGCACGGCGGCAAGAGTGTTGGCCACCGCCTGCCCGGTATCGTCATGGGCGTGGATGCCCAGCCGATCGCCCGGCGCGACGGTGAGCACATCGGCGACGATCGCTTCGATCTCGGCGGGCATGGTGCCGCCATTGGTATCGCACAACACCACCCAGCGCGCGCCAGCCTCGATAGCGGTTTTCACACAATCGAGCGCATAGGCGCGGTTGGCCTTGTAACCATCAAAGAAGTGCTCGCAATCGACATAGGCCTCCTTGCCGCTGGCGATGGCCGCCCCCACGCTTTCAGCCAGGCTCTGGAGATTTTCCTGTGTCGAAATGCCAAGGGCGAGCGTGACCTGATGGTCCCAGGCTTTTGAGACGTAACAGATCGCGTCGGAACGGGAATTGATCAGATCGGCGATGCCGGGGTCGTTATCGACGGAGCGCCCTGCCCGCTTGGTCATGCCAAAGGCAACGAATTGCGCCGCCTCCGTGCGCTTTTGCGCAAAAAACGCCGTATCGACGACATTGGCGCCGGGATAGCCGCCCTCGACGTAATCGATGCCCAGTCCATCGAGCAGAAGGGCAATATTGATCTTGTCTTCGAGAGAAAATTCGACGCCGGCGGTTTGGGCACCGTCGCGCAGGGTGGTGTCGTAGATATAGAGGCGTTCTTTGGTCATAGGCTGATACTTGCAGTCAGAGGGGGCCTGCACAGGCAGGCGGGCCGGGCGCGAAGGCGGCGGGGTCAAGCGGGTGCATGGCATACCGCCTCGATGTTGTGTCCGTCGGGATCGAAGACGAAGGCGCCATAATAGTTGGGATGGTAGATGTCACGCACGCCGGGCGCGCCATTATCGCGTGCGCCCGCTTGCAAGGCCGCGCGGTGGAACGCATCGACGGCCTCCCGCGACCGGGCGGAAAACGCGATATGCAGCCGGCCCGTGCAGCGCCCGCCGCTGCTGAGCCAGAATTCCGGCTTCGTGTCGCCATAGCCGGTGACCCTGCCTTTTGGCAGATCGAAATCCTGCAGTCGCCGGTATCCGAGCGGCGCGAGAACCGCATCGTAAAACGTCAGCGCGCGGTCGTGGTCGCCCACGCTCAGTCCGAAATGGTCGATCATGCTCATCTGGCGTCTCCCTCAGGCCAATGGTCAGTATCGTGGTCGGGGTGTTGGAAGCTGGCCTGAACCGATCGTCCCAAATCGGCCAGGCGCTGCTCGGTTGGAAGCTGCTCGGCTATCCGCGCGAGATCCAGGACCCAATCATGGCGCGCCTCGACGCCGAACTGCTTTCGCGGCGGGAAGGCATCGGGGCTATCGAGCGAGCCCAGTGAAACGGCCAGCCATTCGCTATCAATACGATCGAATGTCAGAGGCGTACCGCACGCCCGGCAGAACCCGCGTTGCGCCACCTTCGAGGACTTGAATACTGCGATCGCGCCGCGCACAGGCTCGAAATCAGTCCGGGGCACAGCAACGAACGCCGCAAAAGGGCCGCCGACCGCCTTCTGACACATGCGGCAATGGCAGATCATGGACGATCGTGGCTGACTCCGAATGCGGTAACGCACCGCGCCGCACTGGCACCCGCCGGTGACCTCGTCAGCCATGAGGCTTCTCCTGGAGCCGGTTCCAGACCGCATCGAGCACGGCATCGCGGTTTTCGGTTATCTGGTTATTCCAGACGCGCAGGATGGAGAAACCTTTCGAATTCAACGTTTCGTCGCGGGCGGTGTCGTCACCGGCGTGCTGGCTGCCATCGAGCTCGATGATCAGGCGAGCGGAATAGCATACGAAATCAGCGATGTAGGGCCCGATGGGAACCTGGCGGCGGAACTTGTACTCGGCAAGCCGGCGATCTTTGAGGATGAGCCACATCGCACGCTCGGCCTCGGTGGGGTTGCGGCGCATGGATTTGGCTAAGCCGCGGTTCCGCTTTGGAACCTGGTGCCGCCACGCTGCCCCCGCGGGCTGAAGCGAGGCTGTGCACCCCTCATCCGACCTTTCGCTGCGCGAAAGCCCACCTTCTCCCTCAAGGGGAGAAGGGGTGACTTGCAGAAGCGATCCAGCAGGAGCATTGGTTGCGTGTCGTGAAAGCCCTGCTTCTGCCACGAGGGGTAAAGAGGGGATGGGCCCAGGCGATGCGGAGAGAGCCCCCCTCTCCCCTTGAGGGAGAGGGGATGGGGGTGAGGGGTGCGCAGAGGTTGCCGACGAGCCCGGGCACGGCGTTTTTTCACTCACCGCGCGGCCTCCCATCTGGTGCGGCGTTCGCCGGTTTCGGGGTCTTTATAATCCATCAGCTGGATGCCCTGTTCCAGAAGTTCGGCGCGGATGGTGTCGGCGAGGGCGAAATCTCTTGCGGCGAGGGCGGCGAGGCGGGCGGCGACTTTTTCGGCGGTGGCGGTGTCGTCGCCGGATTGGCGGATCAGGCTGTCGAGGGAGAAGCCGAAGAAAGTCAGCGTGGCAGCAAGCGCCTGTGCGGCAGCGTCCTCGCCCCGGTTGGCGGCGCGGGCCAGGGCGTCGAGGGCGGTGGAGGCACGCGAGAAGTTGAGGTCATCGGACAGGGCGGCGATGACATCGGCGTCGGGAGACGTTTGCGAACCCGCCCGCGCGGCGCGCTGCCAGGAGACGAGCTTGTGTCCAGCCTCCTCCAGACGCGCGATGGAAAAATCGATGGGCTCGCGGTAGTGGGTCATCAACATGGCGAGGCGCAGCACTTCGCCGGGCCAGGCGCGGCCCCCGAAGGCCTCAGTTTCGAGCAGATCGCGGATGGTGATGAAATTGCCGTCCGATTTGCTCATCTTGCGGCCTTCGACCTGGAGATAGCCGTTATGCATCCAGTAGCGCGCCATCATCGGGGTGTCGTGGGCGCAGCGGGACTGGGCGATCTCGTTCTCGTGGTGGGGGAAGATGAGATCGAGCCCGCCGCCATGGATGTCGAAGGTTTCGCCCAGAAAGGCGAGGCTCATGGCCGAGCATTCGATGTGCCAGCCGGGACGTCCCCTGCCCCACGGGCTATCCCAACCGGGCTCGTTCTCGTCCGAAGCCTTCCAGAGAACGAAATCGGCGGGGTTTTCCTTGTGACTGTCGATGGCCACGCGGGCACCCGCGATATTGTCTTCGAGATTGCGGCCCGACAGCGCACCGTAATCGGGCATCGAGCCGACGCGGAACAGCACTTCGCCTTCCGCCTCATAGGCGTGACCTTTAGCCAGCAGACGCTCGATAATGGCGATCATGCCGCCGATATGTTCTGTGGCCCGAGGCTCGATACTCGGCGGCAAGCAGCCTAGAGCGGCGACGTCCTTGTGAAATTGCGAGGCTGTGGTCTCGGTGACCCTGCGGATGGCTTCGTTGAGCGGGAGGTCGGGGTGATCGCGCAGGGCGCGGGCGTTGATCTTGTCGTCAACGTCGGTGATGTTGCGCACATAGGTGACATGGTTCTCACCATAGACATGGCGCAGCAGCCGGTAGAGCAGGTCAAAGACGATCACCGGGCGCGCATTGCCGATATGGGCAAAATCATAAACCGTGGGCCCGCAGACATACATGCGCACGTTGCCAGGATCGAAGGGGACGAAATCCTCCTTGGACCGCGTGAGCGTATTGTAAAGCTTCAGGCTAGGCTTGTCCGACATTCAGCGCCCCGTGCGACATTCAGAGTGGAAACGGCAGGCAGGCGCAAGGGCCACCGCCGTTGGAAACGGTTGATGCTGCCGTACCGGCAGCGGGTCCACACCTGTATTCGGGATGATGAAAACCGCGCCGCCGACAAGGTCAGCAGGTAATGCAGCCGATAATGCAAATCTGGCCAAAGGTTTTCATGGCGCGCACCATGGACGCGAAGAAACCGCAAAGCAAGCAGGAAAATGGGGATAACGCCGACACGTCATCCCCACTGAATGGTGACCTTGGAGCAGTCTGGCCATCACCGAAGCCCCCTGCGGCGATGTTGAAGCTTTCAGCCTTGCTTCAAAGAGTGAGCCTGCCACTTTGGGCGACACGCCGCCACCTGCATCACGCAGTTGTTATTGGCCCCGCCACGGGGACGACAAGATCGGGCAATTGGCCGCTTTCGATCTAACGGCTGAGCAGTTCCACAGTCTGGTCGATGGCACCGAAAACGGAGCGGTTATCGGCATCGACGGCTTCGATGCGGACGGTGTCACCGATGGCGAGAAAAGGGGTACGGGCTTTGCCGATGCGGGCTTTTTCCGCCGTGCGCGCCTCGGCGATACAACTGAACCCGATGCCATCGTGGCGGATGGGGAGGATATCGTCATGGGCATTGGCGACGGTGCCCGACCCGATGATGGTGCCGGTCCCCAGCTCGCGCGTCTGGGCGGCGGCAACGATCAGATCAGCAAAATCGAACCGCATGTCGGTGCCGGCGTCGGGCTGGCCATAAAGGCTGGCATTGACGTGAGTACGCACCTTGAGGTGCAGGCGATTGTCCCGCCAGGCCTCGCCCAGTTCATCGGTGGAGACGAAAACCGGGCTGAAACTGGTAGCCGGCTTGGCGTGGAAAAAGCCAAACCCTTCCTGAAGATCGCCAGCAACCAGTCGTCGCAGAGAGACGTCGTTGCAGATGCCGACCAGCCGGATGGCCGCGCTGGCCTGTTCGCGCGTGGGGCGCATGGGCACACGGGAGATAACCACCACAACCTCGGCCTCGTAATCGACCGCGAGCCCATCTTCGGGGACGACGATGGGCGCGGTGGGGGCGAGGAAGCTATCGGAACCGCCCTGATAGAGCAGCGGACGATCGTTCTGGAGTTCAGCATCCTTGCTGCCCTTGAGCGAGCGCACCCGATCGAGGTGGACCATATATCCCGCACCGTCGATCCACTGGAAAGCCCGCGGCAAGGGGGCCAAGGCCTCGCGGGGGTTGAACGGCATGCCAGCGATCTCGCCATTGTCGAGCTGGTCACTGACCGCGCGCAGGATGGGGGCGCAACGGTCCCACTCATCAAGCGCATCCTGAAGATTGGACGCGATGCGGCCCGCCGAAGCGAAACGGGAGAGGTCTTTGGAAACGATGACCAGATGTCCATCGGGACGACCGTTGCGCAGGGTGGCAAGTCTCATTGGGGAACCGTACCGAACGTGATTGGTGTTGCTCGCCAAGATGGCGCATAGAAGGACACAGTTAAAGCCTTGCGTTGACCGAAAAGCCTGTTAGAGCTTCATCCGGTCTGCCTGAATCTGACTGCCCGCTCCCGGCTTGGGTTCCTATGCGACCGAGGCGGCACTAGCCTCCGCATTTTGCCCGACCCACGCGGCGATGTTGCATGGACACTATGACTTCACCACACGTTCCGCCAGCCGCAATAGCCCGCATCGCTCTCGTCTTGCTGGCCGCCCTCGGGTTTGTACTCACCGATATTTCGATCGCGATGGCCCAATCGCGCAATTGTTCGCAGATCGTCGCCATTCTGCGCGGCATCGAGCGCAACGAATTGTTCGTCAGCTTTAACGGCATCGTCGGCGAATTGCAGGGACGACAGGCTGAAGTCACCCAGGCTGAGGGGTTGTGGATGCGCAATGGCTGCCAGCAACTGGTCAGCGCAGGCCAGGCGTTGAGCCGCGAATGTCAGTCTTTGGCCCGTTCCATCACGCTGGGGCGCAGCCAGGTGGAACAGCTGACGACCATGGCTCGCGAGGGCCAGTCGCTGGCGCAGAGCCGGCAGCAATTGTTGCAGGATTACGCGCGTTCGGGTTGCGATGCGAACCAATCGGGCGTGACGTTCGGCCAGCAGGGAGCGCGGGGCGGGCTGCTCGATAACATGTTTGGCGACGGCTATGATTACGTCGATACCCCTTACGATCCGTGGAGCACGCAGCAAACCCGCCGCACGGTTTGTGTACGCACCTGTGACGGGTTTTACTGGCCGATCAGCTTTTCGACCACGGACAACTATGTGGGGCAGGATGCGATCCAGTGCCACGAAATGTGTCCGGGCACGGAGGTTGCGCTGTTTTCCTATCGCAACCCCGGTGAAGAGCCCGAGGACATGATCTCGCTATCGGGCGCGCCCTATCGCTCGATGCCCTATGCTTTCCGGTTTCGTACGGAAATCGACACAAGCTGTTCCTGCCGGACGCAGGATACTGTAGGCACGGTCGCCATGACAGGCGAGGGCGAGACCGCGCGGGCGGTGATCGAGCTGGGTGCCCTCGAATTTCCCCTGCCCCGCCATGATCCGCGCGAAAGAGTGGAAGCGGTGGTTGCCGAGGCGATCTATGTGCCGCTGCCACGGCCCCGTCCGCGCGCCGATGGCACGGCTGAGGCGATGGTGGGCCAACAACCCGACCTCGACAACCCCGATTTGCGGATTGTCGAGTTCGGCGACCGGCGGGTCAGGATAGTCGGGCCAGAGACGCCGTACGTCCCAGCACCGGCAGGAGAGTCCTGAGCTCAGGGCCCTCCCCCATCCCGGTCAGCGCCAGCCGCAGCGGCAGGAACAGCGCCTTGCCCTTGCGGCCCGAACTCTCGCGCAACGCGCCGGTCCACTGGCCCCAGGTGGTTTCGTCCCAAGGCTCTGTGGGGAGCAGTTCGCGGGCGAGATCGATGAACTCGCGATCCTCGTCGGCGATGACGGGCCGGGCCGAGACAAAAATCTGCTCATAAAGCGGCGCGAACTGGGACAGGCGCGAGACGTTTTCGCGTAACGCCAGCCACACCGGCTCGGTCAAACCTTCTATGGACGCAAGGCGATCGCGAACCGTGGCGAAGTCCATGTGGTGGACGATGCGGGCATTGAGGGTTTCGAGTTCAGCCGGGTCGAAACGCGCGGGGCCGTGGGAAATCATCGAGAAATCGAGGCGCTGGGCAATCGCATCCAGGCTGGAATAGGGCTCGACCGGGAGCGAGGTTCCGGTGACGGAGGCAACAATGGCAATGGCCAGTGCCTCGTAGCCTTCGCCGCGCAGCTGCTCCAGCGACAGTGAGCCCAGGCGCTTGGAGAACCCCTGCCCTTCGGCATCGGCCAACAGGTTGTGATGGGCGAACACCGGCACCGCTCCGCCCAGCGCCTCGAAAATCTCGATCTGGGTGCCGGTGTTGGACACGTGGTCCTCGCCCCGGATCACGTGTGTCACGCCGAGGTCGATATCGTCGACCACCGAGGGCAGCGTGTAGAGATAGGTGCCGTCCTCGCGGATCAGAACCGGATCGGACATCGACGCTGTGTTGACGGTCTGCTCGCCCTTGATGAGATCGGTGAACTTGACCGGACGGCCATCGAGACGGAACCGCCAATGGGGCTTGCGACCTTCGGCTTCAAGCCTCGCTTTGTCTTCGTCGGTCAGCGAGAGCGCCGCGCGATCATAAATCGGAGGTTTGCCCAGAGCGCGAGCCCGCTTGCGCTTGCGGTCGAGTTCATCGGCGGTCTCGTAACAGGGATAGAGCCGCCCGGCAGCGATCAGCTTGTCCCGTGCCGCATCGTAAAGCGCGAAACGGTCCGACTGGCGCGCTTTGAGGTCGGGCACGATGCCGAGCCAGGCGAGATCGGTTTCGATCCCTTCGGCAAATTCCTGGGTCGAGCGGGCGAGGTCCGTATCATCGAGGCGCAGGATATAGCGTCCGCCCTGGCTCTTGGCGAACAGCCAATTGAGCACGGCAGGACGGGCGTTGCCCAGATGCAGGCGACCGGTGGGGGACGGAGCATAGCGGACTGTGACACTCATTGCGGCAGGCTCCTGTCGCGGTAACCGGAAGTGATGGGGTATTTACGGCCCGAGCCGAACGCTTTGGCGGTCAGTTTGGGACCGGGTGCAGCCTGGCGGCGCTTGAACTCGGAAATCTGGATCAGGCGTTCGATGCGCCGGACGAGATCGACATCATAGCCCTTTGCCACCAATTCGGCGACAGAAGCTTCATCCTCGACCAATCCCGCGAGGATCGCGTCGAGCACCGGATAGGGCGGAAGGGAATCCTGATCAGTCTGGTCCGGGCGCAATTCGGCACTGGGCGGCTTTTCGATGATCTCTGTGGGGATGACGATACCATCGCGCCCGAGAGCATCGGACGGAAGGTTTGTATTGCGCCATTGGGCCAGCGCATAAACCTGGGTCTTGAGCATGTCCTTGAGCGGGTTATAGGCCCCGTTCATATCGCCATAGATAGTAGCGTAGCCCACAGCCATCTCGGACTTGTTGCCGGTGGTGATCAGCAGCGCCCCGAACTTGTTCGAGATCGCCATGAGGATGGTGCCGCGCGTCCGCGATTGCAGGTTTTCCTCGGTGATATCGGGCTCGCGCCCGGCGAACAGGCCGGCAAGCGCACTGCTGGTGGCATCGACCGGCCCGGCGATCGGGACGATATCGTAGCGCACACCCAAGGCCTCGGCAGAGAGTTTTGCGTCGCGCAGGCTCGCCTCGGTGGTGTAGCGATAGGGCAGCATGACGCAATGGACCTTGTCGGCCCCCAGCGCATCGACGGCGATGCCGGCGACTACGGCGGAATCAATGCCGCCGGACAGCCCCAGCACGACGCTGGAAAACCCGTTCTTGTGCACATAATCGCGCAGGCCAAGCATGGCGGCCCGCCACGGTGCCTCTCCGGATGACGCGGGAGTGACGATGTCGCCCTGCACGCAGACCCAGCCCGCATCCTGCTTTTGCCAATCGGAGAGGACCAGCGCGGTGTCGAAGCTGTTGGCCTGAAAAACCAGAGTACCATCGGCATTGACGCCGAAGCTGGCACCATCGAACACCAGTTCGTCCTGTCCGCCGACCTGATTGCAATACAGCAACGGCAGATTGGTCTGCGCCGTGCGCTTGCGGACCAAATCGAGCCGCTGTGCCTGCTTGCCGGCCCAATAGGGCGAGCCATTGGGACATAGCAGCAGTTCAGCGCCCTGCTCCGCCAATGCCCCGCAGACGGACTCGTGCCAGATGTCCTCACAGATCGGCACCCCGATCGGGATGCCCTTGACCACAAGCGGGGCGGGCAACGGACCGGGGGTAAAATAGCGCTGCTCGTAAAATACATCGTCATTGGGTAGCTCGACCTTGTCGCGGCGGTCGAGGATTGCCCCATCTTCGGCGAGGATGACGCTGTTATAGAGCTTGCCATCGGCCTGCCAGACGGTCGGCAGCAGCAGGGAGACATTGAGGCCCCTGGTTGCCTGGGCCAATGCGCGGGCCGCGTCCATCGCCTCGGTCACGAACTGGCGCCGGAACAGCAGATCGTCGGGGAAATAGCCCGTCAGATACAGTTCGCTGAATAGTATAATGTCCACGCCCGCCGCTTCGGCCTCGGCCAGTTCGCTCCGGGCAGCAGCAAGGTTATCGGCGAGGGCGCCGACCTTGGGATTGAGTTGGGCAAGGGCAATGCGCAGTGTGTCTGTCACGAAGCGGTCCGGCGGTCAGGATGGGCGCGCCAGACTTATCGCGCCCGGAGCCGCCGGGCAAGGCGTACCGGGCAACGTTGGCGATCATGACTGAAGGCAACGAGAGTCGCGCGCAGACCGCCAGAGTTGCAAGGATTTGATCAGACCTTGCAGGAAATCAGAAAGTGGCGGTCAGTTCGACGAGCGGTCCCCACCGGAACATTTCGACATATTGCTCGCCCTGATCGCTCGAAACGTGCCCGTTAAGATAGGTTGCGCGAACACCAGCTCGGATTATGAAGGTATCGGAAGCATGGAACCCGGCCAAAACTTCACCCGATGCGCCATAAAGCCCGCCGCTGACGTCCGATATGGTTGCTCCACCATTCGTCATGGAACCGGTAGTGTTGGTGTACGGGATGATCGCGGCTTCAGCATTGATATCAAACACATCGTTGATACCGGCCTTTGCGGCGATACCCAAGCGCAGGCCATGGGTAATCAGTCCGACATTTTCCGGAGATTCATCGGTGTACATATAGCCAAGAAATGCACCGGCGCTGAATGAATCGGAGGCAAGTGGCAGGTAGCCGAAGTCCGCGTTGATATAGCCTACACGGCCGATATTGTAGGATGTTCCGACCGGACGGTACTCTCCGTCGGTGATGCTGCCATATCCAATATGACCTTTGAGATAGGTCGACGTCGAGTGGTCGTTGATGCGACCATGGACTTCAAGTGCGTGAGACGTATCGCGTGCCGAGCCGCCGCTCGAACCAAAAGACTGCCCACCCATCCCATAAAAATACCGCAGTCCGGCTTCGAAATCGAGGCTGCCATCCATTGGGTAGGTATCGACGGGGTAGGCCGGGCGGAATGAGGGCTCGTTGCCCATGGGCCAGTCGGCGGCGAGGGCCGGGCCAAGTGCAGTCGAGGCGAAAAGGCTCACGATGAGGCTTGTAGCAACACGGGACATAAGAGCCTCCCAAGGGCGCGATGCAGGTATCGGTGCCAGAGTTATAGGGCGGTTAGGGTTAATGTTGCCTGAATCCCCCCTGCCCTGCCCTATCGGCTCAAATCGGGCGAAAAACAAAAAAGGCACCGACGATGCGGTGCCTTTTGATTTGCGCAATCTATGAACGCCGAAGCGAACGCGTCTTTAGTATCCGACAGCCTGAGCAGTGCCATTGGTGCGCTGGCCGTGCATTTCCTCGGCGATGAGGAAAGCCAGTTCCAGCGCCTGGCTGGCGTTGAGGCGCGGATCGCAATGGGTGTGGTAGCGGTCCGACAGGCTGGCTTCGGTGACAGCCGAAACGCCGCCCGTGCACTCGGTCACGTCGCGACCGGTCATCTCGACATGCACACCACCGGCAATCGTGCCCATCTGGCGATGGATATCGAAGAACGACCGCACTTCCGACAGGATGCGGTCGAACGGACGGGTCTTGAAGCCGTTGGATGCCTTGATGACGTTGCCGTGCATCGGATCACAGCACCAGACAACCGTGCGGCCTTCGGCCTCTACGGTCTCGATCAGGCGCGGCAGGTGCTCATCGACCTTGTCCGACCCGAAACGGGCGATCAGGGTGAGACGGCCCGGTTCATCCTCGGGGTTGAGCATGTCCATCAGGCGCTTGAGATCGTCAGACGACATGGACGGGCCACACTTGACGCCGATCGGGTTCTTGATGCCGCGGAAGTATTCGGCGTGGGCGTGGTCGGGATTGCGGGTGCGATCGCCGATCCAGAGCATGTGCCCGGACGTGGCGTACCAGTCATTGGTGATCGAATCCCGCCGGGTCATCGCTTCCTCGTAGCCGAGCAGCAATGCCTCATGGCTGGTGAAGAACTTGGTTTCGCGCAGCACCGGGGTGTTTTCCGGATTGAGGCCCAGCGCGCCCAGAAACTCGATGGCGCCGTCGATCTTCTTGGCGACCTCGTCGTAACGCGGATACCAGTTGGAATCCTTGACGAACCCCATCGTCCACTCGTGCACGCGGGACAGGTTGGCAAAGCCACCCATCGAAAATGCGCGCAGGAGGTTCAGCGTCGCTGCCGACTGGCGGTAGGCCTCAAGCTGGCGGGTCGGATCGGGGATGCGGGCTTCGGGCGTGAATTCGATGCCGTTGATGATGTCGCCCCGGTAGGCAGGCAGTTCCACACCATCGATGGTTTCGGTATCGGAGGAGCGCGGCTTGGCGAATTGTCCGGCAATGCGGCCGACCTTGACCACGGGCTTGGAGGCCCCATGGGTCAAGACCACGGCCATCTGCAGGAACACGCGGAAGAAGTCGCGGATATGGTCGGCATGATGCTCGGCGAAGCTCTCGGCGCAATCGCCCCCCTGCAACAGGAAGGCGCGACCGGCGGCGACTTCGGCCAGATTGGCCTTCAGATCGCGCGCTTCTCCGGCGAAAACCAGCGGGGGAAACGAAGCGAGCCGGGCCTCGACCGCCTCAAGCCCTGACTGGCTTGGATAGGTCGGGACCTGCAGGATTGGTTTTGTCCTCCAACTGTCAGGTGTCCACGTGCTCATCGTTCTACTCACTGTCAAATAGGAATTGGCCCGGCCAGCGGGACCGGTCGGGTAAGGCGGGCATACCAAGTGGGGACCGGCCTGCCAAGTAGTCTATAGTATTGTGATCGGGATGTGGGGCTTTTATGCGCAGGCTGGAATTGGGAAGTGGCTGCACCCCCTCATCCGACCCGGCTGCGCCGGGCCACCTTCTCCCACCACGGGAGAAGGGTTCCTGGGGTAACCTCACGGATTGCACTTTTCTCCGTCCACGACGCGATAGCTTGGCGATTTGAAGGTGACCAGCTCCTCGGCGGCAGTCGGGTGCACGGCGATGGCGTGGTCGAAATCGGCCTTGGTGCCATTCATCCCCATGGGAATGGCGACAAGTTGGATCATCTCGCCGGCACCCGGACCCAAGATGTGGACTCCCAGCGCACGACCGGTATCGGTTTCGGTGATGAGTTTGAGCATCATCTTTTCCTGCCGGTCGGACAAGGTGTTCATCATGGGCCGGAAACGGGTCACATAAACGTCGATTGAGCGATACCGCGCGGCGGCGTCTTCCTCGCTCAACCCAACGGTGCCGATCTCGGGTTCGGAAAACACGGCGGTGGGAATGAGGTGATAGGGAACCGTGGTCGGCGTATTGTTGTAAACGGTCTGGGCGAACGCCGCCCCTTCGCGAATGGCGACGGGGGTCAGTGCGGCCCGACCGGTCACATCGCCAACGGCATAGATCGAGGGCACCGAGGACTGCGAGTAGTCATCGACCACAATGGCACCGGCCTGATTAAGCTGGACACCCACAGCTTCAAGCCCGAGACCCTTCGTGTAGGGATGGCGACCGGTGGCGAACATCACGGCGTCAAAGGTGGCCTGTTCGTCATGGGAGAAGCTGACGCGCACCCCCTCCCCATCCTTGTCCAGCCGGGAGATATGATAGCCATAGCGCAGACGGACGCCGCGCTCGTGCAGCGCATCCTCAAGCCCATCACGCAGATCGTGATCGAAGCCGCGCAGAATCTTGTCGCGGCGATAAACCAGCGTGGTATCGACGCCAAGCCCGGCAAAGATTGTCGCGAACTCGACGGCAATATAGCCCCCGCCCTCGATGAGGATGGTTTTGGGAAGGGTTTCAAGATGAAACGCCTCATTGGAGGTGATGCCCAGATCGGCCCCTTCGATATCGGGCTTGAAGGGCACACCGCCGGTGGCGATCAGAATGCGTTCGGCTTGCAGTTCCTCGCCAGACGAGAGCTTTACCGTATTGGGGCCGGTAACGGTGGCCCGGCCACGGAACAGCGTCACCCCGGCTCCGTCGAGCAGGGTTTCATAGATGTTTTCAAGCCGCCCGATTTCGCGATCCTTGTTGGCCAGGAGCGTCGGCCAGTCAAAGCTCGCATCGACCGTCCAGCCGAAGCTGGGGGCGACATCGAAGGTATCGCCAAAGCGCGAGGCATAGACGAACAGCTTTTTGGGGACGCAGCCGCGGATGACGCAAGTGCCGCCATAGCGGTACTCTTCGACGATGGCGACCTTGGCGCCATACTGGGCGGACATGCGCGCCGCGCGCACCCCGCCGGAGCCTCCACCGATCACGACCAAATCAAATTTCTCGCTCATGGCGGCCCCGTTCCTTGTCTTCGTGTGAACGCAAGCATATAGGCGGCGCGGCGGCACAAAAAAACCCCCATCCGACGAGACAGGGGTTTTGAAGGCAGCAAAGCCGGAGGCGGGGCGGATTATTGCGCCGCTGGGGCCTCATCTTCGGCGGCATCGTCCCCGGCATCCCCAGCCGGCGCATTGTAGCCCTGGTTGCGCAGTTCCGAACGCACCCGAGCGAGGAATTCGCTGGAGGTGTTCCGGCTCCACACGGCCAGCACGGTTTGCAGATCCTCGTTGATGGTCAGGTTCTGCTCCAGCAGCCGCGCACCGACATCGCTGCGATAGAAATCGACGATCTCCTGCAAATCATCGACCGAGAAGCGGATGGCGTAGATGCGCGCGAACTGATTGTAGAGGGCATCGCGATCGAGCAGGTAGCCGTCATAAACCGTTTGCAGCGCGGTGATCAGCGGCTCCCGCAGGGACGGATCTTCCTGGATCATCAAGCGCATGACTTGCAGGCCCATTTCGATCAGCGTGCGCTCATAGAGCTGAGCGGAATCGGTCATGTCCACATATTCGCGCGCGATAGCCAGATGTTCGGGCGAAATCTCCTGCTGGGCCTGGGCCGGTGCGACAGAGATGAATGTGGTGCCGGAAATAACGAGTGCCACGGCGATCCGGCGTAGCTTGGGCAGGAAAGTCATTGCGGTTACGGTCCCTTGCGAAATGATTGGGTTATGACTTTGTACGATCCGAGAGCCTGACGACCCCTTCGGGCGTAGCAAGATAGGCCTCGGAACACAATTCTATAAAGAGGCCATGCTCGACCACGCCGGGTATATCGAGCAAGGCCCGCGACAGCGCTTTTGCGTCGGAAATGCGGCCAAAAGATGCGTCGATGATGGAGTGACCGCCATCGGTGACAAAGGGCTTGCCATCGGCTGCGAGCCGCAACGTCTTGCCCCCTTCGGCGCCAAAATCGGCCATCACGCCCGCAATGGCGCGCTCGGTCGCGGCCAGCCCGAACGGATTGACTTCGATGGGCAGCGCAAACCGGCCCAGCGTTTCGACCAGCTTGCTGTCATCGGCGATCACCACCATGCGCGCGGACGCGGCGGAGACGATCTTTTCCCGCAGCAGCGCGCCACCACCGCCCTTGATAAGCTGGAACGCGCCATCGATCTCGTCAGCGCCATCGACGGTGACATCGAGACTGTCAATGTCCTCAAGGGTGGTGAGCGGAATATTGAGCCCGCGCGCCTGAGCAGCAGTGACTTCGGAGGTGGGTACGCAAAGGCATTCAAAGCCCTTGGCAACCTCGGCACCAAGCAGATCGACGAAGTGTTTTGCGGTCGACCCCGTGCCCAGACCGATGCGCATACCGGACGTGATTTCGCCCATGGCCGCGCGAGCCGCTTCGCGCTTGAGATCTTCACTCATTTACACAGTTCCCATATTGCATTTTTGCCCAAGAACGGCAGTTCGGCAGCGATGTCAACGCAAGCGCTCTCAGACCAACGGACAATGAGAGAAGAGTCCGCCAAAGGTTGATGACGCTTTGCCAATGATGGCGCGGGGCATATAGTCACTCCATGAGTGTGACCGCCTCCGCCCCCACGACCGAACGCCCGCTGATCGACGGTTTTGGCCGCCAGGTTACCTATTTGCGGGTTTCGGTAACCGATCGGTGCGATTTCCGCTGCACGTACTGCATGGGCGAAGACATGGTGTTCCTGCCGCGCAGCGAGATACTCAGCTTCGAGGAAATCCAGACCGTGATCGGGGCGTTTGTCCGGCGGGGCGTGCGCAAGGTGCGTCTGACCGGGGGCGAACCCCTGGTGCGGCGCGACATCATGAAACTGATCGAGGCGCTGTCACGCCAGCATCTGGCCACAGGGGCGCTGGACGAATTGACGCTGACCACCAATGGCAGCCAGTTGGCGCATCATGCGCAACGACTGGCCGAACTGGGTCTGCGTCGGATCAATGTTTCGCTCGATACGCTGGACGCCGAAAAATTCGCAACGATCACGCGGCGCGGGCGGCTGGCACAGGTGCTCGACGGCATTTTCGCGGCGCGCGATGCCGGGCTGGCCGTCAAGCTCAACATGGTGGCGCTCAAAGGCATCAATGAAGACGAAATCGTCCCCATGCTCGACTGGGCGCATGGAGAAGGGTTCGAACTGACGCTGATCGAAGAGATGCCGCTGGGCGCGGTCGCGTTTGAACGCGCCGATACGCATTTGTCGTTGCGCACGGTGCGCGACCGGCTGGCCGAGCGCTATACGCTGACCCCGATCGCCCGGCGCACCGGCGGGCCGGCCCGCTACATGCAGGTGCAGGAGACGGGCGGAACGCTGGGGTTCATCACACCGCTGAGTCACAATTTCTGCGAAAGCTGCAACCGGGTCCGGCTGACCTGCACGGGCCAACTCTATATGTGCCTGGGACAGGAAGACCGGGTGGATTTGCGCGCGGCGCTGCGAGAGGGTGGGACCGAAGGGCTCGACGCCGCCCTCGACCGGGCGATGATGCTCAAGCCCAAGGGACATGATTTCGTCATCGCCCGCCGCGCCGCTCCGGCGGTTTCGCGGCACATGTCGGTGACCGGGGGCTAGAGGTCTTCAAGATATTGTTTTGTCGCGCTTCCGAACCGGAAAAACGGCTTCACTTTTGCTGGAAACGCTTCTGGCTACTCGCCCACTACGGCAAACTCTAGCGGCAGGGCAGTAGTGTATTTGATCTGTTCCATGGCAAACGACGAACTCACATCCGTGAGCGCGATGCGGGCGATCAGCTTTTTATAGAACACGTCATAGGCCTGAATCGACGGCACGACAACGCGCAGCAGGTAATCGACGTCGCCGCTCATACGGTAGAATTCGACCACCTCGGTGAATTCGTCGACCACGGCGGCAAATTTGCGCAGCCAGGCATCGTTGTGCTCATTGGTCCTGACGGCGACGAATACGGTGACCCCGGCATTGACCTTGTTGGGATCGAGGACAGCGACGCGGCGGCGGATGACGCCTTCCTCTTCCATCTTCTGGATCCGGCGCCAGCAGGGGGTGGTTGAAAGACCCACTTTGCGGCCAATCTCAGCCACCGGCATGGTGGCGTCCTTTTGTAAAAGTTGAAGAATTTTCCGGTCGAGCTTGTCGAGCGCCATTGGCCGCCCCTGAAATAGATTTCCTAAAACAGCGTTATTTTTCCACGATTATGGAAAATCATCCGCCCTCGCCGGGCATTTGACGCAGTTGCGTTACCTCTGTCAAGGTGAACGCAGCGCCCTCACCCCGGCGTCCTGGCCACTTTGCAACGGCTGAATCCTGTTGGCTCCAACAAGGCGCCAACGCGTATGGTGAAAATTGCGTCTAAAGCCCAGGCAGCACTCAACCTCTTATTAACTACGCACGCCGTAGCGTTGGGCTCGCGTACGTGCTGGCTTTTGCGCCCGCCCGATGAGTAGTTGAGTAGCGTTACGAGAGTTCGATGGCTTTCAGCCAGGCATATCAGGCCTCCGAAGCGGCGCGCCCGCGGCAGTCGCGCCGTACGGTGCAGCGCACCGTGCATGACGCACGACAAAGGCTGACCTCCAGTTCCGGCACCCGCGTCACCTTCGACTATGAACTGCTCGACGAATACGCCTCCGCCCGGCTGACCAGCATTCTGCCGACCCTACTCCTGCTCGGCATCCTGTCCATGGCCGCGATTCTGTGGATTGAGCCCATGCTGGCCGCCCTGTGGGCCGCAGCGGTGGGTATCTCCAATCTGGGCATTACCCTGATCTGCCGCCGGTTCCGCAAACTCAGCAGTCAGGGCTTTAACGCAAAGCTGTGGACGCGGACCTTCATCATTGCCGAAGCGGTCAACGGGCTGGCATGGGCCACCCTGCCGGTGCTGACCATTTCCGGCGGCGGCCAGGATATCCAGGTCATCATCTTTGCCATGCTGCTGGTGAGCATCGCGGCCAATGCGGTCGCAACGCGTACCCTGCCCAGTGCCACGCTGGCGGCGACGTTCCCGGCCACGGCCAGCGTCGCAACCATGCTTGTGGTCTCGGGCGGCACCCTCAATTACGCCATGTCGGTCGTCGCCATCGGCGCGTTCTTTTTCTTCCTGTTCCTCACCCGGCAGTTGCACCGCTCCGAGATCGGAAATCTGGAACACCAATTGGAAAAGGACGGCCTGATCCTCGAACTTGAGGAAGCGCGCACCATGTCGGACGAAGCGCGCCGGCACGCGGAACAGGCCAATATCGCCAAGTCCCGTTTTCTGGCCACCATGAGCCACGAACTGCGCACCCCGCTCAATGCCATCATCGGCTTTTCAGAAGTACTGAAATCGGAGTTGCTCGGCCCGCATTCGGTCGATCAATACAAAGAATATGCCGGAGATATCCATGCAAGCGGCCAGCATCTGCTCAACCTGATCAACGAATTGCTCGATCTCTCGCGTATCGAGGCGGGCAAATACGATCTCAACGAAGAAGCGGTGAGCCTCGTGGAGATTTCCGATCACTGCCGCCGCCTGCTTGAAATCCGCGCCCGCGCCAAATCGATCGATCTTCAGTTCGAGGCAAGCGACGCCATGCCCAAAGTCTGGGGGGATGAGCGCGCCGTGCGTCAGGTGGTGCTGAACCTTCTGTCCAACGCCATCAAGTTCACCCCGCAATCGGGCAAGATCATCCTCACGGTCGGCCGGTCCAGCGATGGCGGGCAGTTCATCTCGGTGGTCGACAATGGCCCGGGGATCCCCGAGGCCGAGATCGAAACCGTGTTGTCGTCCTTTGGTCAGGGCTCACTGGCCCAAAAGACCGCCGAACAGGGCGCAGGGCTTGGCCTGCCGATCGTCCAGCGGATCATGGACCTGCATCAGGGCCGTCTCGACCTGTTCTCGAAACTGCGTTTCGGCACCGAGGTGATCGCGACGTTCCCCCGCGCCCGCGTCATGGAAGGCATCGCCCCCGTGGTCGAAAAGCGCAGCAAGCTCGAAATCTACTCGGAAGCCGTCTGATCGTTCCGGATCAGGTGGCGCGCAAATCTTCGGTCAGCACCCCGAATTGCGCGATTTCTGCATCGTGGGGCGCATCGCGCAGCGTTTCGGCAAGGCCAGCCTCATACCATTCTCGCATAGGGGCTAGAGCGCGTAGCCGCGCCGCATAGTCCAGAGCCTGCTCGCCAAGCGGCAGGCCATAGGTCTGGATACGAAAGGCCACAGGACAGAAAAAGGCGTCTACCGCCGTAAAGCGATCTCCGGCCAGATAGGGGCCGCCGAATCGCGACAGCCCTACCCGCCAGACCTGTTCGAGCCGGTCGAGATCAGCTTGCAACGCAGGCCCAATCTCGTTGAGGCGAACGCGCACGCCGATAGTCATGCCGCATATGGTGCGCAGCGCCGTGTAGCCGGAGTGCATTTCCGCCACAGCCGACCGGGCCCAGGCGCGCGCCGAGCGGTCATCGGGCCAGACCTGGGGATAGTCCTCAGCGACATATTCCGTGATCGCCAGCGAATCCCAGACGGTCCGCTCGCCATCGACCAGACACGGCACGAGGCCGGTAGGCGAGAACCGGTGGAAATCACCGTCATCCTGGTGCTGGGGAAAGGGAACGAACCGCTCTTCGAATTCGATCCCCAGCATTTTGAGCAGCACCCATGGACGCAGCGACCACGAGGAATAGTTCTTGTTGGCGATATAAAGCGCGTACATCCACGATCCTCCGATGATGGACACTCAACCGATGCCCAAGGGGGTCAGTCACTTTTCTCCGAGACTGATGCCTCATCGAAGGTCGCCATGTTCTTGTGCAGGTGCAAGGCCGTCTTGCACAGGATGGCAGCCAGCGCCGCCCCGCTGCCCTCGCCCAGCCGCATGCCAAGATCGAGCAGGCCATTGGCGCCCATGCGCTCCAAAGCCTTGTCATGACCGCCTTCCGCCGAGACGTGGGCGAACAGGCAGTGATCGATGGCAGCAGGATTGACCGCATGGGCGATGGCGGCGGCAGCGGTTGCCACAAAGCCATCGACGATCACCGGGACCTTCTGATGACGGGTTGCAATGATGGCACCCAGCATGGCAGCGATCTCGCGGCCACCCAGATGGGCAAGGATGGCCAGCGGGCTATCAAGGCGCCCCGCATGGCGCTGAAGGGCACGATCCACCGCATCGGCCTTGCGGGCCAATCCAGCATCGTCCAGCCCGGTGCCCCGCCCGACCCAATCCGCACCCGAGCCGCCATAAAGCGCCGCATAGATCGCGGCGGCGACCGTGGTGTTGCCGATCCCCATCTCGCCGATGCACAGCAAATCGACATCACCAGCGATGGCTTCCATGCCATAGGCGATGGTGGCGGCGCAGGTGCGTTCATCCATGGCGGGCACCACGGTGATATCGCCGGTGGGCACATCGAGCGCCAGTTCGAACACCCGCAGATTGATTTCATGCAGGGCGCAAATCTGGGAAATTGCAGCGCCTCCTCGCGTGAAATTGTTGACCATCTGCTGGGTCACTTCACGGGGATAGGCGGAAACCCCCTGATCAGTGACCCCGTGATTGGCGGCAAAAATCGCCACCATCGGATCGTCCATGGTCGGCTCGGACTTGCCCTGCCAGCGGGCCAGAAATTCAACGAGCTCTTCCATCCGACCAAGCGATCCCGCGGGCTTGGTGAGCCGCGCCTCGCGTTGTCGCACCGCAGCCACCGCTGCCTCGTCACCATCGGGGCCGAGCATCAAAAGATCCTGAAAATCGGCAAAGGCGTGGGCGGACATGGTGGCTCCCGGATTCGGATGGTATGAGGGGTGCTTGTTCTGGAGCAAGTCGAGGAAAAACGCAATTGAGCGCGCAACAGGATCGGCCCGCCGGGGCTTTTATCATGGCGCTGCGGCTATTTTCCCGCCTGCCCTCTGGCTCTTCTGCTCATGGCGCACCCGACCTCGACAGGATTGCGCCTGTGGCACCGCTAGCCAGCCTGGTGATCGGGGCCGGACCGGCGATGTTGCTTGTTCTTGCAGCCATGGGCGGTTTTACACCCCTGTTTGCGGCATTGCTGGCCGTGGCCGCCGCGGCAATTGTCGGCGGCGCGATGAGCGAGGACGCAGTGGCCGATGCAGCGGATGGCCTGTTTGGCGGGACCACCCCGGAACGGCGGCTGGAAATCCTAAAAGACAGCCGCCACGGCACTTACGGCGTGCTGGCCATCGTCCTGGTTATCGGCCTCAAAACGATAGCTTTGGCAAGCATGGCAGCGCGGGATCCGATTGCCGCGGGGTGCGTCTGGATCGGCGCGACGATTGTGGCGCGGTCGGGATCGCTCCTGCTCTCATTCGCCTTGCCATCGGCCCGGTCCAACGGACTATCAGCCAGCTCCGGGGGTGTGTCACGGAACAGTTTTATTGTCGGGCTCGTTGTGGCCACAGGGCTTGCCGTGGCCATCTGGGTGCCCTTCGTCGGGCCGTCAGCCATGGTTCCTGCCCTAGTGCTGGCCGTTTTGGTTGCGGTGGGATGGATGCAGCTATGCCGAAAACTAGTAGGCGGGCAGACCGGTGATCTGATCGGCGCGTTGCAAGCGCTGCTTGAAATCACCATTCTTGCCACCATCATGCGTATGCTCACCGGCTGAAACGGTTCGGATTCTCATGCTGTTTGTTGCTTTTGCCCTTGTGATCACCGCCGCCCTTGCGCTGGCCATCAGCGCCGACGCGGGTGCGATTCTTGGTTTGACGCAAGCGCAGACGGCCAGCGCCATTCCGCTGGTTATCATCGGAACGCTGGTGGCGAGCGCGCTGGTGGGCCGGCGGCACCGGCTGGGGGAAATCGTCTCGGGGTTCGTCGTCTGGATGGCGATCGGCGCGACTCTGATCGTTGGATACACCTATCGTGGCGAGCTTCAACGGGTCGGACAACGTGTGATGGGCGCGCTGCAACCGGGGGTCGCCCTCGTCGATCCACAGACCGGAAACGTACACGTCTCCCGCTCGTTCGGCGGCAGCTTCAGGATCGATTCCCGGATCAACGGCGAACCTGTACCGATGATCTTTGATACCGGGGCCAGCGCCGTTGTGCTCTCGGTTCGCGATGCACAAACCGCAGGCATCGACACCGCCGACCTGCGCTATACCGTGCCGGTGCAAACCGCCAACGGGACTGGCCGCGCCGCGCCGGTGCGGCTTCAGCAGATCGAGGTTGGCAATATCGTGCGGCGCAATGTCCGCGCGTTCGTTGTGGAAGACAGCGCGCTGGACACGTCGCTTTTGGGCATGACGTTCCTTGAAACCCTGTCGCGCTACACGGTGAGCCAGGATTCGCTGGAGTTGCACGACTAGAGCGGATTAGAGCGGCGCGCCGCACCGACTACCCTGCCAATTGCTCCTGACGCGCAAGGGCGGCAAAGGCAGCAGCAATGATTTCCGGACCGGCGCCCGGCTTGCAGGCTTCCACGGACAATATCTGACGGAACCGCCGCGCTCCCGGCAGTCCTGTTGCCAGCCCAAGCATGTGCCGGGTTATCTGGTTGAGGCGCGTGCCCTTGCCCCGTTCACGCTCCGCATATTCGCTCATCGCCGTTTCGATGTCCGATAGTGTCGGCTGTTCACCCTCGTCACCGAAAATGACGCGATCGACACCGGCCAAGAGCATCGGCTCGTGATAGGCGGCGCGGCCCAGCATCACACCGTCGACATGCACCAGATGGGCTGAGGCCGCTTCGAGCGTGGCAATGCCGCCATTGATCGCCACGGGGAAATCGCCCAACCGCTGTTTGAGCCGATAAACACGCTCATAATCAAGCGGCGGAATCTCGCGGTTTTCCTTGGGGGAAAGGCCTTTCAACCAGGCTTTGCGCGCATGGACATAAAGGGCCGCGATGCCGGTCGGCACCACGGCATCGATGAAACGATTGAGGTCAGCCTCGGTGTCCTGATCGTCAATACCGATGCGGCATTTGACGGTGACCGGCGTGTCGGTGGCGCCCTGCATGGCCGAAAGGCATTCGGCGACAAGCTGTGGCTCAGCCATCAGGCAAGCCCCAAACTTCCCCGATTGGACGCGATCCGAAGGGCAGCCGATATTGAGATTGATTTCATCGTAGCCGAAACGATCGCAAATCGAGACCGCTTTCGCCAGTTCTGCCGGATCGGACCCGCCCAACTGCACGGCAACCGGGTGTTCGGACGCATCCCGGGCCAGCAGTCGCTCCGCGTCGCCATGCACCAGCGCCGCGCTGGTCACCATCTCGGTGTACAACAGCGCCCGCGCCGACAACTGCCGATGCAGATAGCGACAATGGCGGTCCGTCCAATCCATCATGGGCGCGACGGAAAACCTACGTGCTTGATTCATCATGGTTTTTCGCTATTTTTCAAGGTATTATCAAGCCGCTATCTTTTACTCCGCAAGCATACCGAAGCGGGGCCGCCTGGGCCCAAAGAGTTGCGGGATAAACAATCTTGCCGATCTTATAGACCTGCACATCGACGATATGAAGCCCGTCGGGACCAGGCAAGGTGCGACGGAATAGTAGTTAGGCGCGGAAAAGCTCGATGTGCGGATCGTGGCCGCAACCAATGGTGATCGGCATCTCCATTGCGGAATCGATAGCAGAATTGACGCCCGGCAGCGGTTGCCGAACCAGCACTCTCCTTACGCCTCCGGCAGTCGGCTCCGGGCGATGGCGGCGTGAACCTGGGCTCCATGGCCGAGGGCGGCGTCGTTGAAATCGTAACCGGGGTGGTGCAGCGGGGGGCAGGTCTCACCATTGCCGATAAAGGCAAAGCAACCGGGGGCGTGGGCCTGGAAGCGGGCAAAGTCCTCGGAGGCGGTCATGGGCGCGGCGCGCAGCGCGACCTGCTCGGACACCGGCCTTGCCGCCGCCATCATCGCCTCGGCAAGCGCGGCATCGTTGATGGTCGGCACGAATTCCCGCGTGTAGTTCACCTCGATCCCGACGTTGTGCCCCTCGGCAATGCCGCGGGCGATGCGGCGCATTTCGGCTTCGATACGGGCGGAAACCTCGGGGTGGAAGCTGCGGCAGTCGCCCGAGACGCGCGCCTCGCTGGGCAGCGCATTGCGCGTGCCGTCCGTCACCAGCTCGGTCACCGAAACGACGGCGATTTCAGCGGGATCGAGGCGGCGGGCAACGATGGTCTGGAGTTCCAGCACCAGCGCGCAGGCCGGCACCATGGCCTCGCGCCCCCAATCGGGCCTGGACGCATGACCACCTTGCCCCTGGATGGTGATCTCGAAAAGATCCTCAGCCGACATGATCGCGCCGGGACGGGTCTCGAAATGGCCAAGAGGTAATCCCGGCATGTTGTGCAGGCCATAAATCTCGTCGAAGGGGAAATTTTCCAGCAAGCCGTCATCCAGCATGGCCTGCGCGCCCTGCCCCCATTCCTCGGCGGGCTGAAACAGGAAGCGCACGGTGCCATCGAAGCCGCCCTCCTCCGCCAACAGCCGGGCTGCGCCCAGCAGCATCGCGGTATGACCGTCATGGCCGCAGGCATGCATCAAGCCGGGCGTGGTCGAGGCCCAATCGGCCCCGGTCGCCTCGACTATCCTGAGGGCGTCCATGTCGGCGCGCAAGGCAATGGCGCGGTTGGAGGTGCCGCGCTTGAGCGTGCCGACCACACCAGTCCCGCCCACCCCCTCGGCGACCTCAAGGCCAAAGCTGCGCAAAGTGGCGGCGACAAAGGCCGCAGTCCGGTTTTCTTCGAAACCGAATTCGGGATGGGCATGCAGGTCGCGCCGCCAGGCGGTCATCTGGGCCTGTAGGTCGTTGGGGATGGTCATTGACTGAGGCTCCTGGCGACATCGAAGAGAATATTGGCCCCCGCGATGAGATCGCTATCGGCGGTGAACTCCGCCGGATTGTGGCTGATGCCCCCTCGGGAGGGCACGAAAATCATGGCCGCCGGCGCGATGCGCGCGATCATCTGCGCATCGTGCCCCGCCCCCGATGTCATGCGGCGGCAGCGCAATTGCCGGTCCGCAGCCGCCTTCTCGATCGAGGCGACGATCCGGGGGTCAAAAATCACCGGCTGGAAGCGGGCGAGGCGTTCGGTTGTCACCGAGAAACCCTCCTCTTCCAACTCGGCCAGAAATTCGCCGAGGGCCGCCTCCTGGCTTTTAAGGCGTTCCTCATCGGGATTGCGCAGATCGATGGTGAAACTGGCCGTGGAGGGAATGACATTGATGGCGTTGGGCTCAAAGCCGATGGTGCCCACCGTCGCCACAGCGTGGGGCGTCTGGCGGGCCAATTGGTCGAGAAAGGTCAGCACACGCGCGGCGGCAACGCCGGCGTCACGCCGCAGGGTCATTGGCGTCGTGCCGGCATGGTTGGCGGAGCCGCCAATGGTGACCTGTTGCCAGGAAATGCCTTGCAGGTTTTCGACGGCGCCCAGCGCGTATCCTTCCGCCTCCAGGATCGGTCCCTGCTCGATATGTAACTCCACATAGGCGTGCGGTTTGATGAACCCCGGCTCGTGCGGCCCGGCATAGCCGATCCGCTCCAGCTCTGCGCCGAGCGTCGTGCCATCGGTGCCAATAACGGCCAGCGCCGCATCGGCGGCCAATCCGCCGGCGGCCACCAGGCTCCCCATCATGTCCGGGGCATACCGCACCCCTTCCTCATTGGTGTAGGCAACGACAGCCAGCGGACGCGCGGGGCGAAGGCCGGCCTGCTGCATGGCCTCGATCACGGCGAGACCGGACAAGACGCCGTAGCAGCCGTCATAAATGCCGGCATCGATGACGGTATCGATATGCGAGCCCATGACGACCGGATCGCCGGTCGCGCCGTCCGGCTGCCAGATGCCATGGATATTACCGATCCGGTCGATCTCAATGCGCAGCCCGGCCTCTGCCAACCACCGGCACAAGAGGTCGCGCCCGTCCCGATCGGCGTCGCTGGCGGCAATACGGCACAGCCGCCCGGCCTCGTCGCGTCCCGTCGCTCCCAATTGTTGCAGCCGGCTGAGCAAGCGGGCAGCATCGATCATGGGGGTCATGCCAAGCCTCCCGCAAGCACCGCTTCGGGACTGCGTCCGACGATCCGTTCATAAAGGGCAGCGTCGGTGGCGCCCTCGGTGTTGATGACCAGCACGCGGGCCTGTGGGCCCAGACCGATGCTGGCGGCCAGCGCCGGATCGCGCAAGACGGTCATAACCCCGGCAAGTCCCGCGCCGCCGCTTTCACCGGCCACCACAGCCGGGTCACCGGCGTGCGGGTTGGCGAGGCGCCGCATCACCTCCGTCGCGCTGGCTTCGTCGACCGTCATGAAGCCGTCGGCCACGCGCTCAAGAATTCGGAAGGCGACCAGGGAGGGCTCGTAGCATTCCAGCATGGCCATGACGGTCGGCTCCCCCCCATCCAGCCTGACGGTGTGGCCGAGTTTGGCGCTTTGGTAGAGGCAGGCAGCGCGTTCGGGGTCCACCACGGTCACATGCGGCGCGTCGGCGCCGAGGGCGATGGCCAGATGCCCGCTGACCGCTGCCGCGAAACCGCCCACCCCCGCCTGCAAGAACACATGGGTTGGAGCCTCCTGCAGGCTGCTAAGAATTTCCCGGACCATAATGGTATAGCCCTGCGCCACCAAACCTGGAATATATTCGTAGCCGGGCCAGGAGGTGTCGGACAAAATCGTCCAGCCGCGCTCGGTTGCAACGCGGGTCGCTTCCGCAACCGAGTCGTCATAATTGCCGGGCACGCGCACCATCTCGGCGCCGAAGCGGGCAATGGCGGCGACCCGTTCATCGCTGACCCCGGAATGGACGAAAATGACGGCGCGGGCCCCCATCAATTGCGCCCCCTGGGCGACGGAACGACCGTGATTGCCATCGGTGGCGCAGGCGAAAGTCATGGTGGCGGCAATGGCGCGCACCGCATCCGAGGTCAGCTCGGCAATAGCGACGTCGCGGCCAAGCCGGCGCGCCGCTTCTTCCAGCACCAGGATCATCAGGGCATAGGCCCCGCCAAGCGCTTTGAAGGAACCCAGCCCGAGACGAAACCCTTCGTCTTTCACATGCAGCGCCGCCAGGCCCAGTTCAGCCGCCAGTCCGGGCAGGCTATGGAGGGGCGTCGGGGCATTATTGTCGCGCAGCGCCAGAATCTGCGCCACGCGGTCGACAGCCGCCAGACTCAGCATCTCGGCATCCTGCGGGTCCAGCGTCTGGCGATGGTGCGGCATGGAATTGAACAGATAGGGCGTGGCGGACATCGGCAGCTTCCGTGAATTCACAAGGTCTGACGAAATGCTATTTCAAACACGGAGATAAATGCGCTGCATTATGCCGGGTGCCGTGCAAGTTTGCTTCGTTGCCGCCGCCAGTTCCTGACTTTTGTTGCGCGGGCGCCGTCACTCCAGCGGCACGGTCAGCCCGACCTTCACACGCTCCATGGATACGAAGGTGCGGAAGCGTTTGACATTGTTGTTCTCAAAAAACAGCTTGCGCGTCAGGGCTTCATAGTCGGCCATGGCCCGCACGACGACGATCAGGATGAAGTCGGCCTCTCCGGTCACATAATAGCATTGCTGCACTTCGGGGGCGTCAGCAAAGGAGCGTTTGGCCGCGTCGAACCGCTCGGCCCGCTCGCTTTCCATTTCCACTTCGACAAACAAGGTGATGGCACGGCCGACCTTGGCTGGATCGATCTGCGCGACATTGGCCTGGATCACACCGCTCGCCTCCATGCGCTTGATGCGCCGCTGGACGGCGGGGGCAGACAGATTGACCCGCTCGGCAATGGTGCGCTGCGGGGTCTTGTTGTCCACTTGCAGCACTTGAAGGATGGCCATATCCAGCCGATCGAGATCGAACGTCATCAGAGCTGACTTTTTATTCACATCACCCTCTTAAAACGAAACAAAGTTGCATTGGCCACCCTGTAAAAGAGCGCCTTTCTTCTGGTGAGGTGAATAATATTGCTTCGTCCGCTGAAAGTCTGCACCGAAATGGCAGCAGGCGTGTCGGAACGAAAGGGTCGGTCGAGCCGGGGCGCAGTCACCGGTGTCCCCACCGACCATGCAAAAATGGGAGAGGATAGAGTATGGCGAGACCAATCACGAAAATGCTCAAGGCGGCCTGCCTGGCGGTCGTGCTGCTGAGCAGCGCCGCCCAGGCCGAAGATATTATCGTTGCCACAGGCTCAGGCTTCGTGCCCTTCCACTTCAAGGATGGCGACGCGATGGTCGGCTTCGATATCGATATCTGGGATGCGATCGCTGCAGATGCAGGCATTACCTATACGCTGCAACCGATGGATTTCAACGGCATCATTCCGGCGTTGCAGACCGGCCAGGTACAGGCCGCCATTGCGGGGATGACCATCAATGAGCAGCGCGCCAGGGTGGTCGACTTCTCCGATGGATATTACGAAAGCGACTTCCTGTTCATGGTGCCGGCCGATAGCGAGCTGACCGGTGGCGCCGACATGGACGGCACGATCATTGCGGTCAAGACCGGAACGACGGGACAGGATTATGCCAAAACGCATTTCCCGAACGCCGAGTTGCGGCTCTTTCCCAATGGCGAAAACGCGTATCTCGAAGTGATGACAGGCCGGGCCGATGCCTCGCTGCAGGACAAGCCGAACGTGCTCTATTTCATCAAGATGAATGGCGAGGGCAAGGTGAAGGGTGTCGGCGAGGCCATGCAGGCAGAGGATTATGGCATTGCCTTTCCCAAAGGCAGCGATCTGCGCGACCGCGTCAACGCTTCGCTGGACCAGATCAAGAGCGACGGCACCTATGCCGAAATCTATCGCAAGTGGTTCGACGCCGACCCGCCGGCCAATTGATCTGAGGCACCCGCAGGCCTGTGCCGGTCTGCGGGTGCTGTCCGGCCCGCCCTAAAGGAGGCGAAGATGGATTTCGACTGGTCCGTAGTCGTGGAGGCGATGCCGACTTTGCTCGGCGGCGCGCGGCTCACCATCATTATTACGCTTATCGGACTGGCTGGCGGCATGACGCTCGGCGTCGCTGCTGGCGTCATGCGCGCCTATGGCGGCCCGGTACTGAACGCAATCGCCCTAGTCTATATCGAGATCATCCGCGGCACCCCAATGCTGGTGCAGGTGATGTTCATCTATTTCGCCCTGCCCATGCTGGCCAATATCCGGGTCGACCCGCTATCGGCCGCCATCACGGCGATCATGATCAATGCCGGAGCCTATATCGCCGAAATCGTGCGCGGCGCGCTGCTATCGGTGCATAAGGGACTGAGCGAGGCCGGGCTGGCGCTTGGTCTGCCGAACTGGAAAGTGCTGTTCTATATCGTCGGTCCGCTGGCCTTCCGGCGCATGATCCCGCCGCTCGGCAACCAGTTCATCATCAGCCTGAAAGACACCTCGCTGTTTATCGTCATCGGCGTCGGCGAATTGACCCGGCAAGGCCAGGATATCATGTCGACCACCTTTCGCGCAGTCGAAGTGTGGTCGGCGGTGGCGATCCTGTATCTGATCATGACGGGCATGCTGACAGTGGTTCTCCGTATCACGGAAAAGAGGATGCGCATCCTATGAGTATGGTCGAATTCAAATCCGTTACCAAAGCTTTCGGGGCGTTGACGGTCCTCAGGGACGTCGACCTGACCATTGACGCGGGTGAAGTCGTGGTCCTGATCGGCCCATCGGGGTCAGGAAAGTCCACGCTGCTGCGCTGCATCAATGCGCTGGAGACCATCAATGGTGGCGATCTGATCGTTGATGGCGTTAGCGTGAAAGAAGGGCGCTCCAGGGTGCGCATGATCCGCCAGGAAGCCGGGATGGTGTTCCAGCAGTTCAACCTGTTTCCTCAGATGACCGCGCTGGAAAATGTGGCCTTTGGCGCGCGCCAGGTCCGCAAGCTCGCCAAAAAAGAGGCCCACGCACTGGCACAGGACCTGTTGGCCAAGGTCGGCCTGGCCGACCGCGGCCATCATTATCCATCCGAGCTTTCCGGAGGGCAACAACAGCGCGTGGCCATCGCCCGGGCGCTGGCCGTCAAACCCAAGCTGATGCTGTTCGACGAGCCGACGTCAGCGCTGGACCCGGAACTGCGCCATGAGGTGCTCCGGGTCATGCAGCAACTGGCGGAGGAAGGAATGACCATGGTGGTCGTTACGCACGAAATGTCGTTTGCCCGCAAAGTCGGCACCAGGCTGATCTTCATGGAAAACGGCAAGATCTCTGTGGATGGCAACCCTGCCCACCTGCTCGATCATCCGGAAAACCCACGGCTACGTGATTTCCTGCAGCATGTTCACTAGGAAATCATGGACCGCTAGTGTCCGCGCACCTTCCTGCAAAATGTAGCGGACTTCGTAAAAGCCCGGCCCCGCCGCTTCAGTCGGATCAGGACTTACTCTAGCCGCAACTCCGAAATCACTTCCAGCGCGCGGTCATCGAGGGCGGCGTCGATCTCTCCACTCGCATGGGTAGCCAGCACCGTGTCGCGGCGGTGGATCAGGGCGCTGATCTCGTCCTCATAGGCAGCGATCATCGCCGTCAGCCAGCGGTTGACCAGATAGGACGGGCGCGGCATGTGCAAATCGAAGCGCTCCAGCAGCGCAATGGTCGGCTCGGCCGCGAGCCAGTCGTCACCAACCACCCAGCGGTTGACCGTGAACAACCTCAGGGGCTTGCCGTAGGGATCGACCCCCACGGCAATCAGGTGGTGGATCGGCCCGCTGGTGCCGTTGGGGCGCACGAAGCAATGGAAATGGCCATGCTCGGTCGCCCCTTCGGGATCGTCGGCAGGGTGGGAATGGTAAAACCACTGCGCGCCGGTTTGCGGATCGAACACGTCATCCTTGGGGTAATGCGTCCAGACCGAAAGGTCGGACGCATCCCGCAAGGTTTCGGTCAGGATGGTGAGCCCGCCCTTGGCGAGCACGCTCTCGCAGAAGGCGAGCTCCTGTCGCGCCCGGTCGCGGGATTCACTCATCTTGCCACCACGAGGTCCGGTGCCTCGGTCGCCCCCTCCGGCAATGGCAAAGGTGCCGGTGGCGGCGCGGCAAGTTGCGGCGTGCTGGCCTGCGGCAGGGGTGCGGGTGGCGGCGGCGGCGCGGCAAGCTGGCTTGCGGGTTGGGCCGGAGCGGCTGGAGGTGGCGGGGGAGCGGCAAGCGGAGCGCCAGCCGCACACGGCGCGGCAACCGGTGCCCCGGCAGCGCAGGGCGCCGCAGCAATTGGCGCTCCCGCAGCGCAAGGCGCGCCAGCGGCACACGGGGCCGCGCCGCCAGCGCTGCGGGCTACGCTGACGCTCGCCGCGCGCGGCACCGGATGGGTGACATGATCGGCGACAATGGCCACGGTTCCGACCGCCAGGGCGGCCCCGAACAAGAAAGTGTTACGTCCTGTGGTCATTTCCTGGTCAATCCATCAAGTCCAAAAAGCGGGCGAGCCCAGATGCCGGCCAGCGAGCCAACGAAAGCGGCGGCAAACCACAGCCAGCCATGCAGGCTGCCCGAGGCGATGCCCGAAAACAGCGCGCCGATATTGCACCCGAACGACAGGCGCGCCCCGTACCCCATCAGGATACCGCCGATGGCTGCGGCCAGAAACGAGGCAAACGGAATTTTGACTTTTGGCGCAAACTTGCCGGCCAATGCTGCCGCCAGTGCCGCGCCGAGGATGATGCCGAAATTCATCACGGAGGTGTTGTCGGCCAATACTGAGCTCGACAGCGCCTGTGCCTGGGCAGGCCAGGTCCAGAACTCCCAGCCCGCAACCGGAATGCCTACGGCGTCCGCAATCTTTGCGCCCCAGAGGCCAAACCCATAGGTGATCGACCATGGGTGTCCCGCAACCAGCAGTGTGGTCACATTGAGGATGGCGAGCAGCAGCCCGGCCCCGACCAGAGGCCACGGACCATAGAGCAGCCAGGACCAGCCCGGACGGCGCGGCGCCGGCCCCCGTTCAAGATTGCCGTGCGCCCGCCTTTCCACGAGGGCGGTGATCAGAGCCACGACCGCCAGGCCGAGAATGGTCACCGCGATGGCAAAGCCCACCCCGAGTTCACGTCCGATATCGATCGGCGGCAGAGCAGGCTGATTGAGCCACCAGGGCAGATGAGCGGTGCCAATCACGGCACCAACGATGAAGAACACCAGCGTGACCAGCATGCGCGAGGACCCGCCACCCACAGTGAACAGGGTCCCCGAGCCGCACCCTCCTCCAAGCTGCATGCCCAGCCCGAAGATCGCAGCGCCAACGAGCACCGAAACGCCCACCGGCGCAAGCGCGCCAACCAGCGGCTGGCCGCCGAGACTGCCTGCGGCAAGCAAGGGGATCATGGCAACGGCGGCGACGCCGATCATCAGCATCTGGGCCCGCATGGCCCTGCCGCGCTTTTCCACCACCATGCGACGCCAGCCGCCGGTGAAGCCGAATGAGCCGTGATAGAGCGCCGCGCCCAGCCCGCCGCCGATGGCCAACAGGGTGGCCTGACGCAGATCAACGAGAATGGCGATGGCAATGAAACCGATCAGCAGGCCGAGGGCGGCGACCAGCGTTGGCGCGCGGTCGGAAACGGCCTTGGGAAGATAATTGGGACGATCAAGGGCGATGTCGGACATTTCAATCTTTCAATAATTCGACAAACAGATGCCCCGGACCCGGGGCATCTGCAACGTCGGAGAGGAGCGCCACCCGGTTATTGGATCGGGCGCGAAGGGTCCTGCGTCCATTCGGCCATGGAGCCGTCATACATCGACGAGTTCTTGTTGCCGAGGATTTCCGAGAGGCCGAACCAGGCGACCGAAGCCCAGTGGCCGGTGTTGCAGAAGCTGATGTTTTCCTCGCCGGACCCGATGCCCACTGCCTCGATCAGCGCGGCAACCGTTTCGGGCTGGGCGAAGCGGGCGTAGTCAGCGCTGTAGAAGTTCGAATGCGGGATGTTGACCGCACCGGGGATGGTGCCGAGGGCGGCAACCACCGGGCTCTTGGACTGGCCTTCATACTGCTCGACCGGGCGGCCATCGACCAGCGCGATACCGCTTTCGAGCGCAGCCAGAACGTCATCGGTGGTGGCTAGAAGGTGTTCTTGAAGATCGACGGTGAATAGGGCCGGTTCGGGCTGAGCCAGTTCAGCCACGCGCTCGCCGCCAACCGCATCGTACTGACGCCAGCCGCCATCGAGGATCGAAACCTCGTCGTGGCCGAGATATTTGAACGTCCAGTACACCCGGGTCGCGCCGCCGATCTCCGAGGAATCGGTGCCCCAGGGCACGATCACCACGTGGTCGTCATCGTCGATGCCGAGCCCGGCGATCAGCGCGGTGACCTCGTCGATCGGCGGGGTCATGCCCGGCACGCCGTCGAGTTCGGTGCGCCAGCCGGCGCTGGCATAGGGCGCGACCACGGAGTTGGCGATATAGGGAAGAGCGCCGAGATCGGTCCCCTCGATATTGTCGCGAATGTCGAGAATCACGAGATTTTCGGCGCCTGCATTGGCCGTGAGCCAGTCGGCACTGACCAGCGGGGTGATCTCGGATTGGGCGAAGGTCGGCGCGGTAAGGGTCGCGGCGACGGCAAAGGCAGCAAAGGCCAGACGCATGGGAGGTCTCCAGGAGAAATGGGTACCTCACTATCGCTCATGGCCAAGAAAGCCGCGAGGATTGGGCGATTAAAGTTGCCGACAGAGGCGGAAAAGACTCCCACGGATATCATGGAGTTGAGCATGGCGTTCCCGCGACGCCGAAATCGCGATCGGGGCGGTCGTGCCCGGTCAATGGCGCGGGGATCTGATCAGCGAATCGAGCGATAGCCGCCCTTGAGGCCGTCCTTGGAATAGACGATCTGCCACAAATGCACCCACCGGGCGCGGAAGACCGCGGCGCAGCACAGAAGATAATAGCGCCACATGCGATAGAAGCGCTCGCCATAGGTTTCTTTCAGGTCCGGCCAGGCCGCTTCGAAATTGGCATGCCACGCCATGAGGGTGCGGTCGTAATCGGTGCCGAAATTGTGCCAGTCCTCCATCACCAGCTTGCCTTCGACAGCGGTGGTCACCTGTTTGGGCGACGGGATCATCCCGTTGGGAAAGACATATTTCTCGATCCAGGGCTCGCCGGTCCGGCGGGTCAGGGAACCACCGATGGAGTGGAGCAAAAACAGCCCATCCTCGGTCAAAAGATCGTTGATCTTGGAAAAGTACGGGCGATAGTTCTTGTAGCCCACATGCTCGAACATGCCGACCGAGACGATGCGATCGTACTGGCCATCAAGGTCCATATAGTCCATCAACCGCGTTTCGATGGGCAGATCGCCCCGCGTTTCGTTGGCAAAGGCCATCTGCTCGCGCGACACGGTGATGCCCAGACCCGAAACGCCGTAGCGCTCCGCAGCGAACTTGAGCAACCCGCCCCAGCCCGATCCGATATCGAGGATGCGCATGCCTTCCTTGAGGCCGATCTTGCGGCAGATCAGGTCAAGCTTGGCTTCCTGAGCCGCATCGAGCGTATCGGCTTCCCGCCAATAGCCGCAGGAATAGATCATGCGCGGATCGAGCATGCGCCGATAGAGATCGTTGCCGATATCGTAGTGCTTCTCGCCGACTTCCCTGGGCCGCAGCCGCTGCGGGTTCAGCACGATCCCTTTAATCGTCAGCATCGCCAGCGCGAAATCGAACTTGATCTTGCTGTGCAGTTGCCCGGTCAACACCCGATAGAGAAACTGGTCGACAGCCTCACTGTCCCACCAGCCATCCATGTAAGCCTCGCCGAGCCCCAGCGAGCCCTGCGTCATGATGCGATTGTAGATGCGCTCATCGTGGATCTGAATGTCCCAGGGACGGGATCCACCTATTTGAACATCGATTTGAGCAAGAAGATCGCTGATGAATGACTTGAATTTCGCCGACATGAACCCGCTCGGACAAGCAATAGTGGTGCGCAAACGCGCTGGGAAAGGGCACCCACCTCACTAGAATTTGTATCCGTTGTCCAGTACCGCTTTTATGTCAGATTTTCCGCAGCAGATGAATCCGGCACGAAATAGCCCTCGTCATCATCCACTGTTTCCAGAATTGAGATCAGTTCGGCAACCTTGCCGGTGGGCAAGTGATTGCCATCGTTGATCAGGGCTTCATCGGCCTCCAGCCAGGCGAGCGCCCGGGCAAGATCGGCGGCGGTCGCATCGATTGCGGCGATCTCGGCCATCAACTGATTATCGAGCGGACCTGCGAGCTCCTCGATTTCGGCGCGGGTGAGTGTCATGGCGTTTCCTCCGTGCTGCCATCAGCGATGGTGCAATGCGCCACCGGCCAGAGGGTTGCACGTGGGCACTGGCGCATCGCACGCGATGGATGCACTGTTTATCCCCTCAATCGACGCAAACCGGGCCCTGTCGGAAACCGGGGTCCGGGCACGTCCTTGCCTTAAAGGAACCCGGCCATGCTCTATGCAATCCTTTGTTATAACGATGAAGCCGCCGTCAGCGGCTGGTCCAAAAGCCATGACGACAAGGTGATGGCCGACCTGCTTGCCGTTCAAAAACCACTGGTGGAAGCGGTCAAGATGGGCCCGGTGGCCCGGCTGATGCCTACCACCGCTGCAACAACCCTGCGCAAGACAGCGGGCGAACCGCTGGTGCTCGACGGGCCCTTCGCCGAAACCAAGGAACAGTTCCTGGGGTTCTATGTCCTCGACGCGGAAAGCCTCGAAGAGGTGGTTCAGGTGGTGCGCAATCTCGCCGAGGCCAACCCGGGCGGGGGGAGCTATGAAATCCGGCCCGTGCGCGATTTCTTTCCCGGAGCCATGCCCACATGAACGAAAAGGATGCCAACTGGATCGGCCTGACCTTGGCTGGCGCACGCCCCCGGGCGATCGCCGCGCTCTACAGGTATTTCCGCGACCTCGACATGGCCGAGGAAGCGTTCCAGGAGGCATCCTTGCGCGCGCTGCGCAATTGGCCCCGTAACGGCCCTCCCCGCGACCCCGCGGCGTGGCTGATCCTCGTGGGCCGCAATTCGGGCATCGATGCCATCCGCAAGCAGGCCCGCTTCGATACGCTGCCAGAAGAAGAGCGGATATCCGACACTTCGGACGCCGAGACCGACATCGCCGACCGCATCGATGAGGCCCATTATCGTGACGACATCCTGCGCCTGTTGTTTGTGTGTTGCCACCCCGATCTGCCCGCAACCCAGCAGATGGCTCTCGCCCTGCGCATCGTTTCCGGGCTGACGGTGCCCCAGATCGCCCGTGCCTTTCTCGTCTCAGAGGCGGCGATGGAACAGCGCATCACCCGCGCCAAGGCGCGCATCGCCAAATCCGGCTCACGGTTCCAGACGCCGGATGCGGTGGAGCGCAGCGAGCGGGTGGGCGTGGTGGCTGCGATGATCTATCTCGTTTTCAACGAGGGCTACAGCTCCTCCGGCGAGCGTTCCGACACAAACACCTTTGCCGTCGAGGCCATCCGGCTGGGCCGTCTGCTGCTCGGACTGTTCCCAGCCGAGCCCGAACTGATGGGGCTTTTGGCCCTGATGCTCATCCAGCATTCGCGCGATGCCGCCCGCTTCAATGGGAATGGTGAAATCATATTGCTCGATGATCAGGATCGCGGTCTCTGGGACAGGGACATGATCGCCGAAGGGCTGGCGTTGATCGACAAGGCCATGCGCCATCGGCGGCCCGGCATCTTCCAGATTCAGGCAGCAATTGCGGCCCTGCACGCGCGCGCCGACCGGGCCGAAAACACTGACTGGGAGCAAATCGAATTGCTCTATCGCACACTCGAAACCCTGCAGCCCTCGCCGGTGATCACCCTCAACCGCGCGGTGGCTGTATCGCGGATCGCAGGCCCACAGGCAGCGCTCGATCTCATCGAACCTCTTTCCGACGTTCTGGGCAATTATTTCTATTTTCACGGCCTGCGCGGAGGATTGCTCAAGGATCTGGGCCGGATTGACGAGGCACGCACCGCCTTCGGTCTTGCTATCGCCCGCGCCAACACCACCGCCGAGGCGGTTCATATCCGGGCCCATCTCGACAGTCTGGAGCAATTAGGGACCTGATTATTTGGCGCCGGTGTCGGCAGGCAGCCAGCCCGAAAGCGGGTTTTCATGTGGCGCAATCGGGTTCATGATCGATGTGAACGGGCTCAGGAACTGAGTCAAATCCATCAGGAACGGAATCCGGAACTTGGCTTTATCATTTGATATCGCAAGGTTTTTTAACTGACCAAGGAGCATTCGCATGAGGATCAACCCCTATCTGAACTTCGCCGGCCAATGCCGGGAAGCCTTTACGCTTTATCAGTCGGTGTTTGGCGGCGAATTGGGGATGACCGCCCACAAGGACACGCCCTCGGCCCAACATGTTCCTGCGGACATGCAGGACAAGATCATGCACGCCATCCTGCGGATCGGCGATGCGGTGATCATGGGTTCGGACGCGCCGATGGCGACCGCCAACGACTTTGCCGGCACCTATATTGCCGTTCACCTCACAACGCCCGAGGAAGCCGACCGCGCTTTTGCTGCGCTCAAGGACGGGGGCACGGTTGAGATGGACCTTGCTGAAACCTTCTGGGCCAGGCGCTTTGGAATGTTGCGCGACCGGTTCGGCGTCAAGTGGATGTTCAACGTGGACCAACCCGCGCCATAGGCCCCGCCTCTTACCCGCCGTCCTTCCAGCGGACGCGGTAGAGGTCGAATCGGCGGTCGCGCAGATTGCGCACTGCGCCGTGCGAACGGGCCCATTGCAGGGTGGACAGGTTGAGATCGGCAACGATCACCATTTCGACGTTCTCGCTGGCCTCGGCGGCGATGCCATCGCGCGCGAACGGCATATCGCACGGCGTGAAGATCGCCGAGTGGGCGTAGTTGATATCGAGATTGTCCACGTTGGCGAGGTTGCCGGTAATCCCCGAGGTCACCACGAAGCACTGGTTTTCGATCGTGCGGGCCTGGCTGCAATATTTGACCCGCAGATGTCCCTGCCGCGTGTCCGTGCAATAGGGAACGAACATGATGCGGGCGCCCTGATCGGCGAGCCTGCGCGCCACTTCCGGGAACTCGCTATCGTAACAGATCATCACCCCGATCGGCCCGCAATCGGTATCGATCACGTCCACGGTGTCCCCGCCGACGATCCCCCAATAGTCGCGTTCGTCGGGGGTCGGGTGCATCTTTTCCTGCGCGTGGATCGAGCCGTCGCGCAAAAAGACGTAGCACACGTTCTGGATGTCTTCGTCTTCAGTGATGGTGGGGTGCGAGCCGCCGATGATGTTGATGTTCCACTTGAGCGCCATGGCCTGCATCCGGTCGATGAATTCCGGCGTATATTCGGTCAATCGCAGAATGGCGTCGTGGGGCGCTTGCTCGGGCTCGCTTGAAAGCAGCATCAGCGTGAACAGTTCGGGGAAGACCACGAAGTCCGAAGCGTAATCGGCGGCGACCTCCACGAAATATTGCATATGGGCGAAGAAGGCGTCGGCATCTTCGAACCGGCGTGCTTCGAGCTGAACCGTCGTGATCCGCACCGTCTCCCGGCTGCGCTGGTGGGCCGGGCGGGCTTCGTCCTCCTCGTCATAGCGCGGATTGCGCCACACCATCAGCGCCGCATGTCCCCCCGAGGCCTTGTCGTCCGGGTGGTAGTTGCGCAGCAGCATTTCGGGCTCAAAGCCCATCTTCATCTGGAAGCTGGCGACGGGGTCGCGCACCTCGCGATCGCGCACCGCCTGAAAATACTGGCTGGCGCGAGGGTAGTCCTTCTTGTTGCGCCGATAGCCCGGCAGCCGTCCGCCAAAGGCTATGCCCTTGAGCCAAAGCTCTTCGCACAGCCGCTGACGCGCTTCGTAAAGCCGCCGCCCGATCCTGTTGCGCTGGCGTCCGGGATCGACGCACACCTCGACGCCATAGAGCCATTCGCCCTTGGCGTTATGCAGGCTGCCATAGCCCGCCCCGGTGATGTTCTCCCAGGTGTGCTGGCGAAAAATCTGCTTTTCCGACAATTGCAGCGTTGCCGCATAGCCCACGATCTGGCCGTCATAGACGCAGACGAACTGCCCTTCGGGAAAGGCGTTGATCTGCCCCCTGATGGTTCCGGGCAGGTAGGGCCCTTCCTCCGGATAGACCCGCTGGGTCAGCTTGATGATTTCGGGGATATCGCGGATTTCGGCGATACGCACCTCAAGGATCGGCTTGTCGGAAAGCTTGGACACGGAGACTGGACCCTCGCCCTTTGGAATGAAATTAGCCCACACTAACGCGTTGCGCGCGATCAGGCTCCCGGTTCTTGGCTTTCTTCGGCCACCAATTGGGTCGCGCGGGCATACAGCGCCTCGCCATCGACGCCCATTGCCCGCGCTTCGGCGAACCAGTGGTCGATGGTCACCTGCGCGGCGGCGCGCCAGCGCGCGGTTTCATCGGCGTCGAGAGTGACGATGGCGTTGCCTTGTGCCATCGCCGCATCGCGCGCCACCAGATCATCGGCATCATTGGCCGCGCCAAAGCGTCCGGCCCATTCGATCCCCGCGTTGGCATCGATCACATGCTTGAGGTCTGCGGGCAGCCGGTCATAGGCCGCCTGGTTCATGACAAAGGCGAAGGTCTGGGTATAGAGCCCGTGATCGCCGGAAAACTGGGTGTGGTTGGAGACGATCTCGCTGGTGCGCAGCGCCAGTGTCACCTGCCAGGGGATAGTGGTGGCATCGATGGTGCCACGTGTCAGGCTTTCGGGCACCTGCGGCACCGGCATGCCGATGGGCTCTGCCCCCAGATCGGCAAGCATCGCCGAAATCACCCGCGACCCGCCCCGGATTTTCATCCCCCGCAGATCCTCCAGCGTTTCGATCGGGCGACGGGAATGGAACAGCCCCGGTCCATGGGTATGGACGGCGATCAGCTTGACCCCTGCGAACTCGTCCATAGCGTTTTCTTCGACAAAGCGCTGGAAGGCGCGCGAGGTACTTTCGCCGTCGGTGACCAGAAATGGCATCTCGAACACTTCGGATTTGGGAAAACGGCCCGGCGTATAACCCAGCACCGTCCACACCAGATCGACAACGCCATCGCGGGCCTGATCGAACAGATTGGCCGGTGCACCGCCAAGCAGCATCGACGGGTAGAACTCGACCTTGATGCGCCCGCCCGATTGCGCCTCGATGGCTTCCGCCCAGGGGATCAGCCCCTCACGTGGTACGCTGTCGGTCATGGGCAGGAACTGGTGCAGCCGCAGGGTGACATCCTGCGCATGGACAGGTGCAGAAAGGCCAGCGCCAACCAGCGCGGCCATGATGAAAATTCTGGCGAACATGAAACGTCCCCATATGCGCGGGACCAGCAAGGATGCCTCTCACCCTGTGCGAGTTCGATTCCGCTCCGGGCACCTGGTCCCGGGCACCGGCTCCCCCGATGCGCGGCCTGCTTAGCGCATCGTCACGGGGCGCTCAACCGCAGAATTTGTCCGTCCTGCGCGTCGATAAGAAGATAGATCGCCCCGTCCGGTCCCTCGATCACGTCGCGCACCCGGTGCGGGAAACGGTCGAACAGGAACTCATCGCCGACAACCTGTTCGCCGTCGAAATCGACACGGATGAGATTGGTCCCGGCCAGCGCGCCGATAAAGGCATCGCCCTGCCACTGGGGAAACATCTCGCCGGTATAAAACATCAGCCCCGACGGTGCAGGAGACGGCACCCATGTGCGTTCGGCGGCAACCAGATCGTCGGGCAGCGCCGCTGGCGGATTGATCGGAGCCCCGGAATATTCCGTCCCTTCGGTCAGAAGCGGCCAGCCATAATTGCCGCCCGGCACAATCTTGTTGAGTTCGTCGCCGCCGCGCGGCCCATGCTCGGACACATAAAGCTGGCCGGTCTGGGGGTGGAGAGCCGCCCCCTGCATGTTGCGATGCCCATAGCTCCAGATTTCCGGCAAGGCGCCATCGGTTCCGACGAACGGATTGTCCTGCGGCACGGTGCCATCGGGCAGGATGCGGATCACCTTGCCCAGATGCGAGCCGAGGTCCTGCGCCTGCACGCGGAATTCGGCTTCGGAACGCTCACCGGTGGTGATGAACAGATAGCCGTCAGCGTCGAAAACGAGGCGCGAGCCGTAATGCAGCGTCGAGGGCAGCTTGGGCCGTTGGGAGAAGATCACTTCGAGTTCGCTCAGTTGCGTCAGGTCATCGCTGAGCACGCCGCGCGCCACCGCCGTGGAATTGGTCCCACCCTCGCCCGGTTCGGCAAAGCTGAGATAGACGAGACGATTGCTTGCGAAAGCGGGATCGAGTGCAACGTCGAGCAGTCCCCCCTGCCCGCGCGCATCGATCTGGGGCACTCCGGCGATGGGGCCGGAGAGCTGGCCGTCGGCGGTGACGTGGCGCAAGGTTCCCGGCCGTTCGGTCACCAACATTCCGCCATCGGGCAGAAAGACCAGTCCCCAGGGGAATTCCAGCCCCTCGACAAATGTTTCAACAACCACTGAATCCGACTTTGCTTCTGTCGTTTGCGCACAGGCCGATATTGCAAGCGCGGCGGCACAGGCGAGAACGGCAAGCGATTTTCGCATCATGACGAGGCCTCTGTTTCGAGTTCCCGTCCGGACGGATCGAACCATGCCTGATAGTCAGACACCAGCAGATGGGTCGGCTCGGCATCCTCCTCGATGGTCGAAAAGCGCCCGATCGGGTCAAGGAAGGTGTTGTCGGTCGCATCGTCATTGACGGTCGAGACCTCACCGACCAGCACGTCTCCGCCCTCGCCCCAGAATTTATGCCAGTTGCCCGGCAGCAGCGTCACGCTCTCGCCGGGCGCAAGCTCAAGAATGCCACCGGCGGGCAGCACCCGGCGGATGCCATCGGTGAACACGGTCACATCGCCGGTGGTGTCGATCCCCGCCCCGGTGCCATCGTCATTGTAGAGCTGGAGCGCCAGAGCCGCGCCACCGCGATTGATGATGTCTTCGGCCTTGATGGTGTGCCGGTGCATTGGCGAGACCTGATCGCGGCGCGAGATCATGATCTTTTCCGCATAGAGCATGCCACGCCCGGTCGCCAGATCGGCGGCCCGCCCGTTGCGTACGGTAAAGAGGAACAAGCCCAAGGTATCGAAATCGCCCTGGCCGTAATCGGTGACGTCCCAGCCCAGCCCGGCCTCGACGATCGCGTCCATATCGGCGCGCCGATCCCTCATTTCCGCCGGGGACCAGTATGCGAAAGGAGGGAGCACGTAACCGAAGGACCGGATGAACTGGTCGGCCTCGGAAATGATCTCATTGACGCGAGACCGCTTCATCGGAGCAACTCCACACATAAGCGGTCACTGCTAGGCCACCGACCGAATACCCCGGAGAACGCCCTGACTGTACCGCAACACTTGGTCCCAAGGCTAAGCGGAACGGTTGGGTCCGGCAAGAGGGTCTATTCGGCAGCCTCTTCGTCGAGGCCAAGGAACCCGCCCGACTGGCGCTCCCACAGCCGTGCGTAGGGACCGCCCTTGGCCAGAAGCGCCTCATGAGTGCCCTCCTCGACAATCCGGCCATGTTCGAGGATCACTAGCCGATCCATAGCGGCAATGGTCGAGAGCCGGTGGGCGATGGCGATCACCGTCTTGCCGTCCATGAGCTTGTCGAGCTGGCTCTGGATCGCCGCTTCGACCTCACTGTCGAGCGCAGACGTCGCTTCATCGAGCACAAGGATCGGTGCATCCTTGAGCAGTACGCGGGCGATGGCGATACGCTGGCGCTGGCCGCCGGAGAGCTTTACGCCCCGCTCGCCGACCTGTGCCTCATAGCCGCTACGGCCCCGATGATCGTGCAATTGCGCGATGAACTCGTGCGCCTCGGCCCCCTTAGCGGCGGCGATCATTTCTTCTTCGGTCGCGCCGGGCTTGCCGAACAGGATGTTGGCCTTCACCGAGCGGTGCAGCAATGCGGTGTCCTGGGTCACCACGCCGATATTGGCGCGCAGCGATTCCTGGGTCACCTTGGAGATATCCTGCCCGTCGATCAGGATGCGCCCGCTTTCCAGATCGTAAAAGCGCAGCAACAGGCTGACCAGCGTGGATTTTCCCGCTCCCGAATGGCCGACCAGCCCGATCTTTTCTCCGGGCCGGACATTGAGGTTGATCCCTTCGATCACCCCGCTGTCGCGCCCGTAATGAAAGCGGATATTTTCGAAATGAATGCCGGCGTCGGTGACCACCAGCGGCTTGGCGTCGGGGGCGTCGGTCAACTCCAGCGGCTGTGCCACGGTTTCCATCGCATTCTGGATGACACCGAAATGGCGCATCAGCCCGTTGAGCTGCCCCATCAGGCGCCCCAGCATCATGTTGAGCCGCAGGATCAGGCTGAGCGCAAAGGCCACCGCACCAACGGTGATCGCACCAGTGCTCCACAGATGAATGGCCAGCACGGCAAAGGCGATGACCATGATGGCCGACAGCAACCCGAGCGCAGCGCGCACGCCCGTTATCATCCGGGCCAGCCGGGTCGACGCAAACAGGAACCGTTCGAACCCGCCGCGCACATAGCGGTCATTCTCGTCGGAACTCGAAAACAGCCGCAGCGTCTGGATGTTGGAAAAGCTGTCGGTCACCCGCCCGTTGAGGGTCGAGGCGGCCTCCGCGTTATCGGCAGCGCGCTGGCGCATCCTGGGCACAAAATACCAGGCCAGCAGCGCAAAGATACCGATCCACACGACCACCAGAACCGCCATGCGCCAGTCGAGCTGGGCAAATAGCACCAGCGTGGTTCCGGTATAGATCAGCAGGAACCAGACGATCTGCAGCACACCGGCCACGAAATCGTTGAGCGATCCGGCGACCTGACTGACCTTGGTGACCAGCCGACCGGAGAAATCATCGGAAAAAAAGCGCATCGACTGACGCGCGACATAGGAATAGGTCTGCCAGCGCACCAGCGACGTGAACCCGCGCCCGATGGTCTGTTCTTCCACCAGCGCATTGACCGCCGGCAGGAGGAACCGCCCCAAAACGACCACGGCGGCCATGATCCACAACTCGGCGCCATGCCCAGCGACCAGCCCGCCCCAGCCCTCGGCGGCACTGCCGCTGTCGAGCAGATCGACCAGACGGCCCATGTAATAGAAAAAAAGCGCTTCAAAGAGCGCCACCAGCCCCCCGGTCACCATCAGCAACAGATAGGGCGCCTTTGCCTGGCTCACATAATGCCAGAGAAACGCCCAGATATTGCCCGGCGGCTGCAAGTCGTCCCGCGGACGGAACGGATCGATCCAGGTCTCGAACAGACGGGAAATGCGGACGGGCAGGCTGGCGGTTTCTTGCTTCATGCCGGACAAAGTGGTGATAACTCCAGATTATGTCAAGATATATCTTAAGCGCCAAGTCCGCCTGTGTCGTTAATCGCCGGTCACCGGTATCGTTCCACCATCATACGCCCCGCCCGCAGACAGCCGTCCTATTGCGCCGCAACGTCATCGATATCGGCATCGATAAAGCCGCCTGACTGCCGCGCCCACAGCCTTGCATAGGTGCCACCCAGCTCCACCAGTTCGGTGTGGGTGCCTTCTTCGATCACCCTGCCCTCTTCGAGCACCACCAGCCGGTCCATGGCGGCGATGGTCGACAGCCGGTGGGCGATGGCGATCACTGTCTTGCCGTCCATAAGCTTGTCGAGCTGGCTCTGGATCGCCGCCTCGACTTCGCTGTCGAGCGCTGACGTGGCCTCATCGAGCACAAGGATGGGCGCGTCCTTGAGCAGCACGCGGGCAATAGCGATGCGCTGGCGCTGGCCGCCGGAGAGCTTTACGCCCCGTTCGCCCACATGGGCGTCGTAACCGGTGCGGCCCTGCGCATCGACCAGCGTGAGAATGAACTCATGAGCCTCAGCCTGTTCGGCTGCGGCAATCATCTGGGCATCGGTCGCATCCGGGCGACCATATTTGATGTTCTCGCGCACCGAGCGGTGCAACAGCGAGGTATCCTGGGTCACCACGCCGATATTGGCGCGCAGCGAGTCCTGCGCCACCGTCGCCACGTCGGTTCCATCGACGAGAATATGGCCGCTCTGGCGGTCGTAAAACCGGAGCAGCAGGTTGACGATGGTGGATTTGCCAGCACCCGACCGCCCCACAAGACCGATCTTCTCACCGGGACGGACATGCAGGTTCAGCCCCTCGATGATCCGCGTGGTGCTGTCATCGCCCTTCATGCCGTAGTTGAAAGCAACTTCGTCGAAAACGATGTCGCCCTTGACCCGACCCAGACGAGGCGCGTCGGGCTCATCGGCCACCATGGCGGGCAGCGACAGCGAGTTGATGCCGTCGCGCACCGTGCCAATATTTTCGAACAGCGCCGACATCTCCCACATGATCCACTGGCTCATGCCCTGGAACCGCAGCACGATCGCGGCCGCCGCCGCCACCGCACCAGCGCTGACGGTATCGCCCAGCCACAGCCAGATCCCCACGAATCCGACCGAAAACAGCAGCAGCCCGTTGAGGATGGTGATGCCCTGATTGAGGACGGTGATATAGCGCATCTGGCCGTGCACGGTATCGAGGAACTCATCCATCGCCTCGCGCGAATAGTCTTCCTCGCGGCTGGAGTGGGAGAACAGCTTGACCGTGGCGATGTTGGTGTAGCTGTCGACGATCCGCCCCGTCATCATCGAGCGCGCGTCGGCCTGAAGTTCGGAAATCTTGCCCAGCTTGGGCACGTAGATGCGCAGCAGGACGATATAGGCGACCACCCACACGATGAATGGCAGGGCCAGCCACACATTGTTCATCGCCGCCAGTACCACCGCCCCGATGAAATAGACGATGACGTAGTTGAGCACGTCGAGCAGCTTCATCACCGTCTCGCGCACGGCAAGCGCCGTCTGCATCAGCTTGGTGGCGATCCGCCCGGCAAATTCGTCCTGAAAATAACTCATGGACTGGCGGATCAGATACCGATGCGCCATCCAGCGGATACGCTGGGGGAAATTGCCCAGCAGCGTCTGGTGAATCACCAGATTGGATACCAGCACCAGCGACGGCACGACGACGAGCACGAACAGCCCCATCCAGAACAAGGTCACGCCCTCATCGGCGAGGAAGGTTTCCTTGTTGGCCTGCGACAGCCAGTCGATGACGTTGCCCAGAAAGCCGAACAGCGCGATTTCAGCCAGCGCCACCAGTGTCGACAGCACCGCCATGATGGCCAGCGGCAGCTTCACCCCTTCCATGTAATGCAGGCAGAAAGCCAGCAGCGATTTGGGTGGCTGCTCGGGCTGGCGCGGCGGATAGGGGTTGAGCAGGCTTTCGAACCAGCGAAACATCGCAGATATCCGGAGGGAAGAGAAACGACACAAGCCGCGCACACCTTCCCACAAGTGTGCAGCGGCTGGGATGACTATTTCAGCAAGACCGGGCCTGATAAATTCCCCGTCGGGAACCGTCAAGCCGATGCCGGGAGCGAGGCGCTTGCGAAAGCAAGGACGTTGGCCGTCCCGTCCTTCCGACAGGGTCGCTGCACAGGCAGTGCGTCACGCTATCATATCAGCTCCGGCTGGCCTGTCACCCGAACGCCACAGCGATCCCGTTGTTAGCTTGCCTGATACATCTGGCAAGGCGGAAAGTGTTAACAAACCGGAAATAATTTTTTCATGTGCTAAGTGACTCTGGGGACTCCACAAATTCCGCGCAACGCCCAAAAGGCAAAAAATGCCTATGGACAAGAGTCGTTCAACCGATTCAAAGTCCGGTCATCACGAAATTGGTGGGGGCAGCCGCGAACCGGCTGCTGGTTCGGGCATGAATTCGGCGGAGACATCCGGCGTCAGCGGCAAGGGATTCGGGAAAGCAGCGGCCGGGTTTTCCCGGCATCGTCTGACCCTCACCGATCCTGCTCTTCCAGCGCTTATCATCCTTGTTGCCGCCGTCGTTGCCGCACTGTGTTTCATCGCGTGGGACATCGCTCGCACCAAGGCCGATATCGAAGACCGTGCCCGCCTCATCGCCAATCTCGCCGCCACCCGCATCGCGATCGATCCGCTTGAGGACCTATCCCCTGGGGCGCTGGCCGTAGGGCTGGCGCTCGATGACTCCATTGGCCTTGCGGTCCATGATCGCGATGGTGCGGTGATGTTCTCCCACCTGCCCGCCGCAACCGCTCCCCTCCACTCCTATATCGAAGGCAGCGCGCCGCTGGACGGCTATGGAGAGGTCAGGATCGCTTTGCCCGGATTGTCGCTGCTCGACGATGTGGCTCTGCGTCATGGCTGGATGCTGGCCCTGTTGCTGGCCGGCCTGTTCCTTTCCCTGCGCCCCCGTCAGCAGCGTCCTGCCCGAACCTCCGGCGAACTGCTGGCCCCGGCCATCGATGCCGTGCCCTACGGCATCGCCCATTGGCATGAGGACGGGGCGCTGGTCTCCGCCAATCCCGCCTTCGCCCAGTTGCTGCGCCTCGATCCGGCCTGCACCGCACCGGGCACCTCCTATGCCAGCATCACCCACGCCATAAGTGGCCGCATTTCGGTCCGACCGGTGCTCGATGGCGATCGCCAGCGGATGGTCGAGGTGGAGCGTGGTGACGGGTCCGTG
>NZ_DATMGM010000006.1:0-103178 GCF_035555455.1 Pelagibacterium sp. | reverse complement strand
AGTGTCGGGGGGCGGCAAATCCACGCTGACCATCGAGACCCTGTATCAGGCCATCGCCCGGCGGCTGAACGGCGCTCGGGTGCATCCGGCACCGCATGAAAGCCTCACCGGGCTGGAATTTCTCGACAAGGTCATCGACATCGACCAGAGCCCGATCGGGCGGACGCCACGTTCAAATCCCGCAACATATACAGGGGCTTTCACCCATATCCGCGAGTGGTTTGCCAACATGCCCGAGGCCAAGGCACGCGGCTATGCACCGGGACGGTTCTCGTTCAACGTCAAGGGCGGCCGCTGCGAGGCCTGTCAGGGCGATGGCGTGATCAAGATCGAAATGCACTTCCTGCCGGACGTCTATGTCACCTGCGATGTGTGCAAGGGGCAGCGATACAATCGCGAAACGCTTGAAGTGCAGTTCAAGGGCAAATCGATTTCCGATGTGCTCAATCTCACTGTAGATGAAGGCGTCGAGTTCTTTTCGGCGGTCCCCGCCATCCGCGACAAGCTGGTGACCCTGCAACGGGTGGGATTGGGCTATGTGAAGATCGGCCAGCAGGCGACCACGCTGTCGGGCGGCGAAGCCCAGCGGGTGAAGCTGGCCAAGGAACTGTCCAAGCGCGCCACCGGGCGCACGCTCTACGTGCTCGACGAGCCCACCACCGGCCTGCATTTCCACGACGTGGCAAAGCTGCTCGAAGTGCTGCAGGAACTGGTGGATACGGGCAATACGGTGATCGTCATCGAGCACAATCTCGAAGTCATCAAGACCGCCGACTGGATCATCGATCTGGGGCCGGAAGGCGGCGATGGCGGCGGAGAGATCGTGGCGATCGGGACGCCCGAAGAGGTCGCGGAAAACCCGCGCTCCTACACCGGACGGTTCCTCAAGGAGGTGATGGAGCGTCGCCCCCTGCGCATGAGCGCCGCCCAATAAACCTGCGTCCGCGCTGGCCCGCCATTATCGGCCCGGCCAGCGCGCCTTTGCGCGAATCTTCAGCGCCTCATCCGACCCGATATGCAGGGATCGATCGGCAAGCCATGCATGGTGTGCATGGCCGGAATGCCTAATCCCTACTACTTAAGTCGAGTATGAATTGGTATATGAAGATCATCAAACCAAAGGAGAAGACAAATGGGTATTCGCAAGACATTCCGGAAGTGGTCGGCCTATCAGCAGACGGTGCGTGAGCTCAGCGCTCTTGGCAATCGTGAACTGAATGACCTCGGCATTACCCGCGGCGACATTGAACGTATCGCCCGCGATCATGCCAGCCAGCTCTGAGTTTTTTACGACCTCCAAAGTCGAAACGCGAAAAAGGCATCCCTGAACCGGATGCCTTTTTGATTCTCGGGGTTACGTTCCCCGTAGCGCCATGGTTCGCGACCATTTGCGCGGTACGCTGCGGTTGGATAGCGCGGCGTTTATCGGCTATAGCCAAGCCCTGATCTCATCGAATTGGATGGTGGAATGGCTGTTGTACATGTAATTGGTGGCGGGTTGGCGGGTTCGGAAGCGGCCTGGCAGGCAGCCCATGCCGACGTTGATGTCATCCTGCACGAAATGCGCCCCACGACGCGCACCGACGCCCACCATACCGAAGGGCTGGCCGAACTGGTCTGCTCCAACAGTTTCCGCTCTGACGATCACGAACACAACGCTGTCGGCCTGCTGCACGAAGAAATGCGGCGCGCCAATTCGCTGATCATGGCCTGTGCCGACAAGCACGCCCTGCCCGCGGGCGGGGCGCTGGCCGTTGATCGCGTGGCGTTTTCCGACTCGGTTACAGAGGCTCTCGAACAGCACCCGCGCATCACCATCGAGCGCGAGGAAGTGGCGGGCTTGCCGCCCGCCGAGTGGGACAATGTGATCATCGCGACCGGCCCTCTCACCTCGCCCGCTCTGGCCGATGCCATTGCCGAGCTGACCGGCGCCGATGCCCTGGCGTTTTTCGACGCCATCGCGCCGATCATCCACCATGACAGTATCGATCACGACATCGTCTGGGCCCAGTCGCGCTACGACAAGGCCGGGCCGATGGGCACCGGGGCCGATTATCTCAACTGCCCGATGAACGAGGAGCAGTATAACCGCTTCATCGATGCCCTGCTCGAAGCGCCGCTGCATGAGTTCAAGGATTGGGAGCTGGTGCCCTATTTCGACGGCTGCCTGCCCATTGAGGTGATGGCGGAACGCGGGCGCGAAACCCTGCGCCACGGCCCGATGAAGCCGGTGGGCCTCACCAACCCGCGCGATCCTGAGACTAAACCCCACGCGATCGTCCAGCTGCGCCAGGACAATGCGCTGGGCACGCTGTGGAACATGGTCGGCTTCCAGACCAAGATGCGCTATCGCAGCCAGGCCGAAATTTTCCGCCTGATCCCGGGCCTTGAGAATGCGCAATTCGCGCGGCTTGGCGGCCTGCATCGCAACACGTTCCTCGACTCCCCCAAAGTTCTGCGCCCTGACCTGCGCCTCAAGGCCGACCCGCGCCTGCGGTTTGCCGGACAGATCACCGGCGTCGAGGGTTATGTGGAAAGCGCGGCCATGGGGCTGGTGTGCGGGCGGCTTTCGGCTGCTGAAGCGAAGGGCGAAACGCTGACCCTGCCGCCGGAAACGACGGCGTTTGGCGCGCTCATCGCCCATATCACCGGGGGCCATATGGAAGCCGAATCCTATTCCGGCGCCCGAAGCTTCCAGCCCATGAACGTCAATTTCGGCCTGTTCCCGCCGGTAGAAATCAGAAAGCCCGAAGGGCTGGTCGGTCGCTGGCGCGGGCCGGACAAGGCAAAAGCCAAGAAAAAGGCAATCACCACGCGGGCGCTGGAGGACCTTGCCGCCTGGGTGTGAGGGGTGCTTGCGTTGGCAGCACAGCGAGCCCAAGAAGCGCTGCCGGTTACTGGATCCCGGATCAAGTCCGGGATGACAGCGCTGGGGGGATGGGCGAAGTGCGTGGATGATGGCTGTGCTGCATTCTGCTTTCCTTGGTGGCTGCGAAGCGGGCGTGCGGATGTTTGTTCGCGACCAGCCCACATCCACCAGCGTCATCCCGGGCGAAGACCCGGGATCCAGTATGCTCTGAGGCGGGGGTGTAAACTCAGCGCCCCCTCATCCCCGACCCTTCTTCGTCACAAATCGCTCCACTGGAGCGATTTGTGGCTGCGCCATCGCCTCGAAGTCCCACGAGGGGAGAAGGGGCTCGTCGGGTAAAGGCTGGGGAAAGAGTCGCGGCGCTGCCGGTTACTGGATCCCGGATCAGGTCCGGGATGACAGCGCTGCGGGTGTGGGCGAAGTGCGTGGGTGATGGCTGTGCTGCATTCTGCTTTCCTTGGTGGCTGCGAAGCGGGCGTGCGGATGTTTGTTCGCGACCAGCCTACACCCACCAACGTCATCCCGGGCGAAGACCCGGGAACCAGTATGCTCTGAGGTGGGGGTAGAAACTCAGCGCCCCCTCATCCCCGTCCCTTCTTCGTCTCAAATCGCTCCACTGGAGCGATTTGTGGCTGCGCCATCGCCTCGAAGTCCCACGAGGGGAGAAGGGAGCTCGTCGGGTAAAGGCTGGAGAAAGAGCCGCAGCCCTGCCGGGTACTGGATCCCGGATCAAGTCCGGGATGACAGCGCTGGGGGCTGTGGGCGAAGTGCGTGGGTGATGGCGCGCCGCTCTCTTTCTTCCCTTCTCCCCTCGTGGGAGAAGGTGGCCGCGAAGCGGTCGGATGAGGGCGCGCTGAGCGTCTTCTTTCAGCAGTGCGCGCGCTGGACCTCAGCGCCCCCCTCATCCCCGGCCCTTCTCCCACCAGGGGAGAAGGGGGCTCGTTTGGTGAAGGCTGAGGAAAGAGTCGCAGCGCTGCCGGGTACTGGATCCCGGATCAGGTCCGGGATGACAGCGCTGAGGTATGGGCGAAGTGCGTGGGTGAAAGAGGTTGCGCGCTAAGGCAGGGGCGTTTCCCCTGCCTCAGGCTCAACCGCCGACGAGGCGGGGTGGGATGAAAACAGGACGATTTGCAACCGCTGGACGCGGGTGGTGGGGAGGTCGCCGTCGGAGCGGGTCATGGCGGAGAACTCCTGGATCAGGACGGTGAGCGCGCCCTCACCCAGCGCGACGGACAACTTCGCGTCGAGGATTTCGGAATCGTCCTGGCGTTCCATCCAGTCCAGAAGATCGGCAGTCGCGACCTCACCCGATGGGGCAGTGATCGTGAGGACAGAGCCGTCGAGGAACACAGCAAACCCCGACAAGGGCGGATTGATCTGGCGCTCGAAAATATTGCCCCAGCCCAGATAATAGGGCGTCGACCGCAGGTCGATGGCTTCGGCAGGGGTGGTGCTGGAAAGCTGGGTGTAGGTGATGGTATCGCGTTCGAGCAGGCGCGGGCCGGACAGGCCGAGGGCCGCGCGCAGCGCATTTGAATTAGCGCGATCGGCATCGACGTCGAGCCCCAGACGATCGACCAGATCGGCCACGGGAGCGCTGCTGCGGGCGTCGGAGACCAGATAATCGAACGCCGCGCGGGCGGCGCGTTCGTTCTGCGGCTGCCAGACAAAGCCGGTGTCGGTGGCGGCCCCGGTCAGCAGAGTCGCAAGGCGATTGGTCTGCTGCCAGCGCGAAAGCCCTTCGGGCGAGATCGGACCGAGCGACAATAGAGCCAGCAGTATGGCGGCGAGGCCGGGGATCAGGCGGATATCGGCGCGGCCGCGCTTCCATAGGAAGATAAGGCACAGGGTACCGGCCCATAAGGCAAAGGCGATCAAGAGCACCCGGCGCGGGGTCAGACCATAGGCGGCGAACCGCTCCCAGATCGCCAGGGCCAAGAGCGCAAGCGGGATAATGCTGACCCAGAACCAGATGCGGCGGAACAGCCGCACCAGCGCCTTGTCGCGCATGAAGGCGGGATAGACCAGCAGCCAGGTCATGAGACCCGCAAGCTGATATCCGATGACCATCACTCCGATAATGCCGTCGGGCAGCGCACCAGCCAGCGCGATCTGGATGGCATAGGCATGCAGGATGGCGGCATAGACCAGCGTGAACGGGATCAGGACGAAATGGCCGATGGCAGCGATCGGCCACGACGGAATGTCCTGAGCCCGGTTGAGCGCTGCGGGGCGAAACCCGTCGATGGGCGGCACGGTCGAGAGCCAGTAGAGCGGAATGAGCAGCAGCCAGACCGCCGGGATCAGCCATTGCTCGAAAATCCAGTAGATATTCGCGCCGAACAGGCGTGACAGCGACCAGTCGATGGCGAACAGGCCCAGCGTGATGATCGCTCCGATGGCCAGAGCAATGATCGCCGTGGGAATGGCGAGCGCATTGGTCCACCAGAACAGCCCCTCTCCCTCCGGGCGGCGCCGAAGCGAGGGGGACAGCGCCAGCCATAACAGGGCCACAACCGGCAGAGGATAAGGAAAGATCAGCGCGGTGTTATCAATCTGCAACAGGGCAAACGACACGATGGCCGTTGCCCAGATGGCGATGGCGCGCATTGGGGCAGATAGTGTGCGCCGTTCAAGAAACAGGGTGGTGCCGGTGGAAGCGGCGGCGCCGATGAACAGCCCGGCCATGAGGCGGGCCCAGAAATCGTCGGGATCGGCGACAATGACCTCATTGATCAGCGCCAGGCCGAGTATCGTGGCGGCGAGGATGAACAGCGCGGGCACGGGAAAGCGGCGCACCGTCTCGACCATGTCGGGAGCAAACTGTCTGAGCTGATCGCTAAACCGGGCCATGGGCTTCCCCCTAATCGCGCTATCGTGCGTGCCGCAGCATCCACCAGATGACCGCCCACAGCCTGCCAAAGGGCGCTGGCATCCGAGGGGCGGCAAACGGCGCGTCGGCCACGCTGTGGATCATGCGCAGATCGGCATCGACCAGTGCAAGACTGGCAAAGGCGGGTTTGAGATCGGAATCGAGCTTATCTATGGCTGTGCGCGCCTTGGCGGCATGGTCACGGGCCAGCTCAGTGATCTGCCCGAGCGCTGCGGTCAATCCGGCACTGGCGATGCCCGCATGGATATCGGCTTCGCGGACGCCATGCGCGGTGAAGATCGACAGCGGCAGGAAAAGCTGCCCGCGCGCGGCGTTGTAGCCGAAGGCGCGCAGATGGCCCGCCAGCGCCTGTGCCACGCCCAGATGGCCTGCAGCATCGGCCGCCGCTTCAGCCGGACCACCGGCAAGGATCATGGCGGCATATTGGTACAGCACCGAAACCGTCTCGCCCGCATAGCCTTCAAACTGGCCGATATCGGGCATGGCGTCGTGATAAAGATCGAACCGGCGCGCGGCGAGCAGGCGGATCAGCGGGCCGGCGGGAAGCGCGTATTGTTGCAGCGTTTCGAGCAGCGCCCCGGCGACTGGATTGCTGGCGACCGCACCGTGTCCCTTACCCTCGATGGCGTCGACCCACCATTGCAACCGGATTTCACCGGGCGCGGGCTCGCTCACCCGCTCGCGGATGGCAGCGACTTCGGCGGAAAAGGCAAAGATGGACTGGATGGCAGCGCGCTGGCCAGCAGGCAGGACAAGGCTGGCGGCATAGCGATCGCCATCCAAGTCGCGCAGCAGTGTGACGACAAGCGCCGAGTCTTCACCCATCTAGCGGGCCTTCTCCACGCTGATCAGCGCCGCGCCAACTGCCCGGTTTTCAGCCATCAGCACATTATAGGTACGCACGGCACTGCCGGTGGCGACGGCCTCGACGATCACCTGTCGTTCCCGGAAGGCCTCGCGGATGACGCGGGGCAGCGGGGCGATGTCGGGGCCGGTGCCGATCAGCAGCACGTCGATCTGGTCGGCGTGGTCCATCGCGCGGGACAGCGAGGCCAGCGAGATGTCGCCGGGCACAGCGACATCCCACGCATACATCCCCGAAGGCAGGCAGATCATCGAACCGCGATGCGACATGTCGGCAAAGCGGAAGCCGCCATCGCCATAGGCATCGATCCCGGCTTGATAGGGGTAATGCCCCTGCCCTGCTTCGAAGGTCATCAGGTTACCCCTCAGACGCTGGCGCCGCTGCTGTTGACCTTGTCATTGGGGTTCCCGGGTTCGGCGCGCGGCTTGAGCCCGAAATTGATCAGGACGGGGCCGCTGACGATGATCGAGGAATACATCCCGACAAAGCTGCCGAACGTCATGGCGATGGTGAAGCTGCGGATCACCTCGCCCCCGAAGAACACCAGCGGGAACAGCGCGAGCAGCAATGTGAACTGGGTCAGCGAGGTCCGTACGATGGTCTGGTTGATCGACAGGTCGATCAGCTCGGGCAGCGGCATTCGTCGGTGCTTGCCCAGGTTTTCCCGGATACGGTCGGCAATGACGACGGTTTCGTTGAGCGATATCCCCACCAGGGTCAGAACCGCCGCGATGGAGGTCAGGTTGAACTCCAGCCCGGTGATCGAGAACAACCCGATGGTCATGATCACGTCATGGCTGGTGGTGGTGACGGCGGCCAGGGCGAACTGCCACTCGAACCGCACCCAGATATAGATGAGGATGGCCCCCAGCGCGACGATCACCGCGATGGTGCCCGCTAAGGCCAACTCGCCAGAAACCGTGCCGCTCACCGCTTCGGCGCGGCGGATTTCGTAATTCTCTGTGGCCAACGCCTCGGTGATCTGCTGCACGGCGCGCTGGTCGGCATCCTCGCCGCCCTCTTGCGCCTGCACGCGGACCAGAACGTCTTCCGGCGTACCAAAGCCCTGAACCTGGATTTCCCCCAGATCGAGGTTGTTGAGCAGCGCACGGACTTCGCCCACATCGGCGGGGCCGCCCTGATGCTGGATTTCGATCGCGGTGCCACCGACAAAGTCGATGCCCAGATTGAATCCCTTGAAATAGGCAGTGCCGAGCGAGGCGATGGTCGCGACGATGGAGAACGCGATCACATAGCGCGAGATCTTCATGAACGGAATTTTGGTTCCGTCCGGGATGAACCGGAAGTGCTGGATTTTCAGCACTTTCGGGCGGACGATCTTGAACCAGATATCCACGAAGAAACGGGTTACCGTGTAGGAGGTGAACAGCGAAGTCAGGATGCCCAGACCCAGCGTGATGGCAAAGCCCTGCACCGGGCCGGAGCCGAGGAAGTAAAGGACGATGGCGGTAATGAGCTGGGTGAGGTGGGAGTCGATGATCGTCGACCACGCGCGCGAAAAGCCCGCATTGATCGCCTGAATGGGCGAGCGCCCTGCCCGCTGTTCCTCGCGCATGCGCTCATAGATGAGCACGTTGGCGTCGACCGCCATGCCGATGGTGAGCACGATGCCGGCAATACCGGGCAGCGTCAGCGTCGCGCCGAGCAGCGAGAGCGCTGCAAAGATCATGACGATGTTGAGGATCAGCGAGATATTGGCGAACACGCCCCACAGCCCATAGGCCATGACCATGAACACCAGCACCAGCCCGGCGGCAACGATACCGGCGGTGAGGCCGGCCTGAATGGAGTCGGCGCCAAGGCTCGCATCGACGGTACGCTCCTCGATGACGTCGAGGGTCGCCGGCAGCGCACCGGCCCGCAGCAGCACCGCCAGGTCGCTGGCCGTTTCGGAGGTGAAGGTGCCCGAAATCTGCCCCGTCCCGCCGGTGATCGGCTGCTGGATTGTGGGAGCGGTGATCACCTGATCGTCGAGCACGATGGCAAAGCGCCTGCCGACGTTCTGGGAGGTGATCTCGCCAAAGGTCAGCGCACCCTGGGTGTTGAACCGGAAGGTAACGACCGAGCGGCCATTCTGGTCGAAAGACGGCTGCGCATCGACGAGCTGTTCGCCGCCCAGCGCCACGTCTTCGTACAACAATTCGTCGAACCCGTCGGCGCTCGGAACGATCATGGTGCCGGCAGGCAAACCCTGTGCCTGGGCCTGCGCCGCCGACATGGAGGGATAAACCAGATGGAAGGTCAGGCGCGCCGTCTGGCTGATCAGCTCCTTGAGGCGCTCGGAATCCCCAAAGCCGGGAACCTGTACCAGAATACGGTCATCGCCCTGGCGCTGGATGATCGGCTCGGTGGTGCCCACTTCGTCGATACGATTGCGGATGACTTCCAGCGACTGGCTGACCAGCGAGGACATGCGGCTCGAAATCGCTTCCTCGGTCAAGGTGATGCGAATGCGGCCACCGGTGGTGGTGATTTGCGTTTCGGGGGTCGTTCCCGCCTGAAGCAGCGAGCCCTCGATCATCCGCGACAGCGGGGCGAGAACCGTGCGCGCCCGATCGAGCTGGCTCGGATCGGTCAGCTCCACATCGAGCGACGTGCCGCTGGTGGTGATCAGGCTGCCGATTTCGGCATCGATGAGCAGTCCGCGGGCTTCGCGCCTGATATCGCCAAGCCGGCCCTGGACGATATCGTCGCGATTGACCTGCAACAGCAGATGCGAGCCACCCTGAAGGTCGAGCCCGAGAACGACACCTTCCTTTGGCATGAAGTCCGGCAAGCGGGCGCGCGCATCCTCACTGAGGAAACTCGGCAGCGCAGCCACAATGCTGACCAGCGCGACGAGGACGATGAGCACGGGCCGCAACGACGGAAACTTCATTTGTATAGTCCTTCAAAGGCGATAGCGCCGGCGCCGCTCCACAAGCGGGCGCGCCGGCGATACCGGAGATAGAATCGCGAGACAGCGTGCCTCGCGAACACCGTTTGGCGCGTCTATTTGTTGTCGTTGACGGGCTCGGACTTGGTCCTCACATCGGCGATCATCGCCCGCACGACCTTGATCTTGACCCCTTGCGCGATCTCGACTTCGAGATCTTCGCCTTCGACGGCCTTGGTCACCTTGCCGACGACACCGCCATTGGTGACGATGGTATCACCGCGCTTGACGGCAGCGAGCATGGCCTGTTGCGCCTTCATCCGCTTCTGCTGCGGACGGAAAATCAGGAACCAGAAAATGGCGATCAGCAGGATGATGGGAATAAAGCTGGAAACGAAATCCATTCCGGACGGCGCAGCCGCTCCTTGGGCATAAGCGGGGGTAATAAACATCAAGACACTCCATAGCGGCTGCTTGTCAAAGCAGGAAACGATGTCCCATATAGGGCTTTCGCGGTTTTGGGCAGATCATTTTCCTGCCGAAAAATCGCGCGGACTATACTAGCGGGCCCGATGAAACGCAAAGCTTATCGGGCAGTTTCAGGGACCATTCTCCAGTGGAAAACATCGATCAGAACTCCCGTATCGGCGCGGCGCTCGAACGGATCGCGCATGCCCTCGATACACTGGCCGGGACGACCCGGGCCACGGCCAGAATCGAAGATGGAATCGACGCCTATCTCTGGGACGGCAGTGATCATGTCCTCGTTCCCGTGCGCAACGTCAACCGGGTTCCGCTCGAATTGCTCGAAGGGGTTTCCCATCTGCGGGACATCCTGCTCGACAATACGCTGGCGTTCGCCCGGGGGCACGGGGCCAACAACGCCCTGTTGTGGGGCGCGCGCGGCATGGGCAAAAGCTCGATGGTGAAAGCCATCCACGCCCATATCGGCGGACTTGCCGATCCTGATATCGGACGGCTGATCCTCATTGAAATCGCGCGCGAAGACATCGCCACCCTGCCCGGCCTGCTGCGATTTGTGGTGGAGCGCCCGGAACGCTTCATCATCTATTGCGACGATCTGAGTTTCGATGGTGATGACGCCAGCTACAAGGCGCTGAAATCCGTGCTCGATGGCGGGCTCGAAGGCCGTCCGGCCAATACGCTGTTTTACGCCACCTCGAACCGTCGCCACCTGATGCCGCGCGACATGATCGACAACGAACGGGCGACCGCGATCAATCCGGGCGAAGCGATCGAGGAAAAGGTGTCGCTGTCGGACCGGTTCGGCCTGTGGCTGGGCTTTCACAATTGCGATCAGGACACCTACCTGGCCATGGTGCGCAATTACGTGACCCATTACGGCATCGAGGTCGATGACGACGAATTGCGGGCCAAAGCGATCGAATGGTCGGCAACGCGCGGGTCGCGCTCGGGTCGGGTCGCCATTCAATTTGTCCGCCACCTTGCGGGGGAAAAGGGCAAGGCGATCGGGTAGTTGGCCGGGGGGTGAAAGCGCTCATCGCTTGTGGAATACAGGTCCGCTGCCGGTTACTGGATCCCGGATCAAGTCCGGGATGACAGCGTTGGGGATAGGGGACGGCAGCGGGCGACAGCCTGTCGTTTTTGGTCATCCCGGGCGAAGACCCGGGAACCAGTATGCTCCGCGGTGCCCGTTGACACTCAGAGCATCCCTCATCCCCGCCCTTCTCCCCTTGAGGGAGAAGGTGGCCGCGAAGCGATCGGATGAGGGATGCGCAGCCGTCCCAAGCAAAAAAGGGCCGGCTCTTTCGAACCGGCCTCAAACTTGGCTGCGCTTCCAGTATCTGGGTCCTAACCGGCCAGCATCGGCATCGGATCGACCGGGGTCGCACCCTTGCGCAGTTCGAAATGCAGTTGCGGACGGGTGACGGAACCGGTCATGCCCACGGTGCCGATGGCATCGCCGCGCGAGACCTTGTCGCCCTTGACCACACCGATGGTGTTGAGGTGGGCATAGGCGGAGACAAAACCGTTGTCGTGCTTGACCAGCACCAGGTTGCCATATCCTTCCACGGCATTGCCGACATAGATCACCTCGCCATTTTCAGCGGCGCGGACCGACGTGCCTTCCGGCGCTTCGATGTTGATGCCGGTGCCACGGGATGCGGCAAAATCGGTGATGACCCGTCCGGAGAGCGGCCAGCGGAACTTGTCGCTGGTCACCGATGCGGTGGCAGCCGGAGTGGGCTGCTGCGGCTGGGCATTGGCGACCTGGGTCGGCGCCTCTGGCGCAGGAGCCGGGGTTTGCGCCACCGGGGCGGGCTGGGTGACCGGTGTGCCCGAAGGCGTGGTCAAAGTGCCTGCATCGGGCAGCGCTGCGACCTGCTGGGTCTGGCTGCGCTGGGCAAGAAGATCGGGGCGGCCCGGAATGACGAGCGCCTGCCCCACCCGGATGCGGTCCGGGGCGGTGATGTTGTTGGCGGCGATGATATCGGTGGCGCTGACATCATAGCGCCGGGCGATCGTATAGAGCGACTCGCCCGAGGCAATGGTGTGCCTGTAGGTATTGCCTTCAACGACGGCAAGCTGGGGAGCAGCCCCCGGCGCAGGCTGATTGAGGACCGGCGAAGGCGCGGTCACGGCGGCGGTTTGTGCAGGCATGGCTTGGGTACTCGTTACTGATGGCTGCAAGGCTGGAAGATCTTGTGAGACGACGGCCGACTGCCCACCCATGGGCGCTGCGGTGGTGCGATCGATCAGGGCCGGACCGCCCGGAGACATCATGGCCACGCCCCCGCCGATATTGGCAGGCGGGATATATTGCGGCATGGCCTGGCCGACCACGGCGCCCCCCATGCGCGAAGTCGCTCCCGTAACAGTAGGATCGCCACCGAAAGACCCCATGGAGGAACACCCTGCCAACACCAGGGCCGCGACGCTCATCGCAAGGGCGGAGCCGGCGCTGCGCAGATTGTAACCAGGTACGCTCATGGTCATGGGAAAAGGCCCGTCAACTCATTTACTCAATGACGGCAAAGTAAACTTGTTAAGGTAAAGACGACCTTAAAGCCGGGCGAAACCGGGTTATAAAGTGCGCGAACGCCCGGGACTCAAAGGCGACAGCCGCACCAGCCCCAACTCGGTTTCCAGAAAACTGTCCTCGACGCGCTCGATGCGGATGATCGACTGCTTGTCGGCAGGCGCGCCGACCGCCATGACGGCAATCCCGCCATCAGCAAGCTGATCGATCAGCTCTTCGGGCACTTCGGACACCGAGCCGGTCAGGAGGATACGCTCAAAGGGCGCCTGCTGCTCAAGGCCGTTGAGGCCATCATCGGTGAGCCCGATGATGTTGGTGATCCCCGCCCCCTGCCAGCGTGCCTGCGCCTGGGCGGCGAGGGAGCGATATTTTTCCACGGTGAAGACACGCCGCGCCATGCGGGCCAGAAGCGCCGCCGAATAGCCCGAGCCGGTGCCGATTTCGAGCACCTTGTTGACGCCATGCGGGGCGAGCGGGGCCAGCAATTGCGCGACGATCGCGGGCGCGGTGATCGATTGGCCGCAGCCGATAGGCAGCGACGATTCGCGATAGGCATAGGCCAGATATTCGTCGGGAATGAACAGTTCATGGGGAACCGTTTCAAAGGCGAGCAGAATCCGGGGATCGGTGATGCCCTGCTGGCGCAGGTTGAGAATCAGGCCGGCCCGCGCTTCCCAGTAATCGGTTGCGCCGGGCCCGCCTTCGCTCATGTCCGCCCCGGACCCTCGAAGGGCAACCGGCCACCGAACCGGTTCACAAAGTCCATATCGGTCTGTTGCAGCATGAGCGGCGTCACCGTGATCGCGTTGTCCTCATGCAGGATATGGAAATCAGCGTCGGCGTCCAGAGGTTTGGGCGTTTGCAGGATGGTCACAAAATGCTTGCCGGGGTTGTCGCTGGCGTACAACTCGAACGGCGAGCGCGCGAAACGCTGATGCGGAACAAGGCGAATGCCGGTGATATCCTCGGGGGCGCTGATCGGGAAATTGACGTTGAAATAGGTATCGCTGTTGTCGAACACATCGAGAATGGCCCGGATCGCCTGCGCCCCGAGGGCTGCGGCACAGGCCCAGTCGATCTCGTCGCGGCCATGGTCGTAATCCATGGACTGGCTCAGCGCGATGCCGATTGCCCCTTGCAAGGCCCCTTCCCTCGCTCCGGCCGCAGTGCCCGAGCAGTGGACGATGTCACCCAGATTCTGCCCGCGATTGATTCCCGAAAGGACGATATCGGGGCGGCGATCCTTGAGCAGGTGGGTCATCCCGGCAACGACGCAATCGGCGGGGGTGCCGTTGAGCGCATAAATGCGCTCGCCGCGCTGATCGAGCTCGACCTCATAGCCGAGCGTAAACCGGTGCCCGGTGCCGCTCTGGTTGGCATCGGGGGCCACAACCCAGACATCGTCGGACAATTCCCGCGCGATATCGAGCAGGATAGCAAGGCCCGGCGCGTCGACGCCATCGTCATTGGTCAGCAGGATGCGGGGATTTTTCTTCATCCGCCGATCTTTTCAACACCGCCCATATAGGGGCGAAGAGCGTCAGGGATGGTGATCGACCCATCTTCATTCTGATAGTTCTCCATCACCGCAATCAGCGCACGACCCACGGCGACGCCCGATCCGTTGAGGGTGTGGACGAATTTGGGCTTGCCATCGGCGTCGCGATAGCGCGCGTCCATGCGCCGGGCCTGAAAATCGCCACAGACCGACACCGAGGATATTTCGCGGTAGGTGTTCTGGCCGGGCAGCCAGGCCTCGATATCGTAGGTTCGCTGGGCGCTGAACCCCATATCGCCGGTGCACAACTGCATGACGCGATAGTGGATACCGAGGCGCTTGAGCACCTCTTCGGCACAGGCCAGCATACGCTCATGCTCGTCCGCCGAATGCTCCGGCGTGGTGATCGACACCATTTCGACCTTGTTGAACTGGTGCTGGCGCAGCATGCCGCGCGTGTCGCGCCCCGCCGACCCGGCTTCGGAGCGAAAACACGGCGTGAGCGCCGTGAGGCGCAGGGGTAATTCATCCCCGGAGAGGATCGATTCGCGCACGAAATTGGTCAAAGGCACTTCGGCGGTGGGGATCAGCGCAAGCCGCCCGTCTCCGTGACCGGCAAAGAAAAAGTCGCCATCGAATTTGGGCAATTGCCCGGTGCCATACATGGCCTCGTCGCGCACCAGAAGGGGCGGCAGCGCCTCGGTATAACCATGCTCATTGACCTGAAGGTCGAGCATGAACTGGCCGATGGCGCGTTCGAGCCGGGCGACCTGCCCCTTGAGCACGACGAACCGGCTTCCCGACAGCTTGGCTGCGGTTTCGAAATCCATGCCGCCAATGGCCTCGCCCAACTCGTAATGTTCCTTTGGCTCAAAGGAAAATTCCGGCTTGGCGGGTCGGGTCGCGTCAGATTCGTTGGCGCGGAAATAGAGAACGTTATCGGCCTCGTCCGCCCCCACCGGAACACCGGCGGCGGGAAGATTGGGGAGAACAGAGAGCGCGGCGCGGATGTCTTCAGTCAGCGTTCTTTCGCGCTGCTCCAGCGCTCCGAGCGTATCCTTGAGACCGGCGACTTCGGCCATCAGAGCCCCTGCCCGCGCCTCGTCCTTTTGCGCCTTGGCCTGCCCGATCTGCTTGGAGGCCGCGTTGCGCTGCTCCTGAACGGCATTGAGTTCGGCCACCACCGAGCGGCGCTGGTCGTCGAGCGCGATCAGCGATGCCGAAGCCGGTTCGACCCCGCGCGTCTGCAACGCTGCGTCAAAAGCCTCAGGATTGGCAGAAATCCATTTGATATCGAACATGTCGGGCGGGTCCGCTTGAAAAGGAAGAGCGGATCAGTGCCTAGCCGAGACAGCCGGAAAACTCAAGAATGGCCTGGCTCATGGCGAAAACAAGCTGAAGACCCGACCTTAGGTCTCCAGCTCCTGTGCCAATTGTGCTTCGCGGGCCAGCCGCCGCTTTTCAACGATGCGGACGGCAATGACCGACAGCTCGTAAAGCAGCAGAAGCGGGATCGCCAGACCGATCTGGGAAATCGGGTCGGGCGGCGTGAGGAAGGCGGCGACGATCACGATGGCGACGATCGCATAGCGACGCCACGTCTTGAGATTGTCCACGCCGATCAGGCCGACCTGCGCCAGAAGGGTAAGGATGACCGGCATCTGAAAGCAAACCCCGAACGCCAGAAGCAAGGTCATGATCAGGCTCAGATATTCTGAAACCCTCGTCACCATCTCGATACTGACGCCGGTGGGATCGACCTGCTGCATCCCGAGGAAAAAGCCCAGAGCCAGTGGCATCACGCCATAATAAACGACGGCGGCACCGATCAAAAAACAGATCGGAGTGGCAATCAGATAGGGCAGGAACGCCATCCGCTCGTTCTTGTACAATCCCGGCGCGACAAAGGCGTAAATCTGCGAGGCGATGACCGGAAAGGCGAGAAAGATCGCGGCAAACAGCGCCACCGAGAGCTTCGTGAAGAAAAACTCCTGCGGTGCCGTATAGATCAGCCGGACCGCCTCGGGGCTTCCCGCAGCCGCGATGAACGGGCCCAGCAGGAAATTATAGATGTGGTCGGCGACGAAAAAACACAGGATAAACAGCACCGCCAGAGCGATGATCGAGTAGATCAACCGCTGGCGCAGCTCGATCAGGTGCTCGATGAGCGGGGCTTCACTGCCCTTGAGTTCATCCTCGGACGAGGAGGACCCGGCCTTTTTGGTCTTGTCTGCCATCGATCAGCTCTCCCCATCGGCAGAAGCGGCCTCGGGCGCGCGCTTCGATGGAGCGTTTTTCGGCGCGGCGGCGCTGGTTTCAGGCTTGGGCGATTTAGGCGCGGATGACTTCGGTGCAGGAGACTTGGGCTTGGGCCTGGGTGCCTTGGGCGCCGATTTTGCCCCATCAGCAGTGCTGGGCGCGGATTTTGAGGTTGCAGGCTTCTTGGCCGCAGGCTTTTTGGCGGCGGGCTTTTTGGGGGTCGCCTTGGTGGCTTTTTCCGCTGCCGGCGCTGCCGCATCGCTTGCGGCCTTCCTGCGCGCAGGGGTTTTGGCCGTCGTGGCGGTGCCAGCCCTCGCCGCCCGTGTTCGAGGCGTTGCTTTCGGGGCAGCCTCTGGGGCAACTGCGAGAGAAGCCTCCTCCGCCACCGGCTCATCTGGCATTGCGGTTGCCTTGAGCGTTGACGATGCGGCGGAAGCAGAAACTGCCGCCGCCGCAGGGGCGGCTGCCTTGATACCGGCTATGGCATTGATCTCGTCGACCACGCTTTCCTTGGCCGGATCGGCTGGCTTGAGTCGCCCGGTCGGTTCGACCTTGCCATCGCGGATGGCGTTGAACTCGCGGGTGATCTCTTCGGTCGTCTGCTTCAGCGGATCTGAAATGGCCTTGCGGGCTTCGCGAATTTCATCCGCTGCAATCGCCTTGTCGATTTCACGGCGGAATTCATTACTCATGCGGCGAACAGTGCCCATCATGCGGCCAATGTTGCGCATCATCACCGGCAAATCCTTCGGGCCGACAACGACAAGCGCCACAATGCCGATGACGAGCATTTCGCTCCAGCCAAGGCCAAGCATCAGGGTCTAGTTCCTATCTGCGAGCTCAGTCCAGACGCCCTTAGGCGTCCTTGCTGGTCGTGCTCTTGACCGGATCGAGCGGCTCGGGAGAGGCGGCCTTCTGATCGATGGTGGCGACGGGCTTTTCTTCCGGCGTCTCTTCTTCGGCCATTCCCTTGCGGAACGCCTTGATGCCGCCGGCGACTTCGCCCATCAGGCCGGAAATCTTGCCGCGTCCGAACAACAGCAGCACGACGATAGCAATGATCAGAAGTCCCCAGGGTCCTGGATTCATACTCAAACCTCCTAAGAATCGGTCCGGCTGCCGCCGGCCGAAGGCGAATTTACTGGCAATCACAGATATTGACTATTGGCGGCGAAAACAAGGATGCGCCGCCTGGTTATGCGGCCCATTGATCACAAATGGGGCACCAGCGCACGTGGAAAATGTCAATCCTCGGTTTCCGGCTCGGCGAGCCCCAGATCGTCGGGTTCGAGCGGGTCCTCGTCCTCATGGTGCGGCCCGTCAAACGGCATCGGCACCTGAAAGCTGGCGGGCACCCGGCTGGAGAGCAGACCGGCACCCTTCAATTCCTCCAGCCCGGGCAGATCGCCCAGCGTTTCCAGCCCGAAATGATCGAGAAACGCATCGGTGGTCCCATAGGTCACCGGACGCCCGGGCGTACGCCGCCGGCCGCGCATGCGCACCCACCCCGCTTCCATGAGCACGTCGAGCGTGCCGCGCGAGATCGAGACGCCGCGCACTTCCTCGATTTCGGCGCGGGTCACCGGCTGGTGATAGGCAATGATCGCGAGGGTTTCCAGCGCCGCCCGCGACAGGGGCCGAGCCTCGCTTTCCTCGCGCCGCAACAGAAAACTCAAGTCATCCGCCGTGCGGAAAGCCCATTTCGAGCCGCGCTGGACGAGATTGATGCCGCGCCCGGCATAGCGGGCCTGCAAATCATCGATCAGGGCATCGATATCAGCGCCATCCGAAAGGAAGGGCCGGATCTCCTGCAGATCGACTGGCTCCTCGGACGCGAACAGCAGCGCTTCGAGAATGCGCAGATTGCGATTTTTTACTTCGGACATGCCGCCCCTGACATCATTCATCCGAGCGCGTCCCCGGACGCCGCCGCAGCATCAGCGGGGCAAAAGCCTCGTGCTGGCGCAATTCCACCTGCCCCAGCCGGACAAGTTCCAGCGACGCCGTGAAGCTCGACGCCATCGCGGTCGCGCGTTCTTCGGGCCGCGCCAGATATTGCGCAAGATAGGTGTCGAGCGCCACCCATTCGTAACTCTGCCCGATCAGCCGTTCCAGAATTTCACGTGCCTCCTGCAAGGCCCAGACGGTGCGCTGATAAGGCGAATATTCCGCCGGAATGCCGCGCTCGCGCTGGGCGGCATACGCCCGCAGCAATTGATAGAGATCGGCTTCCCAAAGGGCATGGCGGGTGATCGAAACCGGCTCTGGCATGCCGCGCGCAAAGATATCGCGCCCCAGCCTTGCCCGGTCGAACAGGTGCCCCGCCGCATCGCGCATGGCTTCGAGCCGGGCAAGGCGGAACTGGAGCAAGGCGGCCATTTCCTCGCCGCTGGGCTCTTCGTCATCGGACTGCCGCGGCACCATCAGCCGACTTTTGAGATAGGCGAGCCAGGCGGCCATCACCAGATAATCGGCGGCAATCTCGATGCGCTGCTGGCGGATGGTTTCGATGAACGCCAGATATTGCTCGGCAAGGGCGAGGACGGAAATACCGGAGAGATCGACCTTTTGCTTGCGCGCGAGGTCGAGCAGCAGATCGAGCGGGCCCTCATACCCGCCGACATCGACGTGCAGGACGGCATCCGTCTCGGCCCTTTCGGGCTTTTCATCGAACCATAGGTCAGAAGTTTCGGCCATGTCCCGCCGCTGGCAAGCCCTGGAAAGGAGAGCAGCATTGCCACTCCCCCGTGCGCCGTCAAGGCGGGAAACCGCCGCACAGATCAGTTGTTGAGCACGAAGCAGTCACCGCCCTGCCCCTGAATGGCCCCGCAGGTCGCGTTGGCCTCAGCCAGACTGGTTTGCGGCAGACGGACCCGGTAATACACACCGCGATCGCCCAGATCGACGCGGCTGACTTCCAGCGCCACACCGTTGAACAATGCGCCATAGCGGGTCTGCAATTCGGCCATCCCGGCCCTGGCGACCTCTTCGCTGCGCTGGGACGACAATTGCACCCAGGCTGCGGGGGCCGACGATGCGGCAGCGGGCTGGGTTGGTTCAGTGGCGAGCGCCGTTGTTGTAGCGGGCGCGGCAGGTGCAGGAGCCGCAGACAGGCCCGCAGGGCGCGCGACCGGCTGCGGTGCGGTGGCATCGGTCACCGGGGCAGAAGTTTCTGCCGCGAGAGGTGTCGGATCAAGGGCAGCAACCTGCGTTTCAGGAGCAGCCGCAAAGGCCGTATCGCCGGACATCGCCTGCGCAATGGCTTCGCCGATGGGGTCGGCGGTCAGAGTGCTGTTGGGCACCGCGGGAACATTGGGGCGATCGACGGGCAGAACGTTGGAACCCGCGACACTGTCGTCCGCGGCGGTGACAATCGTTCCATCCGGACGCACCGTGACGGTGCGGACCGGGCGGTTGACGAGGGCGGTTTCCCCCTCTTCCGGAGCGAGCACCTGCGCGATCTGGGCTCCGGTCGCGCCATCGGTCTGATCACGCGACACCAGGGCCTCGTCTTCCGGGCGCGCGGTGTTGCCCTCGATCTCGCTGAAAACAACGGACTCGCTGGCTGCGCTCTCGGATCGGCTGGGCTCGACATCCTGTTTGAGCGGCTGGGCATCGGCGGTCAGAAGCGGCGCTTCGCCAGAGTCGTTCGGGCCGGAAAAGAACGCGAAATAAGCTCCGGCGATCACGGCGACAATGGCCACGCCACCAACGACCGGCAGCACGAACCCGGACATCCGGCGGCGGACCCGACCGGTTTCAGAGGACGGATCGGCCTCGAACTCTTCATAATCGCCCTCATCCGCCATCGGCTCGCTGGCCGGCGTCGCGAATAGCGGATCGGGAATGCGGTCGGTGCTGGCCCGCGGCGTCTCCACATAAGGCTCAGGCTGTGGTGCGGGCGCAGGGGTCGGGCGGGGCTCAACCGGCGCGGCTTCGGGTTCCATGCGCCGCACGGAGGCCCCGGTCGCCGCTGCCGCCGCCAGAATGGCGCTCTCGGCGGCATCGACCGCGCCCTTGCGGGTGCTGTCATCGAGATAGCTCGACTTCACCCGGCGGCCCGGCGGCATTGCAGGCTCGGCAATCGGATCGACCCGTGCCGCCTCCCCTATCAGGGCTTCGATCTCGCGCAGCGGATCACTGTCATGCCCATAGGAAGCAGGTGCGGCGGGCTGTTCAGGTTCCAGCGCGGAAGGAAATTCATCAAAACGCGGCTGTTCTACCCGGGGCGAATAGCTGGCCTCGAAAACAACCGGCTCGGGGGCGGGCTCGGGATGCCATTGGGGCTCTTCGGCCAGATCGCGATCATAAGCCTCCACTTCCGCATCGGCGATCAGATGGGCGATCGGGTCGGCATCATCGGTCGCGACCGGAGCCTGTTCGTCCTCGCGCGCAAAGCTGAAATCGAAGCCCGGCAGGTCATCACGGCGATCGGGGGTAGGCTCCGTTGCCTCGATATAGGGCGCATCCTGATGCTCGTCTGCGGCAGCCTGTGGCTCGGGCTCGGGCGCAAAGCGGGGCTCTTCCCGCTTATACGCTTCGCTCTGGGCGGAGGTGTTGCGCGCGTCCTGGGCGACCAGCCGCGCCAGTTCAGCGATCAGATCGTCAGAGTCCTGCCCGGACGTCGGCTGGTTTTGCTTGGTCGTGTCCATAGAGCAGTGCCCCGATATTTTTTGGCTTAGACTTGCCCTTTTGTGCGAATTTGTGCCCGCACTTGTTCACAGCAATGCGCCGTAATTATGAAAGCTCTTCCGGCGCGGAAACGCCCAACAGCTCAAGACCATTGCGCAAAACCCGCCTGACGCCATCCACAAGCGCGAGTCGGGCCAGCGTCAGTGTCGGGTCAGCCTGGTTAACAAAGCGTAAGGCCGGATCGTCCTTGCCCTTGCCCCAGAAACCATGAAACTGCGCTGCCAGATCATGCAGATAGAACGCGATCCGGTGCGGTTCGTGCGCCCGCGCCGCAGCGGTGATCTGGCGCGGCCATGACCCGAGCATGCGGATAAGTTCGATCTCGTCGGGCGTCGAAAGCCGGTCGAGGGACGCGGTCTTGAGCGCCGCTTCCGACAAATCTGCATCGGGCAGATCGCGCGCGGCGTTGCGGAACACGGAGTAGGCCCGGGCGTGGGCATACTGGACGTAGAACACCGGGTTATCCCGGGTCTGTTCCTTGACCAGCGCAAAGTCGAAATCGAGCGGCGCGTCATTGCGGCGGAACAGCAGCATGAAGCGGGTCGCATCGACGCCAACTTCATCCACAACATCAGCAAGCGTCACCAAGTCACCGGAGCGCTTACTCATTTTCACCGGCTCGCCGTTACGCAGCAGTTTGACCAGCTGGCAGAAGCGAACGTCGGCCACGGCCTTGCCACCGGAAACGGCCTTTACCGCCGCCTCGATGCGCTTGGCATAGCCGGAATGGTCGGCACCCAGCACGTCGATCAGCGTGGTGAAGCCGCGTAGAACCTTGTTGCGGTGATAGGCGATATCAGCGGCGAAATAGGTGTAGCTGCCATCGGATTTGACCAGCGGACGATCCACATCGTCCCCGAACTGAGAGGCGCGGAACAGCGTCTGCTCGCGGTCTTCCCAATCCTCGGGGGTCTTGCCCTTTGGCGGCTCCAGCCGGCCTTCATAGACCAACCCTTCCTGGCGCAGCCATGCCAGCGTCTGTTCGATTTCGCCATCCGGCCCGTGCAGGGTCTTTTCAGAAAAGAACACCTCGTGCTCGATGTTGAGCTTTTTGAGGTCCTCGCGGATCAGTTCCATCATCGCCGCGAGCGCGTGCTGCTTGACCGGAGCGAGCCAGACGGATTCCGGCTTGTCGAGAAGGCTGTTGCCGAATTCTGCGACCAGCGCCTCGCCGACCGAAACCAGATAATCCCCCGGATAATACCCGGCGGGAATGTCGATGGTTTCGCCCAGCGCTTCGCGGTAGCGCAGATAGGCCGACCGGGCGAGAGTATCGACCTGGGACCCGGCGTCGTTGATGTAATATTCGCGGGTGACGTCATAACCGGCATAGGCCAGCAGCGACGCCAGCGCATCGCCATAGACCGCCCCGCGCGTATGGCCCACATGCATGGGGCCGGTGGGGTTGGCCGAAACATATTCGACGTTGACCTTTTCCCCGTGGCCTACATCGACGCGGCCGAAATTCGTGCCCTGTTCGGCAATCGTCGCCAGAACCTTGTGCCACACGCCGGGGTTGAGCCGCAGATTGAGAAAGCCCGGCCCGGCGATATCGACCGAGGCCACATCGGGATCATCGGCAAAGTGGCTGGCCAGCGCGGTTGCAATCTCGCGCGGGTTCTTGCCCAGCGGCTTGGCGACCACCATGGCAGCGTTGGTCGAAAGGTCTCCGTGCGACGCGTCCCGGGGCGGCTCGACCACCACGCGGGCCATCACTTCACGATTGTCGGCCAGTTCGGGGAAACTCGCGGTCAGCGCATCGGCGACGCGCCCTTCAAACAGGGCAAACACATCCATCGGAAAACCTGTCAATCAAACGGGGAACAGGCGTGCGGGGTTAGCGGAATTCCGGCCTTTCGTCAAACAGTCGCGCATATTCGTCGAGCGCGAAAGGATCGGTCATGCCCGCCACGAAATCGCTGACAATCCGCGCCCTGCCCGCCTCGTCGCTGGCGTTGCGGTACGACATGCCCCAATGACCGGGCAGATCACCGCCCGCCAGATAGGCATCGAACAGCCGCCCAACCACCTCTTCGCTGCGCTTGACCGGCGCCATTACGCTCGGGTGTCGATAAACACGCTCGAACAGGAATTGCTTGAGCGCCTTTTCTGCCTCGGCCATCTCTGGCGAAAACCCGACCAGCGCGCGCCCGGCCTGCCGCACTGCATCGGGACTGGCGGGCGCTGCGGCAGCGATACGGCCGGTGCTCTCGGCGATGACATTTTCAATCGAACGGGTGATCAGCCGCCGCTGCACTTCATGGATTTGCCGCCCGCGCTCCAGCCCCGGCCACAGCGCGATGACCTCCCTTGCGATCGGTCCGACCAGCGGGATTTCGGCAAGATCATCGATGGAGATCAGGCCCGCCCGCGCCGCGTCGTCGATATCGTGGGAATTGTAAGCAATGTCATCGGCAATGGCGGCGACCTGGGCTTCGAGGCTGGCATAGGTCTCAGGCATCAGGTCGGTGCTGGCGGGAATTTCGGCCAGCGCTGAACCGACCTCCTGCCCCCAATGGGACACACCTTGTGTGCCACCCACGACGGGTCCGTTGTGCTTGAGAATGCCTTCGAGCGTTTCCCAGGTGAGGTTCAGCCCATCATGGCTCGCATAGCGGTTTTCCAGCAGCGTCACCACGCGCAGGGCCTGGATATTGTGATCGAACCCGCCCCACGCCTTCATCTTTTCGGCCAGAACGCGCTCGCCTGCATGGCCGAAGGGGGTGTGCCCCAGATCATGGGCCAGCGCCACGGCCTCGGCGAGGTCCTCATCAAGACGCAACGCGCGGGCGATCGAGCGCGCGATCTGGCTCATTTCCAGCGTATGGGTGAGCCGGGTGCGGAAATGATGGCCTTCATGATGCAAAAATACCTGGGTCTTGTGCTGAAGCCGCCGGAACGCCGTCGAATGAATGATGCGGTCGCGATCGCGCTGGAATTCACTGCGAGTCGGGCTTTCCGAGGGTTGCTGAATGCGCCCGCGCGTCCTCGAAGGGTCGGCTGCATAGGCTGGCCGCTGATCACTCATGTGGGAGAGCCCCTTTTCATCGGCGTCTTACGATATTATGTTCAGCCATGATCTTATGTCTCGAACAACTGGCAGCGTCATGACCGACACCCCCGTAGCATCAAACACCGTCGTTTTGACAGAGCGCGCCGCAAAGCGGATCAACCGTATTGTCGCCAAGGAAGAACCGGGCACGGTTCTGCGCATCACCGTTGCCGGCGGTGGCTGCTCCGGCTTTCAGTACGAATACAATCTGGTGAACGAAGCTCCTGCCGATGATGACGTGGTGCTGACCCGTGATGGCGCCACCGTCTATGTCGATTCCATGAGCCTTGAATTCATGGGCGGCGCTGAAATCGACTTTGTGGACGACCTGATCGGCCAGTCGTTCCAGATCCGCAACCCCAATGTGGTGGCCTCCTGCGGCTGCGGGACCAGCTTTGCGGTTTGATCCCCACGCCCCGGCCCGCTAATCTCGCCCCTCTATTAATTTAAGGGCAGACCATGCGAATCGCGACCTGGAACATCAACGGCATCAATGCGCGCCTGCACGCGGTTCTGACCTGGCTCGACGAGACCAAGCCCGATATCGTCGGGCTGCAGGAAATCAAATGCATGGACGAGAAGTTTCCGCGCGCCGAGTTCGAGGCGCGGGGCTATAACGTCGAAACCCACGGCCAGAAGGGGTTTAACGGCGTCGCGCTGCTGTCCAAGCTGCCGTTCGACGAGGTCCATCGCGGGCTGCCGGGAGACGATGACGATCCGCAGGCACGGCTGATCGAAGGTGTGTTCTCCACCGAGGACGGCGGCGTGGTGCGAGTGTGCAACATCTACCTGCCCAACGGAAACCCGGTCGATAGCGACAAATTCCCCTATAAGCTTGGTTGGATGGACCGGCTGCACAGCTTTGTCGAAGAACGCCTCGCCTATGAGGAGCCGTTCATCGTCATGGGCGACTTCAACCTGATTCCCACCGGCCATGATTGCCACGACCCGGCGGCGTGGTGGGGCGATGCGCTGTTCCGCCCCGAAAGCCTCGATAAATGGCGGCGTCTGGTCAATCTGGGCCTCACCGACGCGGTGCGCGCCACGACCAGCGATCAGGCTTTTACCTATTGGGATTTTCAGGCTGGGGCATGGCGGCGCAATGCGGGCATCCGCATCGACCATCTGCTGCTCTCGCCGCAGGCCGCCGACCGGCTGAATGGGGTGACCATTCACAAGGACACACGCGGCTGGGACAAGCCATCCGATCACGTGCCGGTCGAGGGTGATTTCGCGCTGGTGGGGTTCTCCAAGGCGGCGTAACCGGACGCCGCCCGGCTTGATCTAAAACTGCGCGAACTGCGCGCCGATGGAATCAGCGGCTTGCAGCGCCGCATCGGCCTGCACAGGCTCCGCCGCCGCCATGGCCGCATCGGTCAGATCGCGAATCCAGCCCTCATCAGAGGTGCCCAGCGCGGCCCGATAGGCAATATTGAGCCACATCAGCCCTTCGACAGGCTGCGCCTCGATGCCTTCCCCATGCACGAGCATATCGCCCAGACGCGCCTGCGCGCCGGGATGGCCCTTGCGGGCAGCGAGAGTCAGCCAGCGCGCGCCCAGCAACGGATTGAGTTCCTGCGCCTCGGGATCGAGATAGAGCATGCCGAGACGGTATTGCGCATCGGCATCGCCAAAATAGGTGGCCGCATAGATGATCATCCGCTGGCCTTCGACATTATTCTCCGGGATGCCCGCATTGGGCAGGCCCGAGAGATAATAGTCACCGATCTTGAGGAAGGACTGGGCGACGATATCGGCATCGAGGGAATTGGGCAGCGCCTCGGCATTCTCATTGGCGATACGCGAAAAATACTGGAACGCCTTGGCCGGGTCCTTTTCCACGCCAGAGCCGGTCTCATACATGATTCCGAGCTGCCACAAGGCGATGGGCTCGCCGGTGGAGGCCGCGCCTTCAAGGGCGGAAACCAGATTATCCGAGCTCAACTCGACGGCATTTGCGCCATCGAGCATCTGCGCCAACTCCTGAGCCGCGTCCAGCGCACCCTGCGCATGGGCCGGCATCGGGTTGGCCGCCAACAAAGCTGAACAGGCCGCAGCAAGAGCGAGCGCCGCACTCCGTACCATGGGCATCACACACCTTCTCACGCTCCGGCCAGGCCGCGCGAAACTATGCGCATGTGCAAAAAGGCCGGAATACTCTACCGTCTGGCGAGCAGAATGAGAATCTGCCGCCACCCTGTTGTTCATTCTATTGTTTTTTATTATTTCGGCTCGCTGGCCCCGCTCTGTGGCGAGGTTGCTCTGCGGTCCGTGTCGCCCTGTCCGGTCCGCTTTACGCGCACCCTTCGGCGAATAGGAAAAACCGTAGCGGTTCATTGTGTCCGCAATAAAGCGCGACCGAGGCGGGAGTACGGGCAGCACGAATCGTGGCCCAAAAGCCCCTCTGTTGCTGCACTGAACACCGTTGACCGCCATCTTCCCCTTCCGCCCGATGCGGTTACGCATCGGATCACGCGGCAGGACTGGCTCTCCGGAGCCAGGCACTTGCGCACCTGGTTCCGGAACCGCCCACCGTCGACCGTTGTCCGGTCGGTTTAGGGTAAGATTGTGACGCCGGGCGTTAGCAAAGGGTGACCGCAGCGTGCGCGGTCACGACTCTGCGAGCTCTGTCGCATAAATATCACAAGGCGCGACACCCACGGTCACCGCAAGGTTTCAAGCGCCAGGGCCAGCTTGTCCCGGCGGGCCCTCGCTTCAGCAAGACGCTCCTGCTGTTCGGCGATGATCTCTTGCGGGGCCTTGGACAGGAACTGCTCATTGCCGAGCTTTTTCTCCAGTCCACCGATCTCCCCGTCGAGCTTTTTGACGTCCTTGGACAGACGCTGGCGCTCTGCACCGATATCGATCAGGTCGGCCAGCGGCAGGGCCCAACTGGCCTCGCCGACGACGAACTGGGCGGAATTGCCCGGCACGGCGGTCGCGGTATCGATGGTGGACACCCGGGCCAGCCGCTCGATGGCGGGGCGATGCGCCCCAATCCTCGCGACGGTCCCCTCGCCCGCACCGATCACCACCAGCGGCACCTTGGCGCCGGCGGGCACGTTCATTTCGGTCCGCACCGAGCGAATGGCCGAAATCACCGAAATCAGCCAATCGATCTCTGCCGAGGCTTCGGGATATGACACCGCATCGAGTTCCGGCCACTCCGACAGCATCAGGAACCGGGTGCGGGCCGGACCGCGCTTGCCGGTTTCTTCCCACAACTCTTCGGTGACGAACGGCATGAACGGATGCAGGATCGCCAGGATCTGATCGAGCGCCCAGGCCGCGGTTGCCCGCGTTTCGGCCTTGGCGGCAAGATCGTCGCCGGACAGGATCGGCTTGGCCAGTTCCACGAACCAGTCGCAGAACGTGCCCCACACGAAATCATAGGCGTGGTTGGCAGCTTCGTTGAACTTGTAATCCACGATCGCCTGCTGCACGTCTTTTGCCGCCGTGGCCGTCGCCGTTGCAATCCAGCGGTTGAGCGAATTGGACACAGCCTTGGGATCGAACCCCTCAACCCGCACGCATTCGTTCATCTCCAGAAAACGCGCCGCGTTCCAGAGCTTGGTGACGAAGTTGCGATAGCCCTCGACCCGCGAGGTCGCCAGCTTGAGATCGCGACCCTGTGCAGCCATCGCGGCCAGCGTGAAGCGCGTGGCGTCGGCGCCATAGGCATCCACCAGTTCGAGCGGGTCGATGACGTTGCCCTTCGACTTCGACATCTTCTGGCCCTTCTCGTCCCGGACCAGCGCGTGCACATAGACGGTTTCGAACGGCTCCTGGCCGGTGAATTCGAGCCCCAGCATCATCATCCGGGCCACCCAGAAAAAGATGATGTCAAACCCGGTGACCAGCGTTGCTGTCGGGTAATAGGTCTTGAATTCCTCGGTCTGCTGCGGCCAGCCCATGGTCGAGAACGGCCACAGCCCCGATGAGAACCACGTGTCGAGCACGTCTTCATCGCGGGTCAACTCGACCGCGTGACCATAATGGGCATCGGCGGCCTTTTGCGCGCCGTCCGCGTCGTGATCGACAAACACCTTGCCATCCGGACCGTACCAGGCCGGAATCTGGTGTCCCCACCAGAGCTGGCGCGAAATACACCAGGGCTGAATGTTCTCCATCCAGGCGAAATAAGTGTTTTCCCAGCTCTTGGGCACGAATTTGGTCCGCCCCTCGCGCACCGACGCGATTGCCGGCTTGGCCAGCACATCGGCCTTCACAAACCACTGGTCGGTCAGGAACGGCTCGATCACGACCTTGGAGCGATCGCCAAACGGCTGCATGATCTTTTTGTCTTCGACCTGGATCATCAGGCCTTCGCCATCGATATCGGCGACGATGCGCTCGCGCGCCTCATACCGATCGAGTCCGCGATACTCATCGGGCACGACGTTGATGTCGCCGGTGATGGAATCGTTGAACTCCATCGTGCCTTCCGCAATCGCCTGGGCAAGCTTGGCCTGCTCGGCATAGGGCGCACCATCGGCGCGCATGCGGGCCTTGGTGTCGAGCAGCGAATACATCGGGATGTTGCCACGGCGGGCGACTTCATAGTCGTTGAAATCGTGCGCGCCGGTAATTTTCACCGCGCCCGAGCCGAAGTCCGGATCGGGGTATTCGTCGGTGATGATCGGGATCAGCCGGCGATGCTCCTTGGGGCCAACCGGGATTTCACACATCTTGCCGACGATGGGGGCGTAACGCTCGTCATCGGGATGCACCGCGACAGCACCATCGCCCAGCATGGTTTCCGGACGCGTCGTGGCGATCGAGATATAGTCGCGCTCTTCCTCGACGATGACGTTCCCGTCTTCGTCCTTTTCGATGTAGGTGTAAGTTTCGCCACCGGCCAACGGGTACTTGAAGTGCCACATGTGCCCGTTGACTTCGACATTTTCGACCTCAAGGTCGGAAATCGCCGTCTCGAAATGCGGGTCCCAGTTCACCAGGCGCTTGGCGCGATAGATCAGGTCTTTGCGATAAAGGTCGACAAAGACATGCAAAACCGCTTCTGACAGTCCTTCGTCCATGGTGAAGCGCTCGCGCGACCAGTCGCACGATGCACCAAGGCGCTTGAGCTGGTTGAGAATGGTGCCGCCGCTTTCGGCTTTCCACTCCCACACCTTTTCGAGGAATTTTTCGCGACCGATTTCGCGGCGCGTCGGCTCCTGCCGCTCCATCATCTGCCGCTCGACAACCATTTGGGTGGCGATACCCGCGTGGTCCATGCCCGGCTGCCACAGAACGTTCTTGCCGCGCATACGCTCGAAGCGCACCAGCACGTCCTGAATGGTGTTGTTGAGCGCGTGGCCGATATGGAGCGATCCGGTCACGTTCGGGGGCGGGATCACCACCGAATAGCTTTCCGCGCCGGGCTTGCTGCCTGCCCCGGCCTTGAAGGCCCCGGCCTTTTCCCAGGCCTCGTAAATGCGCCCCTCAACCGAAGACGGTTCGTAGGTCTTGTCGATCATCTGTGCCGATACCTGTCAATTGATGTGCCGGACGCCAAACGCCCGGCCCGCTGCGCGAACACGCTGCCAGAATTGCCTGACCCGCCCTTTTCCAAGGCGGGTCACGAAAGTCGTTCGGATATGTGTAAAGCCAAGCCCGGAGGTGGTGTCAACCGCCGCGCGAAACCCGCTCGATTTCCTGCGCCACGATCCGCTCTACCATGGATGGCAGGTTTTCCTCCAGCCAGTCCTTGAGCATGGGCCGCAGCATCTCCCGGATCATGCCCTCGATGGTCAGCGCGGTGTCGCCCAAAGCGATGTCATGCGCGGCTTTGGGCATGTTGAGCCGACCCAGCGTATCGCGCAGGGCCGCCGTGGTGGCGGGCTCAAGCAGTTCCTCGGCGAGGTCGCTGCTCAGATCGGGATCGGGCATCGGGGCGGCCTGGGCCAGGCTGGCGGCCTTTGGGGCGGGCTGTGCTGCCCACTGCGGCTGGGACACGGGCTGGGACACGGCTTGGGGCTCCTCGTCACGGTCCTCTTCGAACGCTACCGCATCAGCAAGGACCGGATCGCTGACCGCGACTTCCGCAAGCGGTGCTGGCATTTCGCTCTCGGGCGCGACAGTCTCCAGTACCGGTTCGGGGTCCGGTTCCGGGGCGACGATCTGTTCGGGCGACAGCGCCAGCGGCACCATGACCTCGTCGTCTTCATCGCTGAACGGGTCGATGTTGTCCGGGGCGGCGACGGCGGCAGGAGCGGGTTCGGGCACGGGCGCAACAGGAACTGGCCGGGGGGCAACCGCCTTGACGGTGGGCATCTTGTGCGCCGCCGCCTCGTCGTCATCGGCGATGATCTGCCGGATCGACGAAAGGATTTCGTCCATTGTCGGTTCTTTGGATGCCGGCTGGTTCATGTCTGCCCCGCTCTAAACTTCTTCAGACCGGGCGAAGACTGCTGCCGATCTGAAGATACACGTGTCAAAAACTCACGATGGCCACTTCGGCCGATCGGTACTGGGCGGCGGTGGCGCGTGGCCACCGATTCGCTTTACGATACCTTAACGTGAGACCTTTGCGGCCGGAAAGAGCGTCTCCGGCCCGGTTTGGCGATAATCCACGGAAAAGCGGCCGATGCCGTATTCTACCGTAGGTTGCCCCAGGCATCGGTTTGCGCCGGAGCCACAACCGGAACCACGACCTCGCCTTCCGCCGTGCGCGGCTGCACCGGCAGGCCGAGCTCCTGAGCGCTGAGACTGCCCATTGCCGCAATCAGAGAATAGGCCGCAATGGTCCTCTGGGACTGTGCGGTAATCAACCCCTCTTCGACAGTGGCAACAGAAGCCCGCGCGTCGAGAACGTCAAGGGTAGTGGCCTGCCCCAATTCGTTCTGGTCGATGACAGCCTGCAGCGCCAGACGGCTGGCGGCAACGGCAGCGGTCGCCGATTCGATCTGGGCGGTCATCGCCTCGATCCCCGACCAGGCCTGCTGCACGGCTTCAACGATTTGATCGCGATTGGACAGGCCTTCGAGCTGGCTCTGAATCTGTCCGATATTGGCGCTTTCAATGGCCGGATCGCGCTTGGGCGTATAGATCGGGATGGAAAGACGCAGGCTCACGCTCGCTTCCGTCCCGACCGCGCCGCCAGTAAAGCCGGATGCACCGACCTGGCCAGTCAGCGACAGGTTCGGTCCAAAGCTCGAAACCGTTTCATCGTAGCTGTGCTGAGCAGCCCGAATCTGAGCAGCGGAGGCCAGCAAAGCCGGATGGTCCGTGGTTGCCCGCGATAACGCTGCTGCAAGCGAGGATGGCAGCAGGCTGGAATAATTATACCCGCCCGACAGATTGCCGGGGGCATGGCCCACCCAGCGCTGATAATTGGCTTCGCTGGTACGCAGATTGTTGATGGCTGCCTGATAGGAGGCCGATGATTGTGCCAGCCGGGCGTCGGCCTGCGAAACGTCGAGACGGGTCCCCTCGCCCAGCTCCAGCCGGTCACGGGCCGAGCGCACCTGCGCTTCGACGAACCCGATGCTTTCGCGGCGGATTTCGACAATCCGGCGGTTGGTGACCACATTCACATAGGCCTGCACCACCGAAAGCAGGACGTTCTGCTCGGTATTCTTGGAACCATAAACGGCGGCGTCATAGGTCGCCTCAGCGGCCTGTATCGCAGCGCTGGACGCATTGTTATTGAAAAGCGTCTGATCGTACTGAAGCCCGATGCTGTCGTTGAAGCCCCCGCGCGTCGGTACGTTTGACCATGTATGCCCGACGCTCGCAGCCGCTCCAATGGTCGGCAACAACGCGCCTTCCGCCGCGCGGACACCCTGGCGGGCCGCTCTCACCGACAGAAAAGACGAAGCAATTTGAGGGTTGTTCTCATAGGCATAGGTCATGGCCGATGTCAGGCTTTCCGCCTGCACCGCCGTCGCCGCCAAACCCAACAGCGCAACAGCGCCAAATCTCAACACGCAAACTCTAAACATTATACATCGCCTCCAGCGCGGCCTCAACCTATGGTGGGGCCGCCGGGCTTTCAACGCCAATCAGGATATTATCCAAATTTTAATGTTTGACACCCTGCTGTCGTTGTGAGTCGGCAACAGTTTTCGCGCTGAGAGTCATTTCAGACACATGGCAAGCGTCAGCGCCACCTCGTTCCGAAGTGCCGCGTGACCCGCGATCAGATGAGTCTGAAAATCCTAAAAAACGAAGGCCGGCGCGGGCGCGAAACTGCCGAGGACCGGCAGGCTGGCGTTAAACGACGTGACTGCCGCGACGTCGTTGCCGGACCGGATATAGCGATGCGCCACCGCCGCGTTACCCGCACCGATCACCGCCACCAGCTTGCCACCATCGCGCAACTGGTCGAACAACGCGGGTGGAACCGCGTCCACCGCACCTTCGAGGATGATGACATCGAACGGCGCTTCGCGCGCCACGCCTTCTTCGATGGGACCAGCGACCACCGCCGCATTGCCGATATCGAGTTCGGTGAGCAGTTCATTGGCCTTGCCAGCCAGGCTCGCGTCGCTCTCAACGGCCACAACGGCATTGGCGAGCAGGGACAGCACCGCAGTCGAATAGCCGGTGCCGCAAGCGATATCGAGCACCACGTCCTGACTGGTGATGTCGGCCAGTTGCACCAGCCGGGCAAAATCGGCCGGTTTGGGCATCGCGCGGGCGGGAGACAGCTCGATCTGCGTTTCGCTATAGGCGAAAGGCACCTGATGCCGGGGCACGAAATGTTCGCGAGGAACCCGGTTCATGGCATCGAGAATGCGCCAGTCGGTGATATCGCTGGTGCGCAGCTGATTGTCGACCATCGTTCGACGCAGGCGTGAATAATCCACCATGTCCTCAATTGCCCTTGGGTTCGAGCCGGTCCGTGCCCGGTCCATAGCGCCGCCCGTCCGGCGACGCAAGCGCTTAGCCAGCCGTGCCGGGCAAACGCGGGGCCGCCGCCACCAGCGTTTTCGTATAGGGATGCTGGGGGCTGTCGAGCACGTCCGCGGTCGGCCCGCTTTCGACGATCTTGCCCACACGCATCACCAGCACCCGGTCGGTGATGGCGCGGACCACGTTGAGATCATGAGAGATGAAGAGATAGGCGACAGAGGCGCGCCCGGAAATCTCGGCGAGCAGATCGAGGATCTGCGCGCGGATCGACACATCGAGCGCCGAAACGGCTTCGTCGAGCACGATCAGCGCCGGTTCGACGATCAGGGCGCGGGCAATGGCGATGCGCTGCCGCTGACCGCCGGAAAATTCGTGGATATAGCGATCCGCCGAACCCGGATCGATGCCAACCGCCTCCAGCGCCTGCGCCACCCTCGCCTGCAATTCCGCCCCGCGCGGCGCGTCAGGGCCCAGCAGGTGCAGCGGCTCGGCGACCAGCCGGGACACCCTGTGGCGGGGGTCGAACGATCCGTAAGGGTCCTGAAACACCATCTGCATGTCGCGCAGCCGCTCACGGGCGGCGCGTCCGGCGGCGCGTACCGGCTGGCCGGAAAATTCGATTGCCCCGGAGGTCAGCGGATCGAGGCCCACAATAGCGCGGGCCAGAGTTGACTTCCCGCTGCCGCTTTCGCCGACAAGGCCGACGCTTTCGCCCGCGGAAATCGCAAGACTCACCCCGTCCAGCGCGCGGAGGGTCTTGCGTGCCCCCAGAATGGGGGTGCGCCCCACCCCATATTCCCTGACCGCCGCCTCGACCCGCAGCAGGGGCTTTTGGCTTTCGCCATGCCGCTCCCGGTGCGGCGCATGCTGGCTGGCGGCGAGCAATTGCCGGGTATAGGCATGGCTGGGCGCGCCGATCACCCTTGCCACCGGCCCACTCTCGACAATCCTGCCGTCCCGCATCACCGCCACCGTATCGGCCATTTGCGCCACCACCGCGAGGTCGTGGGTGATCAGCATCAGCGCCATGCCATCTTCGCGCACCAGGTTTTGCAGCAGGTCGAGAATCTGGGCCTGGATGGTGACATCGAGCGCCGTGGTCGGCTCGTCGGCGATCAGCAGTTTGGGCCGCAGCGCAATTGCCATGGCGATGCCGACCCGCTGGCGTTGCCCCCCAGACAGCTCATGGGGATAGCGGGTGGGCGCAATGTGCTCCGGCGGCAGCCCGACCCGCTCCAGCGTGGTCCGGGCCAGCGCGCGAGCCTCCTGTCGCCCCAGCTTGCGGTGCACGCGAACCGTTTCCGCCACCTGATCGCCTATCGTCATCAGGGGGTTGAGCGCGGTCATCGGTTCTTGAAAGATCATCCCGATCTCGTCGCCGCGCACCGCGTTCATCTCGCGCTCGCTCGCCGCCACCAGATCGCGGCCCGCAAACGCGACGCCGCCTGAGCGCCGGGCACCCGCAGGCAGCAGGCCGGTGATCGAGAGTGCGGTGAGCGATTTTCCCGAGCCTGACTCCCCGACCAGACCGAGGATTTCCCCGGCAGCGATCTGCAGCGTTATGTCAGAGAGGATTGGTATATCGCCAATCACAAGGCCCAGCCTGTCCAGCGCCAGCAAACTCATGCTCGCGCCCCCCGCAGACGCGGATCGAACAGATCGCGCAATCCGTCACCGAACAGGTTCAGCCCCAGTACGGCAAAAACGATGGCAAGACCGGGCACCAGCGCTACATGCGGGGCCAGTGCGATCATCGTCTGCGCCTCGGCCAGCATACGCCCCCAGCTGGGCAGCGGCGGCTGCGCCCCAAGCCCGACATAGGCCAGCCCGGCCTCAGCCAGAATACCCAGCGAAAACTGGATAGTGCCCTGCACGATCAGCATATTGGTGATGTTGGGCAGGATATGCTCAAGCGAAATCAGCACCCTGCCCTTCCCCGCCAGCCGCGCCGCCATGATGAATTCGCGCTGCCAGATCGAAAGCGCCGCCCCACGGGTCAGCCGCGCAAACACCGGGATGTTGAAAATACCGATGGCGATAATCGCGTTGACCGCACCGGGACCGAACACAGCGGTAATCAGAATGGCGATGATTAGCGCGGGAAAGGCGAACACCAGATCATTGCCGCGCATGACGATATCGTCGAGCACCGACCCCGAGCGGGCAGCTGCCAGCAAGCCCAGCGGCACGCCGATCACCATACCCATCCCCACCGCGATCAGCGCAACGGCAATCGAGGTGCGCGCGCCAACAAGGATCATCGAAAACATGTCGCGACCGAAATGGTCGGTGCCCAGCCAATGCTCTCCGCCGGGTGGCAGGAGGCGCGAGCCGACCGAAAGTTGTGTGACATCGAACGGCGTCCACACCAAGGACAGCAGCGCCATGATGACAAAAGCTCCGCTTAGCCCGGCGCCTGCGACAAGGCTGGGCGTCAACCGGCGCTTCCGGCTGTTTTTGATCGCATGGCTCATGTCCGCCCCCGGCGCAGGCGCGGATCGATGGCCGCATAGCCCAGATCGACAAGGAAGGTGACCAGCACCACCGCGAAGACGAGGATCATCACCACCGAGCGGACAACGATCAGATCGCGCGCCGTGATCGCCTGAAAGGCGAGCCGTCCGAGGCCTGGCAGGTAAAAGACATTCTCGATGATGATCCCCCCGGCCAGCAGAAAGGAAAACTGCAGGCCCATGATGGTCAGCACCGGGATCAGCGCATTGCGCAAGGCATGATGCCACAAGGCCTGCCTTCGGCTCAGCCCCTTGGCGCGGGCCGTGCGCACATAATCTTCATCGAGCGTGTCGAGCAGGCTCGACCGCATCACGCGGGCAAGGATCGCTGCCTGCGGCAAGGCGAGTGCCACCGCCGGCAGAGTCAACGCAGCAATCGCTGCGCCGGGATCGTCCCACCCGGGAAACCCGCCCGAGGAAAACCAGCGCAGCGTGACCGAGAACAGCAGCACCAGCAGCATGGCGAACCAGAAATTGGGAAGCGCGATGCCGATCTGGGCAAGGCCCATCGCCGCGGTATCGACCGGACCGTTGCGCTTGATCGCCGCGAGCACGCCAACCGGGATGCCGACGAGAACCGCCAGCGCCAGCGCATAGATCGCCAGCGGCAACGACACCAGCAGCCGATCCGCAATCAGACCGGCCACCGGCACCCGATAGGTATAGCTGATGCCGAAATCGCCCTGCAGCATTCCCGTCACCCACTGCCAGAAGCGCAATAGCACGGGCGCATCGAGCCCCAATTGCTCCCGCAGCGCGGCCAGTGCTTCCGGCGCAACGTTGAGCCCGAGCATGAACGCCGCCGGATCGCCGGGAAGGACTTCGAGCGTAAAGAAAATGACGACGCTGGCGGCCATCAATGTGGCCACCAGCGTGAAAGCGCGCCGCAGAACGAAGCTCAGCACGGTGCCGTCCTGCTCCCCGAGCCGATCAACGGGCCCAGTACACCTTGGTCAGGTCGGTCGCCTGCGTGGGCGCATTGAGCCACAGCCCTTCGAGTTCGACCCGCTCCACGCCTGCCTTGGCAAGCTGGAAGATATAGGCGTTGACGTAGTTTTCCGAGATGTTGCGTTGCAAATCCCCCAGCAATGCGTTGCGCGCGTCCGTGTCGCTGGTGCGATTGAGTTCGTCCCACAATTTTTGGAACTCAGGCGCGCCATAGCCGAAATAATAGTCCTCGCGGCCATAGATTTCGATATCCATCGGCTCTGTATGGGCAATCACCGTCAGATCGAAATCGCCATTGCCGAACACCTGTTCGAGCCACTGGGCCCATTCGATGTTCACGATATCGGTTTCGATGCCCACCGCGCGTAATTGCGCCGCAATGATCTCGCCACCGCGCCGCGCATAGACCGGCGGCGGCAGCGCCAGCGACAGGCGCAGATTGCTGACCCCGGCCTCCGCCAGCAGGTCGCGCGACAGCTCTGGATCATAGGCCGACAGAGCCGTCAGATCGACATAGGCCGGATGATGCGGCGCGAAGTGGGTCCCGATCGGCGTACCGTATCCGAACATCGCCCCGTCGATCACGTCCTGCCGGTTGATGGCATGGGCAATGGCTTCGCGAACAAGGATGTTGTCCAGAGGCTCGCGATGGTTGTTCATGGCGAGGATGACTTCGCCTTCGGTGGTGCCAACCACCACCTTGAAGCGCGGATCGGCTTCAAGGATCGAAAGAGTCTCCGGGGCCGGGAACACGGGAAACGCATCAACGTCCTCGGCCATCATGGCAGCAAAGGCGGCGGTGGGGTCGGCGATAAAGCGGAACGTGGCCCGGTCGAGCAGCGCCGGCTCGCCCCAATAGTCCTCGTAGCGCGCGAGTGTCACGCTGTCGCCCTGCCGCCAGCTTACGAAACGGAACGGGCCGGTGCCGATCGGATTGGTGGCATTGGTGTCGGCGCTGTCGGGCGCCACGATCACCGCATCGCCCCAGGCCATGTTGAACGGGAAATTGCCGTTGGGCTGGTCGAGGGTCACCACCACGGTCAGGGGATCGACCGCTTCGACGGCTTCGATATCGGCGAACAGGAACTTCTGGGCATTGATCGAATCTTCGGCCCGGGCGCGATCGAGGGAGAACACCACATCGTCAGCCGTCATCGCGCTGCCATCGTGGAACGTCACCCCATCGGCCAGATGGAAGGTATAGACGAGCCCGTCCTCGGAGATGTCCCAGGTGCGGGCCAGCCCCGGCAGGATATCGCCATCCGGGCCGAAGCGGGTCAGTCCTTCGAACAGATTCGAATAGACCACCTCGTCGATTGCCGCCGCCGCATGCGATGTCGGGTCGAGATGGGGCGGTTCCAGAACGAGGCCGACGACGATGTCGGTGCGCTGGGCCAGCGTCGGCGTTGCCGCCAGCGCAGCCAAAACCGCAAGAGCCGCCACACGAATAATCTGGCGCATGAACTTTTCCTCCCAGCCTGCAGGATCAGCGATTTTTCCAGGCAATTTGCCTTTGCTGGCACGGCCCTATCCCATTTCAGCCTGCCATGGAACGGTCAAAAGGTCTGAAAGCCGGTGGCCCGCACATATGAAAATGTGGAACACGGGACGAGCGCCGAACATTGTCCTTGCATTCACCATGCTTATATTGGCAACGATTGAGTAACGATCACGGGGGTTTTGATGGCCCACAAACAAGATTCGGTTCTGATCCGGCAGCGGCCGCGGCGCATACACGCCGCGATATCGGCTCCCGAACCTGAGTGGCGCGAGAACCTGCGCGATTTCGGACTGATGCTATCGGGCATATATCAGGACCTGCGCGGCGACGCCCGGGAGGGCTATTCCTACTATTTCCGCCGGGCCCGGGATGGCCGGCGCAAGCGCGGCGCGCGCGCCCGACACCTTCCATGACCCAAAAGGCCGGGATCGTTTCCCGGCCTTTTTTCGTTGTCAGGGTACGCGCTGGGATTTGTTCCTCGCACCGGACACAGGAGTTATGATGTTCATCTATCCAAAAAAACTGGCGCTGGCTGCGGTCTCGCTTTCGGCAACCCTCGCTCTGGCCGCCTGTTCGAGTTCGATCACCCCGCCCGATACGTCCCTCCCCCCGCCTCTCGATTGCGGCGCCGGGGCCTTGATGAACAAGATCGGCCAGCCCGTCACCGGCAGCACCGCGCAGGATGTCCGGGTCGGCGGATCGCCTATCGCCACGTCCGGCACTGTGCGGGTGATCGCGCCGGGCCAGCCCGTTACACAGGATTACCGGCCCGACCGCCTCAATCTTGAAGTCAGTGATATCGGCAACCTCGTCAGGCCCACCTGCGGCTAATTCATAACCCAGCGATACGGGCTGCTGCGATGCCGCCCGTATCGCCGGCTGGAATATAGTCCAATACCTAAAGAGAGCGCTTACCATTCCTCCGTGCTTTAATGGAGCAATTGGTCTTGAATTTCCTTTGAAGAGCAGTCAAACCTAACGCACATTTAGAGTGGGCGGCTCCTCATCATGAAATTACTTCGCAACGCGCTGTTTCTTTGCACAGCCTGTGTCAGCACACAGGCTCACGGAACCAACTTCTTTGTCGCGGTAGATCCAGCCACCGGTCAATACACAATTTCAGTTGCAGCCGGAGAAGCTCAGAACCCACCGTCTCCAAACGCCGCCTCCCAACGTGCCCAGGCGCTGGCCGAAATGGGATTCTTTCCTGCCGCTGGCCAAGAGCCCGTTTTCGCGCCGGAACTGTTGGCAGCCATTATATCTGAGATGACGGGCTCAATCGGAGGTCCGAGCTTTGCGGATGTCGACACCGAATCATGGGCGTTGCCTCCAGCGGCCATGGCGAATTTGCGCAATATAATCGACGAGATGGCTGGAGCCGCTACACCAATAGTGACTGAAGCAGCACTGCGCGCGCTGCTGGGCCTGCCCCCTTCTCCTGACGCTGGTGGTGAAGCGACTGCCTCCGATGGCCCGCACAATAGCGCGCAAACGCACCAGCAGCGAGAAGAGCAGTTGCGCGATTTGATCACTGAGCAACAAGCAGCCAGCCGTGCCGCGCAGCAGCAAGCTGAAGAGCAAGCGCGGTTACGACTCGAAGCGATGCAGCGCGCAAGGCAGGCAGCGGAACTGGCTGCCCGCCAGGCAGCCGAGACGGCGCGCCAACAGGCGGCGTTGCAGGCCGCTGAGCGCGCCAGACAACTCCAGGAAGCCCTTCGACAGCAGACGGCTGCACTCGAACGGTCACGGGCCGAGGCCGAAGCCGCCCGCAGGCAGGCGCTTCAAAACGAGTATATTGCGCGCCTTCTAGATGAGCGTGAGAAAGATCGTTTCGCGCGCTTTCCCTATTACTCTGCGGGTGAGTCCATTGCCTATGCCAACGCCGTTGGTGTGAGAGCAGGGCTGTATAGCGGCATTGCTCGCGGCAAAGATTTCGGCGGAAATGACATTACCGGAACCGTTGATTTAAACTTGAATCTTGACGAAGACCCTATGTTTTCAGGGCAGTTTAATTTTGGAAATGTCGGCACCCTCAACGTCGGAGGCTATTATGGCAACCCGGACTACGTAGCCGAATATTTCGATATGTATCTGGAATCAGAGTCATTTTTTGACGGCGTCGAATTTGATAGCGACGACGACGCGAACTTTGGGGGAAAAGGCTACTTCTTCGGCCCAAATGGGCAGGAAATCGGGGGAGACTGGTTTATTGAACACGAGGTAGCAGGCGATGCTGGCGGCGAGTTCGCTGCTGCGCGGACAAACCCATGAAGTCCTTTATCGTTTCCCTGGCGCTGGCCGCAGGTGCAGCAAGCGCCCCGACAATCGCATTAGGCCAGCAGTCTGTCCCGGCCGCTGAGACTCCCGATCTTCTGACCATCAGGCTGGCAGCAGAACTTCTTGCCGCAGGACAGGCCATCGAATCATGCATGGTGCTCGATATCGCAGCGGGGCCCGAAACCGAATATGTACCTGCGCTGATGCTTTATGGCGATTGCCATCTGGAACAAGGCAAGGTGGGCGAGGCGGCGGAATATTTCAACCGCGCTTTGGTTCTCGAACCCGACAGCGAAATCCTGAGCGCTCGAATTGAGGAAATCGCCAATATCGAGGCGTTTCTGTTCGCTCCCGAACCGATAACCGTGCCGCAGGTCCCGGTGATTGTCGCGGTGGTCCCCGAACAGGAAATCGAAAGCCCGGTACAGGAAACCTATGCTCCGCGCTTTGGGGGCTCGGTTTCGCTAACGCGGGGCTTCGACAGCAATGTCAACAACGGGACTTATCATTCCGTTGTCGACGCCGTGATCGGAGGCGTCACAATTCCACTGACCATGTCTCCTGAATCGAGGGCGCGCGCCACCGCCTTCACCCGCCTCGCCGCCGAATATGGTGTGTTGCAGCAGTTCACCAATGACAGCGCCGGGCGGATCAACCTGCGCATCGATGCTGCGCTTCACGATCAATGGTCGGATGATCACGACAAGGCAGGCATCGCCCTTTCGGGCCGCTATATCCTGCTCGGTGAAGACTGGAGCCTGAGCCTTGGCCCAGACCTGCTCTACACCCTCGCCGCAAATGGCTCACACTCTGTGACCGCTGGCCTGGCAATATCGGGTGGAACGGCTCTGGATGAACGCTTTGATATCGTTGGCAGTGCCGATTTGCGGTTCGAGACCTTTCCCCATGATACGAACAAGGATGCGCTAAAGGGTTCGACCCAGCTTGGCCTTGTCTATGATCTTGGCAATGACTGGACACTGGGCGCCGCTGTTCTGGGGCACTTTACCGAAAAATCTGCCGCCATGCACAGTTTCAAGGGCATCGGCGCCCGCCTCTCGCTGGACGGCCCCTTGACCGAGACTCTGTCTCTGGCGGCGAGCTATTCGGTCACCCGGGATTTCTATGCCGCCAGCCCTATTGCTTTCCCGCAGGATCGAATCGATGTCGGGCACGATTTCAGCATCGGGCTCGATTTCGACGTTCTCGACGTGGATGGGCTGAATCTGTTTGCTCGCTACAATTACCAGCGCACGGATTCCACCGTCGCGGTCTATGATACTGACCGGCATGTGGTCTCGACCGGCTTGCGGCTTTCGTTCTGATCGACCCGATCAGATCAAAGCCCGGATAAACGCGCCAATCAGGGTGTCGGTGTCACCATCGCCGGCACCGTCGCCTTGCATGGCAAAGCCGGACCATAATGCAGAAAATCCAAGGGCCATCATCGTTGAGGGCAGCTTGAGTTCGATCCCGCGTTCGGCACGAAGAGTATCGATCGCCCGCGAGATCAGATCATGCTGCGCAGCGCGCATCCGATTGTAAGTCCCGCCAAATTCAGGGTCCCGCAGGGCATGGAGCTGGAATTCCAGCATCACCAGCATCCCTGCCTTGTCCTGCTGCATCGATTTCAGCCAGTCTTCAAGACGCTCAACGACGGATTCGAGGGAACCATCACTGGTCAAAATCGCTTCCATCTTGCCCATCCGGCTGCTCATACGCTGTTCCAGCACCGCTTCGAACAAGTCGTTGGCGGTGGAAAAGTTCGAATAGAACGCCCCCTGCGTATAACCTGCCCGTTTTGTGATGCGGCGCAACGAAGCGCCGGAAATTCCGCTCTCAGCGATTTCGGCGGTTGCCGAGTCGATAAGCGCCTCACGCGTTGCTCGCCTTCTTTGTGCATGCCTCATGGTATGTGTCTTTAAACTCCGGCCTGGCCACTATGTATATCACTTGACATCAAGATATCAAGCGACATACGTTCAAGCCACAGCAAGGATATAATCACCATGAAGTCCAGAATCGCCCTTATCGTCGTTGTCGTTGCCCTCGCCGGCGTTGCAGCTGTGTCCATATGGGCCTCTCTCGCTCCTGCCACAGTGTTGGTTCAGGGCGAGGTCGAGGCCACACGGGTCGACATTGCGCCGCGCGCGTCGGGTCAGGTTGCCTCCATTCATGTCAATGAGGGCGAGCGGGTAGAAGCCGGTACAGTGCTGGTCGAACTCGACAGCCCCCAGCTCATGGCAGGTCTGGCCTCTGCCGAGGCGGCAGCACGGGTTGCAGAAGCTGACCGCGACCGGATCAACAGCACTCGCCCGGAAGTCATCGAAGCGCGCCAGGCGGAACTGGCCAAGGCCGAAGCCGATCTGGAACTGGCCCAGCAAACCTATGACCGTCTCGCCGCCCTGACCGAGCGCTCCGTTGCGTCCCAGCAGCAGCTGGAAAGCGCTGAAAACTCTCTCGCCGCCGCCCAGGCCGGGGTTACCGCATCACGGGCCAACCTGACCCTCGCCGAGAATGGTGCGAGCCCGCAGGAGCGCGCCGTTGCCGAAGCCCAGGTTCAGCAGGCACAAGCCTCTCTCAACCAGATTCGCACCGATGTAGGCGAGTTGACGGTTTCCGCGCCGATCTCCGGCGAGGTTGTGAGCCGCGTCGCAGAAGTTGGCGCGCTCGCCGGTGCCGGTGCCCCGCTCCTGTCGATCATCGATCTCGATGACGTCTGGCTGACCTTCAACCTGCGCGAAGATTTTCTGAGCGGCCTTGAGGTTGGTGATACATTGCTGGTCGATATCCCGGCGATCGGCGCAACCGATGTTGCAGTCGACGTTACATCGATCAGCGCCCTTGGGTCTTATGCCAACTGGCGGGCTACCCGCGCCACCGGCGATTTCGATCTGCGCACCTTCCAGATCCGCGCCCGTCCCGCCGCGCCCCTCGCCGGGCTTCGTCCGGGCATGAGCGCTGTCATCGACTGGACGGCAGCTCATGCAGGCCGCTGATCAAACTCTCAAGACCGGATGGCTGCTGGTCGCGCGGCGCGAAGTGCGCCGCATAGCCCGCCGTCCCGCGTTGTGGTTTTTCGTTCTGGTCTTTCCGATCCTGATCTTTCTGATGCTTGCATCGATATTCAGGGTCGGAGTGCCGACTGATCTGCCGGTCGCGGTGGTCGACCTCGATCGCAGCGCCCTCTCGCGCCAGATCGTACAGGCGGTGGACGCCATGCCGGAAGTTTCCGTGGCCCAGCGTCCGCTCGAACTCGCCGAGGCGCGCCAGCTGCTGCTCAGCGGCAAGGCCTATGGTGTTGTGCTCATTCCGGCCGAACTTGAGCGCGATGTACGCGCCCGGCGCAGTCCCGAAGTGGTGGTGTTCTACAACAACCAGTTCATGACCCCCGGCAGCACAGTGGCCCGTGGAGTACAAACGGCGCTGGCCAATGTGAGCGCGAGCATCGGTGTGTCCATGCGCGTCGGCCAGGGCGAGACGGTCCATCAGGCGATGGAAGCGGCCAATCCCATTCCCGTGCAGCAAAGCCCCCTGTTCAATCCCACCCTCGATTATGTCCATTTTCTTCTGGCGGCGCTGATGCCAGCCGTGCTGCAAATATTCATCTGCGCGGCAACTGCTTATGCTGTGGCACTGGAAAGGCAAAAGCCCGGCGGGCTGTGGATCATGTTACGCCTGGGGGGCGGCATGGTCCCGGCGATGCTCGGCAAACTCCTGCCCTACACGGCGATTTTCGCGGCGGTACTGGCCGCCGGAGATGCGTTGCTGTTCTATGTCTATGGAACCCCGTTCAACGGCAGCATGCCGCTCTATCTGGCAGGCGGCCTGTTGTTCATCCTCGCCTATCAGATGATTGGCGTTGTCATCGGGCTGGCAGCCCCCACGGTTCCTATGGCGCTGGGCGCAGCCGGGATTCTCACGGCCCCCGCCTTGGGTTTCATCGGCATCAGCTTCCCCCGTCTGGCGATGGGGGGCTTCGCCACGCTGTGGAGCGCGCTCCTGCCACTCACCTGGTATACGGACCTGCGAGTTGACCAGATGTTGCGCGGGGCCCCGCTCGATATCTCGCTGTCTGCCCTTGGTGCGCTTGGATGGGCGGCTTTGATTACCGTAGCGCTGGCCGCTGTCATGCTGTTTGTGCGCAGACCCCGCCAACGCATCCTTGAGGAGAGAGCGGCATGAAAACCTGGCTTACAGCCTTCGCAGATGCCTTCTCGTCCATCTTCAAGGACCCCGCCGCGTTCTCGGTCATGGTGATAGGTATCATTCTTTATGGCGTTCTCTATCCCCAGCCCTATCTGGGGGAAGTCGTGCGGGAAGTGCCCATCGTGGTGGTCGATCAGGACAATTCCGTTACCTCCCGCGAACTCCTGCGCCGGATCGATAGCTATGACACGGTCATGATTGCTGGCTCAGTGCCTGACATGGTCGCTGCTACCCGCGCGTTGCAGGACCGGCAGGCCTTTGCAATTGCCGTCATTCCCGAATTCTTCGAGCGCGACCTCCTTGCGGGGCGCACCGCTCCGATCGCCGCCTATGGCGACGCCAGCTATTTCCTGTTGTACAATTCAACGATGACGGCGATCACCTCGGCTGCCCGGCAGATGGGCGCAGAGATCAGCGCCGGGCGTCTGATTGCACAAGGCAATGGCGCCATGGCCGCTGCCAGCGTTCAGCCGATGACAATCAGTGCCGTCCCCCTGTTCAATCCGCAGGGCGGTTATGCCAGCTACGTCGTACCGGCTTCGGTGGTGTTGATTTTGCAGCAGACCCTGCTGATCGGCGTCGCTCTGCTCAATACGGGTGGTGCAGCTTCCAATCGCGGCCCCCGGCCGTTCATCACGCTCAGCGCCCGGATTGCAGCCTATAGTGTGCTCTACAGCGTGTGGATGCTCGCCTATCTGGTGCTGCTGCCGCTGATTCTGGGGGTGCCACGCATTGGCGGCTTGCTGGACCTGTTTGCGCTTGGCATTCCCTTCATTCTGTCGACGATCTTTCTGGGGCTTTTGCTGTCCATGGCCCTGCCCGTACGCGAATGGGCGATTCTCGCCATGATGGCCATCGGCATGCCACTGTTCTTTCTCTCCGGCGTGGCCTGGCCCATGGAGATGTTGCCCGAATGGGTGCAGACCATAGCGCTTGCCGCCCCCAGCACCTCAGCCATTCCCGGCATGGTCCGCATCAATCAGATGGGGGCTACGGTGCAGGAGGTCATTCCTCAAATTGGAATGCTGTGGCTGCTGACGGCAGCGTATGGCGCTGCCGTTCTCGTCGCGATGGGGTTTACCGCCAACCGTGCCGGCACCCCCTCTCCAATCCCGTCTTCCACCACTGTAACAAACCAGCCGTGACGTCCTGAATTGGCGCGTGGATGAGCGATCTGGGCTCTGGACGCCATGATGGCAATCGGTGTATGGGATTCGCATGACTGACATTGCCCAAAACACACAGAAGCCAGACAATGCCCTTGGCGTACCGTTTCCCGGTCGCGGGCTGTCTATCATCATGCTGGTCGCCACGCTCGCGGCGGTCATCTGGATCGGCCTCAAGGCCAGCGACGCAGGGTATCCCCTCGGCGCGGTGCTCCTGCCGGCCCTGGTTGGAGTCTGCCTGGGCGCAGCCCTGGTGTTCGTCCTGCGGCGCTGAAACACTTCATCAGACGTAAGGCTAGAGCGTTTCTAGAAAAAGTGGACACCACTTTTGCGGTTCGGACCCGGAGGGCCGCGCAAGCGAAATGCTCTGGTCTATAATCACCCAGTTTCGCGGCCCCGTTTGCCTTTATGGCAACGGGCCCTTTTCCATTGTCCTGCCGGTGCCCGCAATCAGGCGGCGGCGGGTGGAAAACCCTGTGGACGATTGCAGGGATATTCTGTGCGTAACCGCGCGCTGACCGCGCAAAAAACAACCAGCCGCCGGGGATGTCCGGCGGCCGGCTGGTGATTGGGGCCCGGTTGGGGATTACTGTGCTTCAACCTGTGCAAAAAGCGCGTTGATGCGATCCTGCGCGCCCTCTGGAACCTCGACGGCCTTGGCCGCTTCGAGATTGACCGGGTCGCCCACGACGATCATGGCCACCATGCCCATCATGTAATGGGGCTCGCACTCGATGCCATACAGGCCCGGCACGTCGAAGGTGATGGTCACTTCCTCGCTCATCGGGCTGGCAAAGGCCTCGGCGCCGTCGGGCAGCATGCCCTCGATGGTCGCCGCATTGTGGTAGGCATCGGTAGGCACGAAGGTCACCGTATCGCCCGGCTCGATCTTGAGGAAAGCGGGCTCGAACACCATGAACTCGCCATCGCTGCCCTGGTCGAGCATTTCGATCCGGTGATCGGCGGCAAAGGCGGCGGGGAGCGTGAAAGCGACAAGAGCCAAGGCAGTCGCGACAGATTTCAACACGTGCATGTCAATCTCCTGATTTAACATGAGTGAGTTTATCATATTAAATCAGGCCATCGCCAGTGCAAAAGCAATCCGGCGCCCCAGGGGGCGCCGGATAAAATGTCGCAGTCAGGAGTCCTGTTCGGCGCTTTTCGGCTTGGCCTTGCGGGTCGGCTTCTTGCCGCCCTTGGGGCCGGTGATTGCCTTGGGCCGCGCCGGACGCGGTGGCAGGGAGACCAGTTCGAGGCGCGCCTCGCTGCCCTCGCCCACCACGGTGACCTTCACCGAACCGCCCTTTTGCAAGAGACCAAACAGCACTTCCTCGGCCAGCGGCTTCTTGACGTATTCCTGGATCACCCGCGCCAGTGGCCGGGCCCCCATCTTCTCGTCGTAACCGCGCACCGCCAGCCAGTCGGATGCTTCCGGCGTCAGCTCGATGGTGATGCCGCGCTCGGCAAGCTGGCCTTCGAGCTGGAGGATGAACTTCTCCACCACCCGGTTGACCGTCGAAGGCGGCAACGGCGCGAACGAGATGATCGCATCGAGCCGGTTGCGGAACTCCGGCGTGAACATCCGGTTGATCGCTTCCTCATCATCGCCTTCCTGGCGCACCCGACCAAATCCGATCGGCGACTTCGCCAGTTCTGATGCGCCCACGTTCGAGGTCATGATCAGGATGACGTTGCGGAAATCGACCTGCTTGCCCGAATGGTCGGTCAGCTTGCCGTGGTCCATCACCTGCAACAGGATGTTGAACAGGTCCGGATGGGCCTTCTCGATTTCGTCGAGCAGCAGCACCGAATGCGGATGCTGGTCGATGCCGTCGGTCATCAGCCCACCCTGATCGAACCCGACATAGCCCGGAGGCGCGCCGATCAGCCGCGAGACGGTGTGACGCTCCATATATTCGGACATGTCGAAGCGCAGCAGTTCCACGCCCAGCGTATCGGCCAACTGCTTGGCCACTTCGGTCTTGCCCACGCCGGTCGGTCCGGTGAACAGATACGAGCCGATCGGCTTTTCCGGTTCACGCAGCCCGGCCCGCGCCAGCTTGATTGCCGACGCCAGCGCATCGATCGCCTTGTCCTGCCCGAACACCACGCGCTTGAGGTTGGTCTCAAGGCTGCTCAGCAATTCGGTATCGGATTTGGACACCGATTTGGGCGGAATCCGCGCAATGGTGGCCACCGTCGCCTCGATATCCTCAACCCCGATCAGCTTCTTGCGCTTGTCCTCGGCCACCAGCATCTGCCGTGCACCGGTTTCATCGACAACGTCGATGGCCTTGTCGGGCAGCTTTCGGTCGTTGATGTAGCGCGCCGAAAGCTCGACCGCCGCCGTGATCGCATCGTCGGTATATTTGAGCTTGTGGTAGTCCTCATAATAAGGACGCAGACCCTTCATGATCTCGATAGCGTCAGGAATGGTCGGCTCGTTGACGTCGATCTTCTGGAAGCGGCGCACCAGCGCCCGGTCCTTTTCGAAGAACTGGCGATACTCCTTGTAGGTGGTCGAACCGATGCAGCGGATCGCACCCGAAGCCAGCGCGGGCTTGAGCAGGTTCGAGGCATCGAGCGCCCCGCCCGAGGTCGCCCCGGCGCCGATCACCGTGTGGATCTCGTCGATGAACAGGATGACGTTATCCTTCTTTTCAAGCTCCTTCATGATCGCCTTGAGGCGTTCTTCAAAGTCGCCGCGATAGCGGGTGCCGGCCAGCAGCGAGCCCATGTCGAGGGCGTAGATGATCGCCGATTTCAGCACTTCGGGAACGTCGCCTTCCACGATGCGCCGCGCCAGACCTTCGGCGATGGCGGTCTTGCCCACGCCGGGGTCGCCCACATAGAGCGGGTTGTTCTTCGAGCGGCGGCACAACACCTGGATCGTGCGCTCGATTTCGGTCGCGCGCCCGATCAGCGGATCGATCTTGCCCGCCTTGGCCTTGTCGTTGAGGTTGATGCAGAATTCGGCCAGGGCCGAGTTCTGCTGCGCGCCCGTGCCGCCGCCGCGCTCGTGCTCCTCGGTAAAGCCCGAACCACCCTCATCGGCGCCGCGCACCGGGCGTTCCGTCCCGCGCCCGGATTTGGCGATGCCGTGCGAAATGAAATTGACCGCGTCGAGACGCGTCATGTCCTGCTGTTCGAGGAAATAAGCCGCATGGCTTTCGCGCTCGGCAAAGATCGCCACCAGCACGTTGGCCCCGGTGACTTCCTCGCGCCCTGACGACTGGACGTGAATCACCGCGCGCTGAATCACGCGCTGGAACGCCGCCGTTGGCCGGGCGTCCTGGCCGTTGGCCACGATCAGGCTATCGAGTTCCTCGTCGAGGAATTCCTCCAGATCCGAGCGCAGGGCTTCGATATCGACATCGCACCCGGTCAAGACCGCAATGGTGTCGCGGTCGCCGGTCAAGGCGAGCAGAAGGTGTTCGAGCGTCGCAAATTCATGGCTGCGCTCGCGCGCCAGATTCATGGCCTGATGCAGTGATTTTTCCAGACCTCGGGAGAATGAAGGCATCTTGGTCCTATCCTATTGCTTTTCCATCACGCATTGCAGCGGATGCTGATTGCGACGGGCGGCATCCATCACATGGGTGACCTTGGTTTCGGCCACCTCGAACGGATACACACCGCATTCCCCCACACCCTGATTATGGACGTGCAACATGATGCGCGTCGCCTCCTCGCGGGATTTGTTGAACACCTGCTCCAGAATAGCCACGACGAATTCCATCGGCGTGTAATCGTCGTTGAGCAGCAGAACCCGATAGAGACTGGGCTTTTTCGTTTTGGGCCGCGTCTTGGTGGCCACTCCGCTCTGGCCGTCCGCGTCCCGGTCTCCGTCCTCCGGCCCCGCACGGACCGCCGGCGGCACGAAAGACTGCACGCGCGGACCGTTTCCGCCGGGCAGGTCATGTCGAGGAGGAGAGACAAGCTTCTTCACAGATATAGATCCCAGTTCGAGAAGGGCAGGATGGCTCCATTATGTAGGCAAAATCCCGGCCATGTTAAGGGGCGAAAACCGGATCAACGAGCTGTGAACCATCCCCAAAGAAATTTGGCTCAAGTTTTACGCACTTTACCTATTTGTAACCGCATCCCCGGTAACGTCCCGAAAGTCGGGTCGTGCGGCTGCCTTTGGGGGAAAGGCGCCTGCGGCCTCTAGGTTGAGTAAACGGTGCGGCGTTTTTCGTACCGGTCCAGTAAAGAGTTGGAGTATCGGGTGCCGACCCTTCTGCGTATCGATTCCGCGCGCGTCCGTTTTGTACGTTTCGCCCTGGCAATGGTCATCGCCGCCATAGCGGCTGTGACGGTAGCGGCTCCGGCCTCTGCCCAAAGCGTCCCGCGTGCCTTTGCCGGTATCGCCGTCGACGCCAAAACCGGCAATGTCCTCTATCAGGACAAGGCCAACGATCTGCGCTATCCCGCATCGCTGACCAAGGTGATGACCCTCTATATCCTGTTCCAGGAACTTGAGGCTGGCCGTCTCCGGCTCGATAGCAAGCTGTCCGTGTCCGCCCACGCCGCCGCCGCCGTCCCCACCAAACTCTACGTGCAGCGCGGATCGACCATCAAGGTCGAGGACGCCATCAAGGCGCTGGTCACCCTTTCGGCCAATGACGTCGCCCGCGTCATTGGCGAAAACATTTCCGGCACCGAGAGCAAATTCGGCGAGCGCATGACCCAGACAGCCCGTGCGCTGGGCATGACCCGCACCACCTACAAGAACGCCTCTGGCCTTCCCGACAGCGGCCAGGTTACCACGGCGGCGGATCAGGCGACCCTGGCCCGCGCCATTTATCTGCATTTCCCCCACTATTACGAATATTTCCAGACCCGCAGCTTCACCTATGGCGGCAAGACCTACGGCAACCACAACGCCCTGCTCGGCCAGAATGGTGTCGATGGTATCAAGACCGGCTATATCAACGCTTCGGGCTACAATTTGATGACCGCCGCGCGTTCCAACAACCGCCATGTGGTCGTCATCGGCCTCGGTTTCAACACCGGCGCGGCGCGTAACGCCCGGGTCGCCGAACTGGTTCGCACCTATCTGCCCAAGGCGCGCCAGGGCGATTACTGGCGCGAAGCCATGATTCCGCGCCCTGCCCTGCTCGGCAACGGCATCGCGGTCGCATCCGCCGGGGCCGCCGTACCGCTCAATCGCATGCCACCGGCGCGTCCGGTCGCTCTGCTGCCGGTCATCACCCCCGAACAGGCCGCCATGCAGGTCGCTGCCATCGCACCCGCGGCGACGCCTGCTGCACCTGCCCAACCCGAAGTCATTCCCTTCGAGGTCGTATCGGCCACCGATATCCCGACCCGCCCGGGCGACAGCGCACTCGATCAGGCCACCTATGTCGCCACCGGCGTCATGCCTGCCGATCAACCGGTCTATCCCGCCAACGATCCGATTGGCGCCTGGATCGCCGAGACCATGAAGCTCGGCCCCACATCGTCCGACATCGGCACCCTGCAACCCGGACAGGTTCTCGTTCCCCCCGCGCCGATTGCCCGCCCCGCAGGTCTGGCCGTCGATCCCATGAGCACCCAAAGCGCGGCCACCACGCCGGTCGGCGGTTGGGTGGTGCAGGTGGGCGCCGCCAATACCGAGAATGACGCCAACCGTATGCTGAGCGAAGCAACGCAAACCTACGATCATCTGGCCAATCTGCGCGGCTATGTCGAAACCTTCGAGCGCAACGGCACCACGTTCTACCGCGCCCGATTCGCAGGCTTTGCCGACCGCACCCAGGCCCGCACCACCTGCGACGCCCTCTCGGCAGCCTCGATGAACTGCCTGACCGTACAAGGATAACACGCGAGACAGACCCCATCCGGAGCGATCGAGACCATCACGCGACCGCTCCGGGAACCAGACGCTGGAGCGCCCCGTTGCATCAAGGCTCCAAAGAAACCGTCTCCGGCAAATTGGCGCATGTATGGAGTAGCCCAATGAGCGACCTGACCCGCCTTTCCGATCTCGCCCGGTTCGAACCGCGCTCCCCCTTTGCCTCATCCGAGGAAGCCGTTCGCGATGACGCGTTGCGCGCGCTGGCCCGGGGCCTGGAACCGCGCAAGCCAGTTGGTCGCCGCGTCTCCGACATGCTCTCGGTGGTGCTGGCCATCTCGGCCCGAACCCGGCGCATGGTTCTGCCCCGCGTCTCCATCGATGTCGATGTGTTCGGCCCCAATGGCCAACGCGCCCTGCGTATGTATCTGCCTCACCAAGACTGATCCGATCCCGCCGCCCTGCCCTCGGAACGTTGCCGTCCTTGATGCGTTTTCCAGCTAAGTAGCGAGCTTGGAGGTGGCGCATGTCACTGGACGGAAAGATCGCACTGATTACCGGTGGCGGATCGGGACTGGGCAAGGCCAGCGCCCTCAAGCTTGCCGCCGAAGGCGTCGATATCGCGGTGCTGAGCCGCACCCAGAGCCAGGTTGATGCCGTCGCCGCGAAAATCGGCGCCTTAGGCCGCCGCGCCCTGCCCCTGTACGCCGACATTGCCAACCCTGATGAAATGCAGGCCGCCTTCGAGCAGATCGCCGAAACCTTTGGCCGCCTCGATATCGTCTTTGCCAATGCCGGCATCAACGGCACTTGGGCACCCATCGAGGACCTGTCCGTCGCCGACTGGGACCACACCAACGCCATCAACCTGCGTGGCACCTTCCTCACCCTCCATCATGCCATTCCGCTGATGAAGACACGGGGCGGCTCGATCATCATCACCTCGTCGATCAACGGCACCCGCACCTTTACCAGCGCGGGCGCATCCGCCTATGCGACCACCAAGGCCGGCCAGTTGGCCTTTGCGAAAATGGCCGCGCTCGAACTGGCCAAACACCGGATACGCGTCAACGCCATCTGCCCGGGGGCGATCGAAAGCCAGATCGAGGACAACACCAGACGGCACAATGTGGATGAAGCCGAAGTCCCGGCAATCTTTCCCGAAGGCGAAATCCCCCTCACCGATGGCGAGCCGGGCAAGGCCGAGGACATCGCCGATCTGGTGTGCTTCCTCGCCTCCGACGCATCCCGCCACATATCGGGAACCCCCATCTGGATCGATGGCGCGCAATCGCTGCTGGTCTGAAATCCTGGAAAAGGCCTAAACCGGAACGGCCTCGGTCTCGCGATCGGTTTTTTTGCTGCTCTCAGCCCGTGGGCTCTGCGGCTGCAATCCCAGATGCAGCGCGTCCACCAGCTGGCGGTATTCGTGCCGCGCACCGATATGGCTCATGGTGGGCATCCCGCCCAGCATGGCCTCGTCGAGCGGATCGAATACGGTCATGCCGATGGGAAACAGCGAGCGAAAGATCACCCGTTCGGCGATTCCGTCCGCCACCCGGCACCCCACGCGCTGCGAAATGCTCTCCAGCCCGGCCTGCACCAGCCGCGTATTGCGCGAATTGAGCATCGAAATGCGGTTGCGCACCAGCACCCAGTCGATGGTCCGCCCATCGATGGCCATGCGTTCCCGCCGCGCCCGCTGCACCAGCCTGGCGTAATGACTCAGTTCGATCAGCTTGCCGCTCTCGGGATCGGTCTTTGCCAGCACGGCAAGGTCGATCAGGCTGTCATTGAGCGGGGTGATCAGGGTATCGGCCAGCGAATGGGCAATGCGCGACAAATGCGTATCGAAGCCGGGCGTATCGATGATGAGATAATCGACCTCGCCTTCCACTTCGGCCACCGCCTGCCGGAACATCTCGAATTCGAGCCGCGCATTTTCATCGGCGGAATCCGAGCGGGTCTGCGGCAGGTGAAAATGGGTCGGATGCGGGACGGTCAGTCCATGGGCCGCCGCCCAGTCGCGCCGGTTGCGCACATAGGCGGTAAAGGTCTGTTGCCGGCTGTCCGCATCGATGGTGGCGACCCGATAGCCCTCATAGAGCAGATGCACCGCCAGATGGATAGCGGTCGTCGATTTCCCCGATCCGCCCTTCTCGTTCCCAAGCACGATCACATGAGCGTTGGTTCGCTGCATTTACTGTCTCCGCCCCCACACCGCCCCCCGGTCTTTGGTCAAGGATGGGTGCTTCGCACCACAGAAACAAGTGCGAATTTGCCCTCATTGCGCCAGCATAGATTGAATTTTATTTAGATTTTATAAACGAATGGCCGAACGTCTCGTGGCGTCCGGCCTCGTGATTCGTCAGCGCTCGATCCTTCAGATCCAGTACGGCGGCACCCCATAATAGGCGTAGATATCCATGGCGCGCTCCTTGTCTTCCCACGCGAAATCCTCCGAGGATTCGTAGCGGGGCGCGGCGTCGAGGTCTTCCCGGGAAATATCCGTCCGATATCCGCCAAGGCTCTCATCATAGGTCAGTTTGGCCCACGGGATGGGGTAGTGGTCGTCGCCAATGCCCAAAAAGCCCCCGAAGCTGAGCACCGCATAGGCCACCTTGCCGCTGGGCTTGTCGATCATCACCCGCTCGATGCTGCCGATCTTTTCTTCGCCGGGCCCGTAAACCGCTGTCCCTTCCACCTTGTCGCTGCCGATCAGGTTTCCGGTTTCGCGCCGGTCGAGATCGCGGGCGCGCAGTCCGTTGTCTGTTCTGGGGTCCATGGCACATCTCCGTTGCTGGTTGCCCCCAATCAACGGGTCGGCCACCCGGCGGTTCCACGGTTTTAACGCGCGCAATAGCCCTCAGCGATTGGCGGCTACAGCAGCCCCAGTTGCGCCAGTTCCTCGGCCATGCCCTCGGGCGGCTCTTCCTCGCCGGCCCGCGCCAGGTCCGGCGGCGCATCCTTGCTTTCGAGATAGCGCCAGCCCTGAAACGGACGGCGGGGATAGGGAACCGTGCGGATCAGTTCGGGGTCGAGCAGCATGTTGCAGCATTTGCGGCCCTCGGCGTCGGTCGCCGCTTCAAGCCCGACGATCAGCTGTCGGCAGCGCACCGCCCCCGACATCACCCAATACAGCGAGCCCTTGCCGATGATGTCATCGGCGCGCTTGGGCATCATCCGGGTCCGGTGCACGATGAGCCCGTCAGATCGGCCAAGCCCCTGCGCCCGGCGCTGGGCCCGCCACTCGGCCAGCTCCTCGACCGAAGAAATACCGACACAGAGCTTGATGATATGCATGATCGTCCGGGACAAAAGAAAATGGGGTGACCGTTTCCGGGCACCCCATTGTCCTATCCGACTCTGTCTGTCACCGAAAGGCCCTAGGCACCGGCGACAACCGAGACGATGAAACCGAGCGAGATGAGGCAGACGAATGTCCAGCTCGCGGCTCGCCAGCATACGGCCTTGGATTGGCTACGCATGCAAGGCTCCTTGTCCTGTTGCACTCACGGCGGCGGTTCCTTCTTGCGTCACCTGCCACCGATAACGCCTGATTAACGATATGAGCGCCGCTCCGCAAGCCTTTTTTGAGCCACGATTGCGCGATTGCGCCGAAACCGAGGCAGGATTGCATCCTCAAAACAGCCCGAACCACAGTCCCGCCAGCGACAAAAATGCCATGAATCCAATGATATCGGTCAGGGTCATCACAAAGGTCGAGGACGCCACCGCCGGGTCCACTTTGAGCTTTTCCAGCGCCATGGGGATAAGGATGCCGCACCCTCCGGCCACCAGCATATTGAGCACCATGGCCATGCCGATCACGATCCCCAGCGCCACGTTTTCAAACCGCAGCGCGGTGATCGCCCCCAGCAGGACGGCAAAGATCATCCCGTTGGTCAGCCCCACCAGCAATTCGCGCCGGATCAGGCGCCGCGCGTTGTTCTTGTCGAGTTCCTTTTGCGACAGGGCGCGCACCGTCACCGTCATGGTCTGCGTTCCGGCCACCCCGCCCATTGAGGCGACAATGGGCATCAGCACCGCCAGCGCTACCATTTGCTGGATCGTATCATCGAACAGCCCGATCACCACCGACGCAAGCGTTGCCGTCCCGAGGTTGACCAGCAGCCACGTGGCACGGCTGCGCACCACGCCGGGCACCGTGCGCGAAATATCCTCGTCCCCGACCCCGCCGAGCCGGTGGATATCCTCATTGGCTTCTTCATTGATGACGTCGACGATATCGTCGATGGTCAGGATCCCGACCAGCCGCTTGCTTTCATCGACCACCGCCACTTCGATCTCGTCATAGCGCTCGAAGATGTGCGCCGCTTCCTCCTGATCGAGCATGGCATCGATCTGGCGTACCTGCGCCTCCATGATGGCGTCGATGCGCGTCGCCCGCTGCACACGCAGAATGCGGTCGAGCGGGATGGTCCCCAAAAGGTTGAACCCCGGATCGACCACATAGATCTGATAGAATTCGTCCGGCAGATCGTCATTGGTGCGCAGGTAGTCGATGGTCTGCCCCACCGTCCAGAACGGCGGAATGGCAATGAATTCGGTCTGCATCCGCCGCCCGGCGGAATCCTCGGGAAAATCGAGGCTGCGCTTGAGCGAAAGCCGCTCGAAGGCCGGCATCTGTTCCAGAATTTCATTGCGGTCGTCTTCTTCGAGGTCTTCGAGAATATAGACCGCGTCGTCACTGTCGAGATCGGCCATGCCGCGCGCGATCTGCGCATTGGGCAATTCGTCCATCAATTCGATACGAACGGATTCATCGACTTCGGTGAGGGCCAGAAAGTCGAAGGCGTCGCCCAGCAGCAGAACCAGCTGCACCCGCTCATCAGGAGCCAGCGCCTCGATCACATCGCCGGTTTCCGACTCATGCAGCGGCGCAATCCGCGCCCGCAGCGCCTCGGTGTCGCTGGCTTCAAGTTCGGCCCGCAGCGCGTCGGTCCAATCGCGCCGCAACTGCCCATCGGCGTCATAAATGCTCTCGAAAGACGGGTCCGTCACCGGGGCGGCGGATGCTTGTGATTCCATCGCAACTCTCGTTCCCTGTCGGTTGCCGACTCGTCGGCCAAACCGAATTTTGCCTACAATATCCGGGGTGTCATTTCCACAACCCTGATGGTGGGGCCTACGCAATTTTGCCCAGGCTTAAATAAGCCACCCCTTATCCGACCAGCGCGCACCATCATGCCCACAAGGAGGCAGGCATGAAGACGGCGCATTCTGCACAGGGCTGGGTGACCATCATGGCCTGGACGCTGCTGGGCCCGTTGTTCTGCGTGCTGGTCGCCGTGGTCTATAACAGCGTGACGTTTGCCCGGTTCACCGCCGATGTTCGCAGCGAGGCGTTTTCCGCCGCCATCGTCGTGCCGCTCGGCCTTGCCACGCCGTTCTTTTTCTATTTTTCCCTCAAGCTGCGCGAACTGGCCTCGGTCAACCGGTCGCTGGGCGTCCTCGCCGCCACCGATGGCCTCACCCGCTGCCTCAATCGCGGAGCCTTCACCGCCCTCGTAAAAGCCCGACTCAACGCCCTGGTTCCCCAAGGCAGCACCATCTGCGGCGCACTACTGGTCATCGACGCCGACAGGTTCAAGGACGTCAATGATCGCTTTGGCCACCACAATGGCGACGTTGCGCTTACCCTGATTGCCCGCGCCATCCGCTCCTCGGTCCGCACCGGCGACACCGTTGGGCGGCTCGGCGGCGAGGAATTCGGCGTCTTTTTGCCGGGCGTCGACCGGCTCGGCGCACAAATCGTCGCCGAACGACTGCGGAGCTCCGTCGAAACCATTCCCTTCGTCGCCGATGGACTTGCCCACCGCCTCACCGTCAGCGTCGGGGGCGTAGTCTTTGAAAACCGCGCCCAGTTCGAAGAGTTGTTCCAACAGGCCGATGAGCGCCTCTACGCTGCCAAGCGCGAGGGCCGCAACACCGTTCGCCTCGCCGGCATCTCTCCCACGATCGGCTTTGCAATCGCCGACGCCTGAGCTATCAGCGTGGCATGGCCCAGCCTGCCCCTGCGTTTGAGCGTTATTTCGACGATGATGTCGTTGCCGTCGCCCGCCGGCTTGTCGGCGCGATGCTGCTGGTCGATGGCGTCGGCGGCCGGATCGTCGAAACCGAGGCTTATGCCCCAAATGAAGCGGCGTCCCACAGTTTTCGTGGCCCCACCAAACGCAACCGCGCCATGTTCGGCCCGCCGGGCACCGTCTATGTCTATCGCATCTACGGCATCCACTGGTGTCTCAATTTCGTCTGCCGTCCCGGTCACGCGGTGCTGATCCGCGCGCTGGTGCCCACGCAAGGGCTCGACCTGATGGCGGCCCGGCGCGGCCTGGACGATCCGCGCCTGCTCTGTGCCGGGCCCGGTCGTCTCAGCCAGGCCCTTGCTGTCGACGCCCGCCTCGATGGCACCGACCTTGGCACCGCACCCTTCAGCTTTGCTCCCGCGCCGGTCGAGGGCCCGCTCGTCACCGGTCCCCGCATTGGCATCACCAAGGCCGTTGACCTGCCCTGGCGCTTCGGCGTGCCCAACAGCAAATTCCTCAGCCGCCCCTTCAAAACAGAACGGCCCCTCACCGCGAAGTGAAAGGCCGTTTCAAAGACTCCGTGATCGCCGCGTCTTACGCTTGGATGACGTAAACCTGCGCGCCCGATTTCACGCGCTCATAGAGATCAACGACATCGTGATTGATCAGTCTGATACACCCGGACGACATCGCCAGCCCGATCGATTGGGGCTGATTGGTGCCATGGATGCGGAACATGGTGTCGTTGCCGTTGCGATAGAGATACAGCGCCCGCGCTCCCAGCGGATTGTTGGGACCGCCCGGCACACCGTTGCGGTAGGGTCCGTTCAATTCCGGGTCGCGCCGCAGCATGTTGGCGGTCGGCGTCCAGCTCGGCCATTCGGCCTTGCGCCCGATATAGGCATTGCCGCGCAAGGCCAGCCCTTCGCGCCCCACGCCAACGCCGTAGCGTATGGCGCGCCCCTCGCCCAGCACGTAGTACAAGTACCGCTCCGGTGTATCGATCACCACCGATCCCTTGGGATGACGGGTGTCATACGCAACTTCCTGCCGGCGCAGATGCGGCTGGATCAGCCTTGCATTCAGCCCGGGAAGCGGGAATTTCTCATCGGCGACCGGACCATACGCGCTCACCATGGAAACTGTCGACGTGGTGGGGCGTGTGGTTGTGGAACACGCGGCCAGCAGAAGCGGAAGGCCCACAAGGAACCCGCGGCGGCTCATACTCATCGTTCGCTACCCAAGCAGTGGAATCAACAACGCACCGAAGATTAACCATAAGAGTTAAAACTTCTCTCACCATAATTTCGCCATCTGCGGCTGCGCCTCGGTTTTCTCCCACGTCGCCGGTCCACCGCTGCAATTGTGCAACACTTTGGACCGGCACCCGGGGCCACGCCCGCGCCCCCTGACACTATAGCCGCCTGTCCTCGGCACCGACTAACCTGTGAGATACGGACTTGTCCGAGGAACCCGCGAAAATCCTGCCTTCCGCGCGCACCGGGTCCGATGTGATGGAACGACGGCTTCTGTCTGGTGTTTTCCGGCCAGATGGACGAACGGTTCGGCCATCAGTGATGGTGGAGCAATAAGCTATGCCCAATAACCAGACCCCCCGTGATCACGACGACAAGAAACGCGAAACCCAGACCGGAAAGAGCGCCGGCGGCCACAGCCAGACGCAAAAATCCGCGTCCGGACACGAACGCACCGACAAGGATCACAAGCGCTAAGAGCGTTTCGATTGCATTTCGCTGTTTTGAGCACCGGCCCGGGGCGTTCCCCGGGTCGGCCTGCTTCCAGCCTTTCCGGGAACACCCGGCCCCCTCCGGCGTTTGCATGAGACCGGCTTTCGGAGGCGCAAGGTGGCAACGCGACCCTATTGGAAGGGCTATCTCAAACTTTCCCTCGTCACCTGTGCCGTGACGCTGTCGCCTGCCGTCACCTCCAGCGCGAAGGTGCGCTTCCACACCCTCAACCGCAAAACCGGCGACCGCATCGCCAGCCGTTATGTCGATGCCGTCTCGGGCAAGATCGTCAAGGATGCCGACCAGACCAAGGGTTATGAGCGGGCCGAAGACGACTATGTGATTTTGGAAGACGACGACCTCGATGCGGTCCAGCTCGAAAGCACCCGCACCATCGACATTGGCGAATTTGTTCCGTCCGACGCCGTCGAGTGGGTCTATTACGATAGCCCTTACTTCGTTGTGCCCGCCGATGAGGTCGGCGAAGAGGCGTTTTCGGTCATCCGCGAAGCCATGGCGCAAAGCGATGTGGTGGGAATTTCCCGCCTCGTCCTTGGAAATCGCGAGCGCGCCGTCATGCTCCAGCCCTGGGATGCGGGCATCATCTTGTGGACCCTGCGCTTCGGCGATGAGGTGCGCGACGAAACCGATTATTTCAAGGAGGTTCCCGACGACAAGCCGGACGCCAAACTGCTCAAGATGGTGGAACGTCTCGTCGCCTCACGCACCGTGCCCTGGTCGGAGTCCATGGTCCGCGACCCGGTTCAGGATCGGCTGCTGGACATCATCAAATCCAAAAAGCCAAAGAAATCCAAAACCGCCCCGCCCGCCGACACCCCTGCCCCCCAAGCGGCCAGCAATGTCATCGACCTGATGTCCGCCCTCAAAAAAAGCCTCGAAGAAAAGGGCAAGGACAAACCAAAACGCTAACTGAGCCCCTTTCAGCCTTCGCCTCCGCCCGCGCCTCCGGAGCGGAGCGGAACTGAGCCTAAGGCCCAGGCGCCGCCACACGAGCCCCCTTCTCTCCTTGAGGGACTTCGAGGCGATGGCGCAGCCACAAATCGCTCCAGTGGAGCGATTTGAGACGAAGAAGGCCGGGGATGAGGGGTGCGCTGAGCTTCAATAGACACCCCTGAAGATACTGAAGCCCGGGTCTTCGCGCAGGATGACCAATAACGATAGACTATTGCCCGCAGCCGCCCCCACCCACCTCTGTCATCCCGGACTTGGTTCGGGATCCAGTAACCGGCAGCGAGACTGTTTCCTACAGATGGCATGCGCCCCCGAAACACCTGCACACCCCTCATCCGACCGCTTCGCGGCCACCTTCTCCCTCAAGGGGAGAAGGGAAGAAAGCGCAGGCGCTGCCACACGCAGCCTCCTCCTCCGCAAGCAGCAGGGGCTATGCGCTGAGCTGAGCTTAAGGCCCAAGCGCCGCCACATGAGCCCCCTTCTCCCCTTGAGGGACTTCGAGGCGACGGCGCAGCCACAAATCGCTCCAGTGGAGCGATTTGAGACGAAGAAGGGCTGGGGATGAGGGGTGCGCTGAGCCTCAATAAGCACCCCTGAGCATACTGGATCCCGGACCTTCGCTCAGGATGACCAAGAACGATAGACTATTGCCCACAGCCGGCCCCACCCACCCCCGTCATCCCGGACTTGATCCGGGATCCAGTACACTCCGAGCTTCCGGCCAGTCTCCATGCCCAGCCACCCTCCTCACCCCGCCTTCTTCCGCCCGCCACCGCCGTCGCCCTTTCCCCCTGCGCTCATCCGCAACGCCTCCAGAAGATCGTTCTTCTTGGTCGGCTCCGGCCTGCGCAGCGGGATGACTTTGCGCCCTTCGATCTTGGCCTTCACCAGGTCCGCCAGCGCCGCCTCGTAACGATCGTCGAATGTCTCCGGCGCGAAGGTGCCTGCCTTGGTCCGCAGGATGTGCTGCGCCAGTTCCAGCATTTCCGGATCGATCCTGCTCTTGGCAATGCCCTCGAACGCCTCTTTGGCCGAACGCACCTCATAATCGAAGTTAAGCGTCGTCGCGATCAGCCCCTTGCCATGCGCGCGGATCAGCACCGCGCGCACCCGCCGGAACAGCACCGCATGGGCGATGGCGGCGGCTTTGCGCTTTTGCAGCGCATCCCGGATGAGCACGAACGTCTCCTGCGCCACCTCATCGGAGGGCAAAAGGTAGTACGGCTTGTCGAAATAGGTCGGCTCGATGGCCTTGCAGTCGATAAATTCTTCTATCGCCAGCGTCTTGTCGCTTTCAGGAACCACCGCGGCGACTTCATCCGGTTCGAGAATTACATATTTGCCGGCGCCGGTTTCATAGCCCTTGACTTGATCCTCGCGCTCGACGGACTTCCCGCTCTTGGCGTCCACATAAAGGCGGCGCAGCCGATGGCCCGTCCTGCGGTTGATCATATGCAGCGCGATGCGTTCGGACGTGGACGCCGCGGTGTACATCGCCACCGGACACACCACCTCCGCTACCCTGATCGAACCCTTCCACACTGCCCGTGGCGCCACCGCGTCTCTCCGTTCTCCCAATCAGGAAAAACGACGCCATCCCCTTTTCCGTTCCGGAAGACGGGACTCAAACGCTAAACCGCGCACGCCAGAACCTGACACGCGCTACGGCCGAGATAGCAAATTGGAGAATCATTGCCCTCACAAGAGAGCAGATGGTGCGGTCGAGAAGAAACAGCAATTTCGCCACTCGACCGTTGATTTCATTGAGTTTTTCCGCCCGCCGATGAGGGGATTTGTAGCGGGGTTTGTAGCGATGGTCAAGCAGGCGCGCCGGATTGAACTTCTTCGTCAGTGAGCCCCACCCGCGCCAGCACCATTCGCCCGAGCGAGCTGACATAGTGATGCCCCTTCAACTGCCCATCGTGGTCGTATTGGGGCATGTCATACTCGCCTTTGCTCATACTGAAATTCAGGAGCCCAAGGGCCTCTAGCTTGCGATAAGATGCTCGGTACAGTTCATGGCGAATGTGAGCCTCATCCGAGGCACTTAGGGAAGCAAATGGTGGACGGATGGCCTCCAGCTTCGTCCAGCCGTGCCGCTCATTGTTGGCATCCAGAAGCAACAAGTCATCATCTCCGAGTTCTCCAAGGATGCGCAGGATTTTTAGCTCTTTGAGCTTCCCTAGTTCTTCTGCGTGAATGCCATTGGCCACGCATCTCGCCAAAAACTGCCTCCGCTCATCTGTGAAAGCACGGGCTGCTTGCGCGATACCCTCCTCAACAAGGGGGATGCTTCCCTCATGGTTTATCTTGGAGGCAGCCCCAAGCCGATCAAGCTCTGCCGCGAGATGCGCCAGGAACGCCTCTACCCGGTCCAAACGCTGGTTCGGAATGACCGCCGTAATCAGCTCCGCGAGGAACGGACCAGCAATCGGCGCACTGCCAGCCAGTGAGCGGGCCAATGCTGCGGTTCGATCCGCCACGTTATTCCCGAGATGCGGCCTAGCACCGCCCTTGATTGAGTCACCCATGCCTTCCCCTTTACGAGGCTGCCGCACCGTCATCTATATGTGGCAGTGGACTGCCGAAATGCGTACGTTCCGAAAGCCAGCTGCATTGAGCGCCATAGAGATTTCGTTCCCGCTATTCGAGCTCTTAGGCCCCACGACGATCTCCGTTATCGCCTCCGCTCCTAAGCCGCTTAGAGGCAGCTCAATATAAGAAACAACACCGCCATTTCGCGCAGCCCTAAAATGCACCGGGAGCTTCTTCTTGCTCACCCTCTCTCCGGACCCTCCATTGTCCGTCAAAGTCCATTGGCCCTGATCATTTACTCGTGCATCTAGAGCCCGCAGGATGCGAACCTCCTTCTCCTCTGAAAAGGCCGGGTTCTTGTAGAAGGCCATATCCATCGAGAAGAAGGTGCCCATCTCGAAAAGGAACTTTTTCTTCTCTTTTTCGGGGACGTCTGTGTGAACTTCATGAGCAGCGAGGAGCCAAGTACGAAAATGCTCCACCTGCTTTTCCCTAGAGTATTCAATGGGCGCGATACGGATGGAAAGGGTTCCCACCTTTTTGGCATCAAACCCTATAGCAACTCCACTGCCATCGTCGGCGTATGCGCGCCATTGGCTAAGAACATCTCCGTCCGTCGAGAACGCGCATAGCATGGGTAGCAAACGCAGCCGGCTAGTGCTTATGACCTCATCCACCAGTTCCACGAAGTCCCTGCCAACTTGGTCCAGTACTGCGTTTGCTGCTTCGATGAACCTATCGTAGGCCCAATGGACCTCCCCGAAATCGTTCATCGTGTTCACGTCTGACAGCCACAGACATTTCCTTTGAATAATTGAGAGGAACGTCGAGGTGGAGCAGTAATGGTAGAGCGTTGGGTGCTGGTCCGCATCCAATGTGGGAGCGTATGCTAAGTCTTTTACGGTCAAAGTTCTTGGCCCGATTTTCAGGGTGCATGTACCAAACAGTTCGCCCCAGCTACCTATGATCTGGCATTGCGAGAATGGATAACCGCCCCCGGTTCAACAACCGTGCTGCTACTGGAGGAGGCCCGAACGTCTCCCGCTGTCCCTAGAATGTGAGCCGTGCCTTCGTTGATCACGGCTCCCCGGACTGTTCCAAGAACAGTGACCTGTCCTCCCGGTATTACCGTTAGGTCTCCCGTGATCAACCCATGAAGAGTGAGTTGCCCCTCCACGAGGACGCCCCCAATTACGGTGCCGTGGAAGGTGGAATGGTCTCGGACCCGAACAGGTCCACTCACAACACCATTACCCTGAAGGTCCATTGCCGTTTCCCCTTGTCATGTTCGGCAAAACCAATAGACACGCCCCGCCAGATAGACGCATTGCAATTGCGGCGAACCTCACGCTGCTACTGCCTTGTCGATGCGCTGAACTGCCGAGACACCAATTCCGAGGGCCTTGGCCACCTTCACGATGCCCATTCCCTGGCTGCGGAGTTCCCGAACTTTGGCTTCCATTTTCTCGCTATGCCCTGGGCGCCCTAGGCGCTTGCCCTGTGCTTTAGCCCTCGCAAGTCCAGCATTTACCCGCTCCACAATCATCGCCCGCTCGAACTCAGCGAACACGGCCATCATGCCGAACATCGCGCGACCTGAGGGCGTGGTGGTGTCTAGTGCCTGCTGGTGAAGATAGAGGTCAGCACCACGCCCATGCAGTTCCCCTAAGAACGCGGTAAGGTCCTGCATCGAGCGCCCCAGCCGGTCCACCGACCACGCTGCTACCATATCCACCTCGCGGCGCGTCACCGCCTTGAGCATGGCGTCATACGCTGGCCGTTTATCGCGCCCCTTTGCCCCCGACACTCCAGCATCTTCGAACACCTCCACCACATCCCACCCCGCCCGTTGGGCAACGGCCTCAAGCTCACGGCGCTGATTATCGGTGGTTTGCTCGTTAGTAGAGACGCGAAGATAGAGGGCAACTCGCTTGGTCATAGTGGGCACTCCTCATTTTGATATGGCATACCGAATACAGTTGTTTACGGTATATCGTCAAGCGGCTTTGGATACGCCCGGAATTGCTGGGGCATCGTTGGACGAATTGCTAGGGGGTTTCGGTATGGCCCTAAGGCGCGTTAGAACAGCTTACGGAAAAACGGGTGGGTCCTTTGGAAAACCCCTGCAATCGGCACCGTCAACGCCAAGGAGTGTCAAGGCCTTGGTATAGGTGTCTCCGAAGACGTACCCCTCATAAACATCGTCCATAACCGCAGTCATGGCGACAGCATACCCTGCCCACCTACGAATACGTTCGGCACTCCCGTCTTGAATTGCACAGGTCAGGCCGAAGGATGCCTCCATGGCCCAGTCGTGTACATAGTCTTGCGCCTGAGCGGTGTGCTGGAGAGCAAGCGCCATCGCGATGGTTGGGAAGATACTACGCATAGAAGTTGCATATCGTGCAGAGTAGCGCAGCGCAACCGACCCCACGGGGGGACGCTCTGATCAGCTATATGATCTTGCCTTCTCGCAAATTTTCGACAAAACATTCGGGGCACTTACGGGGGAAATCATGCGAATTATGTTAGCGATAGCCAATTTCGTTCTTGTTTTTGTCGTCCTTGGAGGCATCTTGAACGCTTATAGACCATCCTCAATTACCTGGCTTATGGCCGGGCTTCTGATGCTGTTGTTTATGGCTAACACGATTTACCTCTCCGACATCCGTACCTTAAAGAGTGGGCGGATACGAAGGATGTTTGGATATTGGCTGGATGCGAAGGAAGCCGATCTCAAAGCAAAGGCAGGTAAAGCTGAAGAAAGGTAACCTATCGGGCGTCTATAGTAGAATTGACCGGTGGGAAGGTGGGGGAGTGAATACCCCTCAGCACCCGCTCACGACACCACAAACACCGCATCAGTACCCTGTATATGTAACCCCGGGTCCCCCTAATGTGGGGGGTAATTGACCTACCGCATGCATGGTCATTGCTGCCGCACCCCCTACTACATATAGACCTGAGCGAACCCCTCGGGCAGCGGCATTCCCCTACCGATCATCCGCCCTTGCGCTGTCCCGTGCTTCCTCGTTGAGGAGATAACCGCCTGTCTTCCGGATGGACGGGAGGACCTCACGGGTTACCCAATCCTGGAACTTGCGGGCCTCAGGTTTGTCCGAGCGCATGATGAGCTTGTAGAGGCCGGACTCGGAGATGAGGTTGAGCGGCTTGCCTCCACGCATCCCAAAGTGTGACCGTTTCACTTTGGAAATCTCACTTGCGTCCATGACATCGTAGGCGTGGGAGACTCCTCCCGCCTTTCCATAAAGGACATGAAGAATGTCAGCCCCGAGGAACCACGGCTCGCCCTCGATCATCAGGACGCGCAGCTCAAGGCCAGAGGAGTTGAAAGTTTTAAGGTCAGACATGGGCTTCCTTCTGCGGCCTAGAGCGCCGCGCGGGGCCACTCTCGGAGGTCATGAGCAGGTTTCTCAAGCCTCTGTCGGTACGTACCGGTCCCGTACGAACCTGATCTTCAGACAGAATGCGGGAGCACGCCCGTCCTAGTTTATCGCTTCCCTGCATCCGAAGCAGGGTAGTCTCATCAGCGGCGAGATGGCCGAGAGAGAGGGCTGCTGCTTCTTGAAGAGACTATCAACAGTACCCTTCGTCAGGTGAGGGGTAGAGCGGCGAGGTAGCTGTTCTCAATGCCTCAGAATGCTGGCTGTAGCGCGCCTGCCTAATAATTACGCAAGGTGTCGTGGGTGTGGAGCTGAATAGCAAGTTCGCATCATCCACACCCACAACATGCTCAAAAGTGCCAATTTGGCACCCGTAACGATTGGCACCTTTGCGGGTTAGAAGTCTTCGTCTTCGTCCAGTTCGTCAGACACGGGGTTGCGTTCCCGGAGCAACCTGCTCACCTCCTGAACGCGTCTTCCGGTGTAGTATTCGATGAACCTTACCATGACCTCTGGGCGGTCCGCATAACGCGTCCCAAAGGTGCGGACCATCTTGTCAGCCAGTGCTCTGGCATCCGCATCGAGCATCGTTTCAATATCCTCTTCGGTGTAATCGGGATTGGGTTTCTTCTGGTATGCCTTTAGTGCCATTCTCCAGCGCATATGCTGATGGCCGTCAGGCCCGAGGTCTCGGAGCACTCGTCGCATAGTGGTGACCTGTCCGCGTCCGATACCCGCGCTGGCCATTATCGTTGCAAGCGAGAAGCGGCATTGCCGGGTCGCATCGAGCTTCACAAATTTCCAACCACAATCCATCCTTTCGTCTTTGGTCATCGGCAGGGTGTGCATTTGGTTGCGCCGCTGGCCCTCCAGAATGGCGGCTTCGATGGGCCCGGTGAATATCTCCACGGGAATGCCATCGTGCCGTTTAGCGGACTCGTATGCCGCCTTTCGGTGCCTCCCATCGATTAGAAAGAGCCGCCCGCCGCGACGCAACGCGAGTACAGGGGTTAGGTCGGCATTGTGCTGTAGGCCGCGCAGAAGGCTATCGACGTGATACCCGCTGATGGCTGTGCGAGATTGGAAAATGTCTAGCTCTATAAGGGCGCTGGGTGGCACTCGTGCGGGAGCTGGTCCGGCATCTGGCGGTAACGCTTCGAGCATACGCATGTCAGCCGCTACGCCTTCTTCTCCGATTATGGCGTCCGGGCCCTCCGTCACTTGAACCACGTGGGGTGCTCCTTCCTGATAGCCTTGTCTCCCTCCAAGTACGCGCCACGAGCGGCATTGCTAGCCAGCGTATCGGCAGTTTCATTAAGACCGTGCAGGGCGTGGCCTTTCACCCAGCGCCATTCCAGCGATGAGCGCCCCTGCTGAAGAGCGTCCAGTTCCTCCCAGAGATCGCGGTTCTTCACTGAACCACCGAAGTTCCGCCAGCCTTTGGCCTTCCCATTGCTCTAGGCGGCCCCTCATGCCCAACACGACATATTCGCTATCGCTGATCACGACCGTTGGAATGGCTTCCTTGAGACCGGTCAGTCCACGAATGGGGCCCATGAGTTCCATGCGATTGTTGGTGGTAAACAGCTCTTGCCCCGCAAGGCAGCGCTGCCGGAGGACTGTGAGCCCCTCCCGAAGCTGGATGACCACGCCCCAGCCGCCAGTGCCGGGATTACCCTTGCAGGCCCCATCAGTGGCAAGAACGTAATGACGGCCTTCAATGGACACTTCGGTATCGCGTCCTGACATGGCTTCGTCGGGGCCCTCAGGGTGCCCATTAGGCGGCGTTGGGTATTGATTGTGCTGCATCGTAAATTCCCTTGAGCGAGCAAAAGAAAACCCCCACGCCGAAGCGCAGGGGCCATTAAGATTTATCGGTGGGTTGTGTTAGGCCAGTCGGGCTCGGTCCAGTCCCAAGTTCCCTGTGGGCCTTGGGGTCTCTCAAGAGGAACGAGGGTGGGCTCATCGCTTCCCTCATCGAACTCGGCGCGGAACACGCCAGTGTGGTTCTGGAAGAAGCCGGGACGTCCAGGCGAAGGGCTGAGCCCCTGTTCGCGGGCAGCGTTTCTCGCGTTCGTGGTGCGCGTAATGCGGAGTTGCTGAGCTTGTTCGTGGGCTTGCTGGTGACCGGTGAGGTCTTCCAGCGTGAAGTAGCGCCGCGAAACGTCCTCCACAGGCATTCCCGTAAGTCCATGAACGATCATCCACGCCCCGGTGCCATTGGACGCTGGGACCACCGTAAGCTCACCCGCGTCCCACCCTTCATCAGGGAAGTCCTGCACGTAGGTGTTGACCATGTCTCCTGCCCATTCTCCGAACCGAGGGGGGAGCTCCCTGTCCGAGGTGTTAATCCACCACCCATTGATGTTGGTGTGGGTCGCCTCGAACCGCTCTTTGGCCTCCTTCACGGAGTTCACCGCAGGAAGTCCGAGGGCGGCGTAGAGGTTGGCAATCCGAGATATTTCCGTACCGACCGCATAAGCATTTCGGGTGTCGGTTCTCATCGGTCCAACATGCCACCATTCACTGCCCAGCCCCTGCACCTGTTGCTCGATTTGCAGGGCAGTCTGCGCGAAGGCAGCTCCACGGAACTGGTCAGGGTCATTGGTGGCCTGCTGAGCAATAGCTATGGCCTGTCCCTCGTCCTGTCCCATGAATGTTCTGGCGATGCGGTACGCCTCGAAAAACTCCATGTTGGTTTCGTTTCCAATATGATTAGCCAGCAAGCGGGGATTGGAGGCATGGAGCCGCATATAGAGGTCCAACGATGCTGCGAGATTATCAGGCAATGCACCGCCGGAGGTTGTGAATACTGTTGCCGAGACCGGGGCGGCTGCGAGCATGTTCCTCCAACGTTCGTTGGTCAGGCCGTTGATCGATAAGAGTTCAACTTCCCTGCCGAATGCCTCCTCAGGGGTGCTCCGGCCCGCCTCCACTTCGCGTTCCAGACTGTCTTCGATTTCCTTGGCCACCAGCTTGCGCCACTGGTCGCCGGATATGGAGCGTTCTCCGCCCGCCTCTGTGAGAACTGACGTATCGCCCAGCCATGCTGCCCTGCCGACCTTTGCAGCCTCCATTCCGACTTCCAGCAAAGACCGCTCGGAATGCTGCGCAGCGGCGATGTCAGCTAGGCGATCAGTTTCGCGGCGCTGCTGTTCTAGTGCCTGTTCAACGGCATTGTCATTGGTCCTAATGAGCGCGTGAACACGTTCATCAGAGAAGGCACCGGGGTTGGCCTCATGGTGCGCTAGAAGCTCCTCGCGGTTCATCCGCCCATCATTGGCGGCGTCTGAGAACTCTAACCACTTCTCCAGTGACACCCTCTGGTTGGCGTCGAACATCACCGTTTCTGCCCGCCGCAATATCCTCGCGGCATCAGCGGCAAAGTCTCGGTTATCCCCCAAGGCCCCCAGTTGTGTCCCGTCCTCACCCCTCCGAGGTGTCCTGAGGATGGCCTGAACCATCTCGTAATTGCCCTCTTCGGCCAGCGCTGAAGCGACCCTGAGCAGTTCCGCATCTTGGTCCTTGAACGAGACATGGAGCATCTGCTGGTTTTCGCCATAGCGGCCCCGAATGGCATTGAAGACCTCTTCCGGGGTTGAGCCCTCGGCGAGCATTTCACGGGTCATCCCGAGGAAGGTATCGAAGACACCCCCTTGGGTTTCGTTGACCATCAGCCCGGTTTTATATTCTGCCTGACCAGCTTGCGCCCTCGCATTGAAGTTCTGCATGAGCTGATTGTAAGTGGAGACAAAGAACCGGTTGTCGCCGTACTGGTCGAGGTCGGCCCTCATGGCCGTTGAGATGAACTCATCGAGGTCCCCGCCCACCTTGTCGAAGTCGGTCTCATAGGCTTGGGTCAGCTCATTGATGCGACGATAGGCGAGCCGCTCTCCATACTGTTTCATAAAGGCAGCTTGGAACCACGGGTTTTCCATTTCCCGTATGGTGCCCGCCTCGACTGCCGATTGGGCCTCTTCGAAGCTCATTCCGGCGAACCTTCGATTGGCGAGGTCCTCCATCTCCTGTTGCTTCCGGGAGCCCTCCTCCTGGAGGTAGTTATTGAGCGAGGGACTGATGGTGGCCAAGGCGTTCGCAAAGGCGAGCAGTTCGTTGCCCTGTTGGGGAGCTTCAGGACGCGCGTAGGTGCTCACCGGGCGGGCCGTAGGGGTAAGCTTCGGGGCCCGCATCTCGCCAGCTGAGGGGGCCGGTATGCGGCCACTGTTCGGTTTATCACCGGGGGACTGAACGCCCATCCGGCGCAGGCCAGTTACTCGGTTGGTCATCGGGCACCTGCTGTCATGCGGTTATAGGAATTGACGGAGTCGAGACCGGCCCCGGCGATGCGCAGACCTGCGGCAAAGAAGCTGGGCTTGGTCCCCTTCGGAACGGCGTTCGCTTTGCCTTCGCCCGCTGCGCGGATGCCTTGCTGCTCATACTGAAGCTGTCGTGTGGTCCATTCGACCTGTTCGTCCAGCCGGTCAGTGTAAGCGCCTTCCTGCCCGTAGAAGTCCCGCAAGAGAGCATCAACGGACAGGCCCGATACGCCGCTCTCTCCAGCCGCCACAGTGGCCCTTGCGCGGGCAGCGCGGGCATCACGTGATACGGCAGCCTTCTCAGCCCCCATAGCGTCCTGCTCTTGGAGAACACGGGTGAGATTGGCGTTGTATTGCTGACGGGTATCTTCTTCGGCGCGCCTGCGGTTGTCTAAGCGGCACTGCTCGTGTTCATTGTAGGCTTGCACCTCGCCAGCGTATTGGACCACGGACTGAGCCGCGCCAATCGCGAGCGAAACCATCATCAGTGGCTCACACATGTTCGCCTCCATTCTGGATACGCTCAAAGGGGAGGAATGGCAGGCGTCCCGGACCGAAACCGGGAACGGGCTCTGAGAACGTAAAGCCAACCCGGCTAAGCCATCGCCGGTATGGGGTATTCCGCTCGTCCAAGTAGTTGGCTAGGCGTGGGTACTTCCGATGGAATGCCTCAATCCATTTCGGCGCTTCTGATAAAAGGAGGCGTCGATGGGCATCGATCTGGGAACAGGCCAGAGCCCACACCAGGCCCGTCTCATGGATAAATGGGTGAGGAACCACGCCGAACATCATAATTGGCGTGTCAGCTCCGTCTGCGACCGTGAAGGCGTCAGCCGCTTCGCCCAGACCGGAGATGAGTGACGAGAGCGGGTCAGTCGCTCCTGCTGCGATAACCGCCTGCACATCAGCCTCCCGTAGCCGTGGGGCCAGACTGCGGGCATCGGCAAGTACGGCCCTGCGGACGCGAAGGATTACGTCGCCGCTTGTTTCCGTCCAAGATGCGGGCTGCAGCGGTCTTGCAGCGTCATCGGCAATTGTTTTCTGGTTTGTCATTTTCAGGCCTTAAAATGGAAAAGGGCCGCCCCATCGGACGACCCTGATTTGTTTTCGCGAAAGTGAATTCGACACAGTGCGGCCGGTTTCGCGGCTACTGTGGCTGTAGGTGGGGGGTAATCCTTGGCTCGAAACGCGTCACTGTCGCCTTAGGTGAGGGGTTATTGTTCGTAACTATGAGAAAAACACCCGCCCACGGTGCCACGCGGTAACTACTGCACCGGAGCGTTCCACTTCGGCGTCACTGAAATACACCCCTGAATGCGGCCCAGGTAGAATTCCCAGTCATGCGGCGAGAGGCGCTCATGGCCAAAGCCCACATTGACCTCAACCCATTCGATGTACGTGCTGAACCGTGTGAATGGCAGCCGGAGATAGACGGCCCGGAGCATCTTTTCGTCGAAGAAGTGGGCGTAGTGATCGTAGCAGAACTGATGCCAGTCGAGGCGTACTATCCCGCGCGCAACGTCCCAGCCTTCCGTGCGTCCGTTCTGAATGAAGGTGGCAATGTAGAAATAGATACCGCGCATGGAAAACCTCTTTGGTCGCGGTGGTGTTGCCCGTCATCGGGCACCATGAGGGAGCAGCTCAGGACAAGCCGCAGAAGCCCTCAGGAAGGCACGCAGAGTCATGGAGAGGCCACGGCAGGGTAAGCCCGCGCCGCGCCAAAAGCCGCCCTATGCGCCCACCAGAGGACTCAGCGGGAGCGCTTAGGCGCTTCGACGGGGTAGCGCGGAAAATCTCGGATTGCTTCGGCCAAGTCCTCAACCGTGGGCAGTTCATAAATCGCGCCTACGTGACCAGCACTGTGACCGCAAAACGCGTCCCGAAGACGCTGCTCGATCTTGGCCCTTGCCGCTCTCCGCTTAAAGGTATGCCGCCAGCCGTGGTTGGGCCCTACCCCCGGGTCCTTCACGCCAAGCTTCCGTACCCAATCAGCGAGTTTCTGACGGGTTTGCACATAGAGAGGGCGAGGTGGATTTAGAGGGTCTACGATCTTCTGAGCCTTGGCGATGGCAGCATCGTAAAAGAGTGGCCCCGGCTTGGAAGCCTGAACAAACTCGATGAAACCCTGCTCAATAAGATGCTCGTGGAGGACCACAGTGCGCTCTACATTGCCTTTGACCGCCCCTGCCGCCGTTCGAATGTGCAGCATCCAGAAGCCGTCCTTGTGCTCCTCAACATCCTCCCTGCGCAGCTGGGTCATTTCACCGGAGCGCGAGCCGGTATAAGCACACAACCACGGCACCCATCGGATTGCTTTTTTGAGGTGGGGTGCCATCCGCTTCGAATTCAACGTCAGACTGGCCCTAAGAATCGCTTCCGCATCCTCTTCGCGAAACTCAGTCTTGCTCTGACCAGTTCGCGCTACTGCCAACCTGATGCCATCAAACGGGTTTTCCTGAATTCTCTTTTGGTCTTTCACCCAATTGAAGATTCGGCGCGCTGCCGTCAGCCAAACCTCGTTAACGGTCCGGCCCTCCCGACTTCCCGCCATCAGTTCATCTTTCCACCGCACGGCCTCGTCACCCGTCATGGTGGCAATATCCCGACCGTCTAAAAACGTGTTGAGGTGTTCAAAGACACCGCGCCAACGATTAACGGTCGATGCAGCTGGCTTCCTCTCCATTACCCAAGCTTCGAAGGCCTCCCAAGCCGTCCAGCCCGAAGTCTTCACCTGAGAGTTTCCAAGGGGGGAATGCTGGGGAAACTTTTCTCGGCGCTGGTCAGGGCGATAGTCGCCACCAGCTCTACGCCTGAGCAGCGCTGAGACAGCGCCGAGTTCATCCCCTACCGCGATCACAAAGGCACTAAGGGATGCGGGCGTAAGTGTGACAGCTTCCAGCGCAAGGAAAGTGAGTACCTGTCCTAGCTCCTGCACACGGCCTTGAACAATCGCGGTTTCGCGTGGGTCGAAGTTTTCTTGACGCTCCGCTGTCTCAGAAGAGTTTTCTCCGCTGCCGCCGAAGGCCCTCAGGACCTCCTCGTACCGCTCGTATAGATCGCTCCATGCGTCCGGCGTTAGCGGGTCATCTTCATGTTGTGCGATGAACCAATCGTACCAGCGTCCAACTAAGGCATGAAGTTGCCGATGGGTTAGCTCTTCCGCCTCCCCAGCGAGCGAACCACGGAGCCGTCCGATTCGCCCCTCGATCTCTGCAAGCCATTCCGAAAATTCGATCTTGGCCTTGGATTGGGAAATTCCAGCGGGAGACCTGAAGCGCTCCTCTTGGCGAACACCATAGGCCTGCTGATAGGAATCACGAACATCGGCTGGGATACCTTTGCGGGCAAACCAATCACCGTTTTTCGCTCTAGTCAGGCTGGTCATCAGGATATTCATTTGTAGCGCCCTTTGTAGTGATCGGGCGTCTACAACTCATTGAAATCGCTTATGTCTTTGGGATTTCACAAGGAACCCAGAGACTTGGTGCGGTCGAGAAGACTCGAACTTCCACAGGTGTTACCCCACAGCGACCTCAACGCTGCGCGTCTACCAATTCCGCCACGACCGCACTGTCTGGGGAATGCTTGCGTCCGCTGGACGAAGCGAGGCTGCATGTAGCAAATGGTTCCCGGTCCCTCAAGAGGCTATTTACGAGAACTGGGGATAAAAATTTATCCGCCCTCTTTCGCTACTCAGGCGGGCTTGATCACCTTTTGCGTCACCACCACATTGAGTTGGCCGTCATCCACCTGCACCTCGCCCTTGGCGACGAGGGTATTGTTGGCGTAAATGCGCATGGGATCGTGTTCAAACGCGTCCAGTTCGATCACCGCGCCCCGCCCCATCCGCAACAGATGGTGGATGGGCAGGATGGCAGCGCCCAGTTCCACGGAGACATCGACTTCGATGGTTTCGACCGTATTCATGAATAACCCGGCTCAGAATGGGGATAACGCGCAGCGGCAAGCCTGGCCGCCCAGACGCAGGCTGCGAGCATCGCCCCATCATGGTTAGTGAAGCGTTAACAGCTCAGTGCACCGCGCCGGGCACGAGCGCCCCAAAACTGCTGCGCGCCGACCAGCGCCCCGCACACTGGGTGATCGCCGATGCCCCGGTGCCCTATCCCACCGCCCTCGACACCATGCAAAAGCACGCAAGGGCCATTGCTTCGGGCGAGGCGAGCGAGGCGCTATGGCTTCTCGAACATCCCCCGCTCTACACCGCCGGCACCTCAGCAAAAGCGGGCGACCTGCTCACTCCCGACCGCTTTCCCGTCTATGAGGCCGGGCGCGGCGGCCAGTTCACCTATCACGGCCCGGGCCAGCGCGTCGTCTATGTGATGCTCGACCTGCGCGAGCGCGGACGCGATATCCGCTGCCTCGTCTCGGGGCTGGAAAACTGGGTGATCGACACCCTCGCCGCCTTCAATATCATTGGCGAAAAGCGCGATGGCCGCATCGGCGTCTGGGTGCGCCGGCCGGAAAAGGGCCCCTTCGCCGAAGACAAGATCGCCGCCATTGGCGTGCGCGTTTCCCGCTGGGTCAGCTTTCACGGCATTTCGCTCAATGTCAGCCCCGACCTCGACCATTATTCGGGCATCGTCCCCTGCGGCATCAGCCAGCATGGGGTGACGAGCTTTGAGGATCTGGGCCATCTGGTGAGCCTGCACGAAGTCGATTCGGTGCTCAAATCCACTTTCGAGCGGCACTTTGGCCCGGTAAGGGTTGCCTCGTCGCTGTGAGCGCGACAAGGTGCCCCACGAAATTTTGCGATTCCTGAACGCGAGGAAACCTCGACATGCGGTTCGACGATCTGCGCAAGCTGGCCACGGGCAATGTCCTGTTCAATCTGGGCCGGATCATTTCGCCGCGGCTGGTGACCATTGTTTACCTGCTCGGCCTCGCTTCCATCGTTCTGTGGGCGATCAATCATGTGTTCGCCACCTTCCGCTTCGGCTTCGGCAACGGCTTGTGGGGCCTGCTGGAAATCGCCGTATTCGGCCTTTTGGCCATCACCGTGCTGCGCATCGCCTGCGAAGCTGTGATCGTCTATTTCCGCACCCACGCCGCTGAGGCCGACGACATCACCCCGGCCCGCCCCTCCGCGTCGCTGATCGACGAGGTGCGCGAGGCGATCGAGGAACTTGCCGATCAGGAAATCGACTCCTTCGAGCCTGAGCCCGAACCCGAACCTGCGATGCCTGCGTCAGCGGCTCCGCTCACCCCCGCGCCACCCCTCTCCCCTGCTCCGGCGGCGGAAGACCCGACCTTCGTGCCCGACCCGGACGCGCCAAAGATCGATCCCGTGTCAGAGAGCAAGACCGAATAGGGCGCGGCTGCGACCTTTTCGCCTCCAGCGCATAAATCTCCCGAATCAATAGGCTCTGCCCCCTGCGCAGCCCTGCCGTGCTGCGGGCAAAGATTGACCTTTTCGCGCTTTTCGCTATGAAACGCACACATTCATGCGAGTATCGTGCCACGAGACGCTGCCCGAAACCCGGTTCGGCGCCGTTCGCACTTCGCCATCGATAAGGAAGTGACGCCCGCCCATGAGCGCGCCGCAGAACGCCCCCAAGATCGGACTTGTCAGCCTCGGCTGCCCCAAAGCACTGGTCGATTCCGAACGCATCCTCACCACCCTGCGCGCGCAGGGCTATAGCTTCTCGCCCTCTTATGAGGGCGCGGATGTGGTGATCGTCAACACCTGCGGCTTTCTCGACAGCGCCAAGGCCGAAAGCCTCGACGCCATCGGCGAGGCCATCACCGAGAACGGCCGCGTCATCGTCACCGGGTGTCTGGGTGGCGAGGAAGAGCTGATCCGCAAGACCCACCCCGGCGTCCTGGCCATTTCCGGCGCGCAGCAATATGAGGCGGTGGTTGAAGCGGTGCACGCCGCGGTTCCCCCCGTGCCCAACGCCTATGTGGATCTGGTGCCGGAACAGGGCCTGCGCCTCACCCCGCGCCACTATGCTTATCTCAAGATTTCAGAGGGTTGCAACAATCGCTGCACCTTCTGCATCATCCCTTCCATCCGCGGTGATCTGGTCTCGCGCCCCATCGCTTCGGTGCTCTATGAGGCCGAACGGCTGGTCAAGGCAGGCGTCAAGGAGATCATGGTCATCTCCCAGGACACCTCGGCCTATGGCGTCGATATCAAATACGCCACCTCCCCCTATCGCGGCCGCCAGGTCGAAGCCCGCTTCCAGACGCTGGCTGAAGAACTTGGCCAGCTCGGCGCGTGGGTGCGGATGCACTATGTCTATCCCTATCCGCATGTGGACAAGGTCATCCCGCTGATGGCCGATGGGGTGATCCTGCCCTATCTCGATATCCCTTTCCAGCATGCCTCGCCGCAGGTGCTCAAATCCATGCGCCGCCCGGCCAATCAGGAAAAGACCGCCGATCGCATCCGCCGCTGGCGCGAAATCTGCCCCGACCTCGCCATCCGCTCGACCTTCATCGTCGGCTTCCCCGGCGAGACGGAAGAAGATTTCCAGATGCTGCTCGATTGGGTCGGCGAGACCAAGATCGATCGCGCCGGTGCATTCCCCTATGAGCCGGTGACCGGTGCCCGCGCCAATGATCTGGGCCTGCCCGAAGTGCCCGACGAGGTAAAGCAGGAGCGCTATGGCCGCCTGATGGAGGCCCTGCAAACCGTCTCCGCCGAGCGCCTCGCCGGCAAGGTTGGCCGCACCATCGATGTGCTGGTCGATGATGTCGAGCCCGAGGAAAACCGGGTCATCGCCCGCTCGCAATGGGATGCGCCCGAAATCGACGGCAACGTCATCGTCGAGGACGCCTCCGGCGTCAAACCCGGCGATATGATCTCGGTCAAGGTGGTCGATTCCGACGAATATGACCTCTACGCCATTCCCGCCGGATCGGTGCAGTGACCCATCTTCGCTATGACGTTCCGTTGCGCGGCTCCAGCCTTTCGCTGGGCCGCACTCCGCTCGTCATGGGCATTCTCAACGTCACCCCCGACAGCTTTTCCGATGGCGGATCATATTCCACCATCGAGACAGCCCTCGCGCAGGCGCGCTCCATGGTCGCCGAAGGCGCCGATATTCTCGATATCGGCGGCGAAAGCACCCGCCCCGGCTCCGATCCGGTTCCGGTGCAGCAAGAGCTCGATCGCGTCATGCCCGTGCTTGATGCCCTCGCCGCGTCAGGCTCGCAAACGCCAGTGTCGATCGACACCAGCAAGGCTCTGGTCGCCGATCAGGCGGTGCAGGCCGGCGCATCGATCATCAACGATGTGCGCGGCCTCCAGCACGATCCCGAGATCGCCGCTGTCGCCGCCCATCACGGGGCTCCGGTCATCATCATGCACTGGGACACCGAACGCGACACCGCGCGCGATCTGATCGATGAGATGAAGCGCTGGCTGGATATTTCCATCGCCATCGCAACCCAGGCCGGCATCGCCCGCGAAAAGATCATTCTCGATCCCGGCTTCGGCTTCGCCAAAAGTCTTGCGGAAAACTACGCCCTGCTGCGCCGCCTCGATGAACTGCACGCGCTAGGTTTTCCGCTTCTGGTCGGCACCTCGCGCAAATCCATGCTGGGCAAGCTGCTCGACGTGCCGCCCGCTGAGCGGGTCGCGGCGACCGTCGCCACAACCACCATCGGCTACCTGAAAGGCGGCCACATTTTCCGGGTACATGATGTGCGGGAAAACCGCGATGCCCTGCGCGTCGCCGCTGCCACGCTCTATGGCCCGAACGGCGGGAGTACCGAAAATGGCTGACTTTTCCAATCGGGACCGGATCGTCCTCAGCGGCCTCGCCTTTTACGGCTATCACGGGGTGATGCTGGAAGAAAACAAGCTCGGCCAGCGCTTCCGCATCGATCTGGAGCTTGGCCTCGATATGAGCGAAGCCGCCCTCACCGATGAGGTCGAATCGACCATTTCCTACGCCCATGTCTATGACGAGGTGCGCGACGCCTTCGAGGAAAAGCGCTTCAAGCTCATCGAAGCGCTGGGCCACCATATCATCGTAAAGCTGTTTGCCCGTTTCGAGCGTCTCGACTGGATTCGCATCCGCGTGCGCAAGCCCGAAGCGCCCTTGCCCATCGTCGTGGGCGAAGCCGCCATCGAAATGCTCAGGACGCGGGATCAGGTCTGATGGCCCGCGCTGCGCTGAGCCTTGGCGCTAATCTCGAAGACCCGGCCCGCCAGATCGATCTCGCCATCGCTACTCTGGCTGATCACCCCCACATCACCCTGGTGGCGCGCAGCACGATGCTGATCACCCCGCCCTGGGGCAAGACCGATCAGCCGGATTTTCACAATGCCGCCATCCTGATCGAAACCGACCTGTCCCCTCTCGACCTGCTCGATCTCTGCCTTGCGACGGAGGCGCAGATCGGTCGGGTGCGTCGCGAGCGCTGGGGCCCGCGCATCATCGATATCGACGTCATCGCCTATGACCGGCTGGTGCTCGATAGCAACCGGCTCACCCTGCCCCATCCGCTCGCCCATGAACGCGCTTTCGTGCTTGATCCCTTGCGCGAGATTGCCCCTGATATCGCCGACTGGCTGGTGAATCGAAAGCTCAACGCTCCCGCCTAACTGCTTGTCAGTTCAAATCAATCTGGCAGCACCACTCAATTTTCATCCCGTCATTCGCATTTTTCTTGACCGATCCATACCCGCCCGGCTATCAATAAACGCATAGCCAGTCAGGTATCGATTGATGTCCGCCACGCCCGACCTTCTGTTTCGCACCCTCGCCGATCCCACACGGCGCGCCATTTTTGAGCGGCTGTGCCGTGAGGGCGAGCAGACGGTCGCCGCGCTCACCGCCCATGCGGGGGTGTCCCAGCCTGTCGTGTCGCGCCACCTTGGCGTCCTGCGGCAGGCCGGTCTGGTGCTCGACCGCCCCTCTGGCCGCAATACCCACTACAGCGCCCGGCCCGGCGCGCTCGCCCCGCTGATCGACTGGACCAGTTCGATGACCGGGTTCTGGGAAAGCCGGTTGGACAACCTCGAAAACCTCCTCGAAAGGATGGATCAATGACCCAGCCCCAGCCCGAAGCACTTTCCGTCGTCATCGAACGGGAAATCGCCTATCCGCCGGAAAAGATCTGGCGCGCCCTCACCCAGTCGGAAATGATCGCCGAATGGCTGATGAAAAATGACTTCCAGCCCGAGGTCGGGCGACATTTCCGCCTCAGCGGTGATTGGGGCGGCGTCGATTGCGAGGTGCTCTCGCTCGATCCCCATCAATCCCTGTCCTACACGTGGAATCATCCAAACTCCGACCCCGCCTTTGACCTCAGAAGCGTGGTGACCTTCACCCTCACCCCGACAGACAACGGCACCCATCTACGCGTTGAGCAGGTTGGCTTCGGGCCCGAGCAGAAGCAGGCCTTCCATGGCGCCCGCGCCGGCTGGACCCAGCATCTGGCCAATCTCGAAAAGGCTGTTGTCCGGGCGGAAGGCTGAGGCAAGCAAAAGCACGACAAGATAAGGAGCGATCATGGCCCAACCGCCCGACAAGCCCGTTGTGCTGCTTTCGGGCGGCAATCCACAGATCGCCAAGGCCGATGGCGATGCCCCGGTGCAGGCCTATATCGCCGCCATGCCGGGGTGGAAAAGCGGCTTCGGCAAGCGCCTCGACACCCTCATCGAAAAGACGGTTCCCGATGTGCAAAAGGCCGTGCGCTGGAATTCGCCCTTCTATGCCGCGCCCGGCAAGGGCTACTTTCTTTCAACTCACGTCTTCACCAAATATGTGAAGGTCACGTTTTTCGACGGAAAATCCCTCGATCCGATCCCGCCCGGCGGCACCGAGCGCAGCCAGGATGTCCGCTGGCTCGATGTCTATGAGACCGACCCGTTCGACGAATCCCTTCTCACACGCTGGATTGAGCAGGCCATTGCCCTGCCGGGCTGGACGCCCTGACCGGGGATTTCCAGCCTATTTCAAAGCATCCAGCACATTGACCGCCGCGTCGAATTCGGTCCGGCGGTGCTTGCGCCGTTCCGAGGCTTCGAAATCCTCACCCCACAGCGAAATCTGGTAGTCTTCATCCACATGCGCTGCCGCCCAAGCCGCGTCGCGGTCGATAAGCCCTTCGCGCAGCGCGATGGCCAGCAGCCCCGAGCCGGTCAGCCCGGTCAGTGACACCATGGCGGTCACGGCAAGGTAGTCGAGTTCTGTCAGCGACGCCCGCAGCCTCTCCAGCATCTCCGGCGCCTGCGCCTTGTGGATGATCCCCACCGTTGGCTGAAAACTCACCGAAAAATGCCGCGCCAGCCGCACCAGCACATCGTCCCAGACCTGCTCCTGCCGCTCCACCAGTTCGCGTGGCGTATCGGCGCGATAGAGCAGCATGTCGTTGCCGGCATAGGTGATGACCTCGTCAACCAGCGCGGGCTGCGCCTCTGCGCCGCCTTCGGTGGCCGAGTTGATCAGTTTGACATGCGGCATCAGGTCGGGGTCGATATGGGTGCCTTGCGCCGCCCATTCCGCCCGCATCTGCTCAGCCAGCGCCTCGCTGGTGACACGCACGGGCTTGCCGGTCGGCGTCTTGGTGGGCCGGTTGTCCAGCGTCACCGCATAGGCCCCGTCCGCCTCTGTCACCCCCACATCGGTATAAAACCGCTTGGGCAGTTCGCGCAGCGCGTCCTTTTGCGCCCGCCCCGCCCCGGCATCCTGATGCTGGATGGCGTCTTCGAGAAAGTCCCGCATCAGTACCCCTCCTCTTCCGGATCGGAATCCTGCACATCATACTGGTCGGCGTTGAACCCCAGCACATCAAATGTCTGGCGCATATGCGGCGGCAGCGGGGCGGTCACGTCCAGCCGCTTGCCATTGCGCAACGGCAGTGCCAGCCGCCGCGCATGCAGATGCAGCCCTTGTCCCAGATCGTCCGGGCGCTCCCAGTTCCAGTTGTCGAGCTGGTTATAGCGCGGATCATCGACGATCGGCGTCCCCAGTTCCATCATATGCACCCGCAACTGGTGCGTGCGTCCGGTTACCGGCTTCAAGGTTACCCAGGCAAACTGGTTGGCCGCCGTATCGGTTACCGAATAATAGCTCACCGAATGCTGCGCGCCATCGACACCATTTTCGACAACGACCATCTGCTCGCCATCCTGCGTCGCCTGCCGCGCCATGAAGCATGAAATGCGGCCCTGGCGCGGATTTGGCACGCCCACCGTCACCGCCCAATAGATCTTGCGGGCCGACCGCGAGCGGAACACAGTGCCGAAATGGCTCGCCGCCGCCCGTGTCTTGGCCACCAGCACACACCCCGACGTATCCCGGTCCAGCCGATGCACCAGCCGCGGGGCCTCGCCCTTCTTGTTGGGCAGTGATTTGAGCATACCATCCAGATGGCGCTTGGTGCCCGACCCGCCCTGCACGGCCAGACCGTGGGGCTTGTTGAACACATACACCTCCTCATCCTCATAAAGGATCAGGTCGCGCAGGAACTGGGCGTCTTTTTCATTGATGCGCGGCTGGCGCACTTGCGGCTCCGGCGCATCGCCCAGCGGCGGCACCCGCACCATCTGCCCCGCCGCCAGCCGTGTATTGGTCTGCACCCGACCGCTATCGACCCGCACCTGCCCCGACCGCAAAAGCTTCTGCAGCCGTCCGAAACTGAGTTGCGCGAAATGGATGGAAAACCAGCGGTCCAGCCGCATCCCATCCTCATCCCGCGCCACTTCCCGCAATTGTACGCCGCTCATCGACAAAAACCCCGTTCTTTCGCGGCTCTTCTAGCGGGAATTGCGGCCAGCGTCATGAGACATTTAGCGTCGGAACGTTTCCGGCCATCGGCGCGCTGTATGTCGGACCGCGATAATCTCAACACTGTCATCGAAGCGATAAACGACGATATACGGCATTTTAGGCATGATCAGTTCCCGCGTGCCGCCCACCCTGCCTTCCCGCCCCACAGCGGGTGCGTCAGAAAGGATGCTGTCCACACGATCGATAATCCCGTTGATCAGGCGATAGGCGGCGTCTGGGCTGTCCGCTGCAATATGGTCCCCGATGGCTTCGAGATCGGCCAGCGCCGGTCGCGTCCACCGGACCCGCATCAACCGGAGCGATGCTTGTTGCGAACCCGCGCCAGATCATCTTCGCTGGCGAAGTCCCCAGCGTCCGCCGCAGCCAAGCCGGCCTCTACCCGATCGAGATACTGTTCCTGCCATTCCAGAGAATAGCCATTCTCCAGAGCGTCAGCGATCACCTCAGACGCGGATAGGCGCGAGCGCCGCGCAATCGCATCGACGCGCGCCTTCAGGCTCTCGGAGATATCCAGCGTCAATGTCATGGACCCAATATGGCGCAACTCTGCGTCGATTCAAAGGTGCCTCTGCCCCCACCCCTGTCATCCCGGACTTGATCCGGGATCCAGTAACCGGCAGCGCCGGGGAGAATCGCGGTGTCTGCCGATCGCTACGCTGTCGCTCCGGTCCGGGACGACGCGCCCCCCTCCCCCTACCCCCCGCGTTTCGCCGCCCGGAGCTTGCCGAAATACTCCATGCGCTTTTTGATCTCGCGCTCGAAGCCGCGCTCCACCGGGTGGTAGAAATCCTGTCGCCCGATCGTTTCAGGAAAATATTCCTGTCCGGAAAACCCCTCCGGCGTATCGTGGTCATAGATATAGCCCTCGCCATACCCTTCCGATTTCATCAGCTTGGTCGGCGCGTTCAAAATCGCCATGGGCGGGGTTGGCGAGCCGGTTTTTTTCGCCAGCGCCAGCGCCCGGTTATAGGCGTTGTAAAGCGCGTTGGATTTGGGGGCCGTCGCCAGATACACGGCCACCTGGGCCAGCGCCAGCTCCCCCTCGGGCGAGCCGAGCATGTGATAGGCGTCCTTGGCGGCAATCGAGATCGGCAGCGCCTGCGGATCGGCCATGCCGATATCCTCGACCGCCATGCGGATCAGCCGCCGCGCCAGAAACATCGGGTCCTCGCCCGCATCCACCATGCGCGCGAAATAATACAGCGCCGCATCCGGGTCCGATCCGCGCACCGATTTGTGCAGCGCCGAAATCAGGTTGTAATGGCCATCCTGGCTCTTGTCGTAGATCGGGGCCCGCCGTTGCACCAGCCGCGCCAGCCCTTGGGGGTCGAGCACCTCGTCCTCTGCCGTCGCCGCGACGACTTCCTCCACCAGCCCCAGCAATGCCCTGCCGTCGCCATCGGCCAGTCCGATCAGCACCTCGCGCGCATCCGCATCGAGCGGCAGCTCGCGCCCCAGCTCTGCCTCGGCCCGCGCCGCCAAAGCGGCCAGATCGTCGCGATCGAGGCTGCCGAATTTGAGCACCTGCGCCCGGCTCAACAGCGCCGCATTGAGTTCGAAACTGGGGTTTTCGGTGGTCGCCCCCACCAGCACCACGGTGCCGTCTTCCATCACCGGCAGAAAGCTGTCCTGCTGCGCCCGATTGAAGCGATGGATTTCATCGACGAACAACAGCGTGCGCTGCCCGGCCCGACGCGCCATGCGCGCCGCCTCGAACACCTATTTCAGGTCCGCCACCCCGGAAAAAATCGCCGAAATCTGCTCGAACCGATAATCGGCGGCGTCGGCCAAGAGCCGCGCCACGGTGGTCTTGCCGGTCCCCGGCGGGCCCCACAGGATCAGCGATCCCATGCGGCCCGAAGCCAGCATGCGCCGCAACGTGCCTTCCGGGCCCAGAATATGGGCCTGCCCGATCACCTCATCGAGCGTCGCGGGCCGCAACCGGTCGGCCAGCGGACGGTCGGTGCCCGGCTCGTCCACCGGGCGCGACGATGGCAGGCCATCGGAAAAAAGATCGCTCATGGTCCTCTCTTGGCGGCGCTGTGGCGTCAGCCGCTCACCACAGAACGGATGATCTGCCCGCCGCGTTGCAGAATGATCTGCCAGGAACGGGGCCGCTGGCTGGCAACGGATTCGAAGGTTTCAATATCACGAATCTCCATGCCGTTCAGCGAGACGATCACGTCGCCCACCCGCAACCCCATCATTGCGGCGGGGCTCCCCGCCTGCACGTCGGTCACCGCCACCCCCTGCGCCGAAAAGCCCAGCCCCAATTGCTGTGCCCGCGCGGGGGTCAGCTCTTCCGCCACCGTGCCGGCAAAGCGGGTATTGCCCGCAATGGTCACCTGACGATCGCTGGCGGGCGGCGGCGCGGCCAGCACCAGATCAGCCGTGGCCTCGGCCCCATTGCGCCACAGGGCGAGAGTAGCGGTTGCCCCCAGCGTCTTGGTGGCCACCCGATAGTTCAGCGCCTCGGGGTCCTGCACCTCAACCCCATCGATGGCGGTAATCACGTCGCCGGGCGCAAGCCCCGCCTCGGCTGCCGGGCTGTCGGGTGCCACATCGGTGATCAGCGCGCCACGGGGCGTCGCCAGCCCCAGGCTCGCCGCCAGATCGCCATCCAGCATCTGCATCTGCGCCCCGAGCCAGGGGCGCACGATCTCTCCGCCCCCCTCGCCCGCAACGGCAATCACCCGCGCCATGTTGGAGGGAATGGCAAAGCCGATGCCCTGCGAGCCGCCCGAGCGGGTGAAGATGGCGGTATTGATCCCGATCAGCCGCCCGTTCATATCCACCAGCGCGCCACCCGAATTGCCCGGGTTGATCGCCGCGTCGGTCTGGATGAAAAACTGATAATCGGTGATGCCCATGCCGGTGCGCGCCAGCGCCGAAACGATCCCGCTCGAAACCGATTGCCCCACCCCGAACGGATTGCCGATCGCGAGCACAAGGTCGCCGACTTCGAGCAGATCGGAATCAGCGAACTCCACCACCGGAAACCGCATGTCCGGCGCGTTGACCTGCAACACCGCCAGATCGGTCGCCGCATCGGCCAGCACCAGTTGTACCGGATATTCCCGCCCGTCATTGGTCACCACGCGGATATCGGTGGCTCCGTCCACCACGTGATTGTTGGTCAGGATCATCCCCGCTTCATCGACGATCACCCCCGAGCCAAGCGATTGCGACGTCTGGGGCCGCTGCTGGAACAAGGGCGAGCGCCCGAAAAACTGGTCAAAGAACGGATCGCCGAAACTGGTGCGGCGTTGCTCCACCCGCGTGGCATAGACATTGACCACGGCTGGAGCCACCTCGCGCACGATGGGTGCATAGGAGAGCTGCACCTGTTCCTGGCTCTGGGGCACCTGCCGCTCGGCCTGCGCATGACCCGCCAGCGGCACGGCGGCAATCACAAGGGCTATGAGAATCTGTCGAAACATGGGCAACCATCCGCAAATCGGGCACAGGACCGGCCAGGGTCGGTTCGGCAAAACAGACGCTGGAGTCTAGGCTGCAAAAACGCGCAATCAAGTGACAATCCGGTAAGATGGCCGCTCTGCCGGTTCCGATTCACCCCACATGCCCGATCAGGGAACCGTCTGCGTCATCCCCCCGTTGAGTCGGATACGCAAACGTGCTCAACATCGCGTCAGCCCCCGGAGTTCGTCCAGCATAAATGGGCATTGCAGAGGGGGGCAATGCAGCCTATACACCCGCGCTTTCAACCCCCGGTACAAGGTATCAAGGTCAATGGGTCGTGCACCGTCTCGCCGCTATGCGAACACTGCTGAACTGATTGCCGCAGAGGAGCCGGATAATCCCAGCTTCCTGTTTTCCGAACGTCTTCTCGTCAACGCCATCGACACGTTCAAATCGGGCTTCGATGGCCTTCTGACCTATGCGGTCAAGGCCAATCCGTCCCCGCATATCCTTGAAATCATGCACCGTGAAGGGCTCACGGCGTACGATGTCGCGTCCAATACTGAAATGGCGCTCATCAACCAATACGCCCCCGGTGCCACCATGCACTACAACAACCCCATCAAGTCGCGGCGCGAAATCGCCCGCGCCTATGAGGAATTCGGGGTGCGCTCGTTCACCATCGACCACGTGGCCCAGCTCGATCAGCTCGCTGCCGTCATCCCCCCTTCGGAAGACGTCGAGGTGACCGTGCGCTTCAAGGCCGGCAAGGCGCTCAAATCCTACGATTTCGGCACCAAGTTCGGGGTCATGGAAGATGGCGCGATCTCGATCTGCACGCTGACCAAGGCCATGGGCTATTCCACCTCCCTGTGCTTCCATGTCGGCAGCCAGTGCGAGGATGCCTATGCCTATGAGCGCCATATCGCAGCGGCTGGCCGCATCGCACTGGCCTCGGGCATTGAACTTGGCCGACTCAATGTCGGCGGCGGCTTCCCCGCCACCTATCCGTCCAGTTCCGCGCCTCCGCTCGATGTCTATTTCGACACCATTCGCACAGCCGTTGCCGACACCTTCGGGTCGACGAAACCCCAACTGATCGCCGAGCCCGGTCGCGGCCTTGTCACCGGATCGACCTCCCTGCTCCTGCGCGTAAAGCACCAGCGGGGCGAACAGTCCGTCTATCTCAATGATGGCGTCTATGGCTCGCTGATGGAGGCCATGATCGTCGAGTTCATGCCGCCGCTGCGCGTCTGGCGCGGCGATCGCATCCTCACCGGCGAAAGCTGGGGCTTCACCATTTTCGGCCCCACCTGTGACAGCTACGACATGCTGCCCCAGAGCTTCATCCTGCCCGAATCCATTGCCGAGGACGATTACATCGAGTTCGGGCTGATGGGTGCCTACACCCAGGCGTCCCTCACCCCGTTCAACGGCTTCGACCGCCGCGACCTCTATTGGGTCGACGATATCCTCGTCTGATGGCGGGGTATCCCCCGGTGCACACTCTGGGGCCGCGCATCATGGTGCTCGGCCCCACCAATTCCGGCAAGTCAACCCTGGCCGAAGCGCTGGGTGCCAAACTTGGTGTTCCCGCGATCCATCTCGACCGGCTTCGCCACCTGCCCCATACCGATTGGGAGCAGCGTCCCGATAGCGAATTCGCCGCCCTTCATGATGCGGCTATTAGCCAGCCCGCCTGGATCATGGACGGCTCCTATTCCATCTTGATGCCAAAGCGCCTTCAGCGCACCACCGGCATTATCGTCCTCGACGACACCCTCCTCATCCGTACGCTCCGTTATGTCCGGCGCAGCCTCTCCCCGCGCCGCCGGCCCGGCGGCCTTGCCGGTGGCCATGACTCGGTCAAACTGGAAATGATCGCCTGGCTCTGGAAAACACGTAACAAGGCAGGCGGCACCCGCGAGCACGTTCTCAGCCTCGGCATCCCCTGTGTCTTCTGCCATGATCGGCACGAGCTGGCCGCCCTCTATTCGGCGTGGAACCTCCATCGCCCGGACTGAATTTCCACTTTTTTGCCCAAGGCCATTCGAGCCGTTGATTTTGTGGCCATCTGACAGGCAATTGGCGCCTGATTTTTACTAACTCCATACATTTTACCCAAAGGTTCGGAGCGTTTTCCCCGATTTCGGGCAACAAAAAAGGCGGCTCGGAGGCCGCCTTTTTCATGTCTGTCTGAAGCGCTTATGCTGCTTCAGTTTCGCTCTCGCGGACGAAATCCGCAGTCGGGCCCGAGTCCTGCCCGCGTGCATCCACATCGCGGTCCACGAACTCGATCACACCGACCGGCGCGTTATCGCCGTGGCGGAATCCTGCTTTAAGAACACGGGTATAGCCCCCGTTGCGGTCCTTGTAGCGCGGTCCGAGAACTTCGAACAACTTCTTGGCCATGGCCTCATCGCCGATCTGGGCGATGGCCTGGCGGCGCGAGTGCAGATCACCGCGCTTGCCCAGCGTGATCAGCTTTTCCACGATCGGGCGCAGTTCCTTTGCCTTGGGCAAAGTGGTCACGATCTGCTCGTGCTTGATAAGCGCAGCGGACATGTTCTTGAACATCGCCTTGCGATGCGAAGAGGTCCGGTTCAGTTTGCGGCCGGCTTTACCGTGGCGCATGGTACTCTCCTAAGTTCCTGATATCCGAGCGGAAAATCAATAATGATCTTCGTAACGCTTGGCGAGGTCTTCAATGTTTTCAGGCGGCCAGTTGTTGACATCCATCCCAAGATGCAGACCCATCTGGGCCAGCACTTCCTTGATCTCGTTGAGCGACTTGCGCCCGAAGTTCGGCGTGCGAAGCATCTCCGCTTCCGTCTTCTGGATGAGATCGCCGATATAGACGATGTTGTCGTTCTTGAGACAGTTGGCCGAACGCACCGACAGTTCGAGTTCGTCGACCTTCTTGAGCAGCGCGGGGTTGAACGCCAGTTCCGGCGTAGCATCCTCGGCCTTTTCCTTGGTCGGCTCTTCGAAGTTCACGAACACCGACAGCTGGTCCTGAACGATCCGCGCCGCAAACGCCAGCGCATCCTCAGGCGTCACAGCGCCGTTGGTTTCGATCTGCAGGGTCAGCTTGTCAAAGTCGAGGTTCTGCCCCTCACGGGTCTTCTCGACCTTGTAAGAGACCCGCTTGACCGGCGAGAACAGCGCATCGATGGCGATATAGCCAATCGGCGCATCCTCGGGCTTGTTCCGGTCCGCCGGCACATAGCCCTTGCCGGTGTTGACGGTGAATTCGATATTGATTTCAGCGCCGTCGTCGAGATGGCAAATCACGAGGTCGGGGTTGAGGACTTCAATATCGCCGGTGGTCTTGATGTCGTTTGCCGTAACGGCACCCGGCCCCTGCTTGGAAAGCGTGAGGCGCTTGGGCCCCTCGTCTTCCATCTTGATGGCGATTTCCTTGATGTTCAGCACGAGGTCGGTTACGTCCTCGCGCACACCCGGAATCGACGAGAACTCGTGCAAGACGCCATCGATCTGGATGGCGGTAATGGCCGCACCCTGCAACGACGAGAGCAGCACACGGCGCAACGTATTGCCCAGGGTCAAGCCATAGCCGCGTTCAAGCGGCTCGGCGACCACGGAGGCGATGCGCGCGGAATCGCTGCCCGGAACGATGTCGAGCTTGGTCGGCTTAATCAGTTCCTGCCAGTTTTTCTGGATCATCACGTCCAACTTCCTTTCAAAATCGCGGCCCTGCCCGGCCGCATGCCGCAAACGGTAAACGAACCCCGACTGGCCCTGCCGGGGTTCGATTCACTTAGACGCGACGACGCTTGCGCGGACGGCAGCCATTATGCGGAATGGATGTAACGTCCCGGATGGAAGTAACAGTGAAACCTGCGGCCTGGAGAGCCCGCAGTGCAGACTCACGGCCCGAACCCGGACCGCGAACTTCGACCTCAAGGGTCTTCATGCCGTGTTCCTGCGCCTTCTTGGCAGCATCTTCAGCGGCCATCTGGGCAGCAAAGGGCGTCGACTTGCGCGAGCCCTTGAACCCCATCGTTCCGGCGGACGACCACGAAATCGTGTTGCCCTGCACGTCGGTGATGGTAACCATGGTGTTGTTGAACGAGGCGTTCACGTGTGCAACGCCAGCACTGATATTCTTGCGCTCGCGACGACGAACGCGGGTTGTTTCACTTTTAGCCATTTACTTCCTCTGGTCGATATCTAGCGCCGCCGTCATGCCAGCGGCTACACCTTGCGAAAAAGAATAGCGAATGCACCAAACGGTTTCCCGTCGCATTCGCCACCCCGCTTCCGCTTATTTCTTCTTGCCTGCAATCGGCTTTGCCGGACCCTTGCGGGTACGTGCGTTGGTATGGGTACGCTGACCGCGCACCGGCAGACCACGACGGTGACGCAGGCCACGATAGTTGCCCAGATCCATCAAACGCTTGATGTTCATGGCAACCGTACGGCGCAGATCACCCTCGACCTGATAGTCACGGTCGATGGTTTCGCGGATCTGGATCACTTCTGCGTCAGTCAGCTCATTCACGCGGCGCTCGGCCGGGATGCTGACTTTCTCGCAAATTTCCGAGGCCATTTTCGGCCCAATCCCGTGAATGTACTGCAACGCGATGATCACGCGCTTGTTCGTCGGGATATTGACGCCAGCAATACGAGCCATGCTGGATCTCCTTGATATGAGGGCACAAATGCCCTGTGTCGTTCAACAACAAGGGACCGGCATTCGATCCCCCTCTCTTTACGGAAGGAACCGAATCCAGCCCTCGAAATTTCTGAGACTGGGCGCGGTTCTAAGGGCTTACGGGCCTGGAGTCAACCATGTCCGCAAGCTCCAACCCTTAATCCTGGTGTATCGCGGCCTTGATGGCAGCGGTCACCTCTTCGATCGGTGCCATTCCATCCACCGACCTGAGCAGCCCCCGAGTGTCATAGAAACTGACCAGCGGGGCGGTTTGCTCGGTATAGACGCCGAGACGCTTGCGCAGCACCTCTTCGTTATCGTCGGACCGCGCCCCGCCGCTTTCCTTGGCACGGTTGATGATCCGCTCGACGAGAACGTCGGGATCGGCCTTGATCTCGATCACCGCATCCAGATGCAGACCCTTGCGGTCGAGCATATGGGTCAGCGCTTCGGCCTGGGCGATAGTGCGCGGAAACCCGTCGAGCACAAACCCATTAGCGCAATCGGCCTGATCCATGCGTTCGGAAATAATGCCCGAAACAATGTCGTCCGACACGAGATCTCCGCGATCGACGATCGCCTTGGCTTCGAGGCCGAGGGGCGTCTTCTGCGCAATAGCGGCCCGGAGCATGTCGCCGGTCGAAAGCTGCGGGATAGAATAGGTCTCCACCAAAATCTGCGCCTGCGTTCCTTTGCCTGCGCCCGGAGGGCCCAATAGTACCAGTCTCATCGTCTGCGTCCCCCTAGACGCGATTTCTTGACCATGCCCTCATATTGCTGCGCAATCAGATGGCTTTGAATCTGGCTGACGGTATCGAGTGTCACCGTGACCATGATCAGCAGCGACGTGCCGCCGAGGAATGCCGAAATGTTGAGCTGGCTCAGGAACACTTCAGGGATCAGGGCAACCACTGTCAGATAGATCGCGCCAACCACGGTGACGCGCGTGAGGACATAGTCGATATGCTGGGCGGTCCGTTCGCCCGGACGGATGCCCGGGATAAAGCCACCCGAGCGCTTGAGGTTATCGGCCGTCTCGGTCGGATTGAACACGATCGACGTGTAAAAGAACGAGAAGAAGATGATCATCGCCGCAAACAGCCCCAGATAGAGCGGCTGCCCGCGTCCAAGCACGGCAGAAATATACTGCAACCACACCGGCGCATCGCCCTGTGCAGAGAAGGTGGCGATCGTCGCGGGAAGCAACAGCAGCGACGAGGCGAAAATCACCGGAATAACGCCAGCCGTGTTGAGCTTGAGCGGCAGGTGGGACGTATCGCCCTGATACATCTTGTTGCCGACCTGGCGCTTTGGATACTGAATCAGAAGGCGCCGCTGGGCGCGCTCGAAGAACACGATCACCGTGATCACCACCACAGCACCGACCAGGATGCCGACCACGGCCAGCGTGGGCAATGCACCCGTGCGGCTCAACTCCAGCGTCTGGGCCAGAGTGGCGGGCAGCGAGGCGACAATACCGGCGAAAATGATCAGCGAAATGCCGTTACCCACACCGCGCGCGGTCATCTGCTCACCGATCCACATCAGGAACATCGTGCCACCGACCAGCGTGATGACGGTCGAAATGCGGAAGAACCAGCCCGGATCGGCGACGACGCCCTCGCTGGCCTCCAGCCCGATGGCAATGCCATAGGCCTGAACCGCACAGAAGACGACCGTGAGATAGCGCGTGTACTGGTTGATCTTGCGGCGACCGCTCTCCCCTTCCTTCTTCAGCGCTTCGAGGCGCGGCGACGCCGTTGTCATCACCTGGATGACGATCGAGGCCGTGATATAGGGAATGAGGTTCAGCGCAAAGATCGCCAGGCGCTCGACAGCGCCACCGGCGAACATGTTGAACAGTCCGAAAATTCCACCCTGCGCCTGCTGGAACGTCGAGGCGAACGCGTCCGGATCGATCCCCGGAATCGGAATATAGGTGCCGAGTCGATAAACGAGCAGCGCGCCAAGAGTAAATAAAATCCGCTTCTGAAGTTCCTTGGCCTTGGAGAAGGTGGAAAAACTCAGATTACGGGCCAATTGCTCGGCTGCAGACGCCATGACGGCTCCCTCTGAAGTAGCTTGTAGAGCAGGACCGGACCGCGATGGTCCGAAGAATTGTCCCTAGTACGTCTCCTCGACGGAGTCGTCATGCAAGACAATGCTCAGATATAGTCAGAGCGCGCCCTCTTGCAATCCCCACGGTACGGGATGATTGCAGGGCGCGCTCCAAAGTCGCAATCGATTATTCAGCTTCGACCGGCTTGCCGGTGACTTCGACTTTTCCGCCGACCGCTTCAACGGCGGCAATTGCGCCGGCAGAAGCGTGATCGACCTTGAAGGTCACCTTGGAGGCCTTGAACTCGCCGCCATTGATCAGACGGACACCGTCCTTGGCCCGGCGGATCACGCCAGCCGCGACGAGCGCGTTGACATCCACCACACCCTTGGCATCGAGCTTGCCGCTATCGATATAGGTCTGGATGCGATCAAGACGCACGGCATTCCACTTCTTGGCGAACGCATTATTGAAGCCACGCTTCGGCATGCGCATGTGAAGCGGCATCTGCCCGCCTTCAAAGCCATTGATGGACACGCCGGAGCGGGACTTCTGGCCCTTGACGCCGCGGCCGCCGGTCTTGCCAAGGCCCGAACCGAGGCCACGTCCGACGCGAACCTTGGTCTTATTGGCACCGGGCTTGTCAGCGATCTGATTGAGTTTCATGTGACAAATCCTTTCGGTGCATTGCGTTGACGGTTGCCCGTTCCGCAATGCTACCAGGCAAAATCTAGTTCTCGTCCACGATCCGGACCAGGTGTCCGACCTTGGAAATCATGCCACGAACCGAAGGCGTATCCTCCAGCTCACGGCGGCGATGCATCTTGTTGAGCCCAAGCCCGATAAGCGTAGCGCGCTGGTCGGCCTGACGGCGGATCGGCGAGCCGATCTGCTCTACGGTAATGGTCTTCTTAGCCATAATCATTCTCCTCGCGCGGCCTATCAGGCCTCGACGGCTGCTTCACCGCGACGGGCCTGCAGCTCGGAAACCTTCAAGCCGCGTCGGGCCGCCACCGAACGGGGGCTGTCGACATTCTTGAGAGCGTCGAACGTGGCGCGGATCATGTTGTAGGGATTTGCCGAACCCTGGCTCTTGGCCACGATATCGTTGATCCCAAGGGTCTCGAACACAGCGCGCATCGGACCACCGGCGATGATACCGGTACCGGCCGGAGCCGTACGCAGGATCACCTTGCCAGCGCCGTGGCGGCCATGAACGTCATGGTGCAGGGTACGGGCTTCGCGCAGCGGAACACGGATCATCTGACGCTTGGCCTGCTCCGTGGCCTTGCGGATGGCTTCCGGCACTTCGCGCGCCTTGCCATGGCCGAAGCCGACCCGGCCCTTCTGATCACCGACGACCACGAGCGCGGCAAAACCGAACCGCCGGCCACCCTTCACAACCTTGGCCACGCGATTGATGTGCACCAGGCGATCTACAAACTCGCTGTCGCGCTCTTGAAAGTCTCTCATCGTTACCAGCTCTTCGTAATTTCGGTTCTGGCTGAGCTTGTCAGAAGCTCAGCCCGCCCTCGCGGGCTGCATCGGCCAGGGCCTTGACCCGACCATGGAAAAGATATGCGCCGCGGTCGAAAATGACCTCGCCCACGCCGGCCTTGGTGGCACGCTCAGCGAGCACCTTGCCGATCTGGGCTGCGCCATCCTGATTGGCGCCATTTTCGATCTTGAGATCCTTTTCGAGCGAGGAAGCGGACGCAAGCGTCACGCCATTCGCATCGTCGATGATCTGCGCAGAAATATTTTTCTCCGAACGGAAGACCGACAGGCGCGGACGACCGTTGGCCCGGGCCTTCAATGCCCGGCGAACACGCATCTTGCGGCGTTCGATACCAGAAAGCTTAGCCATCTCGACCAATCCTTACTTCTTCTTGCCTTCCTTACGGACGATAACTTCGTCCGCATAACGCACACCCTTGCCCTTATAGGGCTCCGGCGGCCGGAACTCGCGAATGTTGGCCGCGACCTGGCCAACCTGCTGCTTGTCGATCCCGGTGACGATGATCTCGGTCTGCGTCGGAGATGCAAGCGTGATCCCGTCCGGAGCCTTGAAAATCACTTCATGGCTGAAACCCAGGGACAGCTTGAGGTCCGATCCCTGCATCTGGGCGCGATAGCCAACGCCGGAGATTGCGAGCTTGCGCTCGAACCCGGTGGAAACACCGACGACGATATTGTGCACAAGGGTCCGCGACATCCCCCAGGCCGCACGGGCCTCGCGACTCTCGTCGACGGGTGTGACGAGAACCCCTTCTTCGGTCATCTCGGGCTTGACCAGATCAACAAGCACGACCGAGAGTTCGCCTTTCGAACCCTTGGCAGTGACCGTCTGGCCATCCACCGTAACCGTCACGCCGCTGACCGGGGCTACCGGCTGTTTGCCAATACGCGACATTTTCTTAGCCTTTTCGTCTTCTAGTTGGTGGGGTCTCCTCTTCGCGCCTTAGAAGACGCGGCAGAGGACCTCACCGCCAACATTTTCAGCACGTGCCTGGTGATCCGCCATCACACCCTTGGGGGTGGAGAGGATCGAAACACCCAGACCATTGCCGACTACGGGAATGTTCTTGACCGACGCGTACACACGACGGCCGGGCTTGGACACCCGCTGCAATTCACGGATCACCGGCTGGCTATCCGAATACTTGAGCTCGATGCTGAACTCGGCCATGCCGGTCTCGCCGGTCACTTCCGAATAACCGCGGATGAAGCCTTCGGTCTTGAGGACCTCCAGCACGTTCGCGCGCAGGCTCGACGCAGGCGTACGAACGTTATCACGGCGACGCATCTGCGCGTTGCGGATACGAGTGAGCATATCGCCAAGCGGATCGATGATAGTCATCTTGTTTTTTCCTTACCAGCTCGACTTGACCAGGCCAGGGATCTTGCCCATCGAACCGAGTTCACGCAGCGCGACACGGCTCAACCGCAGCTTGCGATAATAGCCGCGCGGGCGACCCGACACTTCGCAGCGATTGCGAACCCGGACCGGCGACGCATTGCGGGGCAGTTCGGCCAGCTTGAGCTGAGCGGAAAAGCGCTCCTCAAAGCTGAGCGATTCGTCCCGGGTCTTCGCCTTGAGCGCGGCACGCTTCTCAGCGTACTGCTTGGCGAGCTTGGCGCGCCGCTTGTTCTTTTCGATGGAGCTAACTTTAGCCATCCAAATCTCTCTTTCGTCTCTCTTCCCGTTATCCGCTTACTGGCGGAACGGGAAATTGAACGCCTTGAGAAGCGCACGCGCTTCATCATCGGTCTGTGCAGTGGTGCAGACGATCACGTCCATGCCCCAGACCTGATCGATCTGGTCATAGTTGATCTCGGGGAACACGATGTGCTCCTTGATGCCCATGGCAAAGTTACCGCGGCCATCGAAGCTGTTGGGGTTCAGGCCCCGGAAGTCGCGAACGCGCGGCAGGGCGACGTTCACCAGGCGATCGATAAACTCGTACATACGGGCTTCGCGCAGGGTAACCTTGACCCCGAGCGGCATGCCTTCGCGCAGCTTGAAGCCTGCGATCGACGTACGGGCATGAGTGATCACGGGCTTCTGGCCGGCGATCTTCTCAAGATCGGCCTGCGCGGCCTTCACCTTCTTGGAATCCGCAACCGCTTCCCCGACGCCCATGTTGAGAACGACCTTCTCAAGCTTCGGGATCTGCATCGGGTTGGCATAGTTGAAGGTCTCGGTGAGACCGGCACGCACCACGTTGTCATAATGGGTACGCAGGCGCGGAATATAGATCTCAGCCATCGATCACTTCTCCGGAACGCTTAGCGACGCGCTTCTTCACGCCGTCTTCGATCTTGAAACCGACGCGGGTCGGCTTGTTGTCCTTGGCGTCGAGCAGCGCAATATTGCTCAGATGGATCGAAGCTTCCTTGGTGAAGATTCCGCCATCCTGGCTGGCCGTCTGCCGCTGATGGCGACGGACCAGATTGATGCCCTGAACGATCGCACGGGTCTCGGTAGGGATGACCTGGAGCACCTGCCCGGTCTTGCCCTTGTCCTTGCCAGTGAGGACGATGACCTTATCGCCCTTCTTGATTTTGGCAGCCATTACAGCACCTCCGGCGCGAGCGAAATGATCTTCATGTGATTTTTCGCGCGCAGCTCGCGAGGAACCGGGCCAAAAATACGCGTGCCGATCGGTTCCTTGTTATTGTTGATGATGACCGCCGCATTGCGGTCAAAACGGATCACGGTGCCATCGGGGCGGCGGATATCGGAAGCGGTGCGAACCACCACTGCTTTCATCACCTGGCCCTTCTTGACGCGGCCGCGCGGGATCGCGTCCTTGACCGACACCACGATGATGTCGCCAACAGACGCATACTTGCGATGCGAACCGCCCAGCACCTTGATGCACATAACACGACGGGCGCCCGAATTGTCGGCCACGTCGAGATTTGTTTGCATCTGAATCATGACTGGTTGCCTTCTTTTATCATTGGTCCGCGTCCGGCAGCCGGCACGGCACTTGATCTCTTTATTAGCTCGCGCTTACGCCTGGCTCACGAGCGTCCAGCGCTTGTTCCTTGAGATCGGAGCACATTCTTCGATCTGAACAATATCCCCAACCTTGGCCACATTGGCTTCGTCATGGGCATGATAGTTCTTGGACCGGCGAACGGTCTTCTTCAGGATCGGGTGGGTGAAGCGGCGTTCGACGCTGACCACGACCGTCTTGTCATTCTTGTCGGAGACCACAGTCCCCTGCAGGATACGCTTGGGCATGTCTGACTCCTTACTGGCCTGCCGCAGACTTCTCGGCCAGCACGGTCTTCACACGCGCAATATTGCGGCGGACCTTGCGGACCTGCGAAGTGTTCTCCAGCTGCTGGGTAGCGCGCTGGAAACGCAGGTTGAATTGTTCTTTCTTCAGGCTCACGAGCTCATCTTTGAGTTCATCAACCGTCTTGGCCCTAACGTCGCTCGGCTTCATCGCTCAAACGTCCTTTAGTCTGCAATGCGGCTGACAAACCGCGTCTTGATCGGCAACTTCATCGCCGCCAGACGCAGAGCTTCACGCGCAACTTCTTCACTTACGCCGTCGATTTCGAACATCACCCGACCGGGTTTGACGCGAGCGGCCCAGAATTCTGGAGCCCCCTTGCCCTTACCCATACGGACTTCAGTCGGCTTGGACGACACTGGCAAATCCGGGAATACCCGGATCCAGACACGGCCAGCACGCTTCATGTAGCGAGTCATCGCACGGCGTGCTGCCTCGATCTGGCGGGCGCTTATACGCTCAGGTTCCTGAGCCTTCAAGCCATATTCGCCAAAATTCAGGGTGGTGCCGCCTTTGGCGACCCCATGGATCCGGCCCTTGTGAGCCTTACGGAACTTTGTACGTTTCGGTTGCAGCATTTCTTATAGTCCTATCAGCTCGCAGCCGGACCGCGGCGACCCTGACCGCCGGAGTCGCCACCTTCGGTAGCGCGACGTTCATGAGCCATCGGATCATGCTCCATGATCTCGCCCTTGAAGATCCAGACCTTGATGCCAATGATCCCGTAGGTGGTCTCGGCTTCGGCAACACCGTAGTCAATGTCGGCACGAAGAGTGTGAAGCGGAACCCGGCCTTCGCGGTACCACTCGGTCCGTGCGATATCCGCACCGCCGAGACGGCCACCCACGTTCACCCGAATGCCCTGCGCGCCCATCCGCATTGCCGTCTGCACGGCACGCTTCATGGCCCGACGGAAGGCAACGCGGCGTTCCAGCTGCTGGGCAATGCCCTGTGCAACCAGCGTCGCATCGGTTTCCGGCTTGCGCACTTCAACGATGTTGATGTGCACTTCCGAGTTGGTGAACTTCTTGACCTTGTTGCGGATCTTCTCGATATCCGCGCCCTTCTTGCCGATCACGATGCCCGGACGAGCCGAGTGGATCGAGATGCGGCACTTGCGGTGCGGACGCTCGATAACGATCTTCGAAACGGCGGCCTGCTTGAGCTCCTGCTCCAGCATTTCGCGAATCTTGAGGTCTTCCTGCAGCAGCGAACCGTACTCACCCTTGTTGGCGTACCAACGGGAATCCCAGGTGCGGTTGATGCCGAGGCGAAGCCCGATCGGATTAACTTTCTGGCCCATCAGACGGCCTCCTCGACTTCACGGACGACAATGGTCAGGTGCGAGAACGGCTTCTCGATGCGAGCGCCACGTCCGCGAGCCCGCGGCTTGAAGCGCTTCATGACCAGTGCCTTGCCGACAAAGGCTTCCGATACCACAAGAGCATCGGTGTCCAGACCGTGGTTGTTCTCGGCGTTGGCGATGGCGCTTTCCAGCGCCTTCCTGACCGGAATGGCAATCCGCTTGCGCGAGAAAGCCAGTTCCGCGAGGGCCCGATCCACGTTCTTGCCGCGGATCTGGGCAGCGACCAGGTTCAGCTTCTGCGGACTGGTCCGCAGCATGCGAAGCACTGCTCTGGCCTCAGTATCCTTGAGCGTGCGCTCACGCTTCTGCTTGCCCATGGTTACTTCCTCCTCGCCTTCTTGTCGGCCGCGTGCCCGTAATAGGTGCGCGTGGGCGAGAACTCACCGAACTTGTGGCCGATCATGTCTTCGGTGACGCTCACCGGAACATGCTTCTGACCGTTATAGACGCCGAAGGTAAGGCCAACGAACTGCGGCAGGATCGTAGAGCGACGGCTCCAGATCTTGATCACTTCGTTGCGGCCCGATTCCCGGACCTTGTCTGCCTTCTTCAGCAGATACCCGTCGACAAACGGGCCTTTCCAGACGGAACGTGCCATAGCTTATCTGCCCTTCTTGAGGTGCCGCGAGCGAACGATGAACTTGTCCGTCGCCTTATTGGTGCGGGTGCGCTTGCCCTTGGTAGGCTTGCCCCACGGCGTAACCGGGTGACGACCACCCGAGGTCCGGCCCTCACCACCACCATGCGGGTGATCGACCGGGTTCATGGCAACGCCACGAACAGTCGGACGACGGCCCAGCCAACGCGCACGCCCGGCCTTGCCGATCGAGGTGTTGGAGTGCTCGGGGTTGGAAACCGAACCGACGGTCGCCATGCAGGTGCCGTGCACAAGGCGCTGCTCACCGGAGTTGAGGCGAAGGATCGCCCAACCCGAGTCGCGGCCAACATACTGAGCATAAGCACCCGCCGAGCGCGCCATCTGGCCGCCCTTCTTGGGCTTGAGCTCGATGTTGTGCACGATCGTGCCAACCGGCATCTTTTCGAGCGGCATCGCGTTGCCCGGCTTCACGTCGACCGAATTCATCGACGCAATCACCTTGTCCCCTGCAGCAACGCGCTGCGGCGCAAGGATGTAGGCCTGCTCACCGTCTTCGTAGTTCACCAGCGCAATGAAGGCACTGCGGTTGGGGTCGTATTCGAGGCGCTCGATCGTGCCGACGACGTCAAACTTGTTACGCTTGAAGTCAACCAGACGATAGCGACGCTTGTGACCGCCACCACGCGAGTACACCGTGGTGCGCCCGTGATTGTTGCGACCACCGGACTTGCTCAGGCCTTCAGTCAGCTTCTTGACCGGGTTGCCCTTCCACAGATCGGAACGGTCGATACCGACAAGCTGGCGGCGCCCTGGCGAGCTCGGATTATAATGTTTCAAAGCCATTTGAACTCTTCCTTCCCGCCTTCTTACAAGCCGGTCGAGATGTCGATGGACTGGCCGTCAACAAGCGTGACGATAGCCTTTTTGACATCCTTGCGGGTGCCGAGCATGTTGCGGAACCGCTTCACCTTGCCCTTGCGCACGATCGTGTTGACCGCCTTGACCTTGACCGAGAACAGAGCCTCGACGGCTTCCTTGATCTCGGGCTTGGTCGCATCGATCGCCACGTCGAAAACGACCTGGCCGTGCTCCGAAGCCATCGTGGACTTTTCAGTCACGACCGGATTGCGGATGATGTCGTAATGCTTGAGCGCGCTCATTGGAACCGGCCCTCCAGCGCGGCGAGAGCATCCCGGGTCAGGACGAGCTTCTCACGACGCAGAATGTCGTAAACGTTGATGCCCTGGGCCGGAAGCACGTCGATCTGGGGAATATTGCGCGCTGCAAGCGCGAAATTGGTGTCCAGTTCGTTGCCGCCGATGATCAGCGCATTGTTGAAGCCGAGCTTGCCGAAAACCTCGCGCAGCGCGCTGGTCTTGGGGGCATCGGCGACCGCCTTGTCGAGGATGACCAGTTCGCCGGCTTTCGCCTTGGCGGACAGGGCATGCTTGAGGGCAAGTGCCCTCACCTTCTTGGGCAGATCGATCGCATGGCTGCGCGGGGTCGGACCGAAAGCACGGCCACCACCACGGAAGATGTTGGCGCGCCGCGAGCCGTGACGCGCACCGCCGCTGCCCTTCTGACGAACGGACTTCTTGCCCGTCAGAGCGACTTCCGCACGGTTCTTGACGTCGTGCGTGCCGGCCATGCGCTTGAGCAGCTGATACCGCACCATGCGCTGGATGAGGTCGGCGCGGGGCTCAAGACCGAAAACGGTCTCGTCGAGCGTCACCTTGCCGGCCGAAGTACCCTCAAGGGTTGTGACCTGGAGTTCCATTATGCACTTTCCCCATTTGCAGCTGCGACAGCCTTGAACGAACCGGGACGTGCAACACCTTCCGGCGCCGCCTTCTTGACGGCGTCGCGAATCTGGATCCAGCCGCCCTTGGCGCCCGGAACCGAACCCTGGACCATGATCAGCCCACGCTCAACGTCGGTCTTCACGATCTTGACGTTCTGCGTCGTAACGCGAACATCACCCATGTGACCGGCCATCTTCTTGCCCTTGAACACCTTGCCGGGGTCCTGGCTGTTACCGGTCGAACCATGCGAACGGTGCGAGATCGACACACCGTGCGAAGCCCGAAGTCCACCGAAGTTGTGGCGCTTCATCGCTCCCGCAAAACCCTTACCGATCGAAGTACCCGTGACGTCCACGAGCTGGCCTTCGATGAAGTGGTCTGCCTGAAGCTCAGCACCGACTTCGATCAGGTTGTCTTCGCTAACACGGAACTCGACGACCTTGCGCTTCGGCTCCACCTTGGCGGCGGCATATTGCCCGCGCTGGGCCTTGTTCACATTCTTGACCTTGACGGAACCGGCGCCGAGCTGCAGCGCCACGTAGCCGTCCTTTTCCTGCGTCCGCTGGCCCACCACCTGGCAACCCTGCAGCGCCAGGACGGTAACGGGAACATGAGCACCGTCATCTGTGAAGATGCGGGTCATTCCCAGCTTCTGTGCGATCAATCCAGAACGCATCGGTTGTTACCTTCTCTTTTTTACGCGTCTTTCCGGGTCATTTTTTCAAGAGGACCCACCAAAGCGAAAGACGTCGAATACGCTTTGACTTAGAGCTTGATTTCCACGTCCACGCCGGCGGCGAGGTCGAGCTTCATCAGGGCGTCGACCGTCTGCGGCGTCGGATCCACGATGTCGAGAAGGCGCTTATGCGTCCGGATCTCAAACTGCTCGCGGCTCTTCTTGTTGACGTGAGGCGACCGGTTGACGGTGTATTTGTCAATTCGCGTCGGCAGCGGAATGGGACCGCGAACCTGCGCGCCCGTGCGCTTGGCCGTGTTGACGATCTCGCGGGTCGAATTGTCGAGCACGCGATGGTCGAACGCCTTGAGCCGGATGCGAATATTCTGACCGTTCATTGTGTTCTATCCCGAAAAAAGGACCGCGGCGCGCGCTAAGGCGCACCGCACTCTCATTTGTTTTCGCGTATTATGCGACGATTTTGGACACGACGCCCGAGCCGACGGTACGACCGCCTTCGCGGATCGCGAAGCGCAGCTTTTCGTCCATCGCGATCGGAACGATCAGCTCGACGTTGATCTTAACATTGTCGCCGGGCATCACCATCTCGACACCGTCATTGAGCGTCACAACACCCGTCACGTCGGTCGTGCGGAAGTAGAACTGCGGACGGTAGTTGGTAAAGAACGGCGTGTGACGGCCACCCTCTTCCTTGGTCAGGATATAGACCTCGGCTTCGAACTTGGTGTGCGGGGTCACAGAACCCGGCTTGCACAGCACCTGGCCGCGCTCAACCTGGGTGCGATCCACACCACGCACCAGCGCACCGATGTTGTCGCCAGCTTCGCCCGAATCGAGCAGCTTGCGGAACATTTCAACGCCGGTCACCGTCGTCTTCATCGTCGGCTTGATCCCAACGATCTCGACTTCTTCACCGACCTTGATGATGCCGCGCTCGACGCGACCGGTCACAACCGTACCGCGACCCGAGATCGAGAACACGTCTTCAACCGGCATCAGGAACGGCAGGTCCTTGGGACGCTCAGGGGTCGGGATGTAGGCATCCACGGTGTCCATCAGCGCCAGAACCGCATCGCGGCCGATTTCCGGACGCTTGTCTTCAAGCGCCATCAGCGCCGAACCCTTGGTGATCGGAATGTCGTCACCGGGGTATTCGTACGAGCTCAGCAGCTCGCGCACTTCGAGCTCGACCAGCTCAAGCAGTTCCTCGTCGTCCACCTGGTCGACCTTGTTGAGGAACACCACAAGCGCCGGAATACCGACCTGGCGGCCAAGCAGGATGTGCTCGCGCGTCTGCGGCATCGGGCCGTCAGCGGCCGAAACCACAAGGATCGCGCCGTCCATCTGCGCCGCACCGGTGATCATGTTCTTCACATAGTCAGCGTGACCCGGGCAGTCCACGTGCGCATAGTGACGGTTTTCCGTCTCATATTCCACGTGCGAGGTCGAAATGGTGATCCCGCGCGCCTTCTCTTCAGGTGCACGGTCGATGTTGTCGTACGCCGTAAACGTCGCGCCACCCTTCTCGGCCAAAACCTTGGTGATCGCAGCAGTCAGGCTCGTCTTGCCGTGGTCAACGTGACCAATCGTGCCAATGTTGACGTGCGGTTTGCCGCGATTGAATTTTTCCTTGCCCAT
>NZ_DATMGM010000005.1:0-18000 GCF_035555455.1 Pelagibacterium sp. | reverse complement strand
CAGATATTCGATGCCGCTGGTGTTGGACGCAACCGTATCGTCCTTATGCGCCATCATCGCCGGCAGGTTGAGGCGGGGGGTGCCGACTTCGATGCCGAGCTGGGGCAGGCTGTGATGGGCCTCCTCGAACATCTCGGAAGCGTGCAGCAGCGCCTTGGAGGGGATGCAGCCGATATTGAGGCAAGTGCCGCCAAAGCTTGGCCATTTCTCGACGACGGCCACCTTCATGCCCAGCTGCGCGGCGCGAATGGCGCACACATAACCGCCCGGCCCGGTGCCGATGATTGTCAGATCGAAGCTCTCGGCCATCTGTCTTTTCCTCAGATCAAATCCCCCGTCCGATCACACCGATCAGACGACAATACCTACGCCCACCAGCACCAGGCCAAGCATGGCAACGGCCCAGGCGAGCGAGCGAACATAAACGATTCCAATGAGATAGAGCGGAATATAGGCAAGGCGCGCGGCGATGTAGAGCCCCGCGCCCCACTGGGTGAGCCCGTCCGAACCCCCGCTCACCACCGCCGCCAGAGCGAGCGCGATGAAGGCCGGATAGGTCTCTAAAAAGTTGTCGAACGCCCGGCGCGCGCGGCCCGCAACCCCCGTGGGCTGGAGGTTTTCGTCGCGCGGGCCGGCATTGTAATCGCGGCCGGTCTGACTGGTAAACGAGATCGATTGCACGCCGATATGGACGAACAACACAACCACGGACGCAAGAACCATCCAGATTTCAAAAGTCATCACCACCCCTCAAAAACGACCCAACTCGGAGCAAACATTGAGTGAAAAATGTATGGACTTGTGATGGTTCAAGCTGCCAGTTGGCCAAAAGATCACAAGTCGAGAACGAGCCTCTGCGGATCTTCGAGACTTTCCTTGACGCGGACGAGGAACGTGACCGCTTCCTTGCCATCGACGATGCGGTGATCGTAGCTGAGCGCCAGATACATCATCGGACGGATGACGATCTGCCCCCCGACCACGACCGGACGCTCCTGGATCTTGTGCATGCCCAAAATCCCCGACTGGGGCGCGTTCAGAATCGGGGTCGACATCAGCGAGCCGTACACCCCGCCATTGGAGATGGTGAAGGTGCCGCCCTGCATGTCGGCCATTGACAGATTGCCATCGCGGGCCGCGCGGCCCAGCCGTCCGATTTCCTGCTCGATCTGGGCAATGCTCATCTGGTCGGCATCGCGCACCACGGGGACGACGAGGCCCTTGTCGGTGCCCACCGCCACCCCGATATGGGCGAAATTCTTGTAGATGATGTCGGTGCCGTCGATCTCGGCGTTGACCGCCGGGATTTCCTTGAGCGCATGGACCACCGCCTTGGTGAAAAAGCCCATGAAGCCAAGTTTGACCCCGTGCTTTTTCTCAAACAGCTCCTTGTAGGAATTGCGCAGGTCCATCACCGGCTTCATGTCCACCTCGTTGAAGGTGGTGAGCATGGCGGCGGCGTTCTGGGCATCCTTCAACCGCCGCGCGATGGTCTGGCGCAGCCTTGTCATCTTGACCCGTTCCTCGCGCGGGGCGTCTTCGTCGCGCGAGGGCGCGCGCGCCGCTGCGGGAACCGGCGCGGGGGCGCTGGCAGCGGGCTGGGCAGCGCCGGTGCGCGCCATGGCCCCCAGCACATCTTCCTTGAGCACCTGGCCGCGCTTGCCCGATCCGGCGAGGGCTGCGGTGTCGATGGACTGTTCGGCGGCGAGCTTGGCCGCCGAGGGGGCGGGCGGCATTTCGGTCTTTGCCGCGGCAGCGGGCGCACTGGCCGATGCAGCAGGAGCGGCAGCGGCGGGCTCGGGAGCACTGGCGGCCTTGGCCGGGGCAGCGCCCGCGGCAATCGCCGCGATCAGCGCGCCGACTTCGACGGTATCGCCCTCATTGACGGCAATGGCCTCAAGGGTGCCCGAAACCGGGGACGGCACCTCGATGGTGACCTTGTCGGTTTCCAATTCGACGATCGGCTCATCGACGGCGACCGCATCCCCGACCTTTTTGAACCATTGTCCGATGGTGGCTTCGGTAACGCTTTCCCCAAGGGTCGGGACGCGGACTTCGGTGGACATCTCTCGTATCCTTCTAGTAGCTGCTGTCCCGTCCGGCGCACACCGCCGGACGGAGAAAAACGGGTTACTCGAACGCTTCGTCCAGGAACGCCTGGAGCTGGGCGATATGGGTGCGCATCAGGCCGGTGGCCGTGGAAGCCGAAGCCGGACGGCCCACATAGCGCGGCCGTGCGCCCGGACGGCCCATCTGTTCGAGCACCCATTCGATATAGGGCTGCACGAACGCCCAGGCGCCCATATTCTTGGGCTCTTCCTGACACCAGACCACATCGGCATTGATGAACCGGCTCAACTCGTCGATCAGCGCCTTGGCCGGGAACGGATAGAGCTGTTCGAGCCGCATCAGATACACATCGTTGATGCCGCGCTTCTCGCGGTCTTCGAGCAGGTCGTAATAGACCTTGCCGGTACAGATCACGACGCGACGGATCTTGTCGTCGGCGACGAGGTTAACGTCGGTCTTGGGCACGCCCGGCGCTTCCGCATCGTCCCAAAGGAGGCGATGGAAATAGCTCTCGGCGCCCAGCTCGTTAAGGCCCGACACCGCCCGCTTGTGGCGCAGCAGCGATTTGGGCGTCATGATCACCAGCGGCTTGCGGAAATCGCGCTTGAGCTGACGGCGCAGCGCGTGGAAATAATTGGCCGGGGTGGTGCAGTTGAGGATCTGCATATTGTCCTCGGCGCACAGCTGCAGGAACCGCTCGGGACGGGCCGAGGAGTGCTCGGGGCCCTGGCCTTCATAGCCGTGCGGCAACAGCATCACCAACCCGCTCATGCGCAGCCATTTGCGCTCGCCCGACGAGATGAACTGGTCGATGACCACCTGCGCGCCGTTGACGAAGTCGCCGAACTGGGCCTCCCAGATGGCCAGCGCGTTGGGCTCGGACAGCGAGTAGCCATATTCAAAGCCCAGCACCGCCTCTTCCGAGAGCATCGAGTTGATGACCTCGTAGCGGGCCTGATCGCCGCCCAGATTGTTGAGCGGGGTATAGGTGGATTCGTTTTCCTGATCGTAGAGCACCGAGTGACGCTGGCTGAAGGTGCCGCGTTCCACATCCTGCCCCGACAGCCGCACCGGATGGCCGTCTTCAAGCAGGGTGGCAAAGGCCAGCGCCTCGGCGGTCGCCCAATCGACGCCCTCGCCCTGCTCGATGATCTTGCGGCGATTGTCGAGGAACCGCTGCACCGTGCGGTGCACGTTGAACCCGGCGGGCACCGCGGTCATCTTTTCGCCCAGCGCCTGCAGCCGCTCGACCGGGACGCCGGTGATGCCGCGCCGCGGCCCTTCGACCTCGGGAAGCTTGATGTTCTTCCACGCGCCATCAAGCCAGTCGGCCTTGTTGGGGCGGTAATCCTGCCCCGCCTCGAATTCGGCATCGAGATGGGCGCGCCAATCGGCTTTCATCTGCTCGATTTCTTCAGCCGTGACCACCCCTTCGTCCAGCAGCTTGGCGCTGTAGAGCTCGAAGGTGGTCTTGTGCGCGCGGATTTCCTTGTACATCAGCGGCTGGGTGAAGCTGGGCTCATCGCCCTCATTGTGCCCGAACCGGCGGTAGCAGAAGATGTCGATGACCACCGGCCGCCCGAATTTCTGGCGGAACTCGACAGCGATCTTGGCGGCATAGACCACCGCTTCGGGGTCGTCCCCGTTACAGTGGAACACCGGCGCCTCGATCATCTTGGCCACGTCGGTGGGATAGGGCGAGGAGCGCGAAAAGTGCGGGCTGGTGGTGAACCCGATCTGGTTGTTGACCACAACATGGATCGACCCGCCGGTGCGGTGCCCCTTGAGCCCCGACAGCCCGAAACATTCGGCCACCACGCCCTGACCGGCAAAGGCCGCATCCCCGTGCAGCAGCAGCGGCAGCACCGCGCTGCGATCGGTATCGCGGGTGTCCTCAAGGAACCGCCCATCGACCGCAGAGAGCTGGTCCTGCTTGGCGCGGGCCTTGCCCAGCACCACCGGATCGACGATTTCGAGATGCGAGGGGTTGGCGGTCAGCGACAGGTGCACCTTGTTGCCGTCGAACTCGCGGTCCGAGGACGCGCCAAGGTGGTATTTGACGTCGCCCGAGCCTTCCACGTCGTCGGGATAGAACGCGCCGCCCTTGAACTCGTGGAACAGCGCCCGGTGGGGCTTGCCCATCACCTGGGTGAGCACGTTGAGCCGGCCCCGGTGGGGCATGCCCAGAACGATATCCTTGACCCCCAGAGCGCCGCCGCGCTTGATGATCTGCTCCAGCGCCGGGACCAGCGCTTCCCCGCCATCAAGGCCAAAGCGCTTGGTGCCGGTATATTTGACGTCGAGGAATTTTTCGAACCCCTCGGTCTCGACCAGCTTGGCGAGAATGGCGCGCTTGCCCTCGCGGGTGAAGCTGATTTCCTTGTCCGGCCCCTCGATGCGCTCCTGGATCCAGGCCTTGGCCTCGGGATCGGAGATGTGCATGAACTCGACCCCGAGCGTGCCGCAATAGGTGCGCTTGAGGATGTCGAGCATCTGCGGGACGGTGGCAAATTCGAGCCCGAGATAATTGTCGATGAAGATTTCGCGGCTGTAGTCGGCCTCGGAAAATCCATAGGTGGCCGGATCGAGCTCGGGGGCGGCGTCGGGCACTTCGAGCCCGAGCGGATCGAGATTGGCATGCAGATGCCCGCGCATGCGATAGGCGCGGATCATCATGATGGCGTGAATGGAATCGCGGCTGGCCTGCATCACCGCCTCGGCGGTGACGGGCGTACCTTCGGCCCTGGCCTTTTCGGTCACCGCCTTCTGGACCTTGACCGCCATCGCGCCCCAGTCGCCATCAAGGGCAGAGACCAGTTCGCCATTGGCCGGGCGCGGCCAGTCGCGCCGCTGCCAGCTCGGTCCCTCGGCGTTCTGCTTTACCGCCTCGGCGTCGTCGGACAGGTTGGCGAAAAATTCCGCCCAGCTCGCATCGACGCTGTTGGGGTCCGCTTTATAGCGCGCATACAGCGCCTCGATATAATCGGCGTTGCCGCCATACAGAAAGGAGGTGAGGAGAAACGCTTCGTTCTGATCGTGTCGTGCCATTTCGCTCTCTATTGGGGGTCCTGATCCCCCCGGAAAAACCCGTCTGCTCCGGTGCCCATCCGCATTGCCGCGCGGCCCGCTGGATTGCCCCGGCGTCTTGCTCAGACGCCGGATGGTGACGACCCCGATTTTCCCCGCGCCCGGAGGATGCAGAAGCGGGCCGCTTCCGCCCCGGGCACTTTAGAGCAAGTCCTGATCTGAGTGAAATCAGATCAGATGCTCTAAGTCATTGTTTTATCGCGCTTCCGAACCGGAAAACCGGCTCCATTTTTCCTGGAAACGCTTTTAGGGGCCGTCAATTGGGTGGAACTATGACAGTTCCCGCGTCTCGATTTTGTTAACCGGGGCCAGACGCCGGCCCCGGACCTTATGGCAACGCTCAGCCGTTGAGGACCTCGACGAGGGTGCGCCCGATGCGGGCCGGGGACGACGAGACCTTGATGCCCGCCGCTTCCATGGCCGCGATCTTGTCCTCGGCGCCGCCCTTGCCGCCCGAGATCACCGCGCCCGCGTGGCCCATGGTGCGGCCTTCGGGGGCGGTCAGCCCGGCGATGAACCCGGCCATGGGCTTGGAGCGGCCCTTCTTGGCTTCATCGATCAAAAACTGCGCCGCGTCTTCTTCGGCCGAGCCGCCGATCTCGCCGATCATCACGATCGACTGCGTGGCGTCATCGGCGAGGAACATTTCCAGGATATCGATGAACTCGGTGCCCTTGACCGGATCGCCGCCGATGCCGACCGCCGTGGTCTGGCCCAGCCCCTCATTGGTGGTCTGGAACACGGCCTCATAGGTGAGCGTACCCGAACGCGAGACGATGCCCACCGAGCCCTTGGAAAAGATCGAGCCGGGCATGATGCCGATCTTGCACTGTTCGGGGGTGAGGACGCCCGGACAGTTGGGGCCGATCAGCCGCGAGTTGGACTTTTCGAGGCGCGCCTTGACCTCGACCATATCCAGGACCGGCACGCCCTCGGTGATGCACACGATCAATTCGATCTCGGCGTCGATCGCCTCAAGGATCGCGGCGGCGGCCCCGGCGGGGGGCACATAGATCACCGAGGCATTGGCGCCGGTGCGCTCCTTGCCTTCGGCGACGCTGGCAAACACCGGCAACTCGGTGCCATCGACACCCGAACTCCAGGTTTCGCCGCCCTTTTTGGGGTGGATGCCGCCGACCATCCTGGTGCCGTAATAGGCCAGCGCCTGCTCGGTGTGGAAGGTCCCGGTCTTGCCGGTGAGGCCCTGCACCAGGACCTTTGTGTCATGATTGACGAGAATGGACATTGCTGCGGATGCTCCGGAAAATGCGTGTTCGGACGCCGCGATGCGGCGCCCCTGTGACGGGGGCGTTTGGCCTATTTGCCGACCGCTGCGACGATCTTCTGGGCCGCGTCATCGAGATCATCGGCGGAGATGACATTGAGCCCGCTCTCATCGATGATCTTCTTGCCCTCCTCGACCCGCGTGCCTTCGAGGCGCACCACGAGCGGCACCGCAAGGCCCACTTCACGCACCGCGGCAATGACGCCCTCGGCGATCACATCGCAGCGCATGATGCCGCCGAAGATGTTGACCAGAATGCCTTTGACGTTGGGATCGGCGGTGATGATCTTGAAGGCGGCGGTCACTTTTTCCTTGGACGCGCCACCGCCAACATCAAGGAAGTTGGCCGGTTCGGCGCCGTAGAGCTTGATGATGTCCATGGTCGCCATGGCCAGACCGGCGCCATTGACCATGCAGCCGATGGTGCCATCGAGCGCCACATAGGCGAGGTCCCACTTGGAGGCCTCGATCTCTTTTTCGTCTTCTTCCGACAGGTCACGCAATTCGACGATATCGGGGTGGCGGAACAGCGCGTTGCCGTCAAAGCTCACCTTGGCGTCGAGCACGCGCACATCGCCATTGTCCATGACGATGAAGGGGTTGACCTCCAATAGGCTCATGTCCTTTTCGGTGAAGGCCTTGTAGAGCAGCGCGAACACGTCGCGCGCCTGATCGGCGGTCTTGCCCGAAAGCTCCAGCGCGGTGGCGAGCTTTTCGGTATCGGAATTGGTGACGCCGGTGATCGGATCGATCGGCAGGGTCACGATCTTGTCCGGCGTTTGCGCGGCCACTGCCTCGATGTCCATGCCCCCCTCGGTGGAAACGACAAAGGCGACCTTGCCGCTGGAGCGATCGACCAGCAGCGAGACGTAGAGTTCACGGGCGATATCGGCCCCGTCCTCGATATAGAGGCGGTTGACCTGCTTGCCGTCGGGACCGGTCTGGTTGGTGACCAGCGTGTTGCCCAGCATGTCGCGCGCGTTGGCCACCACATCCTCGATCGAATGCGCCAGACGCACCCCGCCCTTGGCGTCCGGGCCCAGTTCCTTGAACTTGCCCTTGCCGCGTCCGCCGGCATGGATCTGGCTCTTGACCACATAGAGCGGGCCGGGGAGCGCGCGCGCCGCCGCTTCCGCCTGGTCCGCGCTGGTGATGGCGACGCCTTCGGCCACCGGGGCACCAAAACCCTTGAGCAGGGCCTTGGCCTGGTATTCGTGAATGTTCATCGTGTGGCGAACCTTCGCATCTGGAGAGTTTTCGTCCGGGGCGCTGGGGGCGCCGCCTCAGAACTGGAGGCCCGGAGAGGACTGTCCCCGGGCCCGGGAAATCAGCCCAGCTTGGGCGCGATGGCCTTGCAGGCGTCCATCAGACCCTCGACCGAGGCGACCGAGGCGTCAAACATCTTCTTTTCAGCGCCATTGAGTTCGATCTCGACGATACGCTCGACGCCGCCCGCGCCGATGACGACGGGAACGCCCACATACATCTCATCGACGCCGAACTGGCCGGTGAGCCGCGCGGCGCAAGGCAGGATGCGCTTTTTGTCCTTGAGATAGCACTCGGCCATCTCCACCGCCGAGGCGGCGGGCGCATAAAAGGCCGAGCCGGTCTTGAGCAGGCCGACGATCTCGGCCCCGCCATCGCGGGTGCGCTGGATGATCTGGTCGAGCGTGTCCTTGCTCATCCAGCCCATCTTGACCATGTCGGGAAGCGGAATGCCGGCAACGGTGGAATAGCGGGCCAGCGGCACCATGGTGTCGCCATGGCCACCCATGACGAACGCGGTGACGTCCTGCACCGATACGTTGAGCTCTTCGGCGATGAAGTGCCGGAAGCGCGCCGAATCGAGAACGCCGGCCATGCCGACAACCTTTTCAGCCGGCAGGCCGGAAAACTTCTGCAGCGCCCAGACCATGGCGTCGAGCGGGTTGGTGATGCAGATGACGAACGCTTCGGGGGCGTATTTGGCGATCCCCGCGCCCACCTGCTCCATCACCTTGAGGTTGATTTCGAGCAGGTCGTCGCGGCTCATGCCCGGCTTGCGCGGCACCCCGGCGGTGACGATCACCACATCGGCGCCCGCGATGTCCTTGTATTCGGAGGTGCCCTTCAACGACGCGTTATAGCCCTCGACGGGACCGGACTGCGCCAGATCGAGCGCCTTGCCCTGCGGCACGCCATCGACAATGTCGAACAGCATGACATCGCCCAACTCCTTAAGCGCCACCAGATGCGCCAGCGTTCCGCCGATCTGACCGGCACCGATCAGAGCGATTTTCTTACGCGCCATAAGCAAGTTTCCCTATAGGTAAAGTAAAGCAATTCCCGCGCTCTCCTTACCCATTGTGACCAATGGACGCAAGTGAACCCTTCGTATGAACCCTATTGAGATCGATTTTGGCGCCAGCGCGGTCCCGGCAGGGCAAGCGCGCCCGGTTTCCGTGCGGGGAAAGCGCTACTGCGCCGGTTCGTGGCGCAGCTTGCTGGCCAGATATTGCGCCGAGCGCATCTCTTCGAGCCGCGACAGGCAACGGGCAAATTCAAAGCGGGTCCGCTCGTCCTGCGCCAATTGATCGAGCGGCGCGGCAAAGCTCGCGGCCAGCTTCACGCCCCGGTCGTACAGCGTATCGACCAGGAGGATAAAGCGCTTGGCCGCGTCCGAACGCAGCCCGGAAAACACCGGCACATGATCGAGCACGATCACACGATAGGTTTCGGCGATCTTGAGATAATCGCGCGCGCCAAGCGGGCGTTCGCACAGATCGGCAAAGTCGAACCGGGCAACGCCCGCCGCCTGGGCCCGCACGGTGATCACCCGTCCCAGATTTTCGATGGCATCGGGCTGGGGTTCGACCCCGCCCGACAGCGTATTAAACAGCGCGTCCATGCGCGCATCGACCGCTGGCCCGGTACCAAAGGCGTAGATGTCCTGGGTATCGGGCTTTTCCCGCCGGTAATCGGTGTCGGCGTCGAGGTTGAACACCTCGGCATGGGTCTTGAGCAGATCGATGAACGGGGTGAACAACTGGCGGTTGAGCCCGTTCCAATAGAGTTTTTCCGGGGGGATATTGGAGGTAGCCACCACCACGACCCCATCGGCAAAGAGGATTTCGAACAGGCGCTTCAACAGCATGGCGTCGGTGATATCGGAGACGAAGAACTCGTCAAAGCACAACAGCCGCACCGAGCGGGTGATCGGGCGCGCCACCGCCGGAATGGGATCACGCGCGCCTTTGGTGCCGGGATTTTCCGCCCGGAAGCGGGCGATGGCCGCATGCACCTCGTTCATGAATTCGTGGAAATGCACCCGGCGTTTGGCCGCGACCGGGACGTTGGCATAAAACAGGTCCATGAGCATGGTCTTGCCCCGACCGACCTCGCCCCAGATATAAAGCCCCCTGGGGGCTTCGCGCCGCCGCCGGAACAGCGCGGAGATCACCGATCCCCCCTGCCCTTCGAGCCGCGCCAGCCCATCGGCCACATCCTGAAGTTTTTCCACAGCGCGCTTTTGCGCGGCATCGGGCCGGACCTGGCCCGAAACGACCATGTCTGCATAACGATCCAGAAGGGAACCACCGGTTCCCCCGCCCCCTGCCCCGGTCTGCGTCAAGATCAGCCGACCAACGAAATGGCCTGGCCCCCCGCAAGGGTGCCCACGAACCGATTGCCGCTCTTGAGCAGCGTGCCGACCAGCTCGTCCGCTTCATTGTAGAGCTGGATCTGGTTGCCCAGCAGCTGCCACGAGGTGACCGCAGCCAGGGTGGGTTCGGGACAGGCCGGAGTGGAAGCGCGATAGCGCCCGGTCGCGCCCTTGGCGGTGTAGGTGAGATTGAGCCGACACTGCTGGTCGCTGACCAGAATGGTCCAGCCGCCCAAAAGCTGCTCCATGGTCACCGCACCCGAGAGGTCGCGCCCGCCGGTGGTATTGCCCGGCCCGCCCGCGTCGTCGGTGACAAAACCGGGCCCCGAAGCAAAGCCGCCGCCCGTATCGAGCGCGGCGGTATTGCCGGGAACCGCTGGCGTGGAAACCACGGGGGCGGTGCTCGGCGCGCCGCCGATCGGGGGCAGGTCGGTGCTCTGGACGGTGCCGGTCTGCACCGGCTGAATGACAGGCGGGGGCGCAAGCGGCATGGGGGCGCTGGGCGCGGAGCGCCCGAACGCGGTCGGCGAACAGGCCGCCAAAACACCCAGCGAGCAGGCCATGACGGCAACGCCCAGGGATCTTTGCAATGTTCCAACCATATCGGCTCCACAGGCTGGATCACCGGCCAGCCCCCCGACCGAAGATCGCTACAAAAAGTGTGCCCCGGCCCCGCTTTATGACGGCAACACCAGCACGACACAAGCCCCGCGGCCGCCGCGACCACGATTGCGTTAATGAGTGTGGCCAATATGGCGGTTGTGGGACCAGGGGCGGTTCAGGCTGGCTCGTCCGGGGTGTGAAACACCACCGACGCCGCGCTGCGGGTTGAGGGTCCGTGCCACACCGCCTCGATATTGTTGCCATCGGGATCGAGGACGAAACAGGCGTAATAGCCGCGATGATAGGGCCGCTCGCCCGGCGTACCATTGTCTTTTGCGCCGGCGGCCAGCGCCGCTTCGTAAAAGCGGGCGACCATCTCCGGCCCATCGGCCTGGAAGGCCAGATGCACGCGGGTGACATAATCATCGGCTGCATCGACATATAATTCGTCCGAGGCGAAGGATTTTTCTCCGTCATAGGTCAGCTCGCGCCCCAGAGCGGCCAGCACGGCGCGATAAAAGGCACGGCTGCGCTCCAGATCGGCGACGCGCAGGTGGATGTGATCGATGAGACGTCCGACGTGATAGTCCATGGCGATGGCCTTTCCGGGGTCGCGATTGGGGTCGGGAGATAGTTTGGCACCAAACGATGGCAGCACCGGGGTCGACGCGGAACCCGTGATCAAGTTCTTGCACGCCCGTGCATAGCTGCTAAGCTTCGTTGGTGTGCTGGCTGCGCCAGCGACCAATACGACCGGAAAACCGGTCACCAAGGGAGAGAGACCATGATCCGAGCGATAGCCATGTCCGGCGTCGCGGCTGCCTCGTTGTTCGGGGCCAGCGGTGCCGCCTATGCCCAATCGGGCGAACTGGTGCTCTATTGCGCCGCCGACGAGGGCATTTGCCGCCTGCTGTCCGAAACGTTTCAGCGCGAGACCGGCATCAACGTGCTGATGACCCGCAAATCCTCGGGCGAGACCTATGCCCAGATCAAGGCCGAGGAAGGCCAGCCGCGCGGTGACGTGTGGTGGGGCGGCACCGGCGACCCGCATCTGCAGGCCGCCCAGGAGGGCCTGACCGAAGCCTATCAATCGCCGATGCTGGCCGAGTTGCAGGACTGGGCCGTGCGCCAGGCCGAAACGGCCGACTATCGCACCGTGGGCGTTTATGCCGGCGCGCTGGGCTATGGCTACAATACCGATCTCATCGATCCGGCCAGCCCCGATGCGCCCAAATGCTGGGCCGATTTGCTCGACGAGCGCTATCGCGACGAAATCCAGGTGGCCAACCCCAATTCCTCGGGCACGTCCTATACGATGCTGGCCACGTTGGTGCAGCTGATGGGCGAAGAGGAAGCCTTTGCGTACCTGCTCGCGCTCGACGACAATATCGCCCAATATACCAGTTCGGGTTCGGCCCCGATCCGCGCGGCGGGAACCGGGGAAACCAGCATCGGCATCGTCTTCATGCACGACGCCGTGACCCAGGCGGTGACCGGCTCGCCCATCCAGACCGTCGCGCCCTGCGAGGGCACCGGCTATGAAGTGGGCTCGATGAGCCTTGTCGAAGGCGGGCCCAACCCCGAAAACGCCAAGCTGTTCTACGACTGGGTGCTGACCCCGGCGGCGCAGGAACTCGGAGCCCAGGCCAATTCGTTCCAGGTGCCCTCCAACGCGGGCGCCAAGACGCCGGACGAATCGCCCAACCTCGAAGACATCCTGCTCATCGACTATGATTTCGAGCTGTATGGCTCGTCCGAGGAGCGCAGCCGGCTGCTGTCGCGCTGGGATAGCGAGATCGGCTCAAGGTGACGGCCCTGCGCGGCCTGGGCCTCCGGCTCGGCGCACCCTGGCTGCTGCTGGGGCTGATCGCCGTGCTGGTGCTGCCATGGTACAAGCTGCCCCCGCCCGATCTCGGGGCGGGGGTGCTGCCGCCGGGCTCGGCCCTCACCCAGATGCTGGCCGGACGCTGGTGGCTGCTGCCGCCGGTGCTGGTGATGCTGGCGCTGGCCGGGCTGCGGCTCGCCGGGGGGCTGCGCTGGCAGACCCACCCCGCCGTGCCCTGGCTGGCCGGCGGCGGGGCGATATTGTTTTTGCTGCAAGCCTTCGGCATCGGGTTGCGCGGGCCGGGCTTTGAGTGGGTGGCCACGCTGTTTCCGGCCGCCGCGCCGGGCCAGCCCGGGCTGGGACTGGGCGGCTTTGCCTTCGGCATCGCCATCACCGGCATCCTCGCCGATTGCCTGGCGGTGCGCGGGTTCTGCCGCGGCGAGCGGTTTGCCGCCAATGCGGTGGTTTTCGTCGTGGTGCTGCTGGCGCTGTTTGTGTTTTTCCCCATCCTGCGGCTGGGCGCGGCGGCGCTGTTCACCCCCGAAGGGGTGTTCCAGCCCGGCGTGTTCGTCACCCGCTTTACCGCCCCCGATTTGTGGGGACTCAACTGCCTTGTGGGGCAGGGCAAATGCGGGGTGGTCATCAATACGCTGGTGCTGGGGGTGCTTTCGGGCGGATTTTCGACCGCACTGGGCCTGGCGCTGGCATTGATCGTGGCGCGCACCGGGTTCCGCTTCAAAAGCACCCTGCGCGCCATCTCCATCCTGCCCATCATCACCCCGCCCTTCGTGGTCGGCGTCGCCATCATCGTATTGTTCGGGCGCACCGGGCTGGTGACCGGCTGGCTCGATGTGCTGTTTGACGTGCCCCGCACCCGCTGGGTGTACGGGCTGCCCGGCATCCTTTTGGCGCAGGTGCTGGCCTTTGCCCCGGTGACGTTTCTGGTGCTGCTCGGCACGGTGGAGGCCATTAACCCCACCCTCGAAGAAGCCTCAAAAACGCTGGGCGCGCGGCCCCTTGCGACCTTCCGCACGGTGACCTGGCCATTGCTGCGTCCGGGGATCGCGGCGGCGTTCCTTTTGGCGTTCATCGAAAGCCTCGCCGATTTCGGCAACCCGATCGTTCTGGGCGGCGGCTATGACGTGCTCTCGATCCGCATCTTTTTCGCCGTGGTCGGCGCGCGCTACGATCTGGGCAACGCGGCGGTGCTGGCGATCATCCTGTTGACCCTGACGCTGGGGGCCTTCTGGCTGCAAACCCGCTGGCTGGGCAAGAAATCCTACGTCACGGTGACCGGAAAATCCGATTCCGGCCTCGCCGCGCCCCTGCCGCGCCCGCTCAAGGGGCTGGTCTATGCCGTGGTGATCCCGTGGATCGTCTTTACGCTGGGGGTCTATGCCATCGTCCTGATCGGCGGCTTTGTCACCGACGTGGCGCGCATGGATCTGGCCCCGACCTTCCGTCACCTCAACACCGCCTTTGCCTTCGAGATCGGGCAATTCGGCTTGCAGCTTTACGGCTCGGCCTGGGATTCGCTCAAGACCACTCTGGTGGTCGCGGCGATTGCCGCGCCGCTCACCACCATACTGGGCATTCTCACCGCCTATCTGGTGTCGCGGCAAAATTTCGTCGGCAAAGGGGTGTTCGAGTTCGGCACCATGCTCAGCTTCGCCATCCCCGGCACGGTGGTGGGGGTCTCCTATGTGGTGGCCTTCAACGTGCCGCCGGTCGATATCACCGGCACCATGGCGATCCTTGTGATCTGCTTCATGTTCCGCAACATGCCGGTGGGGATGCGGGCGGGCATCGCGGCGCTGTCGCAGATCGACCGCTCGATGGAGGAGGCCAGCCAGACCCTGGGCGCCAATGGCTTTGCCACCTTGCGCACCGTGGTGCTGCCGCTGATCCGCCCGGCCATCTTCACCTCGATGGTCTATGCCTTCGTTACCGCGATGACCGCGGTGTCGGCGGTGATCTTTCTCGTCAGCGCCCGCCACAACATGGCCACCGCCTACATCATGGGACGGGTGGAGAACGGCGAATACCCGCTAGCCATCGCCTATTCGGCGGTGCTGATGATCATCATGGTCGCCTCGATCCTGGTCATCAATGTGCTGGTGGGACGGCGGGAGCTGGGGCGGCGCGCCCAGTTGCAGGGGGCACCAACCGTCGTGCCGGCGGAATAGGCAAGCAATGGGGATAGGCGGATTGTGGGGATGAACGGATCAAGGAGCGCACCGGGCAGGCCATGAGTGAAACGGCAATTGAGTTTGTGGATGTGGTCAAGCGTTACGGCATGGTGACCGCCGTGGACCGCATCAGCTTTTCCATTCAACGCGGCGAGATGGTGACGTTTCTGGGGCCTTCGGGCTGCGGCAAGACCACCTCGCTGCGCCTGATCGCCGGGCTGGAACTGCCCAGCGAGGGCAGTGTGCGCATCGCGGGGCAGGACGTCTCCACCCGCGCCGCCTCCGAGCGCAATGTGGGCATGGTGTTTCAGTCCTACGCGCTGTTTCCCCATATGAGCGTGATTGAAAACGTCGCCTATGGGCCCACCATCCGGGGCGACGACAAGAAGGCAGCCGCCGAGCGCGGGCAGGAAATCCTCGCCATGCTGGGGCTGGACGGGCTGGGCAAGCGCCTGCCCTCGGAACTGTCGGGCGGCCAGCAACAGCGGGTGGCGGTGGCCCGCGCCATCGTGCAGCAACCGGACGTGCTGCTGTTTGACGAACCGCTGTCCAATGTGGACGCCAAGCTGCGCCGCCGGGTGCGCGAGGAAATCCGCGACCTCCAGCGCAAATTCAATTTGACGGCGGTGTATGTGACCCATGATCAGGAAGAGGCGCTGGCCGTCTCCGATCGGATCGTGGTGATGAACCAGGGGCGCATCGCCCAGATCGGCACCCCGGATCAATTGTACAACCGGCCCAATTCGCGCTTCGTCGCCGACTTCATCGGCGATGCCAATCTGATTTCCGGGCGGCTGGAAAACGGGCGCTTCGTCGCTGAGGGCCTGACCCTGCCGTTCGCCGACCCAGGCCAGGAGGGCGCGGCCACCATCTCGGTCCGCCCCGAACGCATCGGGCTTGATCCGGCAGGACACGGCGGCACCGTCCAAAGCGCCACCTATCTGGGCTCGCGCTATGAATATATGGTCAGCGCGGGCTATGGGAGCCTGCTGGTGTCCGCGCCGATCACCTCCACGCCGATCGCCCCCGGCGCGCAAGTGGGCATAGTCATTCCCGAAGACGGGTTCACTCTGGTTGAAAGTTCATAACAGTGCCGATTAAAGATCATGCCCTGCGCCACGAGGCCGTGCAGCTCATCGCGCGCGAGGCGGGCGCACTTGCCCTGCGCTATTTCAACACGCGATCCGAACTGGTGATCGAGGACAAGGCCAACCCCCAGGATATCGTCTCGATCGCCGATCGGGAGGTGGAAACCCTGATCCGCAGCCGCATCGCCGAACGCTTTCCCGACGACGGAATTCTGGGGGAAGAGCACGCGCCGGTGCCGACCAAAAGCGGCTACACCTGGATCATCGATCCGATCGACGGCACCAGCCCGTTTTTAATGGGCCTGCCCGACTGGTGCGTCTCGATCGCCGTCCATGACGGCACCCAGCCGGTGGCCAGCGCCATCTATGCGCCGCGCGTCGAGGATTTCTATCACGGGGTGCGCGATGGCGGCGCATGGCTGAACGGGCAGAAACTGGCCGCCGACCCCGAACGCGGCGTCGCCTCGGGGCTGGTCGGCATGGGCGCCAATTACCGCATTCCCCGCGACTACATCCTCACCTTTGCCGACCGGCTGATGGACGCCGGGGGCATGTTCTACCGCAACGGCTCGGGCGCGTTGATGATCGCCTATGTGGCGGCGGGACGGCTGGTAGGCTATTTCGAGCCCCATATCAACGCCTGGGACTGCATGGCTGCGATCCTTTTGGTCGAGGAAGCCGGCGGCTGGGTGGCGTCGTTCTGCCCCGACGGCGATCTGGCCCGGGGCGATGCGGTGCTTGCCGCTGCCCCCAACGCCCGGGACGACATGGTGCGCATGAGCGAGGGGCTGACGTTCAAGCCGTGATCAGGACGGGCCGCAGGAAAGCGCCTGATCTGAGGGGATAAGATCAGGCGCTCCGAATCCTTTTGGGTCGCATTTTCGAAGCGAAAAACCGGATCCACTTTTCCTGAAAATGCTCCAGCCTATTCGGCGGGCACGAACCGATCCTCGGCCTTGGCCGCCTGCCGCGCCGTGGGCTGGATCAGCCCCAGATAGCTGGCCCCCGCGTCCGGCCCGAACATTTTTTCGCGCTCTTCCGGCGTCGACATGAAAAACGGAAACCGGTCGGCGACCCGATTGCGGATTTCCGACACATCCGCCGAATAGAGATGCACCGGGAAATTCAGCCCCTCGTAATGGCCGACCTCGCCGATCTGACGCGAGCCGAACACCCGCTTGTAAAATGCCGCATGTTCCTCGCGCACCCCGGCAAGGCAGAAATCGGCGGCAAAATATTCGCACGCCATCGCCGCGATGCGCAGGGTGAGAAACGGCAGCGCGGGCAGGGCCAGCGTCGCTTCGCGATCGGCGGTGAACCGGGAGGGATCGATAAAGGTCCTGCCCGCATCAAGCAGGGGCAGTAGCACCTGCGGCCACACGCTGGTGCAGGGGGAATAGGGATGGGCGGGCGTCACATGATGCAGGCGCAGCGAAGAAACAAGCACGCCATCGATATAGACCCCATGGCACATGGCGTTGGGCACATCGTCGAGTGCGTCCCGCGCCACCTCGTCGGCATTGCTCGCAATGCCGTCTTCGCGCCGATAGGCCTCGTAGCGCAGCCGGTACACCGGGTCGAACTGCTCTTCGAGCCGGACCCGCCGGTACTCGACCCGTTCGAGGATGTCCATAAGGCTGGTTGCAAAGCGCGAGGTCGCGCCGGTTCTGCTGGTCTGATTACGCATTTCACATTACCCCCGAACACATAAGGGACAATGTTAATAAAATTTTAATGATTTGGGAAAGCCCGAAGCGCCTTCATCGGCAGACGGGCGGTTTACTTGCTCACGAGGACCGGACGGCGGGGCCGTTCACGGACCGGGGCGCCCCCGGTCTTGTGCATGCGAACGATGAGATCGCGCGTTTCGGCGGCGGGAAGCGGCGTGCCGAACAGAAAGCCCTGCACCTGATCGACCTGGGTGTGCCGGGCAATGGTTTCGAGCTGTTCCTCGGTCTCGATGCCCTCGACGGTGACGACCAGATCGAGATCGCGGCCCAGCCGCGCCACATTGGCCACCAGATTAAGCGAGCGAGCATCGGTGGTGATATCGGCGATGAACGAGCGGTCGATCTTGAGCTTGGAAAACGGCATGGTGTTGAGATAGGACAGCGAGGAATAGCCCGTGCCGAAATCGTCGAGCGCTATGGCGATGCCGCGTTCGGCCAGCACCGAAAGCTGGGCCGCCGCGCCTTCGCGTTCCTCGATCAGCG
>NZ_DATMGM010000004.1:0-36529 GCF_035555455.1 Pelagibacterium sp. | reverse complement strand
TTCTGGGCGATCGATGAAAAGCCCACGGGCAGCAAGGACCCGTTTGCGCTGCGCCGCGCGGCGCTGGGGGTGATCCGGCTGATCGCCGACAACAAGCTGCGGCTGAAGCTGGGTCAGTTCGTCTCCGACAAGGACCTGCTCTCGTTCTTTCATGACCGCTTGAAGGTGTCGCTGCGCGATTCCGGGGCGCGGCACGATCTGGTCGATGCAGTGATTGCAGAAGACAGCGACGACATCTTGCAGATTGTCGCCCGGGTCGGGGCGCTGTCATCGCTGCTCGACAGCGAGGACGGCAAGGCGCTGCTCGCCGGGTATAAGCGCGCCGCCAATATCCTCGCCGCCGAGGAGAAAAAGGACGGCAAGCGCTATGCCGGGGAGGTTGACGCCGACCAGCTTGGTGCGGAACAGGGGCAGGCGCTCGCCGCCGCCGTGGACGCCGCGCGCACAAAAGTGTCCGAGCGGTTGGCCGAGGATGATTACGCCGCCGCGATTGCCGTATTGGGTGGCCTGCGCGCACCGGTCGATGCGTTTTTCGAAGACGTGCTGGTCAATGATCCCGATCCGGCCATCCGCCTTAACCGGCTTGGCCTGCTGGCACGATTGCGCGACACTATGCATAGGGTCGCCGATTTCGGGAAGGTCGCCGGATGACACCCGGCGGGGAACTGGAAGCGGCGCCAGGGGTTTAAGAAGGCCACAACCGGGAGCCTTGCCATGAGCGTCGGTCTGCTCGCCCTTCTCGATGATGTCGCTGCCATCGCCAAGGTGGCGGCTGCGTCCCTCGACGATATTACCGGACAGGCGCTCAAGGCCGGGAGCAAGGCCGCGGGGGCGGTGATCGATGATGCCGCCGTCACCCCGCGCTATGTCGACGGCTTTTCCGCCGATCGCGAACTGCCCATCGTCGGCAAGATCGCGCTGGGTTCGATCCGGAACAAGCTGATTTTCCTGCTTCCGGCGGCGTTGCTGCTCAGTGCGTTCCTGCCAGCCGTTATCAATCCGCTGTTGATGATCGGCGGGGCGTATCTGTGTTACGAGGGCGCGGAAAAGCTCTACGCCATGCTGACACCGGGCAAGGCCCACGCGCTGGAGCAGGAAATCGAGCCCGCCGCGACCGATGCAGCCATGCTGGAAACAGAAAAGGTGGCGGGGGCGATCAAGACCGATTTCATCCTCTCGGCCGAAATCATGACCATCGCGCTTTCGACCATCTCCACCGGCAATATCATCACTCAGGCCCTGGTGCTGATCATCGTGGCCATTGCCATCACGGCGGTGGTGTATGGCGGCGTGGCGCTGATCGTGAAGGCCGACGATTTCGGGGTTTTCCTCGCGCGTAACGCCCATACCGGGGCCGCCCGTGGATTCGGGCGGTGGCTGGTCAAGATCATGCCGGGCTTCATGCAGACGCTGACGGTGGTGGGCACCGCCGCCATGCTGTGGGTGGGCGGTGGCATCATCGTCCACGGGCTGGCCGGGCTGGGGTTTGACCTGCCCGAACACATCATTGTGGCAATCGCCGATAGTGTGGCTGGCGTGCTGCCCGGGGGCTATGGCGCGATCCACTGGATCACCGAGGCGTTTTTCTATGGCGTTCTGGGGGTGGCTCTGGGCTTCCTCCTCATCCCCCTGGCCCACTATGCCATCATGCCGGTGCTGGGGATGTTCCGCAGGGAAAAGGCTGCCACTCATTGAGTGAGGCTGTGATACACTAGACCTATGAGCACCCAATCCAAAACTCGACCGATCCGCGTCGCACCAAAAGGGTGGACGCCAGAGCGTGCCGACAGGGTTCTTGCCGTGGAAGGGCTGCGGGTCAGCGGGCGGTCCAAGGCCGCCATGTCCGGCGATGACAGCATCGCTGCCAAACGCCGGAAGGTCATCGCGGCGATCAATACATAGGCGATGAGCTACGCCGCTGAGCAGGACCCTTCCTGCTATCCGGCGTTATCCGTCCTCATCAACCTTGCCGATCAGACTTTCCGTTCAATGACGCGGCGCTCGTCCCTGAATGCGTTCTGAGCGCCATGATCGCCAGTTTTTCGGGTCGATTGTCCGAGCTAGAAGCGCTTATCAGGACCATCATCGCTCCCCGGCGCTGACACTATTCCGTCGCCTAGCCTCTGCGGGTCTTGAACGGCTCCATGCCTTCGTTGGCGAGGCGGTCGGCGCGTTCGTTGAGGTCGTGGCCCGCGTGGCCCTTGACCCAGTGCCAGGTGATCTTGTGCCGCTTGGTGGCTTCGTCGAGCGCTTGCCAGAGCTCGACGTTTTTCACCGGCTTTTTGGCAGCGGTCTTCCAGCCGTTTTTCTTCCAGCCGTGCAGCCAGCCCTGAATGCCGTTCTTGACGTATTGGCTGTCGGTATAAAGCTCGACCGAACAGGAGCGCTTGAGCGCGTTGAGCGCTTCGATCGCGGCGGTCAGCTCCATCTGGTTGTTGGTGGTGAGCTGTGCGCCGCCCTTCAATTCCTTGACGTGGCCGCCATGTTCCAGCACCGCGCCCCAGCCGCCGGGGCCGGGATTGCCCGAACAGGCCCCGTCCGTATGGATAACGACAGAGTCGCTCACCGGCTGCCCGCTGCTTCAAGCTCACGCAGGATGCGGGGGATGTTGAAGGCGATGTTTTCTTCTGCGGTCACGGCGATCTCGACCTTGACGGCGAAGCGTTCGGCAAAGGCGTCGATCACCTCTTCAACCAGCGCCTCGGGGGCCGAAGCGCCCGCCGTGATGCCCAGCGATCCGATATTGGCAAACAGCGACCAGTCGATATCGTCGGCCCGCTGCACCAGAACCGAGATCGGGCAGCCCGCGCGCTCGCCCACTTCGACCAGCCGCATCGAGTTCGATGAATTGGGCGCGCCCACAACGATCATCGCATCCACCTGGGGCGCGACGACTTTCACCGCTTCCTGCCGGTTGGTGGTGGCGTAGCAGATGTCTTCTTTTTTCGGAATCGCGATGGAGGGGAAGCGGCTGCGCAGCACCAGAACGATGGCGCTGGTGTCATCGACCGATAGCGTCGTCTGGGTGACCAGCGCGAGGTTGTCGGGATCGCGCGGTTCGAACGCCTCTGCGTCCTCCACGGTTTCGATCAGCGTGATGCTGCCGGGCGGCAACTGCCCCATGGTCCCGATCACCTCGGGGTGCCCCTTGTGACCGATCAGGATGATATCATGGCCCTGTTCCGCGTGGCGCTGGGCTTCCACATGCACCTTGGTGACCAGCGGGCAGGTGGCATCGAGATGGAACATATTGCGGTGGCGGGCTTCCGCCGGAACCGATTTGGCGACGCCATGGGCCGAAAAGATCACCGGCGCCTCGGTACCTTCCGGGATTTCGTCGAGTTCCTCGACAAAGATCGCTCCCTTGGCGCGCAACCCGTCGACGACATATTTGTTATGGACGATCTCATGGCGGACATAGACCGGTGCGCCGTATTTTTTCAGCGCCAGATCGACGATCTGGATCGCGCGGTCGACACCAGCGCAAAATCCGCGCGGGGCGCACAAAAGGATATCAAGATTTGGCTTGTCGCTCATGGTCTTCACATGCGGGCTCGCCCTGCCCAAGTCAAGCCACCATCATGTGACCATTTGCACAAAATCCGCCCTGTTGCCCCAACCCCGGCGCGCAGGCAATATGACGTCGATTCAGTTGGGATTTCTTTTCTTGGTTGCGCTTTCCCACCAGATGTTTGCAATCGCCCCGGCACAGGGAAGGCCCTCCCTGAGCCGCGCGCAATTGCGCCTGCTCGCAGGCAAGGCCAATTGGCTCTATGCCGCGGCCAGCGCCGGGCTCGACGTGGTGCCGACCATCGCCATCACCCGCACCGCGTGGGAGGCGCTGCTGGCCGAACGCACATCCGGCGACGATGCCTTGCGCAAGGTCTGGGTCACCACCCTGTTCCGGCTTGTCCGCCCCGGTAGCAGGCCGCCCGAACTCGTCGTGCGCACCTCCGCGCCGCGCCATATCGCCGGACTGCAGACCGCCCGCACGGGCATCAGCGCCCCGGCCAATGAATTTGACGCTGTCGATCCCGAGCGGGCCCTGGGGCGCGCCATCGCTGCGGCTTTTGCAAGCTATAATTCCTCGATGTCCGAATGGATGAGTGAGGATGAGCAGGACGATTATGGCCGCCAGATCGTGATCGTGCAGGCGACAGCGGAAGGCCGCCTCCAGCGCTTTTACACCCGCAATACCGCCAGCGGCAGGCTCGGGCCCGTGGCCATGCCCGGTGATGTTCTGCCGCCCCTGCCGGCGGCCACCAAAAAGCTGATCGAGCTGATCGATGCGGCCTCGGGCCAGCACATGGCCTGCACCATTTCCATCGAGGGCGCTGTTGCGCGGTTCGTGTCGGCGCGTCCGGTACAGGTGAGCGCCGGTGCGCAGCTGGAAGCCGCCGTGCAGCGGGTCGATGCTGGGGTGTGGGCCCCGGCTGACGCGGTGCGGCGCTTCAATCCGGCGCAATTGCCCCAATTGCTGCACCCGCGCCTCACCGACGAGGACCGCAGGACCCCGATTGCAACGGGGCTGGGGGTGTCTCCCGGCGCGGCGAGCGGCGAGATCGTCTTTACCCCCGATGATGCAGCCCGTTGCCGGGCGCGGGGGCGGCACTGCATCCTCGTCGTCATGGAAACCGGCCCCGGCGATATCGAGGGCATGCAGGCTGCAACGGGGTTCGTCACGGCGCGCGGCGGCATGACCAGCCATGCGGCGGTGGTGGCGCGCATCACCGGCAAGCCGTGCGTTGCCGGGCTGCGGGCCTTGCAGATCGATATCGAGAACGGCGAATGCCGTATCGGGGATACGGTGATCACCGCCGGGCAGCGCATCACCATCGATGGCTCGGAAGGCACCCTCTATCTGGGCGCGCTGCCCCTGTCGCGGCCCCATATTGGCGGGGCCTTGTCGCGCCTGCTCGATTGGGCCGACGACACCCGTTCGGTGGCGGTGAGGACCAACGCCGAAACCGTGGACGCGGCGCGCACCGCCCTGAGCTTTGGCGCGGAAGGGATCGGACTGGCCCGCTCCGAACACATGTTCTTTTCCGGCGAACGCATGCGGGCGCTGCGCCGCCTGATCCTTTCGGAAAACGAACACGACCGGGCGACGGCGTTGGAAGGGCTGGTCGATTATCAGGCCGCCGACTATGCCGAACTGTTCCAGACCATGCAGAACAAGCCGGTGACCGTGCGGCTGTTCGACCCGCCCTTGCATGAATTCCTGCCGCGTAGCGATGATGATATCGAGGACACCGCCGCCGCGCTTGGCTTGTCCCTGCGTGCGCTGCGGGCGCGGCTGCGGCGGCTCGATGAGGTGAACCCGATGCTCGGGCATCGTGGGGTGCGGCTGGTCATCACCTACCCCGAAATTCTCGCGATGCAGGTGCGGGCGCTGATTGCCGGTGTCGAAACGGCGATGGACAATCAGGACCTGCCGGTCAATCTCGAAATCATGATCCCCTTCGTCACCTCGGCGCGGGAAGTGGCCTGGGTGCGGTCGCGCATCATGGACCTTGCGGGCAATGCCGAAGTGTTCCGTCGCGGGGCGACCCTGTCGATCGGCGCGATGATCGAATTGCCGCGCGCCTGCCTGCGGGCCGGGGATATTGCGCGGGAAGTGGACTTCATTTCGTTTGGCACCAACGACCTGACCCAGACCACTTATGGCATCTCGCGCGACGATGCCCCGGCCTTTCTCGCCACCTATCACCGGCGCGCGCTTTATGATGTGGACCCGTTCGTCACCATCGACCAGCGCGGGGTGGGCGAGTTGATCCGCACCGCCATCGAGCGGGGCAGGGCGGTCAAGCCCGATCTGAAAGTGGGGATTTGCGGCGAGCACGCCGGAGAGACCAATTCCCTGCGGTTTTTCTCCGGTCTCGATATCGATTATGTGAGCTGCTCGCCTTATCGGGTGCCCGTGGCCCGCATGGTCCTGGCCCAGTCCGAGGGCACAAATTAACCATACTGGCGCGGGCAAATTCCTCCGAACCGCCGCAATCTGAACTTTTCTGCGCCCCTTTGCCCGTGTTTACACCTTCCTAACCCTAATGACCGATCATCGAGATTGTCGGCATTTGACCGGGTCTGTGTTGCACAACTGCATCGCGCGCCCGATCAATCACCGGCACCGGAACGATGGCGTATTTTTCATCACGGGGTCCGGTGCGCAGGTTAGCGCCGGCGGGTCAGAGTTGTGGCGTAGAAAAGCGTTAGTATGGCGTACGGGACTTCCCCGGTACGGGCCCAAAGGGCGCGTGCCTCGCGCAGAGTTGTGAAGGCCATGGGGGCACTGGCGCTCAGCGCAGCAGCCTATGGTTTTGCGGTTCCGGGCACCGGCGGCTTTCATGCCGTTGACCTGGTGGCCGATCTTCCTTCAGCGCCTTCAGCCGCGCTCGATTATGCGGCTGGCCAGCCGGTGATCACCGGATCGGTCGCATCCTTGTTTGAAACCAGCATATTTTCCGGCCCCAACCGGTCGGGCAAGACAGACCGCGTGCGGCCCGAGGTCAATCTTGTGGCGTTCTCGCAGGCCTTTGATGCCGTGCGCCTGTCGATTGCGGATGCCCGCAAAGCTGGCGATCCTTATGTTTCGCAGCAATCGGACATTCAGGTCGCGGACGCCGACGAGGGTGCCGAGGAGCCGGGGCCGCGCATGTCTGTTGCGGCGATCAACACCGGGGTTGCGCGCTCGGACTCCCTGCGCGCGATCGACGCCTTCGCCGATGGCTTTGATGTCGCCAATATCGATCCCGACCTGCCGCGCCCGGCATCGGTGCCCGAGACCCTCGCCTATGGCAGGGCCAATACGCCGGCGACCGATTTCACGCCTAAGCACACCTGGTCCGAGCGCGAGCAATGGTGCCTGTCCACGGGGATTTATTTCGAGGCGCGCGGCGAAAGCTATCGCGGGCAGGTGGCTGTGGCGCAGGTGATCATGAACCGGGTCGAGCACGCCAATTACCCGGATACCATTTGCGGTGTCGTCTATCAGAACCAGCATAGGCGCAACGCCTGCCAGTTCTCGTTTGCCTGCGATGGCATCCCCGACCGCATCAACGAACCTGCGGCCTGGGCGCTGGCCCAGGAAATCACCCAGACAGTGCTCAACCAGGAAATCTATCTCACCGAAATCGCTGACGCGACCCACTACCATGCTACCTATGTCCGCCCCCATTGGGCGCGCAACATGGACAGGCTGGCCCAGGTGGGGCTGCACGTCTTCTACCGCTTCAAGGCCGGCTGGCAGTTCGGATAACCCGATTGCGGGGGCGTGGCAGGCCCGCGTCTCAATAGGTGCGGAAGCACGAAACGAACGATCCGCGCGTCATGCACGAGCGCACTCCGTGATCCGACACCGAATTGAACACCGTGCTGCTGCTGGCGGGGTCTTGCCCCAGTGAAAAGATCGAAAAGCCCGGTCCATCCGCGAACCGGCTGTGATGGCGGGGACGGTCTTCCGGCTCGGCGCGGCTGACCTCGATTCCGGGATACAGCACATGCGGCGACACGAGACCATCGCTCGAATAGGTGCCCGATGAGGTGGTGGCGATATTGACCTCGCTCACCCGCCCATACCCGACCTTGCGCACGCTCGTCGCGGAGATCGGCTCCAGCGACACCGAGGGCGAATAGGCGATCTGGTAGTCCCGGTCGTTGAACTTGACCAGCGTGGTCAGCGGCGGGGGTGCCGTGGACACGATGCCATCGGCGCGCACCGTGGTTGTCGCCGCCAGCCCTGCGATCAGCAACAGCAGGGCCGCCACGCCGATGCGATAGCGCATCGCGATGGATTTGCTGGGGTGATGCTGACGGTCAAAGCGCATGGACGACTCTCCGTAGAATGGCGTCTTAACGCTTTATCAACCTTTCCGAGTGGTTAACGCAAAGTCCTTCATGCAACAGGGTTAATAGATAAAATGAGATTAAAATTGTAACGATTACAGGCGACTAGGTCGGATGACGGAGTCTTCGCTCACCGCTGTGTATGCTCAAACTCAGCGCACCCCTCACCCCCGGCCCCTCTCCCTCAAGGGGCGAGGGGGGCTCGTTTGGCAGGCGTCGATGCCACACACGCAGCGTCATCCCGGGCGAAGACCCGGGATCCAGTATGCGCAGCGTTCGTGATGGAACCGATGCGCTGCCGGTTACTGGTTCCCGGCTCAAGGCCGGGATGACAGGGTGGGATGCGGCGGCGCTGCGATGGCCTTACGCGCTCAGGCTTTCGAAAGCGGCGACGAACAGGTCGTGGGCCTGTTGCGTGGGCCAGGGGCGGATGAGGCGGTCGAAGCCGGGCAGGTCAAATCCGGCCAGCGTGGGCTCGCCAAAATATTTCCGGGCCTCGTCGGCGGAAAAACCCGCGAGGTTGACCGCTTCGAAAAACGCTGCTTCCCGGTCGGCCCGCTTGATCAGGCGCTTGAGGGCGGCTGGCGCGATGGCGGGCAGGCCGAACCGGACGTGAATGGCGCCCAAAAGCCGAGCCTCCACGTCGCGGTAATTGCCACCCATGGCCGCCTTGAACGGGGAGATGATGTCGCCCATCACATATTCGGGGGCATCGTGCAGCAGCGTATAGAGGCGGCCCGCGTCGCTGATTTCGGGGTCGATGGCCGCGGCGATCTCCAGAACCAGCACCGAATGCTGGGCGACCGAAAAGGCATAATCACCGCCGGTCTGCCCGTTCCAGCGGGCCACGCGGGCCAGCCCATGGGCGATGTCGGAGAGTTCCACATCGAGGGGGGAGGGATCGAGCAGGTCGAGACGGCGGCCCGAAAGCATGCGCTGCCAGGCGCGGGATTTTGCGCGTGTCATAAAGCCCTCTGGGGAAACCGGTCTTGCTTCTCCAAAAAACGGTCTATTCGTCTTCGGAATCGGTGGCGGATTGCGCAAAACCGTACTGTGCCCAGCCGGGCAGGGCAAGCGACACCGGAGCGTCATTAACGGTGCCCGCTGCCGGATCGGTGATCCTGTCGATCCGTGCGATGGCGACGGCCCGCCCGTCGATCGGTTGCCCCAGCGTGCCGGCAGTGCGCGCGCCGACAACAAGGGAATCCCCCTGCTGTGCCGCGCCAAGGCCCGAGACGATCACCGGCCTGCGCCGTGCCGTGCCGCGGTGCTGCATGCGCGAGACGACCTCCTGGCCCACATAGCAGCCCTTCTTGAAATCGACGCCGCCCAGATGATCCATGCCCACATCGTGGGGGAAGACGTCATCCTCGGCATAATCGGGGCCCAGTTCGGCGATGCCTAAGCCGATGCGGGCGCGCGCCTGTCCGGTGCCGTCGGCCCAACCCTCTGCGTCGGCAATCGGCGCGATGACGCGATAGCCCAGCCCATCGGCGCGCCCATCCTGATGCACGATGCCATCAGCGGGGTCCACCGACCAGCCCACCGCGTGGGTTTCATCGAGCCTGTCGATATCGACCTTGGCGCGCAGACGATACATCCGCATGCGGCGGAAAAAGTTGTCGGCGACGGAATCATGCACGTCGAGCCAGTAGGCATTGTCGGCCCAGCCGATCAGCCCTTCGGCCAAAATCTTGCCTTGTGGCGTAAGCAGCGAAAACCACCGGGCCGGGGCGTTTTCGGCCGTGACCGGCGGGGTGAGGACATCGTGCAGGAGATGGGTGGCGTCCGGTCCCGAAATCCGGAAAGCGATCCGGTCTGCGCGTCGTTCGATTGTCATGGGGTGCCCTTGCCTGCTTCACCGGTCTTCCGCTACACCCGGCACCAGAATGAGACCGGGACTGGAGATATGCCATGAGTCGCCACTTCGATACGATTTTCCGGGGCGGTACTCTGGTCAATCATGATGGCATAGGTAGCGCCGATATCGGCGTCATCAAGGGGCGCATTGCCGCTATCGGCTCTTTGGCGACCGAAACCGCCGATATCGAGATCGATTGCACGGGGCTGACCATCCTGCCCGGCGTCATCGATACTCAGGTGCATTTCCGCGAGCCGGGGCTGGAGCAGAAAGAAGACCTGGAATCAGGATCGCTCTCGGCGGTGATGGGCGGGGTGACGGGCGTGTTCGAAATGCCCAACACCAATCCTCTGACCACCACGCGCGAAACGTTTGAAGACAAGATCGCCCGCGCGACCAACCGGATGCATTGTGACTTTGCCTTCTATATCGGCGGCACGCGCGAGAACGTCGCGCAGCTGCCCGAGTTTGAGCGGTTGCCGGGGTGTGCCGGGGTCAAGGTGTTCATGGGCTCGTCCACGGGCTCGCTGCTGGTTGCTGACGACGAGGGGGTCGAAGAGATCCTGTCGGTGATTTCGCGCCGCGCGGCCTTCCATTCGGAAGATGAGTTCCGGCTCGAAGAGCGCAAGGGATTGCGGGTGGAAGGCGATCCATCGTCCCATCCCCTCTGGCGCGACGAGCAAGCTGCGCTGCAATGCACCCAACGGCTGGTGCGAATTGCCCGCAAGACCGGCAAGCGCATCCACGTGCTGCATGTGTCGACGAGGGAAGAAATCGCGTTTCTTGCCGATCACAAGGATATCGCCTCGGTGGAGGTGACCCCGCACCACCTGACACTGGACGAAACGGCCTATACGCGGCTGGGCACCTATGCCCAGATGAATCCGCCGGTGCGCGACGCCGAACATCGCGAGGGCATCTGGCAGGGCGTGGCCAATGGCGTTGCCGATATCCTCGGCTCCGACCACGCGCCCCATACACGCGCCGAAAAGGACGTGCCCTATCCGGCATCGCCTTCGGGGATGACCGGCGTGCAGACGCTGGTGCCGATCATGCTCGACCACGTCAATGCAGGGCGGCTAAGCTTGCAGCGGTTTGTTGATATGACCAGCCACGGCCCGCAGCGCCTGTTCAATCTTGCGGGCAAGGGCAGGGTGGCGGTGGGCTATGATGCCGACCTCACCATTGTCGACATGAACCGCACCGAGACGATCAGAAATGAGGACGTCGCCAGCCGGGCAGGCTGGACGCCCTATGACGGCGTAGCGGTGAAGGGATGGCCCGTGGGCACCATCATCCGGGGCAATATGGTGATGTGGGAGGGCGACCTCGTCACCCCCGCACAGGGCCAGCCGATCCGGTTTGCAGAGACGCTGGAACGGGAAGAGTAGGGGCCGCCAGGGATCTTCTAAAGCCCGAACTCATCCTTGAACCGATCGATCTGGTGCATGCGCTCGTGCAGGATGGTGGCGATGCCGATATCGCCATTGTCGAGGCGCCGCCAATAGACGAAATGGCGTTCGTAGCGAAAGAAAAAGCCATTGATGCCGAATGCGGCCGGGACGGGGCGTGAGCTTACGCCACCGGTTTGAATCTTTTCGAATGCATCAAACAAACCGACGATATAGCGCTCGGCCTGGTCTTCGCCCCATCGCTCAAGCGTGAAGCGATAGATTTCATCGATGCGGAGCGCAGCCCGTTCCTGAATTCTGACCGTGGCCATTCATCGCACGGCCTTGTTGCGCGCGATCACAGCCGCCGCCGTCAGCGTCTGATAGGACGAATCCGGTGCGGAAAAGGCGAGCGTCAACTCCGCTTGCAGCCGCTCGAAGGCTTCGTTCTCTACGCGCTCCTTATCGCGGCGGATCAGATCGCGCACATATTCGCTGATGTTTTCGTATGCGCCATCTTCTCCGACATTGGAGGATACGAATTCGCTCAACGTGCCGCTCAGACGAACCGTCATGGTGGTGGTGCGAGACATGGGCTCTCCTTTGGATTGTCTTCAATATAACCAATCTTGAAGACGCCTCAAGGGGTCAAACCAGCGTCATCAGGCTTGCATTGCCGCCTGCGGCTGCGGTGTTGATGCTGGTGGACACTTCATCGACCAGCTGGTCGATGGCGAAGACGGCGGTGCCGTTTTGGAGGTCGTGTGCTGAAAGGCCCTGAACGGTGACAATCGGGCCGTCGCCATCCGCCATGGTCCGGCTGACCGCCGCGATGGTCGTCTCATCGCCTTCTACCATGACCGCTCGCACGGTGTTGGGGATCGGCCCGGAGAGCAGCGCTGTTGCCTCGCGGATGGTTTCGGGCAGATGGGGCCAGGCGGCGAGCGCCTCGCCGGAGAGGCTGACACTCATGCGATTTTGCGCGGCCAAACCCGCCGCCAGCCCGTGGCACAGCCCGATGAGCGAATTCGCGATCAGCAGCACGTCTCCCTTGGGTCGGGTTGTGTAGAGATTGCGTTCTCCCACCGGGCCGGAGAGTTCGACACTGGTAGCGATGGCCGGATGGTTGCCATAGGCAAGCACTTGAGCCGCCAAGGTCTCAGCGCCGGTGTGGCGCAGCCAATCGGCGAGAGTGTGCAATGTCTGGTCGGGCTCGCGTGGCGGCAGATCGGGCATGGTCTGGCTGGTGGTCGTCACCAGTCGTCGCAGATAGAGCGGTCCGCCTGCCTTGGGGCCTGTCCCGGACAGACCATGCCCGCCAAAGGGCTGCACCCCGACCACGGCCCCGATCTGGTTGCGGTTGATATAGATATTGCCCGCAAGGATCTGCGCGCTGACCTCGGCCATGGTGCTGTCGATGCGCGTATGGAGACCAAAGGTCAGCCCATAGCCCAGCGCGTTGATCCTGCCGATCAGCGGGCCCAAATCCTGGCGGCGGAACCGGATCACATGCAGCACCGGCCCGAACACTTCGGCTCCGAGTTCGGCAATATCATCCAGCTCGATCAGCGTCGGGGGAACGAAGGTGCCATGGGCGGCCTCCGGGGGCAGATCGATCTGGGCGATCGCATGGCCTTTGCCGCGCATCGCCTCGATATGGGCGAGGATGGTGTCGCGCGCTTCCGCCGTGATCACCGGTCCGATATCGATCGCCAGCCGGTCGGGATTGCCGATGGTGAGTTGCGCCATTGCGCCCTTGAGCATGGCGAGTGTGTGGTCCGCCACCTCATCTTGCAGACACAACAGCCGCAGTGCCGAACAACGCTGGCCTGCGCTGTCGAAAGCCGAAGAGACCACATCGAGCACCACTTGCTCGGTGAGTGCGGAGGAATCGACGATCATCGCATTCTGCCCGCCGGTCTCGGCAATCAGCGGCAGGGGCCTGCCGGTGGCGGAGAGCCGTCCGGCCAACTGGCGGGCGATCAGCCGCGCCACTTCGGTCGAGCCGGTGAACAGCACGCCGCACACGCCAGCGTTTGCCACCAATGCGGCCCCGATACGGCCATCGCCAACGACCAGCTGCAGCACATCCTCCGGCACCCCGGCCTCATGGAGAATATCCACCGCCATGGTCGCGATCAGCGGGGTTTCCTCGGCGGGCTTGGCAAGCACCGGGTTGCCGGCGACCAGTGCGGCGGCAACCTGACCGGTGAAAATGGCGAGCGGGAAGTTCCAGGGCGAAATGGCGACCACCGGCCCCAGCGGCACATGGGTGTGGTTATCAAAGCTGTCGCGCGCCTGCTGGGCGTAATAGCGCAGGAAATCCACTGCCTCGCGCACTTCCGCTACCGCATTGGCTGCCGTCTTTCCCGCTTCGCGCATGGCCATCGCCATCAGCGCCTCCATGCGGGCTTCCATCAGGTCGGCGGCACGATCGAGGCACGCGGCGCGTTCGTGGGGCGGTGTGCTCGCCCAGCCCGAAGCGGCGTTCTGCGCGCGCGCCATGAGATCGGTGAGCATGGTTTCTGTCGGCTCCGCGACCGAACCAATCCGGTCCCTGTGGTCTGCCGGATTGACGATCGTGCGGACGGAATTTCCCTCGGCCTCCCAACGTTGCGCCAGCGAGGCTGAAAGCCCGTGATGGAGCGCGCGTAACGCCTGTTCATTGGACAGATCGAGGCCGCGGGAATTGCGGCGCTTTGCGGCGAGGATGTCGCGGGGCAGTTTTATCTCGGGATGGGGCGCTCCGAGTGGCGCAATCTGTCGCGCCACCGCGACCGGGTCAGCGATCAACTGCGCGATGGGGGTCGTTTCATCGGCAATCTGGTTGACGAAACTCGAATTGGCGCCGTTTTCCAGCAGCCGGCGCACCAGATAGGCCAATAGCGTTTGATGGCTGCCGACAGGAGCGTAAATCCGGCACGGGCGATTGAGCGTGTGGCTGGGCACCACCTGTTCGTAAAGCGGCTCCCCCATGCCGTAGAGACACTGGAATTCATAGTCGCCCAGCGCAAAATCCGGCCCGGCCAGCGTATGGATGGTTGCCATGGTCTGGGCGTTATGGGTGGCAAATTGCGGGAACACCACGTCGCGCGCGGCCAGCAGCTGTTTCGCGGCAGCGATATAGCTGACATCGGTATGTACCTTGCGGGTGAACACCGAGAAATCATCGAGCCCATCGACCTGCGCTCGCTTGATCTCGGTATCCCAATAGGCCCCTTTGACCAGCCGTACCATCAGTCGATGCCCGGAGCGCCGCGCCAGGTCGATGATCCAGTCGATGACGGCTGCGCACCGCTTGGAGTAGGCCTGGACGACAAACCCGAGCCCGTCCCATCCGGCAAGGTCCGGATCGAGAGCCAGAGCTTCGAGCAGATCGAGGGACAGCTCCAGCCGGTCCATTTCCTCGGCATCGATATTGAGGCCGATATCGTAGCTTTTCGCCAGCGTTGCCAAACCCTTGAGCACGGGCAGCAATTGGCTCATCACCCGCCCATACTGGGCCCGGCTGTAGCGCGGATGCAGCGCCGACAGTTTGATGGAAATGCCGGGGCCGCGAAGGGGCCCCTTTTGTTGCGCCGCGGCCCCTATGGCATGGATCGCGGTGCGGTATTGCTCAAGATAGCGCTCTGCGTCCTCGGCGGTGGTCGCCGCTTCCCCCAGCATGTCAAAGGAATAGGAAAACCCTTTCGCCTCTCCGGAACGGGCGGTGCGCAAGGCGGTAGCGATCGTCTCGCCAGCGACGAAGTGCTCGCCCAGGAGCCGCATTGCCATGTTGACCCCGGCGCGGATCACCGATTCGCCCGAGCGGGCCACCAGCCGGGTCAGCGCACGGGACAGCCCTGTGTCGTCCACCGGAGACACCAGCTTTCCGGTGACCGCCAGCCCCCAGCTGGCCGCGTTGACGAACAGCGAGCGATCGAGCCCGAGATGGCGCTGCCAGTCGCCCGGCGCGATCTTGTCGGCAATCAGCAGGTCGCGGGTGGGCGTATCGGGCGTGCGCAACAGGGCTTCAGCAAGGCACATCAGCGCCACGCCTTCCTGGCTCGAAAGGGCATATTCGCGCATCAGCGCCTCGATGCCGATGCTGGTCCCTCGGGCGCGGATGGATTTGACCGCCGTTTCGGCTGTGGCCCGGATCGCAGCGGCTTGCTGCGGCGTGACGCTGGCCGCTTCGATGAGGGGCGGGATGCGTTGGGTTTCCGCGCTTCGGCAGGCGGCGGTGATCGCCTCGCGCAGCGGCGTGTCGGGAACAAGCGGTCGGTCGGAAAAGCGGGAGAACGGCTCCCGATAAGCATCAGGGGATCGAGACATGTCTGAACGGTTCCTCCCGGTCCAGAGTCAATCTGTCGATAGTCCGATGCTACGCCGGTTTGGCCGGTTATCCATTGTCTGTTTTGCCACTCAGTCGTAGAATAAACGGAAATATAGGGAGGGGCGCATGATTATGCGGATTGATCGGGTTGATCGTCGGATTCTCAACGAACTCCAGGCCGATGGCCGGATCACCAATGCAGAACTGGCCAGTCGGATCGGCCTCGCGCCGACGTCGATGAGCGATCGCCTGCGCCGACTGCAAAGCGCGGGCTATATCACCGGGTTCACCGCGCGCATCGATCCGCTGATGGTGGGGCTCGAACTGCTGGTGTTTGTCGAAATCTCCCTCGACAAGACCACCCCTGACGCCTTCGAAAAATTCTCCCGCGCCATCCGCCTCGCGCCCGAAGTGCTTGAATGCCATATGGTCGCGGGCGGGTTCGATTACATCGTCAAGGCGCGGGTGACCGACATGAGCCACTACCGCGCTTTCCTCGGCGACGTGCTGCTCAACCTGCCCGGCGTTTCCGAAACGCGAACCTATCCGGTGATGGAGGAGGTCAAGACTGACGGCCCCTTGCCGATTTAGGGGGGATTGCAATTCGCACATTTTTGTGCGAATAGATGTGTGGGGGAACGCATCTCATGAAACGTGATCAATTGGGATAGCGCTGGACGTGAACATGGCGCGCGGCAAGGGAGGCCATTGTGTGGTCCGGTGCGGTGGCCGTTTTTCCGTGGTCAAATCGGGAGAGATCAGCCCGGCGATGGAAAAGATCATCCGCAAACAGCTCGGTCTCTGAGCACAGAAGGAAAAAGCGCATGACGTGCTATTTCGCAACGTTCGAATCCAACGGCGGCGGCTTTGTCGTCACCTTCCCCGATGTGCCGGAAGCCATCACCGAAGGTGATGATCGAGACGAGGCCCGCGCCAACGCTCAGGATGCATTGGAGGTTGCCCTTTTGACTTATGTTCTCGATGGATTGGAATTCCCCAAGTCCGTGGCGACGGTGGGCGAGCCGATTTCGATTTCTGCCAGAGTGGCGGTCAAGATCGCGTTTATTGAGGCGTTCCGCGATTCGGGGATCACACGGGTCGACCTGGCGCAGCGGCTGGGAAAGGGCGAAAATGAAGTGCGCCGCATGCTCGATCCGTACCATCATACGAAACTGAGCAGTATGGAAAACGGCCTGCGTCTGCTCGGCAAGCAATTGGTGATTTCGGTGCAGGACGCTGCGTGATCGCAGGGGCGACGGATCATCCTTCCTGTGCACAAAGCAAATTCCAATTTGGCGGAAAACGCTTTAAAAGCATCGCTTATGAACGACGTAGCTCCACCCCAGATCGGTCCGGTCCTTCAGAAGGCGCGCAAGGCGCGGCATTTGACGCTTGAGCAATTGGCCAAGCTTTCGGGTGTGTCGCGCTCCATGCTCAGCCAGATCGAGCGCAGCGAAACCAATCCCACATTTGCGGTGGTGTGGAGCCTGACCCAGGCGCTGGGCCTGGAATTTTCCGATCTGGTCTCGGGCGACGCGGTGGCGCGCAAGACGGCGCAGATCGACGTTGTGCCTGCCGATCACGTGCCGCTGATTTCCTCGCCGGATGGCACCTGCCGTCTGCGGATCCTCTCGTCTCCCGCTCTTGCCGGCAAGACCGAATGGTATCTGGTTGAAATCGACCCCGGGGGCGCGCTGGTCAGCGCCGCGCATGCGCCGCGAACGCGCGAGCATTTCACGGCGATGAGCGACGGGTTCGCCATCACCAGCGGGGATGCCACGACGGTTCTCAATGCTGGCGAGGTCGCCCGCTACCCCGCCGACGCCCCCCATGTCATCGCCAATACCTCGGATGAAGTCGCCACCGGCTGGCTGGTGGTGCTCTACCACTAGGTTTCGGGCACTCTCATCCGATGCACGGAAATCGTTGACTCAAATTCCAATATAACGGAAACTGCCTCCACCCAAAGGAGTTGCAGTCATGATGGATGGTTTCGCCCTTCACCTTTCCCAGACCCTCGACGGCATTCGAGAGGAGGGGCTCTACAAGTCCGAAATGGTGATTCAGTCGGCCCAGAGCGCCGTTGTCACTGTGGCCGGACGCCCGATGGTCAATCTGTGCGCCAACAATTATCTCGGGCTCGCCGATGATCCGGATGTCGTCGCCGCCAGCGTCGATGCGTTGCAACGCTACGGGTCGGGCATGGCGTCGGTGCGCTTCATCTGCGGCACCCATGAGCTGCACAAGCAGCTTGAAACCGCCGTGGCGCGCTATCTGGACAAGGACGATGCCATCCTGTTCGGCTCGTGCTTCGATGCCAATGGCGGTCTTTTCGAAACGCTTTTGGGGCCAGAGGATGCGGTCATCTCCGATACGCTCAACCACGCCTCGATCATTGACGGAGTGCGCTTGTCCAAAGCGCGTCGCTACCGGTTTTCCACCTCGGATATGGATGATCTGCGCCTCCAGCTTCAGGCCGCCGATGACGATGGTGCACGCTTCAAGCTGATCGTCACCGATGGCGTGTTCTCCATGGACGGCTATATCGCCGACCTGCCTGCCATCTGTGCGCTGGCTGAAGAGTATCGAGCTGTGGTGATGATCGATGATTGCCACGCCACCGGCCATCTGGGCGCAGAGGGCAAAGGCACGCCGTCGCTCACCGGGGCGGGGAATCGCGTCGACATCATCTCGGGCACGTTCGGCAAGACACTGGGGGGCGCGCTGGGCGGGTTCATCGCAGGCCCGCAACCGGTCATCGATCTGTTGCGCCAGCGGGCCCGGCCTTACCTGTTTTCCAATGCCTTGCCCCCTTCGGTGGCTGCCGGGGCGCTGAAAGCCATCGAGATCGCGCGAGGTGCGGATGACCGGCGTGCGCGTCTCCAAACCCTCGCCAGCCGGTTCCGCAATGCTCTTTCGGAGGCCGGGTTTGAACTGGTGCCCGGCGAAACCCCGATCATCCCGGTGATGCTGCATGAGGCGACAAGGGCGCAGGCGATGGCCAAGGCCCTGCAGGAGCGGGGCGTGCTGGTTTCAGCCTTTTCGTTCCCGGTCGTTCCCAAGGGCCAGGCCCGCATTCGCACCCAGATGTCGTCGGGGCTGTCCGATGACAACGTGACGTTCGCCATCGACGCGTTCATCGGCGCGGGCAAAGAGTTGGGGGTGATTTGATGGAGCAGGTCAGCGCCCCCCTCATCCCCGACCCTTCTCCCACCAGGGGAGAAGGGGGCTCTTCTGGTCGGCCCCGGAGGCTCCACGTCCGCAGTTCCCCTTCTCCCCTTGAGGGAGAAGGTGGCCTTTCGCGAAGCGAAAGGCCGGATGAGGGGTGCGCAGCGGTGGCAGGTACCACCGGAGTGAGAGGACCACTGCAATGACCGCCACCATGAAAGCCCTCGTCAAGGCAAAGGCACAGCCGGGACTATGGATGGAAGAGGTGCCCATCCCCGAAATCGGGCCCGATGATGTGCTCGTCAAGGTCACCAAGACCGGCATTTGCGGCACCGATCTGCACATCTATAAATGGGATCAGTGGGCGCAGGGCGCGGTGCCGGTGCCCATGACTGTGGGGCACGAATATTCCGGGACGATCGCCCGGCTCGGCGCAAATGTCAGCCATTTGACCCTTGGCCAGCGCGTGTCAGGCGAAGGTCATGTGATCGGATTCAAATCGCGCGCCAGCCGGGCCGGGCGCTTCCATCTCGATCCCGAAACGCGCGGGGTCGGGGTCAATCTGCCCGGCGCATTTGCCGAATATGTCAAAATCCCCGCGTTCAATATCGTGCCGCTGCCCGACAGCGTGGACGATGAACTGGCGGCGATCCTCGATCCGCTCGGTAACGCAGTTCATACGGCGCTGGCGTTTGATCTGGTGGGCGAGGATGTGCTGATCACCGGGGCCGGGCCGATCGGCATCATGAGCGCGGCGGTGGCCAAGCATGTCGGCGCGCGTCACGTGGTGATCACCGATCCCAACGATCATCGGCTGGAATTGGCCCGCAAGACCGCGCCGGGCGTCATCGCCGTCAACACGGCCGACGACCTCCGCGCAGTTGCGGCTGACCTTGGCATGAGTGAAGGCTTTGACGTGGGGTTCGAAATGAGCGGCGCACCCGCCGCCATGGCCACTCTCACCGAACATCTGGTGATGGGGGGCAAGATCGCCATGCTCGGCCTGCCCGCAAAGCCGTTCGAATATGACTTCGCCAAGATGGTCTTAAAAATGCTGACCATCAAAGGCATTTACGGGCGCGAGATGTTCGAGACCTGGCACAAGATGCTGGCCATGCTGCAATCGGGCCTCGATATCCGCCCGGTGATCACCAACCGCTTTCCCGCCGCCGAATTCGACGTCGCCTTCCAAAGCGCCATTCAGGGCGGGGCGGGCAAGATCGTGCTCGATTGGCAGAGCGAGGACTGAGTTTTAAACTGGTTATGGCGCGGCGATCCGTCGCGCCAATCCGGACGCTGCCGAATCTATTGGAGCACGCGGTCGAGCGAATATTCGCCGTTGCTGATTCGGTCCGGAACCTTGCCGATCATCTGCGCCACGGCTTCTTCGCCATAATCGCGAACCAGCGTGGCGATGGCGGCAAACAGGGCGGCGTGGGCCAGCGCCTCGGTATCGATTCCATCGGTATCCGCCGCATTCCAGGCGTCTGCGAGGTATTCGAGCGCAATCTGGCGCTCTTCCTGCTCGGCTTCGAAGCTGGCGGAATCGGTGGGGAATGGGAACGTGATGCGCGTTGTCATGGGCGCTAGTTAACACGCCTTTGCGGCGCTGCTAAGCGGAAATGACCAATTGGTTAACGCGCAAAGACAAATTGGGGAAAACACTTACTCGGCATACCGCTGATGGATGTCGCGCGAGAGAGCCTCGCCTTCGTGCAAAAGCCGGGAGATTGCCGTTTCGGCAGAGGGCGTGCAGCTTTGGTAAAACCGCGCATACGCCTCGTAACCTGCGTTGAAAGCGCCGGCGAGCCGCGCGCGGCGATCGTCTTCCGGCTCGTCGCGCTCCATCAGGTCGGCCATCTGCATCCGCCAGTCCGTGGTGGTGTCGCCGCACAATGGGGACAGCATATAGAGCCCGCCCAAAATCTCCGACAGCCGCTCCATTTGCGGCTGATAGAGCGGGTCCACGGCCACAGCGGGCAGGGGAGCCAGCACGACGATGCCTGCCAGCGCCACGCTGGCCAGCCGTTTCATTGTCCGGCCCGTGCAAGGCTGAGGCAATCGGCGCAGGCCCGCACGATTTCGGCCAGATTCTCTGTGGTGCGATAGGCCTGAACCTCGTCGACATGCACCCAGTCCCAATCGCTGATTTCCGGGCTGGCGACGGGGGCGGCCATCGCCACGGTGTCGGCGAACACCGCCAGCGTATAGGTCGTGGCCCCTTCGCCCACCGTTTCGACCAGCACCTGCACCGGATCGGTCACAATCAGCCTCGTTTCCTCGAACAGCTCGCGCTTGACGCACTCCATGGGAGTTTCGTCGGGCTCCATCCGGCCGCCCGGAAAGGTCCAATACCCGGCATAGGGCGCAAAGGCGCGCTGGATCAGCAGCACATGATCGCCATTAAACAGCCCGATCGAACAGGCGTTGGGCTTCATGTGGCCGCCGCCAGCGCTATATAGAGGGGAGAAAGGGACAATTGATTCATGTGCGGACGATACGCGATTACCCTGCCTGATGAGGCGATGCGCCAGATCTTCAAGACGGCAAATCTACTGCACTCGGTGCCGCGCTACAATATCGCTCCGACCCAGCCGGTGCCTGCCATCTGGGAGGATGGGGGAGGGCGTACGGCCAAGCTGGCGCGCTGGGGGCTGGTGCCCCATTGGGTCAAGGATCCCCGTGACTTCCCCTTGCTGATCAACGCCCGCGCCGAGACCATGGCGCAAAAGCCCGCCTTCCGCGATGCGGTGCGTCACATGCGCTGCATCCTGCCCGCCTCGGGCTATTATGAATGGCGCACGCTCCCCGATGGCAACAAGCAACCCTATTACATCACGCTCGCCGACGGCGCGCCCATGGCCATGGCGGGCCTGTATTCCACCTGGATGGGGCCGGAGGGCGAAGAGGTCGATACGGTGACCGCCATCACCGTGCCCTCGGGGCCTGACCTCAAACATGTTCATCACCGCATGGTTGCCCTGCTGGACGCGGACCAGGTCGACCAATGGCTCGATGTGCGCGGAACGCGATTCGCCGAGGTGCAATCGGTGATCGCGCCCGTCCCGGCGGGTACGATGATGTCCCATCCGGTTTCGACCCGAGTCAATTCAACCGCCAATGACGGCCCTGACCTTATCGTAAGGGTTAATGAGACGCGCGCCGAGCCGCCTTCGGCCAAGCCGTTGAAATCAAAAAACAAAGATGCCGGACAGCTCGATCTTTTCTGATTTTTTCTCCGGAACCGGTTCCGCACTCTGCCGTTCTTGCAGCAGGAAATTCCGCTAACGACCGCCGTTTTGGCACAATCGTACTCGATCTTTCCCACAAGTCTTGCTATTGACTACCTGCGGCATCGAGCGTGGTGCCGCAAGGTCAGGCTGGAGAACGGCAAAATGGTAACACAAACTGCATGGGCACGCCTGACCGCGTCCGAGATCCGCTGTGTACGACTTAAACCTACCGGTCTCATGTGTCGCTCCTGGAATTGGCGAGTATAGCGACGTTAGTCGCCTGCCACCTTCACAAGACCCTCACATAAGACTGTTAGCACCGCCCTCGAACCGGGTGGTTTCGCGTTACGCAGAGTGTTTCGATCATGACCAAGCCAATTGTTATTTCCGTCGCCGGTGAACCCCAGGGAGTCGTCATCCCCAATGGAGCGGATTTTCGCTTCATGGCGGTGAAACTGGGCGTGTTTCCGCTCGACGGCCAGGTGTTTGAATCGATCGAAGCCGCCCGCGCCGCTGCCCGCGACGTGGTCAACGCCGCGGACGCGCAGGCGCCGGGACCTGACGATGGGCTGGTTGCCTGAACGGCTCAGCCGCCCATGATCCGGAAATAACCCAGAGCGTCGCCGATCGAGTCTTCTTCGTAGCCCAGGTGCGAGAGCAGCACGCGCTCCAGCGCGTCGTTGACCTCGACCGCGTCGTCAAAATTGGCCGCGTTGGGGTCCTGCACCAGGACGTTGAGGGCGCCGATCAGCTTGACCAGCAACGCATGGACCACTTCGTGCTCGGCAATCAGGCGATCGACAACCTTCTTCCACGCCTCGCCTTTGGCCGACAGCGCCGGAAACAGCGCCTGATCTTCGAGCGAGTGGTGGCCGTGGACGATCTGGCAGTGCTGCCCGCACAGATTGCCGAAGCGCCGGAAGTTGTGAACCATGGTCAGCGCCTCGGCCTCGCGCTGCACGTCCTCTGCGGTTTTCTGGCCGTCCATGATCTGGTCGATCATCGCGCGCAACACTTTCGTGTTCCGGCGCAGATTGTCATGGACGTCCTTGAGGTGTTCGCCCGCAGCCCGCTGATGCGGGGCGAGGTTTTCGAGTTTTGGCGCCTTGGGGCGCGTCGAATCGTCGAGGAAGCTGATATCGAGAAGCATGGGGAAACCAAAAATTTGTGGCTGTGTGGCCCCTTATCTACGCATTCATATCGCGATTGCTAGACGGCACATTCATGTGCCCGGGTCGAGCAGCTTGCCCGGATTGAGAATCCCCTTGGGATCGAGCGCCGCTTTGATGGCCCGCATCATCGACAGTGCCACCGGATCCTTGACCTGGGCCAGCAGCCCGGTCTTGAGCTGCCCGATCCCGTGTTCGGCGGAAATCGACCCGCCCAGATCCCTCACTACATCATAGATTGCCGCGTGCACCGCCTCGGCCTCGTCCATGAAGCGCTTGGCATCCGCGCCTTCGGGTTGGGAAAAGTTGAAGTGGATATTGCCATCGCCAAGATGGCCGAAGGGCACCGGACGGATGCCGGGCACCACGCTTTGCGCCGCTTCGCTGCCCCGCGCGATCAACTCGGGCACCGCCGCCACCGGCACCGAGACATCGTGCTTGATCGACGCGCCCTCGCGCGATTGCACTTCCGACATCTGCTCGCGCGCCACCCAGAACGCCTCGCGCTGGGCCAGTGAGTCGGCAATCACCCCATTGGTGACCAGATCGCGCTCAAACAGCGCCTCGATCGCTTCGGTCAGCGCGCCGGAGTGCCCGCCCTGGGGAATGGAAAGTTCCGCCAGCACGTACCAGTCCGAGGGCTCTGCCGTCGGGTCCTGCGCGATCATCTTGTGCTTGAGCTGGAAATCGAAGCCGATCCGCGGCATCAGCTCGAACGCGGTCAGCGCCTGGCCCGCCTGTGCCCGCAGCGCGGCAAACACGTTTAGCGCCGCCTGGGGCGACGCCACATTGAGCAGGGCGGTTTCATACCCTTGCGGCTTGGGGAACAGTTTCAGCGTCGCCGCCGTGATGATGCCCAGCGTGCCTTCGGAGCCGACCAGCAAGTCCTTGAGATCATAGCCGGTATTGTCCTTGCGCAGGGCGTTGAGCCCATTATAGAGCGCGCCGTCGGCAAGCACCGCCTCGACCCCGAGGCACAATTCGCGCGCATTGCCGTAAGAGAGCACCTGCACGCCGCCAGCATTCGAGCCCAGCACCCCGCCGATCCGCGCCGACCCTTGCGACGCGATATAGAGCGGGAACATCATCCCAGCCTCTTCGGCGATCTCATGGGCCTCTTGCAGGGTGGTTCCGGCGTCCAGCGTCATATGTCCGGCGGCGGCGTCGATGTTGCGGACGCCTTTTAGCCGGGAGATGGAGAGGATCACCTCGTCACCAGCAAACGGAACCTGTCCGCCCACCAGCCCGGTATTGCCTGCCTGGGGCACGATCCGCACGCCATTCTCGTGGGCCCATGCCATCACTTTTTGCACCTCGGGCACGCTGCGCGGCAAGGCCACGGCCTGGGCCGGGATGTGAAAGCGCCCGCGCGGTTCGGAGAGATATCCGGCCATGTCGCCGGGCTGGTGCAAGACGCTGTCTTCCCCCAGAAGGGCGACAAGCGCTGCGACGATCTGGTCTTGATGAAGGCTCATGGACACACTTTCCTTGGATCGGCGTCCCCTATCATGGCGCCGGTGCGCTTGGCCACACAGGCAACCCCCGTTGCCACCTTGCCCGATGCCATCCCCTGTGCCAAAACCGGCGACAACGTCAATGATCCTCGGAGAACATGAATGGCTGGATTGATGGAAGGCAAGCGCGGGCTCATCATGGGCGTCGCCAACAACCGCTCGATTGCCTACGGCATCGCCAAGGCCCTGCACGATCAGGGTGCGGAAATGGCCTTCACCTATCAGGGCGAGGCGCTGCACCGCCGCGTCCAGCCCATCGCCGCCGAATTCGGGTCCGATCTGGTGCTGCCGTGCGACGTGACCGACGCCGACGCCATGGATGCGGTGTTCAACGTCCTCAAGTCACAATGGGGCAAGCTCGACTTCCTCGTGCACGCCATCGGCTTTTCCAACAAGGAAGAGCTTGAGGGCCGCTATGTGGACACCACCCCCGGCAATTTCGCGCTGACCATGAACATTTCGGTGTATTCGCTCACGGCCCTGGCCAAGCGCGCCGAAGCGATGATGGAGCCGGGCGGCTCGATCCTCACGCTCACCTATTACGGTGCGGAAAAGGTCCTGCCCAACTATAATGTCATGGGTGTCGCCAAGGCCGCGCTCGAAGCCTCGGTGCGTTATCTGGCATCCGATCTGGGCCCGCAGGGCATCCGGGTCAACGCCATTTCCGCCGGGCCGATCAAGACCCTTGCCGCCTCGGGCATTTCCGATCTGCGCGAAATGCTCAAGTGGAACGAGGAAAACGCGCCCCTGCGCCGCAATGTCACCATCGACGAAGTCGGCAATTCCGCGCTCTATCTTTTGTCCGGCCTGTCGAGCGCGGTGACCGGTGAGGTCCATTATGTCGATTCCGGTTACAACATCATCGGCATGAAGGCCTTGCAAAAGGATACGCCTGCCTCAGAATAGGGCGGCCCCCGGGGCGCGGCTCATCCCGCGCCCTTCATTCCAACCGATTGATTTTGCTATGCATCACGTTTCCTGGCCCGATTTTTACTTCGCGCGCCATGGCGAAACCAACTGGAACCGCGAACGCCGCTATCAGGGCAGCCGCGACATCCCCCTCAACGAGACAGGCCAGAAGCAGGCCGATTCCAACGGCGTGCTGCTGCGTTTCCTGCTCGAAGAAGCAGGTGCCGATCCCACGGCGTTCAACTGGTACGCCTCGCCATTGAGCCGCGCGCGAGAAACCATCGAGCGCATGCGCGCCGCGTTTGATATCGCGTTGCCCGAAGTCATTTATGACGAGCGGCTGGTCGAGATTTCCTTTGGCAAGTTCGAAGGCCTGCTCCACGAGGAGATCGCGCGTGAGCGCAACGAAGCCCTCGCACCGGGCCAGCGCGATGCCAGCTATTGGCATTTCCGCCCCGATGAGGGCGAAAATTACGAGGATGTGGCTCAGCGCCTCCTCGATTTCGCCACGGGTCTGGCCGACCATTCCATCATCGTCGCCCATGGCGGTGTCCTGCGGGTGCTCCGGCATCTGGTGGAGGGTGCCGACCGGGCCGAAGTGCTCAACTGGGAAGCGCCGCAAGGGGTCATCGCCCATTTCGAGGGAAGGGCGATGACGCTGCATGCAGCGCAAAAGACATGGTAGATGACAACCCGCTCACCCGCCCCGGCGCCGCCCATCCCGACATCACCGATGCCGGGATTGCCGATCTGATCGCCACTTTCTATGGGCGGGCGCGTGAGGATGAACTGATCGGACCGATCTTCAACCGGGCGGTGGACGACTGGCCCGAGCATATCGCCCAGATCACCGACTTCTGGAGTTCGATCATGCTGCGGACCGGGCGCTATTCCGGGCGCCCGCTAAACCCGCATCTGCGTCTGCCGCTTGAGGATGCGCATTTTGATCGCTGGCTGGCGCTGTTCGAACAGACCGCGACCGAGCTGTTCAACGACGAAATCGCCCACGAATTCATGATCCGCGCCCGCCGCATCGCCGACAATTTCGAAATGGCCATCGGCAGCATGCGCGGGGAGATCAGATCACCGCGTCACTCGCGCTAGCAGTCTGGCCTCCGGGGTGTGTAGCATCGCTTCAATCTCCAGCGCCCACATATTTCTTTTTCCCTTCTCCCCTTGAGGGAGAAGGTGCCCCGGAGGGGCGGATGAGGGGTGCGCTGAGTTCGCACGTTCCCCAGCGTCATCCCGGGCAAAGACCCGAGATCCAGTAACCGGCAGAGCTGTGGTTCTATCTTCAACGCTGCCGCATAGTGGATCCCGTCAAGGCCGGGATGACCCGCTGAGGAAAGGGCAGCGCTTCGGCAAAACTCCCAGCCCCCCATCCAATGATTGACCCCGCGCCGGGCGCTGCCTAGAACAGCGCCAACCAGACAGGGCACCTGCTATGAGCTACAACAGTTTCGGCCACATGTTCCGCTTCACCACCTGGGGTGAAAGCCACGGACCCGCACTCGGCGTGGTGGTCGATGGCTGTCCGGCGGGGCTGGCGATCAGCGCCGAAGCGATCCAGCGCGATCTCGACCGTCGCCGTCCGGGCCAGTCACGCTATACGACCCAGCGCCGCGAGGCCGATGAGGTGAAAATCCTGTCCGGCGTGTTCGAGGACGAGCGCACCGACGGGCTGCGCACCACCGGAACGCCGATCTCGCTGATGATCGAAAACACCGATCAGCGCAGCAAGGACTATTCCGACATCCGCGACAAATTCCGTCCCGGCCACGCCGATTACACCTATTTCCAGAAATACGGCATCCGCGATTATCGCGGCGGCGGGCGGTCATCGGCGCGTGAAACCGCAGCCCGCGTCGCGGCGGGGGCGGTAGCGCGCCTTGTGATCCCGCAGGTCACTATCCGCGCTTCGCTGATCCAGGTCGGCCCGCATCGCATCGACCACGCCAATTTCGATTGGGATGAAGTCGATCGCAACCCGTTCTTTTGTGCCGACGCAAAGGCGGCAGAACATTGGGCCACCTATCTCGACGGTATCCGCAAGGCCGGTTCGTCGGTGGGCGCGGTGGTCGAAGTGGTGGCCGAAGGCGTGCCAGCCGGGTGGGGAGCGCCGATTTATGGCAAGCTCAGCTCCGATATCGCCTCGGCCTTCATGTCGATCAACGCCGTCAAGGGCGTCGAGATCGGTGCGGGCATGGAGGCGGCGGAATTGACCGGCGACGCCAACGCCGATCAGATGCGCTCGGCTTCGCCCCTGCCGGCGTTCCTTTCCAACAAGGCTGGCGGCATTCTGGGCGGCATTTCCACGGGCGAGCCGATTGTCGCGCGCTTTGCCGTCAAGCCGACCAGTTCTATCCTGACGCCGCGCCAGACGGTGACCACGGCCAATGAGGATACCGACATCATCACCAAGGGCCGCCACGATCCCTGTGTCGGCATCCGCGCCGTGCCGATTGGCGAGGCGATGATGGCCTGTGTGCTCGCCGACCATTTCCTGCGCCATCGCGGGCAGACGGGTCGCGACGGCGGCATCGGCTTCGAAGGCGGCACCGACTGAAATTGCCACTGTTTCCAATGGGGTGAGGCACCGGAGCGTTTCCAGGAAAAGTGAAGCCCGTTTTCCGGTTCGGAAACGGGACAGGCATAAAGTCCTGCCGCGCTGCCCTTGAAACGCCGTGTTTGCGCACCATATTGAATAGCGCGGGGGCAAACGCTGCCGCCCGCTTCCTACAATCACCAAACAAGAGGCTCCCGCCCGTAGTGTGTGGAGAGCCCGGGAGAATGCTATGCCTGCCATGCGGCTTTGCCGCTTGTGCGATGGGCCTGTGCCGCGCGCTGCCCGGCGTTGCCCATGGTGCAAGAACGATATCAAGATTTTTTCTGCGCGTCCGCGTCAGAGCTTTTCCCCCGTCCGGGGCAAGTTCACGCCGTCGCCCATCATGCCGCCGCCGGAACTGGCGGCCCGTGAAGACCTGACCATGTGAAGTTGAGGGCGCCATTGGCGCCCTGTTTCATATCTTTTGCTTGGAAAATGCCCCGAGATATTCGGTGTTGCCGTCGCCGCCGGTCAGCGGCGAGACCCAACGCCCGAGCAACGACCAGCCCAGCCCCGCCATGTGATCGATCACCGCGCCGATCGCGGCCTCCACATGCGGGCCGGGCACGACAATGCCCCCCTTGCCAATATGATCGCGGCCCACTTCAAATTGCGGCTTGATCAACAGGATCGCCTGCGCTCCGGGTGCGCACAGGGCCGATGGCGCGTCGATGATCTTGATCAGCGAGACAAAACTCACATCCCCAACCAGCAACTCGATCGGCTCTGGAACCAGCGTGCGGTCGAGGTCTCGCGCATTGGTGCCTTCCAGCGATACGACTTGGGGCAGGGCGGCCACATCCTTGTGCAGCTGCCCGTGGCCGACATCGACGGCATAGATTTTTGCCGCGCCGCGTTCGGCCAGCACCTGGGTGAACCCGCCGGTTGAAGCCCCCAGATCGAGGCAGATTTTTCCAGCCGGGTCAAAACCGCTCCGGTCCAGCCCGGCGGTGAGCTTGAGCGCAGCGCGCGACACATACCCCGACGCAGGGTCATCGAGCGCAATAACGTCGGTCTCGCCGACCTGCTGGCCGGGCTTGGTGGCCGGTGCGCCATTGACGCTGACCGTGCCGCGCATAATAGCATCGCGCGCTCTGGCCCGCGAGGGGACCAGCCCCCGCTGTTCCAGCGCCACGTCGAGTCGTATCCGGGGTGGGGTCAGCACGAGTGACGTCCGCTTTTGCGGCTCATGCGCCGGTTAGCCGCTTCACCTTGCCCAGTGCCGCTTGCGTATCCTCGCCCCAGGCGATGGTGCCGAAGAACTTGCCCTCAGCATCGAGCATGAAGATCGAGGCGGTGTGGTTGACCAGATAGTCGCTGGACCCTTCCGCTTCCACCTTCTCGGAAAAGACGCCATAGCTGCGCTTGATCTGCTCGGTCTGGGCCTCGTCCCCGATCAGCCCGACAACGTCCGGCCCGAAATTGGACAGATAGCTCCGCGTGTGATCGAGGGTGTCCCGCGCCGGATCGACCGATACGAACAGGATGCGCAGATCGTCGTCATCGAGCCCCAGCGCCGCCTTCCAGCCGGTGGCCTCGGCCAGCGTCGTGGGGCATACATCGGGGCAATAGGTATAGCCAAAAAACATCAGCGTCGGCGTGCCCAGCAGGTCCGCCTGGGTGAACGTCTCGCCGGTGTCGGTCGCCACCATTTCGAACGGGCCGCCATAGGCCGCGCCCGAGGGCGGGATGGGGCGGGTGAGATAGATCACCGTGGCCGAAACCGCCGCAAGGGCCACCAACGCCCACAAAACGATGCGCACTTTTGCCAACATGGCTGCCGATTCCAAACCTTACTGATCGAGGGGCTCGACGCCCACCGGAGTGCCGTCCTTGGCCAGCGTGATCTTTTCGATTCGCGCTTCGGCCTGCTTGAGCAGGGCTTCGCAATGGCGCTTGAGCGCTTCGCCGCGCTCATAGATCGCGATGGATTCCTGCAAGGGCGCCTTGCCGCCTTCCAGCTGCGCGACGATCTTTTCCAGTTCGTCGAGCGCGGCTTCAAAGCTCAGATCGGCGATATCGGTCATGAAAGGCCTATTCCTGTTGGTGGTCGAAATCGGGTCCGGCTTCACCGGTCAGCAGCATGCCTACATGCGCCGATACCCCCGAGGCAAGTCCGCCCAGATCGTAACCGCCTTCGAGCATCGAAACCACACGGTTTGAGCAGCGCCTGGAGGCGATGTCCATCAACTTTCCCGTGAGCCAGGCATAGTCCGATCCCACCCATTCGAGCTGCGCCAGCGGGTCGCGGCGCTCGGCATCGAACCCGGCGGAAACAAGGATCAGATCGGGCGCGAAATTGTCCAGCGCCGGAAAGATCAGGTCCTTATAGGCCAGCCGCATCTCATCGCCGGCGGTCCCCGCTCTGAGCGCGACGTTGACCACATTGCCCACCCCGGTCTCGCCGGGTGCGCCGGTGCCGGGAAACAGCGGCATCTGGTGCGAGGAAGCATAAAAGACGTTCGGATCGTCCTGAAAGATATCCTGCGTGCCATTGCCGTGATGCACGTCGAAATCGATGATGGCGATGCGCTCGGCTCCATAGAGGCGCTGCGCCTGCCGGGCGGCGATGGCGATGGTGTTGACGAGGCAAAACCCCATTGACCGGTCGCGCTCGGCGTGATGGCCCGGTGGGCGCGAGAGCACGAAGGCGTTGTCCGCTTCGCCCAGCACCACAGCCTCGATCCCGCGCAACACCCCGCCCAGCGCCGTCGCCGCCGCATCGAGGCTCTGCGCGGCCACAAACGTGTCGGCGTCGAGCTGGCGCAGGCCTTCGGCAGGGCGCAGGTCGCGCAGCGTGTCCATGACGTTGGGGCTGTGGACCAGTTCGGCCAGCGACAGGTCGCCCGCAGGCGCATCCTCGCGCAGCAGCGCCGCCAGCCGCGGATGGGCGAGGGCCTTTGCCGCAGCCTCGATCCGGTCCTGGCGCTCGGCGTGGCCCTGTGGCGTAAGATGCCCGGCCCCATTGGTCTGGCTGAGAAGAAGCGTTGTCATGATGATCCTGAATGTCGCTTCTTCTTGACGTGGCCCGGAGCGCTTGTCAAACAACGCCGATGATACAACCGGTCGCCGATCCCGTCACCATCGAACAGGCTGCCGCCCTGCTGCGGAGCGGGGCGCTCTGCGCCTTTCCCACCGAGACGGTCTATGGGCTGGGCGCCGATGCGACCAACTCCGATGCCGTGGTCAAACTCTACGAGACCAAGGGCCGCCCGCGCTTCAACCCGCTCATCTGCCATTGCGCCGATCTGGCCATGGCCGAGCACTATGCGCTGTTTTCGCCGCTCGCCCGAGAGCTTGCTGCTGCCTTCTGGCCGGGACCGCTGACGCTGGTGCTGCCGCTCAAGCGAGAGAGCGGGTTGTCTGATCTGGTCACCGCCGGGCTCGATACGGTCGGGGTGCGCGTGCCCGCCCATCCGCTGGCGCGCGATCTGATCGCGGCGCTGGGGCGTCCGGTTGCCGGGCCCTCGGCCAATCCATCGGGGCGGCTGTCGCCCACCACCGCCGATCACGTGCATCAGGGATTTGCGGGACGGGTGCCGGTGCTCGATGGCGGTCCCTGCGAACAGGGGCTCGAATCGACCATTCTGGCGGTCGAGGGCGATACGGTCACCCAGTTGCGCGCCGGGGCCTTGCCGCGCCAACAGGTGGAGGCCGCGCTGGGTCGGGACATCCCGGTTGCCGCCGCTGGCAGCGCCATCGCCGCTCCCGGCATGCTGCGCAGCCATTACGCCCCAAATGCCCTGCTGCGCCTCGACGCATCCGCGCCGCAGTCGGGCGAAGCGTGGCTCGGTTTCGGGCCGGGTCCTGCCCATGACGGTCCGGTGCTCAATCTTTCGCCCGTCGGGAATCTGCGTGAGGCGGCCCGCAACTTGTTTTCCTATCTCGCGCGGCTCGATGCGTCCGGCGTGGCGAAAATCGCCGTTGCCCCCATCCCGCAAAACGGGCTTGGCGAAGCAATCAACGATCGTCTGGACCGCGCCGCCGCACCGCGGGCGGCACCTGCGCCGGGGCCCGGCGCCAGAGCTTGATCCGGGCGGCAACCGGGCTGTAGGCTTGCGGTGGAGTGTCGCGTGTGGTTTGGGTTTGATGGACATGGCGAACAGCGCCGCTGAAGCGGCAAGCCGGCCCGCTGCGGCACCCGATCGCAATGCAGCGGAAACCGCTGAACTGGTGCGTCTGGCGCAAGCGGGCGATGTCGCTGCCTTCGAACGCCTTGTCGCCCGCCAGTACAGCTTCATTTTCAAGACGGCGTTTCGCTGGCTTGGGCATCGCAGCGATGCCGAAGATGTGACCCAGACCGTATGCATGCGGCTTGCCACCGCCATAAGGAGTTTCGATTGGCGGGCCAGTTTCACCAGCTGGCTGTACCGGATCACGCTCAATGCGGTGTATGATCTCAAGCGGTCGAGCCAACGCCGCCAGCGCCTGATGTCCGAAATTTCCCTGGGGGCGACCGAGGAGAGCAGGCCGACCCAGGAAGATGAACTCGCCTTGGGCGAACTCTGGCTGGTGGTCCGGCAATTGCCCGAAAAGCAGCGGGACGCTGTGCTGTTGGTTTACGCGGAACACATGAGCCATGCCGAAGCGGCGGAAGTGATGGGATGCAAGGACGTGACCGTCGCCTGGCACATTCATAACGCGCGCAAGGCTCTCAAGGACAGGCTATGACCGGCAAGGACAAGGACCCATTTGAACGCCTGTCGCACAGTGCGACGCCGGAGCCCGACCCCGCCAGAATCGCAGCGGTCGCGGCCATGAGCGCGCGCGCCTTCTCAGCCGGTCTTGCGCGCCCCTCCGGCTCAAAGGGCAGGATGGGTCGGTTCTCGCGCTGGCTGAAAGGCACCCATTGGCTGATGCCGGCTTCCGCCACCGTGTTGACGGTCGTGGTCGCCGCGCTGCTTGTCCCCCTGATCATGCAACCGCAGCCGGGCGCTCCGGCCCCTGCCGATACCATGCTGTCACGCGCGCCAGCCGCTGTCGCCGACGCCGGGCCCTCCGCAACCCAAGAGCGCGAACAAGGGGCGCGGCTGGGCGCCGTGCCGCGGCCCGCAGCGATGGCCGAGTCCGCCCCGCTTGATTTGCGGGCCGATATTGCGGTTGAAACCTATTCTTTCGACGGCCTCGACATCCTGGTGCGTAATGCGCCGGAAGACGTCAGCCTTTATGAGCTGGACGGAGCGGTCGAGCGCCAGATCGATCGCCGCGCCAAAACTCCGTCGGAAACCATCGTCCTCACCGACGCCTTCCGTCACGACAACGATGCGTCCTTGCTGTTGATCCGCTCTGGCGCTGAGGGTGGCCAGCAGCAATGGGATGCCTTTGTCGAGGGCGCTGGCGGTTACGTGCTGTCGGGCGCGCTATCCACGCAAATCCACGACGCCGCCGACCGGGCCGAGGTGATCGCAAGGCTCGAAGGGTCGGAGCGGTAAATCTCATATGAGAGCTGGCTGGGGCGGCAGGATTCGAACCTGCGAATGTCGGTACCAAAAACCGATGCCTTACCACTTGGCGACGCCCCAAAAGCGCGTTGGTCCTACACTGTTTGCCAGCAGCTAGCAACACCGTCGAACGGGCTTGAACAGGTAAGAAACGCACTATATAAGGCGGGCATCGTCGATCGCAAAGCTTGTACAGCAGCGCGAACGGCGCTAGAGACTGACGTAACGGAGTATAGCGCAGCCTGGTAGCGCACCTCGTTCGGGACGAGGGGGTCGGGTGTTCGAATCACCCTACTCCGACCAATCAAGACCGGAGGCTTCATGCCTCCGGTTTTTTTGTGCCTGCTGTCCGGTCAGTCCTGTTTGGCCTGATGCGGGGTTGCGACCGGCGTTTCGGTGGGGATCTGCCCTTGGCCGGTGATCAGCCGGGCGCCCTTGGCATAGGTTGCCCAGGCCCACAGCCAGTTGACCAGCACCGTGATTCGGTTGCGGAAACCCACCAGATAGGCGATGTGCACCGCCCCCCACAGCACCCAGGCGATCCGGCCTGTCACGATGAGCTTGCCGAACTTGCCCACCGCCGCGGCCCGCCCGATGGTCGCCATGGTGCCCCAGTCGCGATAGCGGAACGGCCCCTTGGGGCTCTGGTTGCGCCGCTGGCGGATGATGGCCTGCGCCACATATTGCCCCTGTTGCTTGGCAACGGGGGCCAGAGCGGGCAGGGGAGTGCCATCCTCACCGGCCAGCGTGCTGGCATCGCCGATGACGAACACGCCGGGCCGGTCGGGCACCCGCAGATCGGGGCCGACCCTGATGGTGCCATTGCGTTCGGTCGGAACGTCGAGCCATTTGCCCACCGGGGTCGCCTTCACCCCGGCGCACCAGAAGACGTTGGCGGCCTCGATGGTCGCCTTGCCGGTGACCACCCCCGTTTCGTCCATCTTTTCGACCGGCGAGCCGGTGTGAACCTCGACGCCCAATTGCGCCAGCTTGCGCTCGGTATATGCGCCCAGATGCGGAGGATAGGCATTGAGCAGGGTGTCGAGCGCTTCGATCAGCACCACCCGCGCCGCGCGGGGGTCGATATGGGTGAAATCGCGGGCCAGCGTCGCCTTGGCCAGCTCCGCCAGCGCTCCGGCCATTTCCACCCCGGTTGGACCACCGCCGATGATGACGAACGTCATCAGCCGTTCGCGCAGTTTCGGGTCCTTGGTGTTTTCCGCATGCTCGAACGCCAGCAGCACCCGCCGCCTGATGTTGAGTGCGTCATCGACGCTTTTGAGCGCGGGCGCGTGGGGTGCCCAACTGTCCTCGCGCCCAAAATACGTGAAGGTCGATCCCGTCGCCAGAATCAATTCGCTATAGGCGATCTCGTCGCCGCCCGAGGTTTTGACGATGCGGTTTTCCGTGTCGATCTCGGAAACTTCCTCCATCAGCACGTCGGTCGTCCGGTCGCGCCCCGGCGACAGCACGGCGCGAATCGGCACGGCAATGTCCGCTGGCGACAGCACCGCGGTCGCCACCTGATAGAGCAGCGGCTGGAACAGGTGATGATTACGCCTGTCGATAAGGGTCAAGGGTATGCCGGCCCGGGCCAGCGCCTTTGCGGCGCTCAAGCCCCCGAACCCGGCTCCTACTATTACTACGCGTCCCGCTTCCGCCATCAGTGGTCGTTTTGCTCCTTGTGATACAGTTCGCGCGCGCCCCTCTCGCCGGCGTCTTGTTGACGGCGGGTGGCATGCGACGAACGATTGGCCCCGACGGCCAGGGCTATACCGAGAATGATGGCTCCGCCGAGCACGGCGAACAGCCAGAGATAGGCTTCCATCGTTGTCTCCTTGGTGACGGTTGAAGCGCCTGATCTGAGGCAATCAGATGAGGTACTCCAGTGCCTCGTTTCGACCTTAGCGTCCCCAAATCACAACGGTATCACTGTTGTGCGGGTTGCAAAATAAAAAGGGCCGGTCGCTGTGACCGGCCCTTCGAATCGACAACAGGTCGGTGCGTCAGTTGCGCTTGAGAAGCGCCCAGCCGGCCACGACGGAAAGCGCGGCAAAGGCCATCTTGACGATATCCCAGACGATGAACGGCTCGACCGCACCCTTGTAGGCGGACATCACCACGTTGGACTGGTCGATCCAGCCAGCCTGTCCCGACAGGATCAGCAGCCAGGCAAACCCGATGGCAAAGCCGAAAATGCTCGCGCCCACCATCACGGCAAACAGCGGCACCACGCGCCGCGACAGGCCCTTGTCGGCGGCATAGCCGATAAGGAAGGCCATCGGCAGCCAGCTCAGGATGAACCCGCCCGTGGGGCCCATGAGATAGGGCAGGCCTGCGCCGGCACCGGCAAACACGGGCAGCCCGGCAAGGCCCTGCGCCAGATAGAGTGCAATCGTCGCCATGCCCATGCGGGCGCCCAGCCCTGCTGCCAGTGCCGCAACCGCCATGGTCTGGAGCGTGACCGGAACCGGCCAGACGGGAACGTTGATCTTTGCGGAAATGGTCAGGAGGATCGACCCCAGAAATGCCACCGCAACAGCCGAGACCAGCCGCGCGGTGCGCGATTTGGGCTGGTAGAGGCCGAGCAGCGTGTTAGGGGTCGCGAAAGTCGTGGCCATAAGTTGTCCTTTTGCGCTAAAGCCGAAGCAGGAGTTTTCGTTCTAACGTATATACGCGGTCGCGCGCAATGTCCGCAGAATTGCCTGCCCCTTCCTACAGCACCGATTTCGATCCCGAGACCGACCGGCCCGTTACCATTGCGCCCGGCCTCGTGCGCATCACCGCGCCCAACGCCAGCGCCTATACGTTCACCGGCACCAATTCCTATGTGATCGGCCATGACAGCGTCGTCATCGTCGATCCCGGGCCCGACGATTCGAGCCATCTCGATGCGCTCCTGGAACTGGTAGCCGGGCGAACGGTCATGGCCGTGCTGCTCACCCATACCCATCGCGACCATAGCGCGCTGGTGCGGCGGTTGATGGCTGCGACCGGAGCGCCCCTGTGGTCGGGCGGCCCGCATCGACTGTCGCGGCCGTTGCACCGGTTCGAGCGCAACCCGTTCCGCGCTTCGGG
>NZ_DATMGM010000003.1:0-39571 GCF_035555455.1 Pelagibacterium sp. | reverse complement strand
CCATGGCGCGTTCGAGCCGGGTCAGAAACGGCTTGTCGTCATCGACCAGCAGCAGGGTGCGGTCGGCCTCGGGAAGATCGGTGATATCGGTCATTGGCCTGGGTCCTTTCCTCCGTTTATCGCTAATTTCGACTGAAACGTCAAAGCTATACGTCGCGCACCAGAATGTCGTGCGGCCAGCGGATTTCGACGCAGGCATGGCCGTTGGGTCGGGCGTTGAAAAACTTCAGCGTCGCCCCGGTGCGCTCCAGCAGCGTCTTGGCAATGAACACCCCCAACCCCAATCCCCCGGCCCCGTCCGGGCGGCGCGGATCGTCCCGGTCGCGGGTGCGGGTGGTGAGATAGGGTTCGCCCAACCGGCTCAGCAGATCGGGCGGAAAGCCCGGCCCGTCATCCATGATGGCGATCATCACCCGCCGTCCGTCCCACACGGCGCGGATGGTCACTTCGCTGTTGGCGAACTGCACGGCGTTTTCAATGATATTGCCCAGCCCGTAGAGCAGGGCGACATTGCGGGTGATCACCGGCTCGGCGTGCTGGGAGCGCGACTGGGCCAGGGTGATGGTCTTGCCTTCCACCGCTGCCGGCGCTTCATGGGCCTTGGCCAGTTCGGCAATGATGTCGGACAGCGTGGCGGTGTCGAACAGGTCCGAGCCGCTGGGCCGCAGGTTGCGCAGCTTGCCCAATATGGCGCGGCAGCGGGCCACCTGTTCGATGATCAGATCGAGGTCTTCGGCCAGCTCGCCTTCCGAATGGTCACGGCGGATTTCCTTGGCGGCCAGCGCGATGGTGGCCAGCGGTGTGCCCAATTCATGCGCCGCTGCCGCCGCCAGCCCGTCCAGCGCCGACAATTGCTGCTGGCGCGACAACGCCAACTCGGTAACGGTTAGCGCATCTACCAATTGCCGGGCTTCATGGGCCACCCGGTTGGTGTATCCGGCCACAAATCCCACCGCGCACAGGATCGCCACCCACACCCCGATCAGATACATGCTCGGCGGCTCGAACCCTGCCGGAGTTTCCCAGGGCAGCGGCAAATGCACCAGCGCCAAGAGACTGGCGATCAGGCCCACCAGCAGCCCCAGCCAGATGGTTTCGCGCGACGCCAGCGTCGAAGCCGATACCGAGACCGGCGCGAGCAGCAGGATGGCAAAGGGATTGCCCAGCCCCCCGGTCAGATAGAGCAGGCCCCCCAGTTGCAAACTGTCATAGGCCAGTTGCAAAAAGGCCAGTCGGGTCGAGGGGCGGTGCCCCGGGCCGTATCGAATCAACAGCACCGCATTGAGCAATACCGACAGCCCGATGAGCAGCAGGCAGGCGCCCAGCGCCATGTCGTAGCCCAGCCCATAGCGCACGAACACCACCGAGCCGAGCTGGCCCGAAATAGCCAGCCAGCGCAGCAGCACCAGCGTTTCCAGCCGCATGGGATTGGGGCTCCGCGCCAGATAGGCGGGGCCCGATTGTGCGGTATCGGTCATGGATCAAAGCTCACGGTGAAAGTCGGCATGGGTAGTCTTATAGCAGATTTCAAGATGCAGAAAATTTCTGCTTCGCTCTTGATGCGGAGCGTTCGCGCACCAGATTTGGTCTTGTACGAGACTGGAGAGACCTCGATGAACACCACTGCAATTATCAAACCCGAATGGTCGCCGCTGACCATCGCCCTGATGGTTCTCGGCTTTATCATTTTCTGGCCGCTTGGCATGGCCGTGCTCGCCTATATCCTGTGGGGCGAATATTTCGGCGGCAGCGGCGAAAAAGCTCAGAGCTGGGTCGCCAAGCAGAAGCAAGGCTTCAAATCGCGGCGCAGCGGGTGGCATGCCCATCCGTTCCATGCCTCGACCGGCAATGCCGCGTTCGATCACTATCGTGACGAGCAGCTCAACCGGCTCGAAGAGGAACGCCGCCGCCTCGAAGAAGAACGCGCCGCGTTCGAAGAGTACCTGGCCAATCTGCACAAGGCCCGGGACCGCGAGGAGTTCGACCGCTTCATGCGCGATCGCAACGCCGCACGCACCGACGACACTGCCCCGCGCCACGATGAGGGCGGCACCCGTCAGGGATACTGATCCCACTCGCCGGCCTTCGGGCCGGCGTCATTGCAATCGGCTCCGGAACCTTTCCTCCTCCCTCCGGGTTCCGTGAGCCGCGCCTTGGGTTCCCCTCCACCCAAGGCGACCTTTTCCCAGTCTCGGGACATGAGGCGGCTGGCGGATTTCCGCCGTGCCGCCTTTTTGCTGTGTTTGGTGCTGCCTTGCCCCGCCGCCCCGGCCATAATGGCCCGATATCGATTCGCGCCTGACGCGCTTCCAGCAAGAGTGTGGAGAGTTTCAGCCTTGGCGCTGCCCAGCCTGTCCCGCCGGTCCATTCCCGCGTCCACCTCGATCGAGGTGGGAGCCGGGCCGCTGACGGTCACCGTTCGGGTCAACGCCAATGCCCGATCCTACCGCCTGTCGCTCAGCCCCCGGGGCGAAGCGCTGCTGACCGTGCCGCGCGGCGGGCGCTGGCCCGAGGCCGAAGCCTTCCTGTTGCGCAATCGCGGCTGGCTCGAAGCCCGGCTGGCGCGGTTTGACAGCCCTTATTCCCTTGCTCCCGGCGGCATCATCCCCTTGCGCGGCGAACCCCATCGTCTCGTCAGCATCGAGCGCATCCGGGGCGTGGTGACCCGCGTGGAGGCCGAGGACGGCCCGCACCTGCACGTCCCCGGCGGTGCCGATCACATGCGCCGGCGGCTGGTCGACTGGCTCAAATCCGAAGCCCGCGCCGATCTCGACAGGGCCTGCGCCCGCCATGCGCAAACCCTTGGCGTTCAGGTCGCCGGGATTTCCATCCGCGATCAGTCGACCCGCTGGGGGTCGTGTTCGTCGGCGCGCACGCTCAATTTCAACTGGCGTCTGATCCTGGCCCCGCCCCATGTGCTCGACTATGTCGCCGCCCATGAGGTTGCCCATATCCTTGAGATGAACCACCGCCCGGTGTTCTGGCGCACGGTGGCGCGCGCCCTGCCCGATTACGAAAAGGGGCAGGGCTGGCTCAAGACCCATGGCGCGGCGCTGATGGCGCTGTGATTACCCACCAAACAGATTGTTGAGCAGATTGCCGATCCCGTCGCCGCCCTGCGGTTGCACGGGCACCGGCTGCGGGAAGGCGTCCATTGGCTGCTGGATGGGCTGGCCGCCCAGCGGCGTCTGGATCTGGTCGATGGTGATCGGCTGCCCGGTCGGCGGCACGCTGTCCTGCATCGGCACTGCCCCCCGGTCCTGCAGCTTTACATAGTGGCCCGGCAGATTGGCCACCGTGAGACCCTCATGGCCCTTGGCCATCACGTCACGCCAGATCTGGGCGGGCACCTGGCCGCCGAACACGCGGGTTGGCGTATCGTCGTCATTGCCCAGCCAGACCCCGCCCACCAATTGCGCGGTATAGCCCACAAACACCGCGTCACGGTTGCGCTGGGACGTTCCGGTCTTGCCGGCCATCGGCCAGTTACCGAGCTGGGCGCTGCGGCCCGTGCCAGCCTGCACGCCGGTCTGGAGCATGTCGTTCATCATGCCCACATGCTCGTCGGTCAGGATTCGCCCCGGCCCCGACGGCACCGCTTCGAACAGCACTTCGCCGTCCACGGTGGTGATCCGGGTGATGACGTTGGCGATCACCCCATAGCCGCCATTGGCAAATGGGGCAAAGGCGGCGGTCAGCTCCAGCAGCGACACTTCCTGGGTACCCAGCGCAATGGCGGGCACCGCCTGGAAGTTGGAGGAAAAGCCCATGCGATAGGCGGTTTCGACGACGTTTTCCGGGCCGATATCGATGGCCAGCCGCGCCGCCACGGTGTTGATGGAGAAGGCCAGCGCATCGCGCAGCAGCACCGGGCCCACATAGCGGCCATTGGAGTTTTCCGGCCGCCAGCCATTATAGTCGAGCGGCTCGTCGACCATCAGCGTATCGGGCGTATAGCCCTGCTGGAGGGCCGCCAGATAGACGAAGGGCTTGAAGGCCGATCCGGGCTGCCGCCGCGCCGTCACCGCGCGGTTATAGGCGCTCTGGTTGTAGTCGACCCCGCCGATCAGCGCCTTCACCCGGCCATCGGTATCCATGGCCACAAAGGCGGCCTGCGAGAAGCTGCGGTCTTGTCCCAGTTCGGCGATCGCCTCCTTGACGACGAATTCGGCGTGCTTTTGCAGCTCCCAGTCGAGCGTGGTCGAGACCACGACGTCCTGGTTCACCTCGCCCAGATAGTCGTTCATCAGCGTTTCGACCCAGTCGGCGACGTAGAACTCGGCCCCCGCCACCCGCTGGGTGGTGATATGGGCGTCAACGTCCGCGGCGGCGGCGTCGGCCTGTTCCTGGGTGATATAGCCGGCGCGCACCATGTTGGAGAGCGAGACCCGCTGGCGATCGGAAGCGCGGTCGGGGTGGCTTTTGGGGTTGTAATAGCTCGGCGCGGGCAGGATGCCGGCCAGCATGGCGGCCTGGCCCAGCGACAGGTTGCGCGCGGAAATGCCGAAATAGGTCTGCGCCGCGGCTTCGATGCCGGTCGAGCCCGAGCCGAAATGCACCCTGTTGAGATAGAGTTCGAGAATCTGGTCCTTGGTGTAGTTCTGTTCCAGCCATATCGACAGCAATGCTTCCTGCACCTTGCGGCCCAGGGTCTGGTCGGGGGTGAGGAACAGGTTCTTGGCCACCTGCTGGGTGATGGTCGAGGCGCCACGGGTCATGCGCCCGGCCCGCACCGATTCCAGCCCCACCGAGATCAGTCCCAATGGGTCGACGCCAAAGTGGCTGTAAAAACGCCGGTCTTCATTGGCGACCACGGCCTGGCCCACATAAACGGGCAACTCGTGGATGCCCACAGCCTCCCCGCCGGTCTGGCCGCGATTGGTCAGCAGCTGCCCGTTGGAGGCGAGCACCCTGATATTGGGGGGCCGCTGGGGCACTTCCCAGGTTTCCGAAGAGCCCAGCCCCTGACCGTAATAGACGATGATCCCCGCCGCCGCGACCCCGCCCAGCAGTAGGATGGAAAAGCAGAAATAGGCCAGCCCGACGATGAATTTCATCGCGCCGCCGCGCCGCTTTTTCACGCGCTGGGCTTTCCGGGGCTTGCGCGGCTGCGATCCCTTGGGCGCGCGCGGCGATGTCGTCGCTGCGGCGCGGCGCGCTCCGGACTTGCGCTGTGCGCCGGTATCGACGCGATCATCGGGCGAGAGGCGAAGATCCATCAAAGATTACTTTCGGGCCATCATGTAGAACAAAGGTCGGGACGCGGACGTTGCGGCGGCGCTGTCTCGACAGGATATCCTAAGCCGGCGTTCCGAACCACAAAACTCGGCAGCGCTCACGGCGCATGACTGGCAAAAGCGCCAATCCGTGTTGCGGTTCCTGAGCGCCTAAGGCTATCGCGGGCAAATGTGGCCGGTTTATGTGGGGTTTTCCACTCTTGGCGCCCGGTGTGGTTGCCGGGCAACACGCCGCGCCGGGCGCAAACTGTGCCCCGGCCTGCTCCGTCCACGCGTTTCGCCCCCCCATGCGGTCTCCCGGTGTCGTGGTCAGATATCGAGATTGGACACCGAGAGCGCGTTATCCTGGATGAATTCGCGGCGTGGTTCGACCAGATCGCCCATCAGCTGCGAGAAGATCGAATCCGCGTCGTCCGTCTCCCGGATTTGCACCTGCAGCAAGGTGCGGCCATCCGGATCCATGGTCGTTTCCCACAATTGCTCGGCGTTCATTTCGCCCAGCCCCTTGTAGCGCTGCATCGAGACGCCCTTGCCGCCCGCCGCCATCACGATCTGGAACAGCGACCGCGGCCCATAGACCTCGTGGGTCTGGTCCTTGCGGGCCAGGGTCGGCACGCCGCCATAGATTTCGTCGAGCTTGCCGGCCAGATTGCGCAGCTTGCGCGCATCTGCCGAGCCCAGCAGCGCCGCATCGAGCGTGTAGGTTTCGGCAACACCGCGCACCACGCGGGAAAACACATAGCCGCCTTCGCCGTCGATCTCGCCTTCCCAGGTCCGCTCCATTTCGTCGGACATGCGGTTGAGCCGGTTGGCGACCCGGTCGGCCAGCGCCTTGGCGGCCTCGGGGTTTTCCATCGCCTCGGGATCGAGCGCACCGACCACGGCGGCCTGTTCGATCATCTGGCGGTTATAGCGGGCGTTCTGGTTGTCGATCAGGTGATTGAGGTCGCGGGCCTGTTCGACAATGCCCAGCAGGTCAGCCCCTGCATGGGCTGCGCCGGACCGCGTCGTCAGCACCGCGTCGTCCGAACCGCCCGCCAACAGGTAATCCTCATGGGCGCGCTCGTCCTTGAGATACTGCTCCGAGCGCCCGCGCGTCACCTTGTACAGCGGCGGCTGGGCGATATAGAGGTGCCCGCGCTCGATGATTTCCGGCATCTGCCGGTAAAAGAACGTCAGCAACAGGGTGCGGATATGCGCGCCGTCGACGTCGGCGTCCGTCATGATGATGATCTTGTGGTAGCGCAGCTTGTCGGGATCGAATTCTTCCCGTCCGATGCCGGTGCCCAGCGCCGTGATCAGCGTGCCCACCTGATCCGATGAGATCATGCGATCGAAGCGGGCCCGCTCGACGTTGAGAATCTTGCCGCGCAGCGGCAGCACGGCCTGGGTGGCGCGATCGCGCCCCTGCTTGGCCGAGCCCCCGGCGGAGTCCCCTTCCACGATGAAGATTTCGGCCTTGGCCGGGTCGCGTTCCTGACAGTCGGCCAGCTTGCCCGGCAGCGAGGAAATTTCCAGCGCCGATTTGCGGCGGGTCAATTCGCGCGCCTTGCGCGCCGCTTCGCGGGCGGCGGCGGCTTCGGCAACCTTGGAGACGATGGACCGCGCTTCGGTCGGGTTTTCCTCAAACCACTGGTTGAGCTTTTCGTTGACCACGCTTTCCACGGCGGGGCGCACTTCCGAGGACACCAGCTTGTCCTTGGTCTGCGACGAGAATTTGGGGTCGGGCACCTTGACCGACAGCACGCAGGTCAGCCCTTCGCGGGTGTCGTCGCCGGTCAGCGAGACCTTTTCGCGCTTGAGAATGCCCGACTGGTCGGCGTAGCCCGTCACCTGCCGGGTCAGCGCGCTGCGAAGACCGGCCAGATGGGTGCCGCCATCGCGCTGCGGGATGTTGTTGGTAAAGCACAGCACATTTTCGTGATAGCTGTCGTTCCACCACAGGGCGACCTCGACGGTGATGCCGTCCTTGTCCGACAAAAGCGTGATCGGCTTGTCGAACAGCGCGGTCTTGCTCTTGTCGAGATAGCGCACAAACGCTTCCAGACCGCCCTCGTAAAACAGGTCGGTTTCCACCTTTTCGGGGTGGCGGTTGTCGCGCAGCACAATGTGCACGCCCGAGTTGAGGAACGCCAGTTCACGCAGCCGGTGTTCAAGCGTCTTGAAATCGAACTCGATCATGGTGAAGGTTTCCGAGGACGGCATGAAGCTCACCTCGGTTCCCGACCGGCCCTCATACTCGCCGGTGATGGCAAGCGGGGCATCGGCCACCCCATGGGTAAAGTTGATCTCGTGGATCTTGCCGTTCTGCCGGATTTTCAGCTTGAGCCAGACCGACAGCGCGTTGACCACGGAGACGCCCACTCCGTGCAGTCCGCCCGACACCTTGTAGGAGTTCTGGTCGAACTTTCCGCCCGCGTGCAGCTGGGTCATGATCACTTCGGCTGCCGAGACACCCTCTTCCTTGTGGATGCCGGTGGGGATGCCGCGGCCATTATCGGTCACCGTCACCGACCCGTCGGCATTGAGGGTCACGGTCACGATGTCCGCATGGCCGGCCAGCGCCTCGTCGATGGCGTTGTCGACCACTTCGGTGACCATGTGATGCAGGCCGGTGCCGTCATCGGTATCCCCGATATACATGCCCGGGCGCTTTCTCACCGCATCGAGGCCGCGCAGGACCTTGATGGAATCGGCGCCATAATCTGCATCGGAGGGAATCGGGGGCGTATCGCTCATCGACAAAAGAATCAGCCTTGTTAGGAGTTATCTTAGTTCTACCCGATCGGGACGTTATCCCCAAGCAATTTGGGCTTTATTCGGGTTTTGGGCGGTTATTTTCAGCCGGCTGGACGCACCTGACCGGACTCGACGGTGAAATGTTGGGCCCTGGGGCCCAGATCGGCAAACAGCACGGCATCGGTGCCGGTCATCCAGCATTGGCTGCCCAAAAGATCGAGGGCATCGAACAGGGCGCGACGGCGCGTCGGATCGAGATGGGCGGCGATTTCGTCGAGCAGCAGGATTGGGGCAATGCCCGTCATCGCCGCCACCAATCGCGCATGAATCAGCACCAGCCCGATCAGCAGCGCCTTTTGCTCCCCGGTCGAACACACGCTCGCCGGCATGGCCTTGGGCGCGTGGGTCACCTGAAGATCGATCCTGTGTGGTCCCCATGTGGTGCGTCCGGCGGCGCGATCAAGGTTGCGGTTTTCCCGCCACACCTGCGCCAGCCGCGCTTCCAGCCCGCTCGCGGTTTCGGGGATATCGCCGTCGAGCAGCGGCGTGATCGCCAGCAGCGCCGCGGGAAAACCGGTATCGGCGACGCTCTTGTCCATCAGCGCCTGCAAATGGCTCAGCGAATCGGTGCGCGCGAAATGGATGGCACTGGCCAGTTCCGCCATCTGGGTCTCGATCGCCGTCAGCCAGGCCGGGTCGCGATTGTCTTCGAGCAGCCGGTTGCGCTGGCGCATGGCCTTTTCAAAATCGCTCACCGCCCCGGAATGGCCCGGATGGAGCGTCGTGACCAGCCGGTCGAGAAACCGCCGCCGCTCGCTGGCCGGGCCGGTAAACAGCCCGTCCATGGACGGGGTCAGCCACAGCACCCTGATGTGATCGCTCAGATCTTCGACGGCGCGGGCATTGGCGCCGTTGATGCGCACCCGTCGCCCGGCCCCTTCACCGCTTGCCCCGGTGCCGATATCGACCGGCCCGAACGGGGTTTCAATCGTCGCCGCCACGCCCCAGTGCCCGTCACCCCCGGCCAGCGCCAGCGTATCGAACGGGGCACGTCGCAGGCCCCGTCCCGGGGCCAGCAGCGAAATCGCCTCGATGAGATTGGTCTTGCCCGCGCCATTCTCCCCGGTCAGCACCACGTGGCGGGCATCGGGGTCGAGCGCGGCGCTCAGATAATTGCGGAAACCGGACAGGCGCAGACGGGAGAGGGAACGCTGGGGGATGATCACACCCGCATCGGCATCAGCACGAACAGCGCCTTGGTCTCCCCTTCTTCCTTGACCAGGGTTGGCGAGCCGGCATCGTTGAACAGAAAGCTCGCGTTTTCGCTGCGGATCTGGGAGATGATTTCGAGCAGATAGCGGGCGTTAAAGCCGATCTCGAAGCTGTCGATCTCAAATTCGACCGGCAGTTCCTCATTGGCCGTGCCATGGTCGGGGTTGGTCACCGACAATTCGAGCTGGCCGGGTGACAGCGACAGCTTGACCGCCTTGCCGCCGCGTTCCGAGGCAATGGTCGACACCCGATCGACGGCCCGCGCCAGGCTGTCGCGATCGACCAGCAAAGCCTTGTCGTTGTTCTTGGGGGTCACGCGCTCGTAATCGGGGAAACTGCCTTCGATCAGCTTGGAAAGCAGCACCACCCCGCCCAGCGTGAAGCGGATTTTCGTGTCCGACAACTCCACCGCGATCGGGTCTTCCAGCCCGTCGAGCAGCTTGAGCACTTCGGCGACGGTCTTGCGGGGAATGATGATCCCCGGCATGCCCGCCGAGCCCTGCGGCGTTTCCGTCTCCACCCGCGCCAGCCGGTGTCCGTCGGTCGCCACCGCGCGCATCACCACCCCGTCCGGCCCGTCCACGGTGTGGACGAAAATGCCGTTGAGATAATAGCGCGTTTCCTCGTTGGAAATCGCAAACTGGGTGCGCTCGATCAGGTCCTTGAGCGTGTCGACAGGAATGGAGAAACTGTGGCTGAACGCCCCCGATTTCAGATCGGGGAAACCATCGGGATTGAGGCACGCCAGATGGAAGCGCGAGCGCCCGGAAATGATCTGCATCTGGTCGTTGCCGTCGGTTTCCAGAACCACTTCGGCCCCGTCCGAAAGCTTGCGCACGATTTCATAGAGCGTATGGGCCGGCACGGTGGTGGTGCCCGGCGTTCCGGTTATGGCCGGCACGGTCTCGGTCACCTCGATATCGAGGTCGGTGGCCCGCAGGTCCAGCCCCTCGCCGGTGGCGCTCATCAGCACGTTGGCCAGGATCGGATAGGTGTTGCGTCGCTCGACCACCCTGTGCACATGGCCCAATGATTTCAGCAGATGGTTGCGCTCGAGCGTGACCTTCATCGCGTGTCTCTCGTTACCCTGATCGAAACTGGTCTGTTCCCCCCGCCCATCCGGGCGGCATCCGGCCCGAAAGGCGGGGTGAGGACCCTGCATCGGCAGGCGAAAAAAAACAAGGGGCCAGCCAGCCGCAGGGGACCGGTTGGAGCGAAAACTGGTGGAATTTCACAGGTGCGGGACGAGGATGTCCGGATTGTACCAACCTGCAGGACGGTGCATGAGCGGCAAGGCCGAAGCCGACACTCAACTCTGCCGGTTACTGGATCCCGGGTCTTCGCCCGGGATGACCGCGCTGAGAGACCCCCGTGAGCCACGGGCTGCCGCTGGTCCCGAGGGGGATGGAGATTACAAGTGGCGGCTTCCCGCTGCCCACTCCGATTTTCCACCCCCGACGTCTCGGCCCTTTCCACAACACCGCCGCTCCCACCCCGTCATCCCGGGCGAAGACCCGGGATCCAGTAACCGGCAGCGCCCCGGCCCTTTCCCGGGCCGGTGGCAGGCGCGTCCCCCAAATTCCTCGTAGAAGAGGAACCGGGACTGAAGGAGGAAATATCAGCAACCGCCTGCGTTTTCCCTTCTCCCCTTGAGGGATTGAGGAGTGTCCCGAAGGGTAAATCTCTCCAGTGGAGAGATTTAAATGACGAAAGTGGGCCGCGAAGCGAGGCGGATGAGGGGGCGCCGCCTGTCCGCGCGACCGGGAGCCGATCTTGGCGGCGTTTCGGCAGATCTTCAGCGTTGAAACCAAGAGCCCCCCCCTCTCCCCTTGAGGGAGAGGGGCCGGGGGTGAGGGGTGCGCAGCCTATCAGCGCGCAACCAATTTCGGCTAATCAAACCCGCAGCCCCGACCCGGTGAGTCGGGCCTCCGCGCGTTCGCAGCCACAATCGCTCCATCGGAGCGATTGTGTGAGCCCGTCACAGGCCGCCGCCGCTCACTCCTCCAGCATGCGCCGGAGCAGTTCGATTTCCTGGGTCAGCTCCCCGTCCTCGCTCATCAGCTGCTCGACCTTGCGCACCGAGTGCAGCACCGTGGTGTGGTCGCGGCCTCCAAAGCGGCGGCCGATTTCGGGCAGCGAGCGTGAGGTGAGCGCCTTGGCCAGATACATGGCGATCTGGCGCGGTCGCACCACGTCGCGCGAGCGGCGGGCCGACAGCAATTCGTTGCGCGGCACCTTGTAGTGGCGGGCGACGATCTTGAGGATGTCCTCGATGCGCACCCGCGCCGTGTCGCGCGAGCGCATCAGGTCCTGCAGCGTCTTTTCCGCCAGCCCCACGGTGATCGGCTCGCCGGTCAGCTGGTTGGCGGCGACAAGGCGGTTGACCGCCCCGTCGAGGTCGCGCCCATGGCTGACGATCGAGCGGGCGACGAAATCGATGACCGGATCGGGAAAGTTCAGCCCGGTGAACCGGCTTGCCGCCTGGGCGGCGCGCTTGTGCACGATGGCGCGGCGCAGGTCTGCGTCGAACGGGGCGATGGGAATCACCAGCCCCCCCGACAGCCGCGAGCGTACGCGATCATCGAGCATTTCGAGGTCGCGCGGGGGCGCATCGCCCGCCACCACCACCTGCTTGGTGCCCGAAATCAGGCTCGACAGCGTGTGGCCGAATTCGGTGGCCGATTTGCCCTGCAGGAACTGCATGTCGTCGATCAGCAAAAGGTCGATGCGCCGCAGCCATTCCTTGAAGGCCAGCGCCGACTGGCTCTTCACCGCCGTGATGAAGTGATACATGAAATGGTCGGCGGTCAGATAGACAATGTTGCGCGCGGTGTCCGAGGCCCCCGCCGCCCAGGCGATGGCGTTCAGAAGGTGCGTCTTGCCCAGCCCCACCGAGGAATGGATATAGACCGGGTTGAAGGTCACCACATTGTTGGCGGCGGCCGAAGCCACCTGCCGGGCCACCCCGAGCGCCATTTCGTTGGCGCCACCGGCGACAAAACTGTCAAAGGTCAGCTTGCGGTCGAGCGCCGAGCCCGACAGCGCATCGGCCCGCAACCCGCCCGAAGGTTGCACCGCTGCCAGCGCCGGGGACGGGCGCGCTTCGAGCACCGGCGCGGCGGCGTCGGCTTCGACCACCGGATCGGCAGAGCTCACCAGTCGGGGCCGCGCCTGTCCCGTCACCCGCACGGTGACGTGCAGCCGGCCAATGGACTCGTCCTCGTGGCGGAACGCTTCGAGGATCTTTTCGACATAGTTGGACTGGATCCAGGAACACAGGAACCGGGTCGGCACCGAAAGATGGGCCAGGTCCCCGACCACCTCTTCCAGTTCGAGCCGCGCGAACCAGGAGGTGAAGATGTCCTCGCCCACCGCTGCCCGAAGCCGCGCCCGGGCGCGGAGCCAGACCTGATCGGTGTCCATGGTCATCGTGGTGTCCCCTTTGCTTGTCTTTGCAGAGTTGCGCGGGGCCGCGCCCGCCTTTTTCCCGGCTGTCTCCCATGCCGCGCGATCCGCTGCCGCCATCGAATCCATTGGTTTTGCCTCTTTCCTTCAACGTGCCGCCTGCCCCCGGCGACACCCCTGTTTCCCCATTGTGTCCCGTTGGTCGGGACAATAGTTTACGACGCTGCACAAGATGATCTTGTGCAGAACCCTGTTGTTACAAATTGAAATCGGCGCAAGGCGCCAAAGAAAAAGACGGAATCCCGTCTTTGTCAGCTTACGCGGCAGCCAGTCGATGCGAATATAAAGTCAAATCAGTGTAGCGACTCGTCAGAAGCCGTACGTGATTCAGCTTATGCATTCTGTTTCCCCGGCTTGCCCTGGGAGGGTGGCGTTAGACTGGTCCGTCGCCGCCCTCTTTCTGATCCAACGGGGGCATTTTAGACAGCCAAATTTTTGCGCACAACCGTCCTTTTTTTCAAATTCGAGCTTGACTCGTCACTTGCGGCGAAAGGGCGGAGGGGCCCGGCTGGTTGCGGAAAATTAAGGGTATGGGACTCAACACGGAATCGCGATCGGTCCGTCTTGAGTCCCATCGGATTATTTTTTCCGCCCCGCCCGCCCAGCGCCGTTCGGCTCGCTAAAATGACAGGGCGATGTCGGAATTGTCATGAGAATCAGTCGTGGGCCGGACAAGCAAAAGGCCCCCTTGCGGGGGCCTTGGAAACTTGTTCTCAAACCCGATACTCGATCGGGCCGATAGGCGAAATCAGGCGCCGAGCGCCTTGATGCGCTGCGCGAGACGGGAAATCTTGCGATTGGCCATGTTCTTGTGGAACACGCCCTTGCCGGCGGCGCGCTGCAGTTCGGGCTGGGCGGCGCGCAGCGCTGCGGCGGCTGCGTCCTTGTCGCCGGTGGCGATCGCTTCCTCGACCTTGCGCAGGAAGGTGCGCACGCGCGAGCGGCGCGCAATGTTGGTCTTGGTGCGGGATTCGATCTTGCGGACGGCCTTGATGGCCGAAGGTGTATTTGCCATGTCTTTCCTCGTGGCGCCGGCCTGGGTCCTGAGCCCTTGGCTCATGGGCGGTCAAGCCGGATCGGTTTGGTGCCTTGCGCGCTCAATTCCCCCCGCTTGGGGGCGAGTGCAACCGGAAGGGGCAGGCGGACCTGCCCGGTGAAGGCCGCTCTGTAGAATGCGGCGGCCCGTGAGTCAACAATTCTCAGCGATCCACGCGCCGGCAAAGCGGTCGCCCTCAGTGCTGGCAGGTGGGGCACAGAAATGTCGAGCGCCCGGACTGGACGATTCGAGTAATCGGCGTCGCGCAGACCGGGCAGGGCTCGCCCTCATGGCCATAGACGGCAAAATTGTGCTGGAAATAGCCGGGCTGGCCGTTGGCGCCGGAAAAATCCTTCAGCGTCGAGCCACCCGCCGCGATCGCTGCGGTGAGGACCTGCCGGATGGTCGGCACCAGCCGCTCGATCTCGTCACCGGTCAGCGATCCGGCCGGTCGGCGCGGATCGATTCCCGTGAGAAACAGCGCCTCGCACACATAGATATTGCCCAGCCCCGCAATCACCCTCTGGTCGAGCAGCACCGCCTTGATCGGGCCCTTTCGCCCGCGCAGGCGCTCGGCAAGATAGGGGGCGTCGAGCGCGTTGCCCAAAGGTTCCGGGCCGAGGGTGTCGAGATAGGGGTTGGGCGCACCGGCGGGAAACAGGTCCATGAAGCCGAATCGGCGCGGATCGGAATAGCGCAGGATGACCGGCCCGCGCTCGGGGTGCGTCAGATGGGCCACCACATGGACGTGCTTGCCGCTCGTTCCGCCCGGATCGATCCGGCTCGGCTCGGCGAGCGTCGCGTCGTCCACCAGAAACGCGCCGGTCATCCCCAGATGGCTCAACCAGCTCGCGCCGTCCGAGAGCGTCGCCACAAGATATTTTGCCCGGCGGTTGAGCTGGGTGATCGCCTGGCCTTTGAGGCGTTCGGCGAACCGCTCTGGAAACGCAAACCGCAGGTCGGGACGGCGCAATTCGACCCGCTCGATGCGGGCGGATTCGATGTAGGGGGCAAGGCCCCGACGCACCGTTTCAACTTCTGGCAATTCGGGCATTTATTTCACGCAAGTCCATACATTTTTCGGTCAATGTTTGCGGGTCGTGCTTGTGTTATAACCGAGCCCAGCCCATAACCCGACCGGCCGGTCGCAAACAAGAGAGGCGGCGATGACCCAGAGCGCCCACACCACCCATTTCGGCACGCGCACGGTGCCGCTGGGCGAGAAGCAGGGACTGGTTGATGAGGTTTTTCATAAGGTTGCGTCCCGTTACGACCTGATGAACGATCTCATGAGCGGTGGCGTCCACCGGCTCTGGAAGGATCAGATGGTCTCGCGGCTGGCCCCGCCCCGAAGCGGTTCGCGCCCCTATAAGGTGATCGACATGGCCGGCGGCACCGGGGATATCGCCATGCGCATCCTCAACGCCAGCCACGGCTTTGCCGAGGTCACGGTCTCCGATATCAACGCCGATATGCTGGCGGTCGGTGCCGAGCGGGCCAAGGGCTGGCGCTACCGGGCCAATGCGCAGTTCGTTCAGGCCAACGCCGAAGAATTGCCCTTTGAAGACAAGAGCTTCGACGCCTATACCATCGCATTCGGCATCCGCAATGTGCCCCGGATCGACAAGGCCTTGGCCGAGGCTTTCCGGGTTTTGCGCCGGGGTGGCCGCATCCTGGTGCTCGAATTTTCCCATGTCGACCTGCCGGGTCTCGACCGGCTGTACGACCTGTTTTCCGACCATATCATCCCGCCCATGGGCAGTCTGGTGACCGGTGACGCCCAGCCTTACCGCTATCTCGTCGACTCGATCCGCAACTTCCCCGAGCCGCAACAGTTTTCCTCCATGCTCGAAACCGCCGGGTTCTCTCGCGTCACCCACACTCCGCTGTCGGGCAACATCGCCGCGCTGCACGGGGGCTGGAAGCTCTGACCATGGGATTGGGGACCTATGCACGGCTGGCACGGGCCGGGTTTGTTCTGGCCCGCGAAGGCGCGTTCTCGCTGGCCGAAGACCAGCCGATTCCCCCGTCCGCCAAGGTTCTTGTCGGGCTGGCGCGGCTGATTGAGAAGCGCGACGTGCGCAAGACCGGGCGCGTCACCCGCCTCGCCAATGCCCTGACGCGGCTGGGGCCGGTCTATGTCAAACTCGGTCAGGTGCTGGCCACCCGCCGCGACATCATCGGGTTTGAAGTGGCCAGCGATCTCACCGCGCTGCAGGACGCGCTGCCGCCCTTTGATCCGGCCCTGGTGCCCGGCCTTCTCGCTGAGGCGTTGGGCGACAAGGCACTGGAACTGAAAGATATTTCCGCTCCCCTCGCTGCTGCGTCCATCGCCCAGGTGCATAGAGCGCGTCTGGTGACCGGCGGTCGGGAACAGGTCGTCGCCATCAAGCTTTTGCGCCCCCGCATCCGCGAGCGCTTCGCCCGTGACCTCGACGGGCTCTATGCCCTCGCCCGGATCGCCGAGCGTTTCATGCCCTCGACCCGGCGCTTCAATGGCCGGCAGGTTGTCGATGCGCTGGCCCGTTCCGCCGCCCTTGAAATGGACCTGCGCATGGAGGCCGCCGCCATTTCGGAGCTGGCTGAAAACGTGCGCGAGGACGGCGATTTCGCTGTCCCGGACGTCTTTTGGGAACAGACCAGCCGCTCGGTGCTGACCACCAGTTGGATCGACGCTATTCCGGTGCGCGAGATCGACCGGCTCGACGCCGCTGGCATCGACCGCAAGAAACTCGCCGCCGATCTGATCCGGAGTTTTCTGCGGCAGGCCATCCGCGATGGCTTCTTCCACGCCGACATGCACCCAGGGAATCTCTTTGCCGACCCGCGCACCGGCGGCATCATCGCCGTCGATTTCGGCATCATGGGCCGGATCGGCAAGCGCGAACAGCGCTTTCTGGCGGAAATCCTCTATGGCTTCATCACCCGCAATTATCGCCGCGTGGCCGAATTGCACATCGACATCGGCTATGTGCCCGATACTCACACCATCGACGATTTTGCGCAGGCCATCCGCGCCATCGGCGAGCCTCTGGTGGGGCGCGGTGCCCATGAGATTTCAATGGCGCGGGTGTTGGCGCAACTGATCGAGATCACCGAACTGTTCGATATGGCCGCCCGCCCCGAACTGGTGCTACTGCAAAAAAACATGGTGCTGGTTGAGGGCACTGCCCGCCAGCTCGATCCCCAATTCAACATGTGGACCGCCGCTGAACCGGTGGTATCGGCCTGGGTGCGCCGCACCGTGGGGCCGACGGGCCGGATCGAGATCGCGCGCGAGGCTTTGGACGAAGCCGTCGACCTGGCGCGGCGGTTGCCCGATCTTGGGCGGCGGGCCGAAAGGGTTCTGTCGCGCCTTGAGGCCGATCAGATCCGTCAGGACCGCAGGGACCCGTTGATCGAAACGCTCAAATGGGCGAGTCTTCTGACCATCGTGCTGGCGATTATTGCGCTCGCCCTTCATCTGGGAGCAGCCCTGTGACCCTAGCTGGCAAGCATATCCTGCTCATCATCTCCGGTGGCATAGCCGCCTATAAGTCCATCCATCTCATCCGGTTGATCCAGAAGGCGGGCGGCACCGTGCAGGCGATCCTGACCGAAGGGGCGACCCATTTCGTGTCGCCTTTGACCATCGCCACCTTGTGCGGGCGGCCTGCCCTCACCGATCTGTTCGATCTCACCCGTGAAACCGAAATCGGCCATATCGAGCTCTCGCGCTCCGCCGATCTCATCGTTGTTGCGCCCGCTACCGCCCATATTCTGGCGCGCATGGCCAACGGTCTGGCCGACGATCTGGCCACCACCTGCCTTTTGGCCACGACGACGCCCATCCTTGCGGCCCCGGCTATGAATGTGCGCATGTGGGAGGCGGCTTCGACCCGCCGCAATATCGAGCTTTTGCGCGAGGACGGCGTGGCCTTTGTCGGTCCCGATGCAGGCGATATGGCGTGTGGCGAATTCGGGCCGGGCCGTTTGGCCGAACCCGAGGAGATTTTCGCGGCCATTGCCGATCATTTTGCCCGCTCCCGCGCACCACGCCCCCTCGAAGGCCGCACGGCTGTGGTCACCTCCGGTCCGACCCGGGAGCCGATCGACCCCGTGCGCTATATTTCCAATGCCTCATCGGGACGACAGGGCACGGCGATCGCCGAAGCCCTCGCCGCACTGGGTGCGCGCGTGAAGTTCATCACCGGGCCGGCTGAGTATGCCCGGCCAGCTGGCTGCGAGATCGTGCCGGTGGAAACAGCCCTGGAGATGAAGGCGGCAGTGGATGCGGCGCTGCCGGCCGAGATCGCCATTTTCACCGCAGCGGTTGCCGATTGGCGCATCACGGCCCCATCGGATGTGAAGGTCAAAAAGGATGCGGCGGCAACCCCGCCCACGCTGGAGTTCACGCCCAATCCGGACATCCTCGCTTCGGTTGCACAACTGCCCGCCGGACAGCGCCCCAGCCTTGTCATCGGCTTTGCCGCCGAGACGGGGAACCTGGAAACTCAGGCGCGGGAAAAGCTGGCGCGCAAGGGCTGCGACTGGCTGCTGGCCAATGATGTCAGCCCCGGCACCGGAATTTTTGGCGGTTCGGACACCCATATCGTGTTTCTGGACGCGGCGGGCAGCGAGGACTGGGGGCCGCTGTCCAAAACGGCGGTTGCCGCGCGGCTGGCCGAGCGAATTGCGGTCCGGCTCTCTTCTGAAGCGTAAGCGCCACTTGCCAATCGCTTTTCTTGCAATCACAGTGCGCCCAACGCGGTTGCTCCGGCTCCGGAGCCAGCGCTGTTGAGGACAACACGAGGCTTGACGATGATGATTTCGACCCTGACCCGCCTGGCCGGAGCCGGCGGACTCGCCCTGATGCTGACAGCTTGCATGGACGTGTCGATGACGGTCGACATCCAGAGCGAAGCCGAAGCGGAGGCCACGATGGTCACCGCGATGAAGCGCGACATGTACGACCTGATGATGGCGCAATCGACCGAAGACGAAGACGATTTCTGTGCCGATGGCAAACTGGCTGAAAAGCCCGACGTGATGGAATGCACGGTCATCGAATCGGGCCCCTTTGCCGAGTTGCAGTTTGATTCCGAAGATGGGGAAAGCCCGTCGATCGAAGCTATCGGCGGCGGGCAGGTGCGGGTGAGCTTCCCTACCGGCGATCTGGCCGAAAGCCTGGCTGAAGACACCGGCGCTGCTGAAGATGTCCAGATTCAGGCGATGATCGCTTCGATGTTTGAAGGCCATGCGATCACCATGACGGTGATGGGCGGCCCGATCGTCGACACCAATATGCAGATCGCTGCCGATGGCATGTCGGCCAGCTTCGAAATCCCGTTTGTCGATCTGTTTGGCTCCGATCTCGATCTGCCGGCCGAACTTTACGCCATTGTGCAGAAATAGCCGGTGACGGTGCGGTTCACATGGCTGGCACATGGGGTGGGTTTGCCGCTGCCCCAGCGCCAGAGCGCATCCGCGTCCGGGTTCGATCTGGCTGCGGCACTGCCCGAGGGGGAGGCGCTGTCGCTTGCGCCGGGAGCGTGGGCGCTGGTGCCGTGCGGGTTCGCGTTGGCGATTCCCGCCGGTTTTGAAGCCCAGGTGCGGCCCCGCTCTGGCCTGGCGGCAAAGTTCGGCGTTACAGTGCTCAACGCGCCCGGTACCGTGGACGCGGACTATCGCGGCGAGATCAAGGTGGTTCTGATCAACCACGGCACCGCGCCCTTTGAAATCCGGCGAGGTGACCGGATTGCCCAGATGGTGTTCGCGGCGGTTGCCGATCTGACGCTTGCTGAAGCCGACACACTTGAGGAGACGGAACGTGGCTCTGGTGGATTTGGTTCGACGGGGATCGGTTAGCCTGACCCTGCTGTTTGGGCTGCTGGCGTCTTCTGTGGTCTGGGCCGGGGACAACGCGCAGTTCTCGGCGTTGGGCTATTCGGCCGATGGACAGTTCTTCGCCTTCGAGCAGTTCGGCATTCAGGACGGATCGGGCTTTCCGTATTCCGAGATTTTCATCATCGATCTCGATAGCGACAGCTTTGCGGCTGGCTCGCCCTTCAAGGCGCGGATCGATGACGAGACGGCCTCACTCCCAGACGTTCGGGCTCAAGCGCTCGCACAGGCGGAGGGCGCATTGGAGAAAATTGAGATTTCTCGTCCCGCCCTGCCCATTGCCTTGCGCGGTGACGGTGTTCTCGATGATGACGGGCTGGAGATTTCCTACGGCATTCCCAGCTACGGCCTTGCCCGAACGGAGGGCGAATACGGGTTGGAGATCGATATCTTCAAAGCGCCCTCACCCCGCGATTGCGAGTATTTTGAAGGCAATCCCATGGCGTTTGCCATGCGGCGCACGACGGAGGGGGCGACAGCCGAAATCTATCGCGATTCGCGGGTGCCGGCCTCGCGCGGCTGTGTGATCACATACAAGTTTTACGGCATCTTCAATCCGTTCGAAGCCTATGACGATGCGTCCAGCGTTGCTGTGCTCTCGGTCTGGTCGCACGGCTTTGAGGGACCGGATAGACGCTTCATGGCGGTGCCGGTGGGAGAGCGCTGACGCCCATGCCTCTCACCGCTTCGCAAGCGGCCCGTTACGCCCGCCATATCGTCCTCAAGGATATGGGCGGCGTGGGACAGCAGAAACTCTCAGCGGCCCATGTGCTGGTGATCGGTGCTGGCGGACTGGGCGCACCGGTGATTGCCTATCTCGCCGGCGCTGGGATAGGGCGGTTGACGATCGTCGATCCCGACACAGTTGCCCTGTCCAATCTTGCCCGACAGGTGATTTTCACAGAAGCTGATCTGGGGCAGCCCAAGGCTGAAGCCGCTGCCCGCTTCGTTGGAGCGCTCAATTCAGGGCTTGTTGTTGAAGCGGTGTCACAGCCCTTCTCGACCCTCAACGGAGCGGAGCTGTTGCGGGATGTCGATCTGGCGATCGAAGGTACCGACCGGTTTCCGACCAAACGTCTGATCGCCCGCATCTGTGCCCAAAACCAGGTTCCACTGGTCAGCGGTGCATTGGGGCAGTTCGATGGATCGGTTACCGTTCTGGCGCCTTTCCTTTTGCGCGAGAGCGGAAAAGCCTGGCCTGATTTCGAGGCGCTCTACCCGCTTGATCCAATGCCGGAAGACAGCCCGCCTTGCGAGCTGGCCGGCGTGCTCAACGTGCTGCCGGGCATTATCGGGACCATGATGGCCAATGAGGCCATCAAGATGATTGCCGGTTTTGGAGAGCCCCTGCTGGGGCGCCTGCTGGTCTATTCGGCCCGTACGGCACAAAGCCGGATCATGGAATACGGCTAGGGCATTCCAACTTTTCGAAAAAGCTGAAATGCCCTGTCTGTAGCCGTAGAGTTTTCTGATCAGGCGTCGGGGTGCTTGAAGACCAGCGTTGCGTTGGTGCCGCCAAAGCCAAAACTGTTGGACAGGACCACACCCAGGTCGACGTTATCGCGGCGCTGGCGCAGGATCGGCATGTCCTCGAATTCGGGATCGAGATGCTCGATATTGGCGCTCTCGCAGATGAAGCGGTTTTGCATCATCAACAGCGAATAGATGCATTCCTGCACCCCAGTCGCGCCCAGCGAGTGCCCGGTCAGCGACTTGGTGGCCGATAGCGGCGGGCAGTTGTCCTCATTGCCGAACACTTCGCGCAGGGCCTCGATTTCCTTGCGGTCCCCGACCGGGGTCGAGGTGGCGTGGGGATTGATGTAATCGACCGGTGCCTTGACCGTTTCGAGCGCCATACGCATGCACCGCACCGCGCCTTCGCCAGACGGGGCGACCATGTCAAAACCGTCAGAAGTCGCACCATAGCCGACAATCTCGGCGATGATATTGGCCCCGCGCGCCTTGGCATGCTCCAGTTCTTCGAGCACCAACACTCCAGCGCCACCGGCAATGACGAAACCGTCGCGGTCCCGGTCATAGGCGCGCGACGCCCGCTCGGGCGTGTCGTTGAAGTTCGAGCTCATGGCGCCCATGGCGTCGAACAGGTTCGACATCGACCAGTCGAGGTCCTCGTGCCCGCCAGCAAAGACGATATCCTGCTTGCCGAGCTGGATCTGTTCATAGGCGTTGCCGATGCAATGCTTGGAGGTCGCACAGGCAGAGGAGATGGAATAGTTGACGCCCAGGATGCCATAGGCGGTGGCAAGGGTCGCCGATGCCGTCGAGCTCATGGCCTTGGGCACGGCCAATGGCCCGATCCGCTTGGGGCTTTTCCGCTCGCGCGTGATATCGGCAGCTTCCACCACCGCCCGCGTGGACGGGCCGCCTGATCCCATCACAATCCCGGTGCGGGGATTTTTGATGTCTTTTTCTTCCAGACCCGACTGGGCAATGGCCTCGGCCATGGCGATATAGTTCCAGGCCGCGCCTTTGGCCATGAACCGGGTCGTCCGCCGGTCCAGCACTTCGAACGGATCGAGGCTCGGCGCGCCATGTACCTGGCAGCGAAAACCCAGATCGACATAGTCCTGCGCCCGGGAAATGCCGGGCCGGGCGATTTTGAGGCTATCGAGCACCTCGTCGAGATTGTTCCCGATCGAGGAGACGATCCCCATGCCGGTGACAACAACGCGCTTCATGTATGCCTCTTGGTTTGTCTGTCAGCCAAATGATCCGCCCTTTTTAGAGCGCACCCATGTCCGTAAAAAGGCCGACCCGCAGGTCCTTGGCCTCATAAATGGTCTTGCCGTCGGCCTTAACATAGCCATCGGCAATGCCCAGCGTCAGCTTCGAGCGCATGACCCGCTTGATATCGATGCCATATTCCACGTGCTTGACGTCGTCGGTGATCTGTCCGGTGAATTTGATCTCCCCGGCCAGTGCACGTCCGCGCCCGGGCGATCCGCCCCATCCGAGGAAAAAGCCGGTCATCTGCCACAGGGCATCCAGACCCAGGCATCCGGGCATCACCGGGTCGCCATGAAAATGGCACGAGAAGAACCACAGGTCCGGCGTGACGTCGAGTTCGGCGCGGACCTGGCCTTTGCCAAAGCTGCCGCCATCATCGTCGATCCGGGTAATGCGGTCGAACATGAGCATCGGCGGCAAGGGCAATTGAGCATTTCCCGGTCCGAATAATTCACCGCGCCCACAGGCCAGCAACTGGTCGTAATCGTAAGAATGGGCGCGCTCTGCCATGGACTCCCCTCTGGGCGTTTTCGGTGTTTCTGCTGGAAGGGGATATCCCTTCCTGTGATGCGAAAACGCAACCGATCAAAACTGGCGGATCTTGTTCCCGCCTTGCGAGTGACCCGAACATGAAGAAAACTGTGTAGAGGGCAACCCCTCTCAGGGTCAATAGACCATTTTCCCAAGGGGATCAGGCCATCTGCGCGTTTTTCTGCCGTCGCCGGACCACGGACGAGCCGATATTCATCCCCTCACGGTATTTGGCAACCGTGCGCCGTGCGATATCGATTCCCTGCTCGCGCTTTAAAATTGCCGCGATGGCATCGTCGGACAGGATGGCGGAGGGCGTTTCCGTATCCACCAATTGCCGGATGCGATGGCGCACCGCTTCGGCGGAGTGATCCTCTCCCCCCGAGGCTGAAGTGAGCGCCGTTGTGAAGAAATATTTCATTTCGAACAGACCGCGCGGCGTGGCGATATATTTGTTGGCCGTGACTCGCGACACTGTCGATTCGTGCATCCCGATTTCTGCGGCCACCGTCTTGAGAGTCATCGGTCGCAAATGGGTGATGCCGTGATTGAGAAAGCTGTCCTGCTGCCGGACAATTTCCGTGGCCACCTTCAAGATGGTCTGGGCGCGCTGATCGAGGCTCCGGGTCAGCCAGTTTGCCGTATTGAGGCAATCGACCAGAAAGGTTTTTTCAGCGCTATCGCGGGTCTTGCCCACCACTGAGGCATAATAGGTGCGATTGACCAGAACGCGGGGCAGAATGTCGGCGTTGAGCTCGATCTGCCAACTCAGGTCATTGGCGCGCCGCACATGGACGTCGGGAACGATGGCCTGCACTGGCGCGAAGTCAAAAGCCCGCCCGGGCCGGGGATCGAGGGCGCGCAGCTCGGCAAGCATGTCGGCGATGTCTTCGCGGGTCGCGCCGATGCGCTTGCTCAATGCTACGAGGTCATGGACGGCGACCAGATCAAGATTGGCCAGCAGCGCCGCCATCATCGGGTCGAGCCGGTTGCGTTCGCGCAATTGCAGCGAGAGGCATTCGGCAAGCGAGCGGGCAAAGACCCCCACCGGATCGCACGCTTGAATCTTGGCCAACACCGCCTCGATTGCCGCGACTGTCGTTCCGAGCTGTTCGGCCATCAGGCCGAGATCTGCCAAAAGATACCCGCGCTCGTCGAGATTATCGATAAGGCAGCGCCCGATCAGGCGCTCGCGCGGAACTTTGAGCATCAATGCGACCTGTTCGGCCAGGTAACTGGCCAGCGTCGTCTGTGCCGCGACATACTGATCGATGTCGGGAGCGTCGCCAAAGGTGTCGCCGCCCGTACGCTCGGACCACGGCGCGGAGGATTGGCGACTGTCGTCCTGTTCGGGAAAAACATCGGCGACCGAAGTGTCGAGCCCATCGGCAATCGACTGCGCGCTGCCCAACTGGCGCGCGTGGTCGACGACATCGACGGTGTCGCTGCTATCGGGGAGAGGTTCGTGTTCGCGTTCGCCCGCCGCTTCTGCGTCAACCCCCTCCGCGTGTTCGAGCAGGGGGTTGCGCAGCAATTCTGCATCGACGAACGCGCTCAGTTCGAGATGGCTCAGTTGCAGCAGGCGGATGGAAGCCATCAGTTGTGGCGTGAGGGTCAGGGACTGGGTTTGCCGGACATCCAGCCGGGGCGTCAGGGCCATGAGCAAGGCTCCTGCTCGAACTACACTTTTACGCGAATCCTAGCCGCTTCGCTTGAGTCCGACAAGCGGACATACAATTTTCATGCCAAATGTTAGAGGGTGAAGCTTTCGCCCAGATAGACGCGTCGCGCGTCCGGGTCGGCCATGATCGTCTCGGGCCGGCCCTGGATCATCACCTTGCCGCCATGGATCAGATAGGCCCGGTCGACCAGCGAAAAGGTCTCGCGCACCTGATGGTCGGTGATCAGCACCCCGATCCCGCGCTTTGTCAGCTGTCGCACCAGCGCCTGGATATCGGCCACCGCGATCGGATCGACACCGGCGAACGGTTCATCGAGCAGCATGAATTTCGGATCGGCGGCCAGGGCGCGGGCAATTTCCACCCGGCGGCGTTCCCCTCCTGAGAGGGCGAGTGCGTCCGCATCGCGCAAATGCGATACCGAAAACTCCGCCAGCAACGCATCGAGCCGCGCATAGCGTTCCGCCTTGTTGCGGATGTGGCCTTCAAGCACCGCCAGAACGTTGTCCTTGACGCTCAGGCCGCGAAAGATCGAAGCCTCCTGCGGCAAATAGCCGATCCCCAGACGCCCGCGCTGATAGAGTGGAAGGTGGGTAATGGGCAGGCCATCGAGCAACACCTGCCCGGCATCGGGGCGCACCAGCCCCATGATCATCGTGAAAACCGTTGTCTTGCCGGCGCCATTGGGGCCGAGCAGTCCGACCGCCTCGCCGCGCCGCACCGCAAGCGAAACGTCCCTGACCACCGCACGTTTCTTGAAGCTCTTGGCCAGCCCGTGCGCAACGAGCCAGCCAGTCTGATCGATCGCCGCCATCAGCCGGCCGGAGTAAAGGTGCTGGTCACGCGCCCGCCACCGCCCGACGAGGAAAAGGACGATGTGCCGGCGCGAGTGTCGATCACCAGGCGCTCGGCATTGACCGTGCCGGTCGGATTGACCACCACCACCGAACCGGAAAATGTGAGGATGCGTTGTCCGAAATCGTAAAAGGCTTCGTCGGCTTCCACGGTCTGGTCGTCAAACAGCATATCGACCCGGCCGCCTGACGCGCGGAAATTTTGCAGATCGGACGGGCCGCCCTCGCCATACGCCGCCAGCAATTGGGGCGCATGCAATTCCATCGCGCCTTGAACAATGACCACATTGCCCGAGAACAGGGCCGTGCTTTCGTTTTCGTCGATTCGCAGATCATCCGCCGTGACATTGACCTGTTCCCCGGCTTCCCCGGCAAGGCCGCCAAAGCCGGCCGGGTCACTGACCGTCGATTGCGCATGGGCGGGGAAGGCCAGAAACGCGGCCAGCAGGGCGGCAAGGGCAAACCGGATCATTGTCGTCACTCCGCAGCAAAAGGATCGCGGGTTTCCCCAGCGTCGGGTTGAGGAACCATGTCGAGATCGACATTGGTAAACTGCCACAAGTCGGCATTCATGTCATAGGCCATGGTTCTGGCCACAAGACTGGCGCCGGAGTCGAAGCTGAAGCGGACCGGACCTTCGCTAGTGATCCGCTGGACGGGCCAATCCACCTCCACGCCCGCCAGAATGCCGGAAGCGCCCGTCGAATCGGCCACCGCGACATCTTCGTTCGAGCGCAAATACTGTGTGCTCATCGTCCACTCCGCCGATGAAAACCGTACCGTGGCGTCGTAGCCAGCATCGTCGGTGATGGCGATGGTGAGATCGTAGAGGTCTGCGGTATCGAGGTCACCAATGCGCGATTCGGCCCGGGCAGCGTCCATCGAATAGTTCGATCCGGTCGCTGTCCGGCCTTCAAAACGCGGTCCTTCGATCACCAGCGTGTCGTTTTCCAGGCGCAGCCCCTCGATCGGCAGGCTGTCAGCGACCATCGACGCTGCCAGTTGCATCACGGGCACCGACAGAAACATGACACCAATCACAGGCACTCCCCAGCGCAGGACCCCGATCCGCCGGTTGTGACGCGCGAACCGGTTATAAGTGTCCAATCGCATGCCGGCGGCAGGTGCGCTCATCGGGGCGTCCGTCAGCTATGGGCGAAGATATCGATTTCCGGCCATCCTGAAAGATCGAGCCTGGCGCGGGTGGGGAGAAAATCGAAACACTCTCGCGCCAGCGCGGAGCGATCTTCGCGGGCCAGCATGCGATCGAGATGACGCCGCAGGTCGTGCAGATACAGGACGTCCGAAGCGGCATAGTCGAGCTGTGCCTGGGTCAGGGTCTCGGCGCCCCAATCAGAACTCTGCTGCTGCTTGCTCAGATCGACACCCAGCAACTCGCGAGCGAGGTCCTTGAGACCATGGCGATCGGTATAGGTGCGGACCAGGCGCGACGCGATCTTGGTGCAATAGACAGGGGACGGCATGACCCCGAACGCAGCGTTAAGCGCCGCCATATCAAAGCGCGCGAAATGAAACAGCTTGGTCACCGATTCGTCGCCAAGCAGCGTCTTGATATTGGGCGCATCGGTCTGTCCGGGCAGGATCTGCACGATATCGGCGGTGCCGTCGCCGGGAGACAGCTGGATCACGCACAGCCTGTCGCGCGCCGGATTGAGCCCCATCGTCTCGGTGTCGATGGCGACTTGCCGTCCAGTATAGCGGGTAAGATCGGGCAGGTCGCCCTTATGAAGTCTGACGCTCATTGTGGTTCCTGGTCTCTAGCCAGCAGGCGCCGGCAAAATTTGGCTTTATCGGGCTTCCGATGCGGCAATGTCGTCCCGTGTAGATGCCATAATGAGCTCTGTGGTGCAAAGACCAAAGCCGGTGGGGCGCCCAGCTAGTTTGCCGGAGAGGGCCATGGCCAGTAATCGCCCAATGTGTAATCGAGCGCCAAGGGCTGGTAACGCTCAACGCCAGCGCTCGGCGTAAACGTCAATTCACCGAAATAAGGCTTTCCAGACACCAGATACAGGTCCACCCGCACAAAATCGAACCCAGCGCCCAACCGCTCCGCGGCCCACACCAGTTCATCGAGTTTTTCGGGGCGCGGAACCTCTTGCGGGTTTTCACGATTGCGGATTGTTCCCTCGACCGCCTGCCAATCGCGATCAAGCAGTTTGCACAGGTAACGCGTATCGCGTTGCGAGACATGCTCGATCAGCTGAACGCGCCCCTCGAAGACATAGAATTTGTAATCTGCGGGCAGACTTCCGTCGCCCATCAACGGCTCGACAAGCAGTTGGGGCTTGATCTGGGTGTAAAGCCATTCGCCTTTGAAGCGGGGGTGGGGCGTTTCGAGCCAGCGCTTTGCGCGACGTTCGATCTTGGGCCAGTCTTCCTCATCGGCATTGCGCACGAAGAGATTTCGGCCCGACGAATTGTTGGCCTTGAGCACATAAGGCAGGGGCCAGCTGCGACGTTGGGGAAGACTCGTGCCGTGCCAGAGCGTGGGGACGACCCAGTCTTCACCCAGCAGGCTTGCAACTATGGGCTTTACAGCGACCTTATCGACATAGGGTGCATAGGAGGCGTCCCGCTGCAAAAGCTTGAACGCCATAATCTTTTCATTGAAGCTGCGGGGATTTTCGATGTCCGGCCAGTGCCCGATCCGTACCCTGTGGGCAAGCCGGCACACCCATGAAACAAACGCATTTTCCGCCATTGCCCGGGTCCCATCCGTTTCAGACGCAAGTCGAATATATCATCGGAGGCGGGCTGTGCGGTGACAATGGAAACACATCCATCCACCAAAGACATCCTCTGATTCAAAGAGGATGGTGCCCAGAAGAAGACTCGAACTTCCACTCCCTTGCGGGAACCAGCACCTGAAGCTGGCGCGTCTACCAATTCCGCCATCTGGGCAACGGGGCCACGCTTTAGAGGCCCCCCGAAGCTTTGTCAATGCGTTCTGCTGCCTGAAACCGACATGAACCGGTTTTAGGTATCCGCACCATGGAAACGAGAGGTCGCGTCTCGGTCGTATTGTGGGTTTTAAGGCCGTGGAGGTTGGTCCCATGCCTTTTGGTCTTGCCGAGGCCGATTGCCAGCGGGAGGACCTGCGGCTAGAACGGGCGTGTTGACGATAATTGGTTCAGTGCGGATATCGGATGACCCAAAAAGCACGAAAACTTGTGACCATATTTGGCGGCTCGGGCTTTATCGGGACGCAGGTCACCCAAAACCTGGCGCGGCTGGGCTATGCCGTCAGGGTGGCGGTTCGGCGACCGGATCTGGCCGGACACGTCCGCATGTTTGGTTTTCCGGGGCAGGTGCAGCCGGTGCAGGCCAATCTGCGTTATCCTGATTCGGTGGCGTCCGCGGTTCGGGGCGCAGATATTGTCATCAATCTGGTTGGCATCCTCAATGAACGGGGCGGGCAACGTTTCCGGACCGTGCATGTCGAGGGCGCGAGCACCGTGGCGGAATTGGCCAAGGCCGCCGGCGTGACCACTCTGGTCCATGTCTCGGCCCTCGGAGCCAGCGAGAACTCGCCATCGGCCTATCAGCGCGCCAAGGCCCGGGCCGAGGCGGAGGTCATCAAGAGCTTTGCGTCGGCGACGATCCTGCGCCCATCGCTGGTTTTTGGGCCGGATGACGATTTCTTCAACCGATTCGGCACTTTAGCCAGAATGCTCCCGATCATGCCGTTGATTGGGGCCGATACCCGCCTGCAGCCTGTCTATGTAGGCGACGTTGCCGCTGCCATCGTCATGGCCGCCGAAGGAAAGGTCCCTTCCGGCAAGACATACGAATTGGGCGGGCCCGAGATTGTTACCATGCGCGACGTGATTGAGCGCGTATTGGAGGAAACCCGGCGCAAGCGCCCGGTCCTGCCTCTGCCGCTCGCGGTGGCCAAACCGCTCGCCGCTGTCGTCGGCCTGTTGCCGCGCCCGCTGCTTACGCCCGATCAGGTGGTCCAGCTCGGTATCGACAATGTGGTGTCGGACACGGCCAACACTGATAAGCGTACGCTGGCGGCCTTTGGCATCGTGCCAACGACGCTTGACGCTATCCTGCCGACCTATTTGTGGCGCTTCCGCAAGAATGGTGAGTTCGAGCGCCATGCGAGCCCGTTGATCAGCGGGTGAGGCTGACGCGGTTAACCGATCGTTGACCGCGCAACGCAAATGACGGGCATTGGCCGCAGGTGAGCACAAAAACACCTTGATTGCGGCCCAGCCTGTGCGGTCTCTTGATTTATGGTTCGTCCGGACCGAAAAAGCCCGTGTTGGCCGTTTGCCAACTGGTGCTTCGATGGATCCGAAAACATGACGGATCGCTTGTTGAGGTTACACGCGGCGCCGGGCCATTCGGATCGGGCTGCGCATCAGGTACGATTGGTTCATGCCCCAGCTTTTGCACCATAAGCTCGATCCCGCCTCCCGCCTCATCCGCCTGATGTTTGCCGAATACGGGATTGACGTCGACCTCGTGGAAGTGGCGCCGTGGCGGCGCGACCCGGATTTTCTTGAAATCAACCCTGCCGCCGCCGTTCCGGTGCTGCTTGACGAGCCGTTTCCGCCGGTGGTGGGTGTGCTGGCCTGCATTGCCCATATTGAAGGCAATTTTGGCCCTGACGGTCACGTCGAAGCGCTTTTGCCTGAAAACGCCACGGAAAAGATCGAGGTCTGGCGTCTGCTCGAATGGGTGCTGTTAAAGCTCGGCCCGGAAGTCACCACCTATCTGCTGGAAGAAAAGCTGATCAAGCGCGATTTGCGCTCTGGCGCCCCCGAGCCCTCGGTGATCCGCATCGCCAAGGCCAATCTGGCCGAGCATCTGGGATATTTTTCCTGGTTGCTCGCCACCCGCCGCTGGTTGGCCGGGGATACGCTGACGCTTGCCGATTTCGCCCTCGCGTCCCACATCTCGGTGCTCGACTACATGGGCGATATCGCCTGGGAAAAGGCTGGGGACATCAAGGACTGGTATGCGCGAATCAAATCCCGCCCCGCCTTCCGGCCCTTGCTGGCAGATCGGGTGGTGGGCATGCCGGCGTCCTCGACCTATGTGGATCTTGATTTTTGACCGCTGACGGCGACAAAATCCTATCCCAATTGCGCGCCCGTGCGCAGGATCTGGGCTTTGACAGTCTCGGGGTTACCACCGCAAATGCCCGACCCGATCTCCCCGCAAAGCTGAAGGCCGCCCTTGAAAAAGGTTGGCACGCGGGGATGGTGTGGATGGAGGAGACCGGGGAACGCCGCAAGGCTCCCGCCGCGCTTTGGTCCGATGTACGCTCGATCATCATGGTCGGCCTCAACTACGGCCCGTCTGAAGATCCGATGACCCGGCTCGCTGATCCACACCTGGCCAATGTGTCCGTTTATGCCCAGCGGCGGGATTATCACGATGTGCTCAAGGGGCGTCTCAAGGACCTGGCTGGGCTTCTGGCCCGGCGCACCGGGGCCGAGGTCAAGGTTTTCGTCGACACGGCCCCGGTGATGGAAAAGCCGCTCGCCGAGGCGGCCGGCCTTGGCTGGCAGGGCAAACACTCGGTCGTGGTCTCGCGAAAGGCCGGGTCGTGGCTGTTTCTGGGCGCGATCTTTACCACCGCGGAGCTTCCCGCGGATACGCCGCACAAGGAAAGCTGCGGGTCCTGTACCCGGTGTCTCGATATCTGCCCCACCGATGCGTTTCCGGCGCCGTTCCAGCTCGATGCACGCAAATGCCTTGCCTATTATTCGGTCGAGCACAAAGGGCAGATTCCGCTCGGATTCCGCCGTCCCATGGGCAACAGGGTTTTCGGCTGTGACGACTGCTTGGCCGTCTGCCCGTGGAACAAGTTCGCCCGCCGTACCAGCGATGCCAAGCTGGCGGCGCAGGAGGCGATTCGCACCGCGCGATTGGGCGACATGCTGGAGCTTACCGACGCCGATTTCCGCAATTTTTTCGCCCGAACTCCGGTCAAGCGGCTCGGCTCGGCGCGGTTCTTGCGCAATTGTCTCGTCGCGGCCGGGAATTCGAAAGACCGGACCTATCTGCCTGCCATCACCCGTCTGCTCCGCCATGAGCACGCCTTGGTGCGTGGCATGGCTGTCTGGGCAACGCGCCAGCTTGTCTCCGAGAGCGAAGCCGCCGCGATGCGGGCGGCGACCATGACCGAAGAATCCGAGCCGGAGGTGAATGCCGAATGGACACTGTGAATCTTTTCATTTTCGGCGCGGGCTATTCGGCCTCCGCTACCATTGCGGCTTTGAGGACCCAGGCCGAATGCGCCGTCGCTGCGACAACGCGCGCCGATCAAAAACGCGAGGCCCTGCAAGCCCGGGATATTGCGGCGCACATCTTTGACGGCATCATTCCGGGTGCAACGCTGCGCGCCGATCTGGCGGCCGCCACCCATCTGCTGATCTCGATCGCCCCGGGCCCGGAAGGCGACCCTGTGCTGCGCCAGCACCGCGCCGATATCCTTGCCGCTCCAAATCTGCGCTGGATCGGATATTATTCCACCATCGGGGTCTATGGCGACGCCGGGGGGCAATGGATCGATGAAACGGCTCCCCCCGCCCCGCTTTCGGCACGAAACCGCTATCGGGTCGAAGCGGAAGACGCCTGGCGCGCGCTGGCAGAGGAAAAACATATCCCCCTCGCCATTCTGCGCCTCGCCGGCATTTACGGTCCGGGCCGTTCCCCTTTCGACAAGCTGCGCAACGGCACGGCCCGCCGCATCCACAAGCCCGGCCAGGTGTTCAACCGCATTCATGTCGATGATATCGCGGCGATCACCGCGCGGGCGGCTCTGGGTGGTGTTGAGGGCACGTTCAACGTCAGCGACGATGAGCCCGCGCCGCCTCAAGACGTTATCGCGCACGCTGCGTCCCTCATGGGCGCAGCGCCCCCGCCGGAGATTGCTTTTGCCGAGGCCGACCTGTCGCCGATGGCGCGCAGCTTTTATTCGGGAAACCGGCGGGTTTCCAACGCAAAGATCAAGGCCGCCCTCGGCTATGAGCTGCTTCATCCCACCTATCGTGAGGGGCACGCGGCGATTGGGCCGAACGAGCGCGATTGACGCGGCTCCGTTTGCAGCCTATTGCGCACAGATGGTCAAAAAGGCATCCATATCGGCACCCTCCCAGCGCATGCTTCGCGTCGGTGAACGGGTGCGCCACGAAATTGCAGCGCTGCTTCAGCGTGGCGAGATCATCGATCCGCTGCTCGAAACCGTGACCGTCACGGTGCCCGAGGTGCGCATGACGCCCGATCTCAAGCTGGCCAATGTCTATATCATGCCACTGGGCGGCGAGAACGCCGAGGCGGTGGCCAGCGCGCTCAACGCGCATGCCAGGTTCATTCGCGGGCGTATTGCCCCCGCGCTGGACCTTAAATACGCGCCTCAGTTCCGCTTTTACGTGGACGTGACGTTCGATGAATACGGACGGATCGATGAACTGTTGCGGTCGGACCGCGTCCAGCGGGACCTCGGTCCGCGCGATGGCGAAGACGACGAGATTTAGGATTATTCGGTGAGCGACGCCCCCAAGAAACGCGCCAGACGTGACCTTTCAGGCTGGCTTGTGTTCAACAAGCCTTACGATATGAGCTCGACCGAAGCGGTGGGCAAGTTGCGTTGGCTGTATGGCGCCAAAAAGGCCGGACATGCCGGCACCCTCGATCCGCTTGCCACCGGAATCCTGCCGATTGCCTTTGGCGAGGCCACCAAGACGGTTCCTGCCGTGCAGGACGGCATCAAGGTCTATCATTTCGATATCGTCTGGGGCATCGCCACGACCACCGATGACGTGGAAGGCGAGGCGACCGAGACCTCCGACGTCCGCCCCGACCGGGCGGCACTCGACGCGATCCTGCCGCGCTTTTCGGGTGTGATCACCCAAATTCCTCCGGCGTTTTCGGCCATCCGGATCGGAGGCGAGCGCGCCTATGATCTGGCACGGGCTGGCGAGCGCCCGGTGATGCCGCCGCGTCAGGTCGAGATTGACGCGCTGGAGGTCATCTCCCACGGCCAAGAGCGGTCCCGTCTGTCGGTGACGTGCTCCAAGGGAACCTATGTGCGGGCGCTGGCCCGCGATATCGCCGAGGCGCTGGGCACCAGAGGACATGTGGGGGCGCTGCACAGGGCCAGGGTCGGCAGCTTTACCGACGCCGACGCCATCACGCTCGAAACCGTTGAGGGCGGCGACGAGGCCGGACGTGATGCGCTGCTGCTCCCGGTCGCTGCCGGGCTCACCAACGTGCCGGAAATCCGCATCGATGCGCGTCAGGCGGCAACACTGCGTCTGGGCAACCCGGTTCTGCTCACCGGTCGCGACGCCCCCGTGGAAATGGAACAGGCCTGGGCCAGCCTGCGTGGTGAGGCGGTGGCGCTGGGATATGTGGAGCACGGCCAGTTCAAGCCCCGGCGCGTGATTTTGGCCTGATCGGAACGTCCCTCCGGTCTTTACCCATCTGGCGCGATTGGCTAAAGGTTTGATCATCCACAGGGATCGGCCACTCGTCCATGTCTATCTCCGCTTCCCAAAACGGACCTGATCTGTCTGATCCTGCGGGGCCGGACGAGCCGATCGGCGCGCCCCGATCGATTCCCATCATTTACTATCTCGCCTTTCTCATTGCAGTGGTCGTGCTGCCGTCCACGGCGTTCACTGCCGTGCTCTTGTCCCGCTACAACATCGCTCAGGAAGAGATCGTCCAGACCTTCACTGTCGCGACCACGCGGTCTGTGGTCCAGGCGGTTGAGCGCGAAATTTCGGGCATGATCACCACGCAGCGGGTGCTGATGAGCATCGAGGCGCTCAATGCCGGCGATCTTGCCCAGTTTCACGATCACGCCCGCAATGCCCTGTCCGGGACCGGGGCGCACATGATTCTGGCCGACGCCGATTTCAACCAGCTTCTCAACACGCGCGTGGATTTCGGCACCCCTCTGCCCGGATTGTCGGAAATCGAAGCATCGCGTCGGTCCTTGCAGACGCCCGATGCGGTGATTTCCGATGTGTTCTTCGGCCAGGTTGCACAGGATTATGTGTTCAACGTCGTGCGCAAACGGCCTGGAATCGAGCCTGCCCAACTGGTCATTCTCACCCAGAGCGCTTCATCGCTCTCCAATGCGCTGCTGACTCGTGAACTGCCGACGGGCTGGCACGTTGCGCTCGTTGATTCGCGAAACCGGGTCCTGGCCGCGTCGCAGGACTCGGCAAATATCGGCGAAGCGTTTTTCATACCGTTGCGCGAGGGGCCGGGCACCTCCATGCGCTGGCGCGACCTCGCCATTGAGGGCGAAGACTATAAGACCATTACTCAGCATTCGATTCTGACCGGCTGGTATGTTGTGGCTTGGGCTCCCGAATGGGTTGTCACCGAACCCTTGCGGACAACGTTGCTGTGGCTGCTGGCCGGAGCGGTGGGGATTGTGGGGCTGGCGGCAGGCGCTGCGGCGCTGATTGCCCGCCAGATCGCGTCCTCGGTGCGTGGACTGGCCCGCCAGGCCCGTGCCATGGGGGCGGGAGAAGCCATCGCGCCCGCGCCCTATCCCGTCTTGGAGCTTGCCGCTGTCTCCCAGTCGCTGGCCGATGCGGGTGCCAAGCGCCGCCAGGCCGAAACCGAAGCCCGGTTTCTGATGCGGGAGGTAGCTCACCGGTCCAAGAACCAGCTGACCGTGATTTCGGCTATGGCCAAGCAAACGGCGCGCGGGGCCGAGAACGTCGAAAAATTCGTAGATAACTTCCAGAAGCGCCTCTATGGCCTGGCCCGCTCGACCGATCTGCTGCTCGCCCACGGAACGCAGGGGATTGGCCTGCGCGATCTGTTGCGCACCCAGATCGATCCGTTTCGGCCCGAAGACCCCTCGCGCGTGATCAAGACCGGCGCCAACGTCTATCTCAACGTTCAGGCCGCGCAGGTTCTGGGCATGGCGGCCCATGAACTGGCAACCAATGCTGCCAAATATGGCGCGTTCTCGCGTGAGGGCGGCAAGCTGACCGTGCACTGGAACCGGGCGGGCGGTGGCAGGCTGCATCTGGTGTGGCGCGAGAGTGTGCCTGATTTTGCCCTCCCCTCGGACCATAAGGGGTTCGGCTCGGTGGTGCTTGAAACCATGGTTGCCGGAGCTCTCAAGGCCGATGTGGAGCGGTTGGTCCACAAGGATGGCATCGAGTGGGTGTTTTCCATCCCTCTCGACCAGATCGATCCCGACCGTGATACCCCGGCCCATGACGAGCTTCGACCCGAGGCCTGACCAGCCAAACGAGAAAGAACTTCTCTTTTAACCCCTGATCCCTTATATGAGCGCCAGCGGAACGCTGCGCGTTTTGTTCACACTTGGCCATTCCTGGACGACATCCCGGTTTTGGCGTCATTTAATTCCTTGTTTTGAAAGGATACTTCCGATGTCGATTACTCCTGAGCGCAAGACAGCGCTGATCGAAGAATATGCGACCAAGGCCGGAGACACTGGCTCTCCGGAAGTTCAGGTCGCCATTCTGACTGAACGCATCAACAACCTGACCGAGCACTTCAAGACCCACGGCAAGGACAACCACTCCCGCCGCGGGCTTCTGAAGCTTGTTTCGACCCGTCGTTCGCTGCTCGACTACGTCAAGCGCGGCGACGAAGCGCGGTACCAGAGCCTGATTGCACGGCTCGGCATCCGCCGCTGATTGTTTCGAACTGGTGCGGGGCTGGCGGTTGCGTCAGCCCCGCACCACATTGCCGGACGTAAATGTCCGGCGGCCCCTGCCGGGCGCGCCCCTCTGGGGCATGGCAGGATCGCCGGAGGCTCAGCCCGCGCACCGCGCGCCCGAGCCTCTCGCCGTCTTGTCCATGTTCCGTGACTAAGGGCGCTTCCGGCGCAACGCAACCGGCGTTGCCCATGCCGCTTCTGAGCGCGTAGCAAGCCGGACGCTCGAAAAGGAACACCCTATGACCATCAATTTCGACCACCACAAAGTAGAACTCGACTGGGGCGGACAAGCTCTGACGCTTGAAACCGGCAAGATCGCCCGTCAGGCCGATGGCGCCGTGCTGGCAACGCTGGGCGAAACCGTCGTCCTCGCCACTGTCGTATCCGCCAAAGAACCCAAAGCGGGCATCGATTTCTTCCCGCTGACCGTCAACTACCAGGAAAAGTACTTTGCCGCCGGCAAGATTCCTGGCGGGTATTTCAAGCGTGAAGGCCGCCCCACCGAGGCGGAAACCCTCACCTCGCGTCTCATCGACCGCCCGATCCGGCCCCTGTTTCCGGCAGGCTACAAGAACGAAACCCAGGTCATCATCACCGTGCTCCAGCACGATCTTGAGAACCAGCCTGACGTTCTGGCCATGATCGCGGCTTCCGCTGCACTAACCATTTCGGGCATCCCCTTCATGGGCCCGATCGGCGCGGCCCGCGTCGGCTATATCGATGGCGAATATGTGCTTAATACGCCGATCGACCAGCGTGATGATTCCAAGCTCGACCTGATCATGGCCGGTACTGCCGACGCCGTGCTCATGGTGGAGTCCGAAGCTCAGGAGCTGTCTGAGGAGGTGATGCTCGGTGCCGTGATGTTCGGTCACGCCCAGAGCCAGAAGGTCATCGAGGCGATCATCAAGCTGGCCGAGCTGGCTGCCAAGGACCCGCGCGAATTCGAACCCGAGGACGTGAGCGAGCTGGAAGCGGAAATGCTGGGCTTTATCGAAGCCGAGTTGCGCGACGCCTACAAGAACACCGACAAGCAGACCCGCTATACGGCGGTCGATGCTGCCAAGGCCAAGGTCAAGGCACACTTTTTCCCCGAAGACAGCGAGCCGCGCTACACCCCTGAACAGGTCGGCGCTGTGTTCAAGTCGCTCCAGGGCAAGGTTGTGCGCTGGAATATCCTTGACACCAAGACCCGCATCGATGGTCGCGACCTCGAAACCGTGCGTCCCATCGTTGCCGAAGTCGGCGTTCTGCCGCGCACCCACGGGTCGGCGCTTTTCACCCGCGGTGAAACCCAAGCGCTGGTTGTGGCAACTCTTGGCACGGCCGACGACGAACAGTTCATCGATTCGCTCGAAGGCACCTACAAGCAGAACTTCCTGCTGCACTATAACTTCCCGCCTTATTCGGTGGGTGAAGCCGGTCGCATGGGCTCGCCCGGACGTCGTGAGATCGGGCACGGCAAGCTGGCCTGGCGCGCCATCAATCCGGTCCGGCCCAGCGCCGAGGAATTCCCCTACACCCTGCGTGTCGTTGCGGAAATCACCGAGTCCAACGGATCGTCGTCCATGGCGACTGTCTGCGGCACCTCGCTGGCGCTGATGGACGCAGGCGTTCCCATGAAAAAGGCCGTCGCCGGCATTGCCATGGGCCTGATCCTCGAAGGCGAGAAGTTCGCTGTCTTGTCCGACATCCTCGGTGATGAAGATCACCTTGGCGACATGGACTTCAAGGTGGCCGGTACCGCCGATGGTGTCACCAGCCTGCAGATGGACATCAAGATCGCCGGCATCACCGAGCAGATCATGGAGATCGCGCTGGGCCAGGCCCGCAACGGTCGCAACTTCATCCTCGGCGAGATGGCCAAGGCCATCGACACCGCCCGGTCTGAAGTGGGCGAATTTGCTCCGCGCATCGAAACCATCAAGATTCCGACCGACAAGATCCGCGAAGTGATCGGCACCGGCGGCAAGGTGATCCGCGAAATCGTCGAAAAGACCGGCGCCAAGGTCAACATCGAAGACGATGGCACCGTCAAGGTTTCGTCCTCAGACGGCAAGCAGATCGACGCGGCTATCAAGTGGATCAAGTCGATCACCGATGAGCCTGAAGTGGGCGAAATCTACCAGGGCACCGTGGTCAAAACCGCCGATTTCGGTGCGTTTGTGAACTTCTTCGGTGCCAAGGACGGCCTTGTTCACATTTCCCAACTGGCCGACGAGCGCGTCGGCAAGACCACCGATGTGGTCAAGGAAGGCGACAAGGTCTGGGTCAAGCTGCTCGGCTTCGACGAGCGCGGCAAGGTCCGCCTCTCCATGAAGGTCGTCGATCAGTCGACCGGCAAGGAAAAGGCCAAGGAAGACGCTGCCGAGTAATCGGCACAGTTTCTACGCCAAACATTTTGCCCGGCACTCCCCAGAGTGCCGGGCTTTTTTGTGTGCGCGAGCGATTTTTCTGTTCGATGTCGGATGCGAGCGGCATCATCCGTCCTATGGGCCCACGACAGCGCAGAACAGGAGATGGCAATGCGTTTCATGATAATGATCAAGGCATCACAAGATAGCGAAGCCGGAGTAGAGCCCGAGGAGTCGTTGTTGCTCGCCATGGGCCAATACAACGAGCAATTGGTCGAGGCGGGCATTCTTTTGGACGGTGCAGGCCTCAAGCCGACGTCAATGGGCGCTCGGGTCACGGTGGTTGATGGCAAAGCGCTCGTGACCGATGGCCCGTTCGCCGAAATCAAGGAAGTGATCGCCGGCTACTGGCTCTGGAACTGCTCATCCTTGCAAGAAGCGATCGATTGGGTGGCCAAATGCCCGATCGCCCACGATCAGGACCGGTTCGAAATCCGCCAACTGTTCGAGCTTGAGGATTTTGGGACCGATGGGGCCGGCATCGAGCAGCACAAGAAAGTGGCGGAGCAGCTTAGGGAGCGGCAGGCCTGATAAGCGACGCATGATGCTCAGATTGTTGAGCTGCCTTCGGGCAGAACCCGGTGCGGGGGCGTGTGTCCATCGAGAAAGGTGCGGATGTTGACGATCACGGTCTCCCCGGTCTCGATCCGCGCTTCCAGCGTAGCCGATCCCATGTGCGGGGTGAGAATCACCTTATGGGCGCGCGCCAGCTGGAGAAGACGCGGATTGACGCCCCGTCCGCGTTCAAACACATCAAGCGCCGCCCCCGATAGGTGTCCGGTTTCAACCATTTGAGCCAACATGGCCTCATCGACCAGTTCGGGGCGGGAAATATTGACCAGAAAGGCTCCTGGTTTCATCTGCCGCAGCCGGTCGGCGGAAAGGATGTTGAACGTTGCCCGGGTGTGGGGGGTGTGGAGCGAGACGATATCGACATGGGCCAGCATCTCATCGAGCGACTCCCACCAGGTCGCGTCCACGCTCTGTTCGACCTGTGGTGGCTTGCGGGTGCGGCAG
>NZ_DATMGM010000002.1:0-10785 GCF_035555455.1 Pelagibacterium sp. | reverse complement strand
CACGATCACCCCGCCGGTTCCCCACCATGCCGCCACCGGCGACGACAGCACCTGGACGATCGCAGCCCCGGTAAAAAAGGCGAGATTGACCGCTGACAGTGCCTTGCCCGCATTCTGCGTGGTTACCGAATGCCGTCCCATGGCAAACAGCAGCGGCTGCACCGAGATGAACGCTCCGAACGCCGCCAGCAGCGCCACGTCATAGCCCACGGCCAATCCGGTTCCCAGCGGCAGGGCGACAAGGCACAGTCCCGCCAGCACATGCCCGCCCACCAGCAGTCGCCCCGCATGGCCTACCCGGCGCTCGATCACGCTCACCACCATCGGCATGACGATCAGCATCACGGTCAGCAGCAGGATGGCGTTGGCAGCCTCGATCCGGCCCAGCCCCTTGTCTTCCATCAGCCATGGTCCGGCCCACACGCCCCTGATGCCGATCATCACGGCGAACGAGACCAGCGATAGTGCCACAACGCCCCGCAGTGCCGGCGACACCCCGATCCGCACCACCTCCCGCACCTCGGCGATAATTGGCATTGCTGCGCACGAAGCGGGCTTGTCATCCCGCAGGCGCAGCCATACCGCGCCGGTCACCGCCAGCGCCATGCCGCAGGGCACCGCGAACGCCACCCGCCAGCCCCAGCCGTCGATCACATAGGCGAGCGGGCTCGCCGAAAGCACCATGCCGCTATTGCCCACCGCCAGCACCAGCGCCGACCACAGGGCAAAGCTTGGCCCGTCCTGGGTCTTGGCCGCATAGGTCAGCGGGCACAGCAGCATTCCCGAACATCCCAGCCCCAGGACGAACTGGGTGAAACCGAACCCAAGGCTATCGCTGACGAAAGCCGTCCCCAGCGCCCCTATGGCCACGATCAGCAGCAGCACCATCGAGACAGGCCGCACCCCATACCGGTCGAGCGCCACCCCCACGGGAATCTGCCCCAGCGCAAAGCCCAGATGATAGAGCCCGGTCAGCGCCGCCACATCCGCCGGCGCGATCGCCAGATCGGTGGCGATCACGTCCGCCGACACCGCCGGCATGGTCCGCACGAGGTTCGAGATCGTGTGGCCCAGCGCCAGGATCAGCAGGAGAAAAACGGCAGCAGCCGAGGTGCGCAACGCAGTCATGGGAGAGGCAACGAAGTCATGAGAGAGGAATGTGGCCTTCCGGGTCGGCAGGGGCGGCGATGGCGACATCGATTGCGGCGAGCGCTGCTCCAGCATCCCTTATTGTCAGCGCCAGGCCAAGGGCTGATTTCACCTCCGGCAACTCGGCCAGTCCGGCGAGACGCGGGATCAGATTGCCGATCAGGTGCCAGTCGCTCTTGGCGCCGATAAGGGTGAGGAACAGATCCACCCCCCGGCCATCCGGCGCGCCATAGCCGATCTCGCGCCGCAACGGGGTGATCTGGAGCAGCGGATAGCGCGCCGCGCCGATGAACGCGTGGGGCAGGGCGATCCCGCCTCCGATAGCCGTGGTTCCCAGCCGCTCGCGCGCCGCCAGCCGCGCCAGCACGTCCGCCGCGTCCAGCCAGGGCTGCGCGATCGCAATCCGGCGAGCGATGGCCACCAGCACCGCCTTCTCATTCGCCGCTTCGTCCGCGCGGGCGAAATCGGCGGCAATTGTCAGGATATGACGCGCCACAGCGTCGCCTCCCCCCGGCGGGCCCTTTGCCCGCCTCCTCTTCCCCGTCAGGGGAACCCGGGCAGAGCGTAGCCCCGAACCCGGCGAAGTCAATCGCCCAACACTGCGTATTCGCCTGATCCGGTGTCGGTATCGACTCCTTGTAAGCCCTGTCATCCGGGCCTTCGCGCCCATTCATCTTGACTTTTCGCACGGATGAACTAGGTTCGAGTCATGACGATCCGAGCGCTTTTGACAGTATTGCGAATGCTCAAGGGGCAGCCTGTCACAGGACTGTAGCCCGAAGCTCGGCCGTATGCGCCTTCCGGGCTTCGGGAGAGCGCTTCGATCCTCTCCTCAGATCACCCGCGTCCACGGCGCATCTCAATTTCACCATTTACAGCCCGGCTGCAAAGCTGGACAGGATCGTGTGCGACAATGACACAAGCTGCAAAAAAATCTGGGCGTCTCCCGCGTCTGGTTATCGGGTCCGAGGATCATGAGCGTCTCATGACCATGGCCAACGGCTTGTCCGGACCGATGGCCGAGGTTGGTGACCAACTGCTCACCGAGCTGGAGCGGGCCCGTGTCGTTGCCCAGAAGAAGCTGCCCGCCGATGTCGTGCGGCTGGGCTCGAAGGTTTCGTTCTCGACCACCGACGGGTTCGACCGCACCTACCAGTTGGTCTGGCCCAGCGATGCCAATATTTCCGAGGATAAAGTCTCGGTCATGACCCCGATCGGCGCGGCGCTGATCGGCCTGTCCGAGGGGCAGTCCATTCCCTGGAAGGCCCGCGATGGCCGCTCGCTCTCGCTCACCGTGGTCAAGGTCAGCCAGGAGGCCGCCGAGGCTGTGAGCCCGGAAGCCACCTGATCTGGTTCAGGCGCTCTGGGCCACCCTGTCCGCATCGGGCAGGGTGGCCGTGTGTTCACTGTTGTTTTCGCGGCAAAAGGACCTCGCGATGCGCACCGACCCTGCACCCCGCATCACCCCGCGTGATCTCGACGTCCTCCAGTCCATGCTCGGGCGCATGGTGGGCGATGAGCCCCTGGCGATCGCCCTGCGCCGCAAGCTGGAGAAGGTCCGCATCGTTCCTGCCGAACATCTCGCCCCCGATGTGGTGACCCTTGGCTCCCGCGTCCGCTTCCGCATCGGCGATGCCCCGTCCCAGGATGCCATTGTCGTTTCCGACCAGCTGTTTGATTCCGCCAGCGGTCATATGTCCCTCGCCAACCCCCGCGGCCTTGCCATGCTGGGTCTTTCGGTCGGCGCCAGCGTCGATATTGCTGGCGAAGCCGGTCCGCTCACCATCGTCGCTGTGCTGCTCCAGCCCGAGGCCGAGCACAAGCGCCGGGGCCCCCGCATGGGCCTGCGCGTCGTCTCCAGCCGCGACGATCTGGGCCCGGCCGCCCCCGAACCCCAGCCGCCCCATCCCTTCGACGACGATCCCGGCCCCTCCGCCGCCTGATTTCCCCACGCCCGCTGCCTGCGCGCCCTGCTGGAACCCTTCCGGGGTCCGAGCATTTTCCGTCATCAGAAATCGACGGAAACCTCCGCAAAAAATACGGAAGGGGTATTGACCTATTCCCGGTTTTCGATGCTAAAAATATTCCTGCCGTGTCGCGGGGCACGGACCATCGAAACAGAAAGCAGATACCTCCATGAGTGCAACAGGCGATGTCCTCGGCCCGGTTTATGCCGAGGTTCTGCGGCGCAATCCCGGTGAGGCTGAGTTCCATCAGGCAGTTCGCGAAGTGCTGGATTGTCTGGGGCCGGTCGTGGCCAAACATCCCCATTATGCCGAGGCTGGCCTGCTCGAAAGGCTGTGCGAGCCCGAGCGACAGATCATTTTCCGCGTGCCGTGGATCGATGACGCCGGCAACGTCCAGATCAACCGCGGTTTCCGCGTCCAGTTCAATTCGGCGCTCGGGCCCTACAAGGGCGGCCTGCGCTTCCATCCCAGCGTTAATCTGGGCATCGTCAAATTCCTCGGCTTCGAGCAGGTGTTCAAGAACGCCCTGACCGGCATGCCGATCGGCGGTGGCAAGGGTGGCTCCGATTTCGACCCCAAGGGGCGTTCGGAAATGGAAATCATGCGCTTTTGCCAGTCCTACATGGTCGAGCTCAGCCGCCATGTGGGCGAATACACCGACGTTCCCGCTGGCGATATCGGCGTTGGCCAGCGCGAGATCGGCTATATGTTCGGCCAGTACAAGCGCATGACCAACCGCTATGAATCCGGCGTCCTCACCGGCAAGGGTCTTGCGTGGGGCGGCTCGCGCGTACGTCGCGAGGCCACCGGGTACGGCGCGGTCTATTTCATCTCCGAAATGCTGCGCACCCGCGACAAGGATTTTGCTGGTCGCCGCGTGGTCGTCTCCGGCTCGGGCAATGTGGCCATCTACACCATCGAAAAGGTGCAGGAACTCGGCGGCATCGTCGTCGCCTGTTCGGATTCGGGTGGCTATGTTGTCGACGAGGGTGGTCTCGATCTCGCCCTGATCAAGGAGATCAAGGAAAACCGCCGGGGCCGCATTTCCAAATATGCCGAATTGAAGGGCAATGGCGCGCATTTCTCCTCCAAGGGCGCCATCTGGGATGTGCCCTGCGACATCGCCATTCCCGCTGCCACCCAGAACGAGCTCACCGGGCGCGATGCCCGCACGCTGATCGCCAATGGCGTGATCGCGGTGGGTGAGGGGGCCAACATGCCCTGTACACCCGAGGCGGTGCATCTGTTCGAGGATGCCGACGTGCTGTTCGGGCCGGGCAAGGCCACCAATGCCGGTGGGGTCACCACCAGCGCGCTGGAAATGCAGCAGAACGCTTCGCGGGATTCCTGGTCGTTCGAGCAGACAGAACTGCGTCTCGAAGAGATCATGAAGGACATCCACGCCCGGTGTGCCAATACCGCCGAGGAATATGGCTTGCCCGGTCGCTATGTGGCCGGGGCCAATATCGCCGGCTTTGTCTCGGTGGCCGAAGCCATGATCGCCCTCGGCGTCATTTGACGCTGTCAGCTTTCAAACCCCGGCGCATGACGCGATCCCAACAGGTCATGCGCCGGGAAAAAAGCGTTTCCAGCCCTCTCTGCAACACCTTCGATTTTGCGCTATGAAAGCGCTGACTGGCGGCAAAATCCGGCTGTTCGCGGCTTGCCGGACAATTATGTCTCCGCAAGCGCGATAATTGAGAAACATTTCCTGTTTCCCGGTCCCCGATGAACGGGGAAATGCAGTAAGGTCCTGCCAGATTCTCCGGAGGTGTTCATATGAAGCTCGATACCATCGCCCTGCATCACGGCTACACGCCTGAACCGACCACCAAGTCGGCTGCCGTGCCCATTTACCAGACCACGTCCTACACGTTCGATGACACCCAGCACGGTGCCGATCTGTTCGACCTCAAGGTGCCCGGCAACATCTATACCCGCATCATGAACCCCACCAGCAATGTGCTGGAAGAGCGCATGGCGGCGATGGAAGGCGGCATTGGCGCGCTGGCGGTGGCTTCGGGCATGGCCGCGATCACCTATGCCATCCAGACCATTGCCGGTGTCGGCGATAACATCGTCTCGGTCAGCCAGCTCTATGGTGGCACCTACAATCTGTTCGCCCACGCGCTGCCCCGTCAGGGCATCGAGGTGCGCATGGCCCCCGGCGACGATTACGACGCGCTGGAAAAGCTGTTCGACGAGAACACCAAGGCAGTGTTCTGCGAGTCGATCGGCAACCCCGCCGGCAATCTTGTCGATATCGAAAAGCTGGCCGAAGTGGCCCATCGCCACGGCGTACCGCTGATCGTCGACAACACCGTCGCCACCCCCTATCTGTGCCGGCCGTTTGATCTGGGTGCCGATATCGTCGTGCATGCGCTGACCAAATATATCGGCGGCCACGGCAATTCCATCGGCGGCATCATCATCGATTCCGGCAAGTTCGACTGGGCCGCCCACAAGGAGCGCTTTGCGATCCTCAATGAGCCCGATCCGTCCTATCACGGCGTCGTTTACACCGAGGCGCTCGGCGCTGCCGCCTATATCGGGCGCGCCCGCGTAGCCCCGCTGCGCAACACCGGCGCGGCACTCTCACCGCAAAATGCGTTCCTGATCCTGATGGGTCTGGAAACTCTTGGCCTGCGCATGCAGCGCCATTGCGAAAACGCCCTTGCGCTGGCCCAATACCTCGAAAACCACCCCAAGGTACGCTGGGTGAACTACGCCGCGCTCGACTCCAGCCCCTACAAGGCGGTTTGTGACCGTCTGTATCAGGGCAAGGCTTCGGGCATCGTCAGCTTCGGCGTCGAGGGTGGCCGTGAAGCAGGCGGCAAGTTCATCGACGGCCTCAAGATGATCTATCGTCTGGTCAATATCGGCGACGCCAAATCCCTGGCCTGCCACCCGGCCACGACGACCCACCGCCAGCTCAACCCCGAAGAACTCGCCGCCGCCGGCGTCTCCGAGGACCTTGTGCGGATTTCGGTGGGCATCGAGGACATCGACGACATCATCGCCGACATCGACCAGGCCCTCGCTGCCGTCTAACCGAGCGGTCCCGGAAGAGAGGGGCGCTGAGCCTCCACGCACACACCGGCGCTAGTCCAAACGCAGCGCCCCCTCATCCGACCGCTTCGCGGCCACCTTCTCCCTCAAGGGGAGAAGGGTAGCCTGGGCCAAGCCCGCATTGAACCGAAAGCGCCAACCTCACCCCCAACCGCCCCCTTCTCCCTCGGGGGAGAAGGGCCGGGGTGAGGGGTGCGCTCCGTCCCCACAATCCCCCAAAGCAAGCCGCCAGACCCCCCCCGCGCCCCACAACCCCCGCGCTGTCATCCCGGACCTGATCAAGGCCATCCCCGAGGCTGCCACCTCCAAATCCCCAAAACCGAGCTTCCGCAGCCTCAACGCTCGCTCCGCAGCACTTGAGCCTGCTGGTTCCCGGGTCTCCGCGCGGGATGACTCTGCGGACAAACGCCAACCTCACCCCCAACCGCCCCCTTCTCCCCCGGGGAGAAGGGCCGGGGATGAGGGGCCGCTGCGCCCCCACAATCCGCCAACGCAAGCCGCCAGACCCCTCCGCGCCCCTGCTTTCCCGACAAACTCCCGAAAATGTCACCGGATTTCCCTTTTTTCGACGCATCTCCGCCATCTGGGTGGTTAGCGTTAAGGAACGGTTACCCCACCGGGTTTCCGCGGCAATCCTTTCGGTTGCCCGATCTCACAAAGAGGAGACTGAAATGAATAGGACTCTTGTTGCCATTGCTTCCGTCATCGGCCTTTCGCTGTCGGGAGCGGCTCTCGCCCAAGATCTCGATTTCGCAACCCTCGACACCGACATGAACGGCAGCATCAGCTTCGAGGAACTTCAGGTTGCCCTGCCTGATGTGACCGAGGATCAATTTGCCAGCTACGATACCGATGGCAATGGCGAGCTTTCGGAAGAAGAGCTGGCCGCCGTGAGCTCGGCCGGTGCGGACGCTGAGGCCCCCGCCGCGCAATAATTCCCGCGTATCGTGTCCGGCAAGGGCTTTCTTTCCCTCTCCCTTGCCGAACACGTCCGGAATTCACGCGCCAATCCGCTTCGGATCAACGCGAGGCCCCAGGCCGCCCGGCATCCCCCGGACGGCCTTTTGCTACGGCCTGGCCGCCGAGCCCGCCCAAGCCGCCAAGGCAAGCAGCCAGAATACCCCGCACCCCACATCCCCAGCGCTGTCATCCCGGACTTTGATCCGGGATCCAGTATCCTCCGCGCTCCGCTTCCAGCGCCCTCACTGCGATCGCCCGCCCCGCCTCTTCACCAGCCGCAGCGTCAACGCCCGATCCGCAGCACTTGAGCATACTGATTCCCGGGTCTCCGCCCGGGACGACTCTGCGGACAAATGCCGACATTCTCCCAACCGCCCCCCTCTTTTTTTGAGGGAAGGGGGCTGACGTGAGGGGCGCGCCGCACTCCCGCCCCGCCAAGGCAAGCAGCCAGAACACCCCACCTGCCATGCTCTCTCACCGCACAGGCGCGGAAATTGTCCCCCCGCCACACCCCTCCGCGAATTATAAGGTAACACACTTGTGTTATTCTAATTTGAGCCGCATAGTTCCTGCATCGGGCGCAAAGACCCGGAAGCGGTCTGCGCCTGGCGGACCTTCGTGTAGTTCTACAAAGGCAGGTATTATCCATGAACAAGATTTCCCGGCGCATGTTTATTGCGTCCTTGCCGGCGGCCTATGCGGCAACGCATATCCCCGCCTGGGCTGCGCCCCTGAGCGATCTGGACCTGATCGCCCAGCAGCGGCAAGAGCCCGCCCTGGTCACCCTTTATCGCCGTCTTGAGCGGCTGACCTCGACCCTCACCATCATGACCACCGGCGCCCACCCGGACGACGAGCCCTCCGGCATGCTGGCCGCGCTGCGTCACGTCTATGGCATTCACCCGGTGCTCTATTGCATTACCCGTGGTGAGGGCGGCCAGAACTCGATCGGCCCCGAGCGCGGTTCGGTGCTGGGCGTGCTGCGCACCCGCGAAATGCAGGAAGCCTCGCGCTCCCTCGATGCCGCGCTGGCTTTCGGTAGCTTCGGCCACGAAGACAGCGTGCACGATTTCGGCTTCTCCAAGGACCCGGACGCCACCATCGACCGCTGGGGCCGCGAAAAGGTCGTCGAGCGCATGACCTGGGCCTTCCGCGCCTACAAGCCCGACATCATCATGAACTGCTTCCTCGATGTTCCGGGGCAGCACGGCCATCACCGCGCCGCCAACGTCGCGACCTTCGTGTCTGCCGAACTTTCGGGCGATTCCAGCCAGTATGCTGATCAGCTCGCCTCCGGCCTCGACACCTGGGATGTGCCGAAAATCTACCTGCCGGCCTATGGTGGTGGCGGCGGCGTTTATGACGACGAAGTCCCGCCCCCGCCGGTCACCCTGGTGGTCAAGGCTCCCGAGCGCGATGCGATCTCCGGTGCCACCTTCCCGCAGATGGGCGAGTGGTCCCGCCGCTGCCACCTCACTCAAGGCATGGGCCGCTGGCGTCCCGAGCCCCAGACCGAGTGGGAGCTGAACCTGGCGCGCGTCGCCGGTGGCGGCCAGGCCGGCCAGGCCGAGGACGACATCCGCGAGGGCCTGATTGCCACCGTCGGCCACATTGCCGAATTGGGCGGCATGCCGTCAGATGCAGCCGAAGCCCTGCGCGAAGCCCAGGGGCTGATCGACGAAGCCATCGCCGATTACGGCGATCCGGTTGTGGTGCTCGACAAGATTGGCAAGGTCGGCGAAGCCATCGATATGGCCCGTGCCAATCTGCCTGAAGAGCTGCGGGCCCAGGTCGCCCATCGCCTTGATCGCAAGGTCATGGAGATCGACCAGGTGCTGGCCGCTGCTGCCGGTGTGCAGATTCGTGCCTATACCGAGGGCGGCGATGTCACCCCCGGTGACGAGATCGTCATCAAGACCCTCGTTGACGGCCCGGATGCCGTTGCCGTCGAAGGCGTCGAGATCATCGCCCGCGACGGTCTCACCGCCTCCGAGGATACGGTTTCGGTCAGCGCCGATGCCGCCTACACAAACCCGCTCATGGAGCAGTTCGACCCGCTGGGCGGCAATGGCGATGCGTTCGTGCGCGTCTCGCTTGCCATCGGCGGTCGCACCGCGGTGGTCGATGTCGATCTTGAAGACGCCCTGCGCGTTCTCCCCAAGGCTTCGCTGTCGCTCGAACCCGATGCCATCGTGTTCAACACCACCGAGGCCCTTGAGCCCGTGGAACTCACGGCCACCGTCACCGGTGCCGAGCTCACCGACCTCGATATGACGGCCCCGGAAGGCTGGGATATCGCGGAAACGGATCGGGCGTCCGAGCAGTCGGGCACCTACGCGCTCACGCCTCCGGACGATCTTGAGCAGTCGCGCTTCAACCTCGAACCGTCTCTGCTGGGCGAAACCGCCTATCAGATCAACACCTTCACCTATCCCCATATCGGGCGGTCGGTGGTTCCCACCACGGTGTCGGTGCCGGTTCAGGCTGTTGGGGCCAAGCTGCCGGATGAGCGTCGCGTCGGCTATGTGTCCGGCGGAAACGACAATGTCGGCCTGTGGATGCGCCGTCTGGGTCTCGATGTGGTCGAATTGACCCCCGAGGCGATGGAAACCGGTGCGTTCCGCAATCTCAAGACCATTGTGGTCGGCATCTTCGCCTTCGGGCGTCGCCCCGATCTTCAGGCGTCGCTTGGCCGTCTGCACGATTGGGTCCGCGAGGGCGGTCACCTGGTCACGCTCTACCACCGTCCGTCCGACGGCTGGAATCCCGAGACCGTGCCCCCGGCCTTCCTGCAGATCGGTTCGCCGTCGATCCGCTACCGGGTCACCGACGCCAATTCGGACGTGACGATTCTGGAGCCCGACCATCCGCTGCTCAACTACCCCAACGTCATCGGTCCCGATGACTGGGCGAATTGGGACAAGGAGCGTGGCCTCTACTTCGCGTCCGAGTGGGGCAGCGACTACAAGCCGCTGCTGGCCATGAGCGATCCTGGCGAAGACCCGCTTGAGGGCAGCCTGCTGTCAGCGGAAATCGGCGAAGGCCGCCACACCCACACGAGCCTCGTGCTGCACCACCAGCTCGACAAACTCACCCCGGGTGCGTTCCGCCTGCTGGCCAACCTGGTCCAGCCCGCGCGCTAACCCTACGCGCTCTGCCAGTCCGGTCCCGACCGGACTGGCCCCCCATCCCACACTCTGCCCGTCATCCCGGACCTGATCCGGGATCCAGTAACCGGCAGGGTCAAAAACCAAGCCCCCGCCACCGCCCCCGCGCCCCTTCACCCTCCTCTTGACGGGGAGGGCCGAGGACGGGTGGAGCCCCAAGCACCACCCCCGCCTGCCTATTTTGCCACCCTTCCCGGACGCAGCAACCGGCACCGCTCGCGCCCGATCCGCAGCACGTGAGCATACTGGTTCCCGGGTCTTCGCCCGGGATGACAACTGTGGGTGCGGTAGGCACGGTGTTCCCACGCCTCCGCGCCTCACCCCTCGCGCCCCCCGGGCCTTGAGCCGGGACCAGCAACCGGTAGCGCCCCCGCTCTTTCCCCAGCCTCCACCAAGTGCGCGCCCTTCTCCCCATCCGGGGGAAAAGGTGGCTGCAAAGCGGCCGGACGAAGGGGTGCGCTGAGCCACCCCAA
>NZ_DATMGM010000001.1:0-1588 GCF_035555455.1 Pelagibacterium sp. | reverse complement strand
GGCGGCGGCATTTCATCGGTCAGGATTGGGCCAGCTCCGAAAGTGATCGCTATAATTATGGCGTTATAGGGCGGGCGAGCTTGGGGAGCTGGCATGTGCGTGGGGGCCTGTTCCGATCCACTGAAATTACCCCGAAAGGCCATGCGCTGCTCTATCGTGCCGCTGTAGCCCGGACTCCGGGCGCACGGACTGTAATCGCGGATTCTGATCTCAAGAACGGGTCAACGAGTGGGGAATTTCGGGCGCTGCGCAGTTTCGACACGGGTGTTTTTCGCCATAGTATCGATGTTTCGTTGCGTGGACGGGCCCAGCGCCGCCGTTATGGCGGATCGGACCGCTTGCAACTCAATCCTGCGGCCTTCGGCGAAGCGGTCTTCGTGTCGCGGCCGGAATTCAGCTTTGGCGAAAAGACGAAGAGCAAGGTCGAGCAACTGACCGTTGGGGCTGCCTATGGCGCGGCCTGGCGGGGCGTTGGCGAGGTCAATGTCAGTCTTCAGAAAAGCCGGTATCGGCGGGAGGTGGAAACGCCGACGCTTCGCCTGCCGACGTCGCGGGCGGCCCCCTGGCTATACAGCATCGCGACGGCTATCGACGTGATGCCCCGTTTCAAACTTTACGGCGGCGCCGCCCGAGGGCTGGAAGAAAGCGACATTGCGCCGGAAAACGCGATCAATCGCAACGAGGCGCCGCCCGCAATCGTAACCCGCCAGATTGACGGCGGTATCCAGTGGAACCTGTCCAGCCACATGGCGGTGGTGGCCGGCTTGTTTCGGATCACCAAACCCTATTACGGGCTCGACCGGGTCAGCCATTTTCGCAAGCTGGGCATGGTTGAGCATCGAGGTGTCGAATTGTCGCTCAGCGGCTCTCCGTTCTCAGGCGTCAGCGTCGTTGCGGGAGCCGTGTTGCTGGATGCCACGCTGATGGGGGCGGAAGTCGATAACGGCTTGATCGGGCAACGGCCGGTCGGAACATCGGGACGCATTTTAATCGCCAATGTCGATTATCGTCCGCTCACCTTCCCGGCCTTGTCATTTGACATAGGGGTGCAGGAACAAGGGCCACAGTTCGGTGATATTGACAATATCGTGCGTATTCCCGGCCGAACGATCATCGACATCGGCACCCGTTATCGTTTCAAGCTCGGCAGTAACCCGGTAGTCTTTCGGTTGCAGCTGGCCAATGCGTTGAACAACTTCGGATGGGATTCCGTGAGCAGCAATGCCTTTCGGTATAGTGCGCCCCGCAAGCTTGCGGGCCAGTTGATCGTCGATTTCTAGTGGGGCAGCGTTCGTCATCAATGACATTCCGGGATGCTACGCACCGGCTTGGCCTGGCGGGGGCAGAGCGCGTGCGCGCGACTGCCCTGCGTCGGTTTTTGGAGGCGGGCGTGCTCGACACTGTTGGGGGATATTTCTGATGCATGGACCGCGCATAATTTCACCGTTGTTTCGTTTCGCCCTTCTGGCGGCTGGCTCCGCCCTTGTCATCACACCTGTTCAGGCTCAGGATAATGCCGATCCCGGCACGATTATCGTGCTTGGGCAGGGGCTTGCCCTGCCGCCCGGCACGCCGGCCTATGGCTCGG